>NZ_JACCBF010000001.1:4997171-5673606 GCF_013409625.1 Nocardioides kongjuensis
GAGGATCACCCTCAAGGGCGTCGTCGACGAGGCTGCGCTGACCTCCTCGCTCATCGCCGGGGAGATCGGCGGCACCTACCCGCCGGCCATCTCGACCCTGCCGGTCCTCGAGGACGACAAGGCCGTCACCGTGACCCAGGGCCCCGGCTACGCCACCGCCGCACTCGTCATCAGCAACCTGAAGGGCACGCTGAGCGACGTCCGGGTGCGCCAGGCACTGTCGCTCGCGCTCGACCGCGACGGCATCGTCGAGAACGTCTACCACGGTGCGGCGACCGAGGCCCGCTGGCTCGCCAACCCCGGCACCTTCGCGTCGGCGCGCGACACCTACCAGGCGGCGTACGACGAGAGCCCGGCCCTGGAGCAGGACCTGACCAAGGCCAGGAAGCTGGTCGACGAGGCCGGCGCGGCCGGACGGACGATCACGATCGGCATGTCCTCGGCGATCCCCGACATCGCCTACACCGCCGGTGCCTTCAAGACCGCGGGCGAGAAGATCGGCCTGAAGGTGGAGTTCAAGTCCGTCTCCGCCGAGGCGTTCATCAACTTCTTCATCGACCCCAAGGCGCGCGAGGGCATCGACGCCTTCCCGACGGTGACCTACGGCGACTACGCCGACCCCGCCGCGCTCTCCGCGACCGTGGTGCTGCCGGACGGCGCGCAGAACTACTCCGGCTTCGACGACCCGGAGATCACCTCGCTGATGGAGCAGGCCCGCGGCACCGAGGACCCGGACGCCCGCGCGAAGCTGGTCATCGAGGCGCAGCGCAAGACCATGGAGCAGATGCCGTGGATCCCCACCGCGCAGCCGAACGCGGTGCTCGTGACCAGCAACCAGCTGACGGGTGCGGTGTCGTCGTTCGCGTACATGTCCTCCCCGTGGGCCGACCACCTGGGAGCACGCTGATGCGTCTCGGATACCTGCTGCGCCGGGTCGCGATGCTGGCGGTGACGCTCCTCGTCGCCAGCTTCGCGATCTTCGCGGCGACCTACGTCGCACCGGGCAACCCGCTCGCCGCGCTGTCCGGCGGCAAGACGCTGTCTCCCGAGGCGCAGGCGGTGCTCGAGAAGCGCTACCACCTCGACGAGGGCTTCGCTGCGCAGTACTGGCACTGGCTCTCCGGTGCCCTCCACGGCGACCTGGGGGTGTCGATCCCGCTGCACGAGGACGTCTCCTCGCTCATCGCCGACCGCGCCTGGATCACGTTGAGCCTCGTGCTCTACGCCGCGGTGATCATCGTGGTCCTCGGCATCGGCCTGGGCCTGCTCGCCGGTCTGCGGCCGGGGTGGATCGACTCGTCGATCCTGGTCGTCTCCTCGATGGCCGCGGCCGTCCCCGCCTTCGTCGCGGCGATCGTCCTGATCGCGGTGTTCGCGGTCTCCCTCGGCTGGTTCCCGACGATCGGGACCGGTGACGGGTTCCTCGGGCACCTCGAGCACCTCACCCTGCCGGCGGTGGCGCTCGCGCTGTCGTCGGTCGCCGTCGTGGCGCGGGTGACCCGGACCGCGATCCGCGAGGAGGTCGCGCGCGAGCACGTGCAGACCGCCATCAGCCGCGGCATCCCGCAGCACTTCGTCATCACCCGGCACGTGCTGCGCAACGCGGCCATCCCGATCACCACCGTGACCGGCGTGACCGTCGCGAGCCTCATCGCGATCTCATCGGTGGTCGAGACGTCCTTCGGCCTCAACGGCCTGGGCCAGTACCTCGTGAAGTCGGCGCAGGGCAAGGACATCGCCGTCGTGCAGGGCATCTCGCTCGTGCTCGTGGTCGCGTTCGTCCTCGTCAACCTCGTGGTCGACACCATGTACGCCGTCCTCGACCCGCGGGTCGAGCTCGGCGCGAAGGCCGCCGCGTGAGCGCCGTCGCCGCCCCCGTGGTGGGGACGAAGCCGGTCCGCAGGCGCCGTCGTACCGGTCTCGGCGTGACGGGCTGGGTCTCGGCCGCCGTCGTCGGGCTGGCCACGCTGATCGCCGTCGTCGGCCCACTGGTCGCGCCGCACGATCCCAACCAGGCCGACCTGGCGCAGGCCTGGATCGCCCCCGGCGGCGAGCACCTGCTCGGCCTCGACGTCCAGGGCCGCGACGTGCTGTCCCGGATCCTGGCCGGTGCCCGGTCCTCGATGCTCGGGCCGCTGCTGATCGTGGTGCTGTGCATGACGATCGGCTCGTTGCTCGGCCTGGTGTCCGCGTGGCGCGGCGGCATGGTCGACGCAGGCGTCTCCGCCGGTCTCGACATCCTGTTCGCGTTCCCCGGCGTGCTGCTCGCTGCGCTCACGGCGGCGGTGTTCGGGGCGGGCCTGTGGGCAGCGGTCCTCGCGATGGCGGTCGCCTACACGCCCTTCGTGGCGCGGATCCTGCGCAGCGCGATGCTCAAGGAGCGCAACCAGCCCTACATCACGGCACTCGAGGTCCAGGGCCTCGGCGCCACGGCGATCTGCCTGCGGCACGTGCTGCCCAACGTCTTCCCGTTCATGGTGGCCCAGGGCTCGATCCTGTTCGGGTACGCCGTGCTCGACCTCGCGGTCATCTCCTACCTCGGCATCGGCGTGCAGCCGCCCGACCCGGACTGGGGCGTGATGATCTCCGAGAACCAGTCGGGCATCCTGCTCGGCTACCCGTTGCCCGCGCTGTGCGCCGGCGCCTGCATCGTCGCGGTCGTCGTTGCCATGAACCTGCTCGGGGAGCGGCTGCTCGAGCGGGCCGGGAAGGACGGTGGCCGATGAGCACGCCGCTGCTCGAGGTCGACGGCCTGGGCCTCGACCTGCTCGTCGCCGGCGAGCACCGCTCGGTGCTGCGTGACGTCTCCTTCACCGTCGCCCAGGGCGAGGCGGTCGGCCTGGTCGGCGAGTCCGGATCGGGCAAGTCGATGACGGTCCGCGCGATCGACCGGCTGCTGCCCGCGGGTGCCCGCCAGCGCGGTTCCGTCCGGTTCGACGGCTCGGACGTGGCCTCCCTGTCCGGGGCGGCGCTGCGGGCCTACCGGTCCGAGGTCGCCGTCGTCTTCCAGGACCCGCGGGTGCACATCAACCCGGTCCGCCGCGTGGGCGACTTCATGACCGAGGTGCTGCGCACCAACCGCTCGGTGAAGAAGAAGGACGCGGCCGCCCGGGCGATCGCCATGCTCGCGAAGGTCGGCATCCCCGACGGGGAGCGTCGTCTCGACCAGTACCCGCACGAGCTGTCCGGCGGCCTGCTGCAGCGCGTGATGATCGCCAGCACGCTGCTCACCGAGCCCCGGCTGCTGCTCGCCGACGAGCCGACCACGGCGCTCGACGTGACCACCCAGGCCGAGATCATGGGGCTGCTCGACGAGCTGCGCCGCGAACTCGGACTGTCGGTCCTCTTCATCACCCACGACCTCGACCTGGCCGCCGCCGTGTGCGACCGGACCGCGGTCATGTACGCCGGCGAGATCGTCGAGGTGAGGGAGTCCCGCCTGTTGCACGACGACCCGCTGCACCCCTACACCGCGGCGCTGGGCGCCGCCCGGCCGCTGCTCGACCGGACCGCCCGCCTGGTCGCGATCCCCGGCCGGCCGCTCTCGGCCCTCGAGGCGCCGGCCGACGCCTGCGCGTTCGCCGGCCGCTGCCCGTACGTCGAGCCGGCCTGCACGTCCGCCGCTCCGGTCCTGGTGCCCGCCGACGGTGGCGCCGCCCGGTGCGTCCGGGTCGAGGCCCTGCGCGGAACCCTGGGAGGAGTCCACCATGCCTGAGGCTGGGGTGAACGAGAGCGAGCCCGTGCTCGAGGTCGTCGGCCTGCGCAAGACGTTCGGCGACGTCGTCGCGGTGGAGGAGGTGTCCTTCGCCGTGCGCCGGGGCGGGTCGCTCGGCATCGTCGGCGAGTCCGGATCGGGCAAGACGACCGTTGCCAAGATGATCACCGGCCAGGAGCGGCCCACCGCCGGCACCATCCGTGCCTGCGGACGGGACCGCTCGACACCGGCCCGCGGGGGATCGGAGCGACGGCTGCGCGGCCGTGAGGTGCAGATCGTCTTCCAGGACCCGTACTCCAGCCTCGACCCGCGCCAGCCGGTCGACCGGGCGATCGACGAGGTGCTGCGCCTGCACCGGCCCGACTGGTCGGCGGCCGAGCGCGCAGGGAGGGTGGCCGAGCTCGTCGGCATGGTCGGGCTCGACCAGCGGCAGGGCAGCGCGCTGCCTCGCGCCCTGTCGGGCGGTCAGCGGCAGCGCGTCGCCATCGCCCGGGCGCTCGCGGCGGAGCCGGAGGTGCTGATCCTCGACGAGTCCGTCGCTGCGCTGGACGTCTCGATCCAGGCGCAGGTGCTCAACCTGCTCATCGACCTGCGCGAGCGCCTGGGCATCACCTACGTGCTGATCAGCCACGACCTCGCCGTGGTCCGCCAGCTCACCGAGACCGTCGTCGTCATGCACCACGGCGCCGTCGTCGAGCGGGGCCGCGCCGAGGACGTCCTCGACGCACCGCAGCACGACTACACCCGGCGGCTGCGTGCCAGTGTCCCCACGCCGGGCTGGGACCTGGCCGCCGTACGACGGACCCTGCACGCGACCGCGCGGTGAGCCGGCTCACACCCACTTGTTAGCCTCGTGAGTGATGACGCGCAACGTGGCGAAGGCCGTACCGGACCAGCGGACCGAGCCGGTGATCCCGGCCGTCCTCGACTCCCTCCTCAACACCCCGGTGACCCGGGGTGCGGACGGCGTCGCGGTCTGGCGGGTCCCGACCGAGACGCTGGGTGACGAGGAGCTCCACGTCGCGCGCGACTGGCTCGACGAGGGAGAGCGGCAGCAGGCGTCGTCGTACGTCCGCGCGGAGCTGCGCCGCGCCTACGAGATCGCGCACGCCGCGGCCCGCCTGGTGGTCGGCGCCGTGTCCGACACCCCGCCGGAGAAGGTGGTCTGGGGGCGGCACCCCTGTCCGGGCTGCGGTGAGCCGCACGGCCGGCCGCGAGCCGAGGGCTCGGGCATCGAGTTCTCGTTGAGCCACACCCCCGGCCAGGTCCTCGTCGCCGTGGCCGACGTCGCCGTCGGCGTCGACGTCGAGCGCCACCCCGACGACCCGGTGGCGCTGGCCAAGCTGCTGCACCCGCGCGAGCTCGAGGAGATCGAGGCCGCGGCCCACGGCACCCTCGACGGCGGTCGCGCCACCGTGCGCTTCACCCGCGCATGGGCGCGCACCGAGGCCTACCTCAAGGGGATCGGCATCGGCCTGGGGCGCGACCCCCACCTCGACTACCTCGGCACCGACGGTGCTCCGAGCCGGACCCTGGGCGCCTGGACGGTGCGTGACGTCGTGGTGCCCGAGGGGTACGGCGCCGCGGTCGCCGTACTGGGCTGACGGCTGGTGAGCTCTCCGCGGGCCTCGGTCACGTAGCCGGCACAGTCGTTGAAAGGCGCACCGACGAGGAAGCCGCGAAGATGGCTCGGTTGCGCGGTCGGCCCGCCTTGCGCGGTCCTCAAAAACCCCTAGAAACAAGGGGAAAGTCACCGAGCAACACTGGTCGTTCGAACATGTGTGCGATAGAATCAAGCATGATCTCGGACCTCTCGGAAGCCACACCGGAGCAGCTGCTCCACGCGGCCGAGGAGAGCGTGCGTGACGCCCGTTTGCTCGAGGTTCGCAAGCTGGAGCTGCTGCTCGCCTGGGCCGACCTCCACTCCGGAGACCCGCAGGCCGAGCCCGACGCCGTGCCCGTGAAGTTCGGCGGCCCCAGGCTGATCACCCTCGGTGGGGACGGGACGCCGGAGATCCAGGACCTGGCGCTGGTCGAGATCGCGATCGCCCGCCACGAGGGCGTGCTGACCACCCGCAACGCCCTGGCCGACGCGTTCGACCTGCGCCACCGCCTCCCGAAGGTCTGGGCCGGCGTCCGTGCCGGGCGGTGCGAGGTGTGGGTGGCCCGCAAGGTCGCCCGCTGGTCCCGCAAGCTCGACCGCCACCAGGCTCGTCTCGTCGACGACGCGGTCGCCGCCGCGTTGGACGAGGCACCCGCACGGATCCTCACGATCGCCGAAGCCAAGATCATCGAGGCCGACCCGGCCGCCCACGCGAAGCGGATCAGCGACAACCGCAGGGGCAAGGGTGTCTGGTACCCCCAACCCCGCCCCGGCTCCCAGGTCGACGACCTCGACAACACCGCCGGCATCGGTGTCGTGTTCGCCCGCATCGACGAGGCCGACGCGGTCGCCCACGCCCGTACGGTCGAGGACCTCGCCACCGCCCTCGCTGAGCAGGCAGCACCGCCCGCCGACGGCGAAGCGCCCCTGGGGATGGACCACTGGCGCGCCGAGGCCTTCGCGATGCTGGCCGACCCCGCCGCCGTCCTCGCGTTCCTCCACGGAACCGACGATGAAGACGCGGAGCCTGAACCCAGCAACACCGCGCCTGCCCCGGCTGCGGAGATCGTCGTCCACCTCGCCCAACAGGCCGACGGCACCCTCGGCCCCCTGGCCCGCGTCGAAGGCCTCGGCCCCCGCCTTCTCGACCAGGTCCGCGACCTGCTCCGCCGCCACACCACCATCACCCTCACCCCGGTCATCGACCTCCACACCGGAAGGTCCGTCAACGGCTACGAGCACCCCACCGACGTCAAACACCGCACCGAGCTCCGCACCACCGGAGACGTCTTCCCCCACGCCACCGGCCTCTTCACCCAGCACGGCCGGGCACCCGACCACGACCACACCACCCCGTATGACAAGAACGGTCCCCCCGGCCAGACCGGCGACCACAACGACACCCCGTTGTCGCGACACCACCACCGAGCCAAGACCCACCTCGGCTACACCGTCCTGCAGCTCGGACCCGACCGCTGGGTCTGGGGCACACCCCACGGCCTCTACCGCCTCGTCACCGGCAGCGGCACGACCACCATCACCCGAGCCGAGTACCACCTGCTCGAGGAACAGGCGATCGTCCTCGCAGGCGACTACGCCGCCTGACGCGACGAGGTCCCGCAGCCCGTCGCTGCTGGTCTAGACCAATCCGGAGGATTTCAGCGACCTGTGGGCTCGCAGAGTTAAATCTCCGGCCGGGCCGGCGTCATGGCGAGACCTTGCGGCCGGTGTGCCGTTGATCGATCGTCCGGCCACCGCGCTGCTCGGGACGTGGCGATGACCGACGGGGAGTTCGGGACGCGGGTTCGCGGTGGGGCGCGGACGGGGGACCGACGCTTCCCGGCGCTGTCCGATCCAGTTTCCATGATCGCGGTCGTGGGCCCCCTTCGCTCCGGCCGTCGGGGAGTCCTGTCCATGTCTCGATCCTCGCGCCGGTCCCGGCGCACCCTCACTGCCCTGGTCGCCA
The DNA here is from genome assembly GCF_013409625.1 of Nocardioides kongjuensis. Taxonomy (NCBI): domain Bacteria; kingdom Bacillati; phylum Actinomycetota; class Actinomycetes; order Propionibacteriales; family Nocardioidaceae; genus Nocardioides; species Nocardioides kongjuensis. The sequence goes on from NZ_JACCBF010000001.1 coordinate 5,004,456, forward strand.
CCGTCACTGTGGGCGCCTCTCTCTCCTTCGGTGCGGCAGCCCATGCCGACGGCAACATCGGAGGCGTTCCGTACGACGTCATGGTCGCCGACGGGAGCGGCAGCAAGCAGGTGACCACCGCCGAGGGCGCCGACGTGCGTTACGTCGGCGACTCCAGCGCCTACCAGGCACTCGGCTCGTCGGGCACCGGTGTGTTCGAGCCCTTCGTGCGCCTCGGGAAGGACGGCACCGAGGCCGGCTACAACACCGGCGGCACCAAGGAGTTCGACACCAAGGCGGGCACCTGGACCCACCCGATCAAGGTCAGCGAGATCCCGGTCGTCCAGCTGGGCGGCCAGCGGTACTGGGAGCTGTGGGCCGACATCAACGAGACCAACAGCACCTCGAGAATCGACCTGACCGACCTCGAGGTCTGGTTCGCCGCCAACCCGGACCTCACGGACTACCCGTTCAACACGAACGCCTCCAACACGGCGACCAAGGTCTACGACTTCTCCGGCGACATCCAGATCAACGACGTCAACAGCGGTTCCGGCCGCGCCGACCTGCGCTACCTGGTTCCCACCGGCAACATCGCCATCCCGGCGAGCTGCAACTACGGCAACCCCGCCTGCACGACCCAGTTCGTGCTCTACAGCAAGTGGGGCAACGCGGACCCCACCTTCGCCTCGGACGGCGGCTTCGAGGAGTGGGACACCAAGGTCTACCCCTTCGTGAGCGTCACGAAGACCGCGACGACGTCGTACACGCGCACCTTCGGCTGGGACATCACGAAGTCGGCCGACCCGACCAGTCTCGACCTCAACGACGGTGAGTCCGGCAGCACCGACTGGACCGTCGGTGTCACCAAGGACGATGGCACCGACAGCGACTGGAAGGTCTCGGGGACGATCACGGTCGAGAACACCTCGAACCTCACGGCCGTGGTCACCGGCGTGACCGACACGCTCTCGGCCAGCGGCGCCGTGACCCCCGACTGCGGCAGCGTCACGTTCCCGAAGACGCTGGCGCCCGACGAGTCCTTCGAGTGCACCTACAGCAAGGCGCTGACCAGCGGCGCGGACCAGACGAACACGGCGACGGCGACGATCTCCAGCGGCGTGGAGGCACTGGGTGACGTCGCGTACGACGCCACGGTGCCGGTGCACTTCGGCGCCCCGACCAAGCTCGTCAACGACACGATCCACGTCACCGACACCAACGGTGAGGCGTGGACCGCGGACAGCTCGGACTCGTGGACCTACCCGGAGTCCTTCACCTGCGGCGAGGACGCCGGAGAGCACGAGAACACGGCGACGATCACCGAGACCGGCCAGTCGGCCGACGCCACGGTCGTCGTCACCTGTCACCACACGCCCTCGGGCACCAAGACGGCCACGCCGACCCACGTCGAGAAGGTCACCTGGGACATCAGCAAGGTGATCGACGACGGCACCCCGGGCGGCACGCACAGCGTCGACAAGGACATCACGGAACCCGACACGGAGACCTACCACGTGGTCGCCACCAAGACCGTGTCCGAGGAGGCCTTCGGCCTGCAGGGCTCGCTGACCGTGTCGAACCCCAACCCCGACGCCGTGGACGTCACCCTTGCCGACACGGGACTGACCCCCGCCGTCGCCGGCAGCAGCTGCACACTCGAGGACACCACCGTGACGGTGCCGGGCGGCACGCAGGTCCAGCCGGGCACGATCGAGGTCGACTACAGCTGTTCGTTCCCGACCGCCCAGCCGGTGGTCGGTACGACCTACCAGAACCACGCGACGATCACCGACCCGCACCTGCAGCAGCCGATCGGCGTCACCTCCGGTGACATCGTGTTCCCCGCGGCGACCCTGCTCCCGGGCAGTGACCCGCAGACCGTGACCGTCACCGACGACAACGCGCCCGACGGTGCGGGCTTCCCGGCGACCATCTCCGAGACGACGACCTTCCCGGCCTACCCGGTCGAGTACCCCGTGCCGAACGGCTGCGTGGACCACCCGAACACCGCGGCGATCACCGCTGCGGGCGTCGAGGACTCCACCAACGTGCACCTGTGCGGCCCGGCGGATGCGCCGACCGCCACCAAGACGGCCGAGTCGAGCCACTCCGAGCTCGTGACGTGGACCATCGACAAGACCGTCGAGCAGAACGGCGGCGAGCAGGTCCACGACCTCGACCTCGGCACGGTCGACGGTGCACAGACGGTCAACTACCACATCACCGCCACGAAGGAGGTCTCGAACGAGGTCTTCGGCCTGCAGGGCACGGTCACGCTGAGCAACACCAACCCGTACCCGATCGACGTGTCCGAGCTGACCGACACCGGCCTGACCCCGGCGCTCGCCGGCAGCCAGTGCACGCTGGAGGCCGACGAGGGCACCATCCCGAAGGCCGTGGGGGAGACCGCCGGAACGCTGTCGGTCCCCTACGCGTGCACCTTCGAGGGCGCGAAGCCGGAGCTCGGGACGACGTACACCAACCACGTGACGTTCACCTACGCCGACCCCAACCTCGACCTGACCCCGACCATCGAGGTCGTCAAGGGCGGCATCGAGTTCCCGGAGGCCAGCCTCCAGGAGGGCAGCGACCAGCAGACGGTGACCGTGGACGACCCGAAGGCGCCCGAGTCCGCGGGCTTCCCGCAGGAGATCTCGGAGACGACGGTGTTCCCGTCCTTCCCGATGACGTACGCCGACCACGGCACCGTCAACGAGGACAACACCGCCTTGTTCACCGAGGGAGCGACCGGCTCGTCGACCGCCACGGTGACCTACACCATCCCCGAGAAGGCGCCGATCGAGGTCCCGAAGGTCACCTGCACCACCGGTGCCTCGACGAGCGTGTCGCTGCCGGTCTCGCTCGACGGCTCGACGGGCGCCAAGTCGGTGCAGCACGTCGTCCAGCTCAGCGGTCTCCCCGCCGGCACCACGACCACGGTGACGGCGGTGCTCTACGGCCCGTCGGCCACGGCGGCCGTTCGCGGTGACACGGTGGTGGCGACGCAGACCTTCCAGGCCGGGAACGGGCAGACGTCCACCAGCCCGGTGAGCGTCGGCGAGCCGGGCTACTACACCTGGGTGATCTCGTTCCGTGACACCTCGGACGCGGTGCCGACCGACAAGGTGTGCGGCAACGTGCAGGCGTTCCTGGTGCACCGCGCCGACTACGCCCCGCTGGCCATCGGGACCGGCTTCTCCGGCCCCGTGCCCGGCGGGACCGATCGGGCAGCGGTGACCACGCTGCGGATCAAGGCGCTCGGCATCAAGGCCCGGGTCGCCACGGCGACCGAGAAGGGTGGCCGGATGCAGGTGCCGGCGCCCGGACTGGTGGGCTGGCTCAACCGGTCGGCAGCAGTCGACGACCTGATCGGCACGACCGTCATCGCCGGCCACGTGTCCGACCGGCACGACAAGCCGGGGGCGTTGTACAAGCTGCAGAAGGCCCGCAAGGGGCAGATCGTCAAGATCAACGGCCCGCACGGGGTCATGAAGTTCAAGATCGTCTCCGTGAAGGCCTACGCCCGCAGCAAGCCGTTGCCGAGTGGCATCTTCACCACGAAGGGCGAGCACCGCCTGGCGCTGGTGACGTGCACGGCCAAGGTGGTCTCGGGTGGGCGGTTCCACTACACGAAGAACCTCGTGGTGATCGCCCGGCCGATCGGCTGACCCGTCGGCGGCGCCCGGGTCTCGTCCTTCGGGGCGGGCCCGGGCGTCCGTCGCAGGATCCTGTGGTGCGGATCACCCGGGAAGGTTAAATCTCTCTCGGGACGGGCGGTTTTACCCGGAAATCCCGCGAGCGGGACTTTCGTCCTGCATAGGGTGCTTGTCTGGGTTCTGGTTGCCCCTTCCTTCTCGGGAGGCGCGGACGACCGGAGCGACGAGGGCCGGACCTGGGTTTCGCGGTGGGGCGTGGACATCGGGTCTCCGGCCGCTGCCGTGCGTCCTCGGACCGCCCATGTCCTCACCTTTGCAATGGTCGCGACGGCCCCCCTCGTTGCGACGCAATGGGGGTAACCCGCAGATGACCAGTTCCTTGCGCCCGTTCCGGCGCGGCGGCGATCCGTCGAGGGCCGTGGCCCGTCGACGACGCCACAAGATCGCACTCCTGCTGCCGGCGGTCGTGGTGGTGAGCACTGTCCTCAGTGGTCCCGCCTACGCCGACGACGTGGACGACCCGGCACCCGCGTCGCCGGACACGTCGCAGTCCACGCCGACGCCCGACCCGGCGCCGAGCGCCGAACCGAAGCCCGAGCCCAAGCCGGAGCCCGCTCCGGACCCCAAGCCGGACCCGGCCCCGGGGCCGAGCAACGACCCGGCGCCCGCTGACCAGCCGTCGGCCTCCGACGAAGGCAAGTCCGGTGCGGGCAAGAAGGACGAGGGCAAGCAGCTCGCCGACGGGGCCCCGCAGGGCGACGAGGCCGCTCCGGCGCCCGCGGCCGTCACGCTGAGCCCCTCCGCCGGCACGGTCTTCTCGGCTGCCGCCGAGGAGAAGGCCGCGGCCAAGGAGGACGACGACAGCGACAACACCAAGATGGTGGTGATCTGCAAGTACGTCAGCACGCCGGGCGGCTTCTCCCACCACGTGATCGTGAACTCGGTGAACTCGCTGAAGGGCTGGGACGGCAAGTTCCCGTCGACCACCTTCGCCGACGCCCAGAACTCGATCGTGGTGCGCTACCTGAAGAACAACGAGATCCCCGGCCAGGTGCCGGACTCGGTCTGCCCGATCATGCTCAAGCGTCCCGTGCCGACGGTCGTCAACCCCTGTGGCCCGGACAACGCGGTCTGGGGCGAGCTGACCGGGACCGGGTTCACCGTCACCCGCAACCCCGACGGCAGCCTGGTCGTGACGGCGAACGCCGGCTACTGGTTCGCGCCGCTGTCGGTGCCGCCGACGACCGAGCTGGTCTTCCCCGCACCCGACGACCCGGACCCCGAGGACCAGGACTGCACCGGTACCGCGGCGGTCGTGCCGCCGGACCCGCAGCCGGTCGACGAGTGCGGCACCGGTATCGTGCAGTGGGCCGACCCGCCGAACAGCCCCGACTACACCTGGGTGCGCAACGACGACGGCAGCGTCACCTTCACGCCGGTCCCGCCGGCCGTGTTCCCCGGCGGTGTCGAGTCGATCTCCTGGCCGGTGCCCACCGCGCACCAGGAGGCCTGCCCGAAGAAGGTCGTGGTGTGCAAGTACGTCAGCACCCCGGCCGGCTTCGAGCACCACATCGTCATCGTCAGCGTGAACGCGGTCGACCCGTCGGGCAGCGGCAAGACCTGGGACGAGGTCACCGACGCCGACTTCCCGTTCCCCTTCGAGGACGCCCAGGACTCGATCGCGATCGCCTTCGCCGACAAGGGGGACCAGTCCCACGACTTCACCCCCGAGGACTGCGGGACGAAGATCGACCCGCCGGTGGTGCCGCAGGTCGACCCGTGCAACCCGGCGGGCGTGACCAGCAACATCCACTTCGGTGCCATCCCCGATGGCGCCTGGACCGCGGACACCTCGGTGGCCGGCAAGATCACCTTCACGGCGACGGGCACCAACTACTTCAGCACCACCGGTGAGGGCGACGACAAGGTCTTCGTGAAGACGTACGTCGTCAACCTCGGTGCCGACAGTGGCGAGAAGTGCCTGATCGCTCCCGCGATCGCGCCGAACGACCCGTGCAACCCGGCCGGTGTCACCAGCAACGCGACCTGGGTCCTGCCGGCCGAGACCGCGGACTACTCGGTCTCGGTGGTCAACGGCGTGATCAAGCTGATCGGCAAGCTCGGCAAGGTCTTCGAGAGTGGCGACTCGACGTACACCTACAACCTGGCGGCCACTCCGGTCGACTCGGGCGTGGTGTGCGAGGTCGGTGGCGTCGAGGAGACCAGCCACCCGCCGAAGGACGCGGTCGACAGCGAGCAGGCTGCGACCGGGCTGCCGAACACCGGTGGTCCCGCGGGCTGGCTGATGCCGCTGGGCGTGGGCCTGGTGCTGGCCGGTGCCGGCCTGGTGCTGGCGCGACGCAAGACGGTCTGAGCCCTGAGCGGCTGATCGCCTGACCGCACGGAGCCCGTGTCGAGGACACCTCGGCACGGGCTCCGCGCATTCCCGGTCCGGCCGGCCTCACTGCGGGACGTGGACCACGACGCGGCCCATGGTCTGCCGGTTCTCCTGGCGTTCCATGGCGGCGGGCAGGTCGTCGAAGGAGATCTCCTCGGTGACGACCGTGCGGATCGCGCCGGAGCGCAGCATCGTCAGCAGCTTGGCGTGCGCGTGCTGGCCCTCCGAGCGCGCGGGCCAGTTGAAGCCGAGGGTCCGGCGCAGGCCGAGCGGGTCGTCGACGTAGACCAGGCAGACGCCGTACAGCGAGAAGTTGCCGTAGACCGCGGGTGCGGTGGTGACGGGGGCGCCGTCGTTGGCGATGTCCTGGCTGTAGCCGACGAGCAGGTGGCGGCCGTGGATGCCCATGCAACGGAACGTCTCGGTGGTGACCGTGCCGCCGACGGTGTCGTAGGCGACGTCGACGCCGTGGCCGAAGGTGGCCTCGTCGACCTGGTCGGCGAACCCGCCGTCGAGGTAGTCGATGACGACGTCGGCGCCCAGGCTGCGGGCGAACTCGACCTTCTCGGGGCCGCCGGCGGTCGCGATCACGGTGGCGCCCAGCGCCTTGCCGAGCTGGACGGCGGCCGAGCCGTTGCCGCCGGCGGCGGCGTGGACCAGGAGGGTCTCGCCCGGGTGGATCCGGGCACGCTCGACGAGCGCGAACCAGCCCAGGTGGTACGGGTAGTGCACCGCGGCGGCCTCGGCGTCCGAGAGCCACGCCGGCAGCACCTGGGTGGTGGCGGCGTCGAGGATCGCGTACTGCGCGAACCCGCCGTGTGCCATGACGGGGATGCCCATCACCCGCTGCCCGACGAGGTGCTCGGCGCCCGGTCCGGCGCTCTCGACGACGCCGACCGACTCCATGCCCGGCGTGAACGGCGGCGTGAGCGGCAGGATCGCGTAGCGGCCACGGACCACGTCGGTGTCGTTGAGGTTCACGCAGAAGGCGGCGACCTTGACCCGGACCTCGCCGGGTCCGGGCTCGCGGACCTCGACGCTCCGGCGCTGCAGCACCTTCGTCGGGTCGCCCAGGTCGGTCGCGACCCAGGAATCGGCGGTGAGGACGGTCATGCGGGCACCTCCAGGAGGGTTCGGGGTGCCGCGAACGCTAAACGTTATTTGGTCTACGAAACAAGACCCCTGAGCGCCCGATCGGTGATCCGAGCCGCACTCCTCGCCAGCCGGCGGGCCGTGGGCCGGTCGCGGGTCATCGCGGTGAAGGTGAGCGCCGCGAGGAAGTGCTGGAACGCCGCGCGGACGTCGTCGCCCGGCACCTCGCCGTCGAGACCGGCGGCCTCGACGATCGCCGAGAACGCCGCCAGGACGGGTTCCTCCGCCCACGCCCGCAGCCGGGTGTGCTCGTCGGGGGCGTCGTAGTGCGCGAGGATCAGGCCGGGCAGCGCCGCGTGCACGGGCGGTGTCAACAGCTCCTCGAGGACCACGTCCGCGAGCCGGGCGAGGTCGGCCTCGAGGTCGCCGGTGGGTGCCGGCGGCGCCCACTCGGAGACGGCGAAGATCGCGAACTCCACCAGCTCGGCCTTCGTGCCCCAGCGCCGGTAGACGGTCGGCTGCCCGACGCCGGCGCGCAGCGCGACCTCCTTGAAGCTGACGGCCTCGTAGCCGCCGTCGACCAGGAGCTCCAGCACCGCCGTGCGCACGGCACCCTCGACCCGGGGATCGCGGGGTCGGCCAGGGGAGGCGGAGGTCGTGGACACGGGGTCATTGTGCCGGTCAGCCCAGGCCGTGGGCGGTCCGGTACGCCGGCGCGTAGGCGATCTCGCCGGGCTTGGCGTCGGTGCACGGCTTGCCGAGCCGTCGAGCTCGCCCTCGGTGGCGGGCTTGCCGGCGTTCCAGGCGTCGATGGCGGCATGATCGGCCCATGGCCCACGAGCACCTCGTCCTGCGCCCGGGCGCCCCGGGCGTCAACGGCTACCGCCTGCTGACCGCGCTCGTCGTGCCCCGTCCGATCGCCTGGGTGTCCAGTCTCTCGGCCGACGGCGTCGGCAACCTGGCGCCGCACTCCTTCTTCACCGTCGCGAGCGCCGACCCGCCGATCGTGCAGTTCACGTCGGTCGGCGAGAAGGACACGCTGCGCAACGTCCTCGAGACCGGGGAGTTCACCGTCAGCCTGGCGAGCCGGGCGCTGATCGACGACGTCAACGCCTCCAGCGCCTCCTTCGAGCCGGGTGTCGACGAGGCGCGCGCGCTGGGCATCGCGATGGAGCCGAGCGCCGAGGTCCGCCCGCCCCGCGTCGCCGCGTCCCCGGCCTCGCTGGAGTGCCGGCTCCACGACACCCTCGCGGTCGGCGACTCGACCCTCGTCCTGGGCCGGGTCGTCGCGGTGACGATCGACCCCGACGTGATGGCCGACGGCCGCCCGGTCTTCGACCGGTTGGCGCCGTTGTCGCGCCTGGGCGGCAGCGAGTGGGGGCTGCCGCCCGAGGTGGTCAGCGTGAGGCGTCCCGGCTGAGCGCGGCCGTCAGCTCGTCGCGGCGATGTCCTCGATCGCACCCATGATCCGACGTACGCCGTCGGCGAGCACGTCCTCCTGCTCGAGGGAGTACGCCAGCCGCAGCTGGCGGGTGCCGCCGCCGTCGGCGTGGAACGCCGAGCCCGGCACGAAGACCACGCGCCGCTCGATGGCAGCGTCGAGGACCCGGTGCACGTCGATGCCCTCGGGCAGGCTCACCCAGGTGAAGAAGCCGCCGCGCGGCACCGACCACGTGACGCCGTCGGGCGCGCTGTGCGCCAAGGCCCCGAGCACGGCGGCCGCGCGGGTCGCGTAGAGCTTGCGGGCGCGGTCCAGGACGCTGGGCCAGTCGTGGTGGAGGACGTACTGCTCCACCAGGGCCTGGCTGAGCACGGAGGGACAGATCGTGGTCGCCTCGGAGGCCAGCTGCAGCGGGCGTCGTACGGCCTCGGGGGCGACGGCCCAGCCGACGCGCAGCCCCGGTGCGACCACCTTGGAGAACGAGCCGAGGTAGATGACGTTGTCGGGGTCGAGCGCGTGCAGGCTCGGCGTGCTCGAGCCGTCGAAGGACAGCAGGCCGTAGGGGTTGTCCTCGATGACGGCGATCCCGGCGGCACGGCAGATCCGCACCACCTCGGGCCGGCGCTCGGCCGCGAGGGTGACACCGCTGGGGTTGTTGAAGTTCGGGATCGTGTAGAGCGCCTTGACCCGGCGCCCCTCGGCGCGCACGCGGACCAGGGTCTCCTCGAGCCCGGTGGGCACGATGCCGTCGGCGTCCATGGGGACGTGGACGACGTCGACCTGCATGCCGGCGAACAGGCCGAGCGCGCCGACGTACGTCGGACCCTCGGCCAGGACGACGTCGCCCGGGTCGCACAGCAGCTTGACGACCAGGTCGAGCGCCATCTGCGAGCCCGCGGTCACCTGCACGTGTGCCGGATCGACGTGGATGCCCTCGGCGGCCATGGTGCGCGCGACGGCCTCGCGCGTGCCGGCGGTCCCGGTGCCGCTGCCGTACTGCAGGACGTCGAGCCCGTCGCGGGCCACGGCCCGCGCGGCGACGTCGGCGAGGGCGTCGAGCGGGAGCACGGACAGGTCGGGGTTGCCGCCGGCGAGCGAGATGACGTCGGGCTCCATCGACACCTCCCAGAAGTCGCGCACGGGGGAGGGGCGGAACCCGCCGGCGCGACCCGCGAGGAGCGAGGGCAGGAGGGCTGCGGGGGCGGCGGTCATCGGGTGCCGCCGTCCAGGTCGACGCCGAGCGCGGTCGCGGCGAAGTCCATGAGCAGCGCGTGCATGCGCTGCGGGTCCATGCCGTAGGTGCCGTTGACGGACTGGACGGCGAGGCCGTCGGCGAGCCCGACGAGGAGGCCGGCCAGGTCGGCGGGGGAGTAGTGGCTCTCGGCGTCCGCCATCGCGTCGGTGAGGACGTCGGTGAACAGCTCGTGCCACAGGGCGAGGCGCTCGTTGACCTTCGCCCGCACGTCGGCGTCGAGGCGGGCCGCTGCGGTCACCTCGATCCAGAAGCCCCACGCGTCGGCGAAGTCCTTCTCGCCGGCGACGGTGTAGTCGAGCAGGGCGCGCAGCCGCACGAGCGGCGCTGCGTCGCGCTCGGCGATGGCCCGCCACTCGTCCTGCGACTCGGTCATCCGGTGCTCGATGCAGCCGGCGATCAGCCGGTCGCGGGTGCGGAAGTGGTGCTGGAGCTGGCCGATGCTGTGGCCGCTGGCCTCGGACACGGCCGCGAAGGTGCACCCCGCGACGCCGGTCGCCACGATCACGTCCGCCGTGTGGCGCAGGATCTCGGCCCTGCGCTCGGCGATGGCCTCGTCGGTCACCGCATTGGTCCTGCGCGGCGTGCTGGTCGGCATCGCGTCTCCTCCCGATTTCGGACCTGCCCCTTGACAGTGTCACCGGTCACACAAACAATAAGTTGAACATATTGAAGTTGCAACCCGTTGCGCAAGACCCCGGAAGGCCCACCATGTCGCCTCGCATTCGTACGACGCTCGCCGCCCTGACGCTCGCCGCCCTGGCCGCGACGGGCGCCGGGTGCAGCAACACCGAGACCACCGAGTCCACCGCCAAGGCGGCCGAGAAGGCCGGCATCGGCACGGGCGGCCGGGAGAAGGCGGAGGCGGTGGAGACCGATCCCGACGTCCAGGCGCTGGTGCCCGCGAGCATCGTCGACGCCGGGGTGCTCACCGTCGTCACCGACCCCACCTACGCGCCGATGGAGTTCACCGACGACAAGGGCGACATCATCGGTCTGGACCCCGACATCGCCGTGGCCGTCGCCCACAAGATGGGCGTGGAGGCGAAGTTCGAGAAGGGCGACTTCAACGGCATCATCGCCGGCATCGAGGCCGGCCGGTACGACGCCTCCTGGGCCTCGTTCTCGGTGACCCCCGAGCGGCAGCAGAAGGTCGACATGGTCAGCTACGTCAACAGCGGCACCTCGGTCCTCGTCCCCCACGGCAACCCCGACGAGATCGCGGCGATCACCGACCTGTGCGGCAAGACGGTCGCTGCCCAGACCGGCAACACCCAGGTCCTGACCACGCTGCCGGCCTTCCAGAAGGACTGCGCCGACGCCGGCCTGGCGAAGATCACCGAGCTCGTCCTCCCGCAGCAGGACAACGTCAACCAGGCCGTCTCGACCGGTCGCGCCGACGCCCTGCTCGCCGACGGCGCCCTCACCGCCTACTACGCGCAGCTCCAGCCGGACGCGTTCAGCCAGGTCGACGACATCTTCGTCGAGCCCGCGCTGCTCGGCGCGATCACCAAGAAGGACACCGGCCTGGCGGCAGCCATCGAGGCGGCGGTCAACTCCCTCATCGAGGACGGCACGTACGCCGACCTCCTCGAGGCGTGGGGCCTCTCGGCCGCCGAGATCGACGCCTCGGGGGTGAACCAGGGATGAGCGCCGTCTCCTCCACGGAGCACGACCGGATCGACCTCGTCGCGATGTCCGGCAAGCCGGTGCTCCGGCGTCGGCGTCCGGGACAGCTGGCGGTCGTCGTCCTCCTGGTCCTCGTGGTCCTCTGGGCGGCGGGCACCCTGGTCACCAACGACGGCTTCGACTGGCCGGTGGTCGGGCGCTACCTGCTCGACACCCGGATCCTGGCGGGTCTGCTCGTCACCATCCAGCTGACCGTGATCGCCGAGGTGATCGGCATCGTCGGCGGTCTCGTGCTCGCCGTGATGCGGATGAGCGACAGCCGGGTGATCGCCGGGGTGGCGGGCGCCTACATCTGGTTCTTCCGCGGCACCCCGCTGCTGGTCCAGCTGCTCTTCTGGGGGTTCGCCGCAGCGATCTTCCCCGAGGTCGGCATCGGCGTCCCGTTCGGCGGCCCGATGTTCGTCTCCTGGGACACCAACCAGGTGATCTCGCTGATGACCGCCGCCATCCTCGGCCTCGGCCTCAACGAGGCGGCCTACACCGCCGAGGTCGTGCGTGCCGGCCTGCTCAGCGTGCCGAAGGGCCAGACCGAGGCGAGCCGGGCGATGGGCTTCAGCAGCCTGCAGACGCTGCGGCACGTCGTCGTGCCCCAGGCGATGAAGGTGATCATCCCGCCGATCGGCAACAACGTGAACGCCATGCTCAAGACGACCTCGCTGGTCGTCGTGATCGGCGTGGGCGACATCCTCTACAACGCCCAGCAGATCTACGCCAAGAACCTCGAGCAGATCCCGCTGCTCATCGTCGCCAGCATCTGGTACCTCGTGCTGACCACGCTCGTCGGGCTCGGCCAGAGCCGCCTCGAGCGACGCTTCTCGCGCGACGCCGTACCCCTGACCCTGAGGGAGGCCCGCTGATGGCCGCCACCGTCGAGTTCCTGAACGTCCACAAGAGCTTCGGCCACGTCGAGGTCCTCAAGGGCGTCGACCTCGTCGTCGAGCCGTCGCAGGTCGTCTGCGTGATCGGGCCCTCGGGCTCGGGCAAGTCGACCCTCCTGCGCTGCGTCAACCACCTCGAGGTCACCACCTCGGGCGCGATCCTGGTCGACGGGTCGATGGTCGGGTACGACGTCCGCGGCGACCGGCTCGTCGAGGCGCCCGAGGCCGAGATCGACCGGCGCCGCGCGAGGATCGGCATGGTCTTCCAGGGGTTCAACCTGTTCGGTCACATGACCGCGCTCGAGAACGTCATGTTCGGTCCCGTCCGACTGCTGCGGACGCCGAGGGCGCAGGCCGAGCAGCAGGCACGCGCGCTGCTCGAGCGCGTCGGCCTGGCCGACCGCGCCGGCAACTATCCCTCGCAGCTGTCCGGCGGCCAGCAGCAGCGCGTCGCGATCGCGCGGGCGCTGTCGATGAAGCCCGACCTGATGCTCTTCGACGAGCCCACCTCGGCGCTCGACCCCGAGCTGGTCGGCGAGGTGCTCGACGTGATGAAGCAGCTCGCCGCCGACGGCATGACCATGATCGTGGTGACCCACGAGATGGGCTTCGCCCGCGAGGTCGCCGACGTCGTGGTGTTCATGGACGGCGGCGTGATCGTCGAGCAGGGCGCCCCCGACGACGTCCTGCTCCGCCCGCAGCACGCCCGCACCCAGTCCTTCCTGTCCAAGGTGATCTGACCCTGATGCGCAAGCTCTCGACCTTCCACCGCCCGGCCGCGTCCGCGAGCGCGGTCCTGTTCACCGGCGGCACGATCCACACCCTCGAGCCCGGTCCCGCGCCGCAGGCGGTGCTGGCCTTCGGGGCCGACGTCGTCGCCGTCGGCGCGCTCGACGAGTGCCGTGCCGCCGCGGCCGCCCTCGGCGCCGAGCCCGAGGTCGTCGACCTCGCCGGCGCGACGCTCGTGCCCGGCTTCATCGACGCCCACGCGCACCCGCTGATGCTCGGCCAGATGATGACCTGGGTCGACTGCGGTCCCGCGCGGGCCGGGTCGATCCCCGAGATCGTCGCCCTGTTGAGCGAGGCCGCGGCCGGTACGCCGCAAGGCCGCCCGGTCCGCGGGTTCGGCTACGAGCACCGCAACCTCGCCGAGGGCCGCCACCCCACCCGCCACGAGCTCGACGAGGTCGCGACCGACCGCGAGGTCTACCTGATGAACGCGTCGGGCCACGGCGGGGTCGTCAACTCCTTCACCCTCGCGCTGCACGGCGTGGACCGCGACACACCCGACCCGCAGGGTGGTGTCTTCTTCCGCGACGCCGACGGCGAGCTGACCGGCGAGCTGTCCGACGCGGCCTGCAACGTCCTCACCGGCCTGCACGGGGTGAAGATCGGTCACCACGGCCCGAACTTCCACCTCGCCGACGAGCCCGAGGAGCACCTGCGCCAGCTGGCTGCAGCCCAGGAGCGCTTCCTCGCCGGCGGTGTCACCACGATCGGTGACGCCCAGGTGTCCCGGCGCGAGCTGGACATGTACCTGCGCCTCGCGGCCGACGGCGGCCTGCACACGCGGGTCAGCATGTACCTGCTCTCGCACCTGCTCGACGACGCCCTCGAGATGGGCCTGCACGCCGCGTTCGGCAACGACGTGCTGAGCTTCGCGGGCATCAAGCTGTACGCCGACGGCACGCTCGGCGGCTGGACGGCGTACTTCCCCGACGGGTACGTCGGCGACCCGTGCCGCACCGGGCAGCTCTACCACCAGCCCGAGGAGTACCGGGCCCTGGTCCGGCGAGCGCACCTGGCCGGCCTGCAGACCGCGACCCACGCCCAGTCGCCCACCGCGATCGAGATGGTCGTCGGCGCGATCGAGGACGCCCAGGGCGAGCGGCCCGACAGCGACGCGCGGCACCGGATCGAGCACTGCGGCCTGCCGACCCCCGAGCAGATCGACCGGATGGCCGCCGCCGGGATCTGGCCGGTCAACCAGCCCCAGCACCACTACAACTGGGGAGAGGGCGTCACCGCCGCGGTCGGCACGCCCGGCGAGCGGTTCAACCCGCTGGGTGAGCTCGCGGCGGCCGGGGTGCCGGTCACGATCAGCTCGGACGCGCCGGTCGCGGACCCGCTGCCGATGGAGGCGATCCAGGCCGCCGCGACCCGGGTGACCCGGCGCGGTGTCCAGCTCGGCCCGGACTCCCTGGCCCTCGCCCCGCTCGAGGCGCTGCGCGCCCACACGATCAACGCGGCCCACGCGATCGGTCGCGAGGACGACCTCGGCTCGATCGCGCCCGGGAAGCGGGCCGACTTCGCGGTGCTCTCGTCCGACCCGCTCGCCACCCACCCCCGTGAGATCGCTGCGATCGAGGTCCTGCAGACCTGGGTCGGCGGCGTCGTCCGACACACCAAGGAGTCCCCGCAGTGACCACCGCGAGCAGCGCCGTCCACAACACCGGCCTCGCCGTCATGACCGTGCTGCGCAGCTACGGCATCGACACGATCTTCGGCATCCCGGGCACGCACAACCTCGAGCTCTACCGGCACCTGCCCGGGTTGGGCATCCACCCGGTGACCACCCGTCACGAGCAGGGCGCCGGGTACGCCGCCGACGGCTGGGCGCAGCAGACCGGGCTGCCCGGGGTCGTCATCACGACCTCCGGTCCCGGCCTGCTCAACGCGCTCTCCGCGGCGGCGACGTCGTACTGCGAGTCCCGGCCGATGATCGTCCTCTCGCCCGGCCCGGCCCGCGGCCAGGAGGGCGCGGACCGCGGCACGCTCCACGAGACCAAGGACACCAGCGGGGCCGCGGCCGCGGTCATGCAGTGGAGCCGCCGGGTCTCCTGCGCCGAGGAGGCGGTCGAGGCGGTGCACGACGCCTTCGCGCTGTTCTGGACCTCACGGCCGCGTCCGGTGCACATCGAGATCCCGCTCGACGTCCTCGAGGCGGAGGCGGAGGTCGCGGCCGACCGGCTCGTCGCCCGTCCCGCCCCGGTCGCGGTGCGGGCGGACGAGGCGGCGATCGCCGCCGCCGTGACGGCGCTGGCCGGCGCCTCCGACGTCGTGGTCCTGGCGGGTGGCGGCTCGCTGCCCGCCGGCGACGACGTACGGCGCCTGGTCGAGCTCCTCGACGCCCCCGTCGTGACCACGCTCAACGGCAAGGCGTCGGTGCCCGAGTCGCACCCGCTGTCGCTGGGCGCCGACATCCGCACCCCGGCCGCGCAGAAGGCGTGCAGCGGGGCCGACGTCCTGCTCGTGCTCGGGTCGAAGGTGGGCGAGGCCGAGCTCTGGGGGGGCTTGGTCGAACCCACCGGCACCGTGGTCCGGGTCGACGTCCTCGAGAGCCAGATGGACGTCAACCTCACGGCCGGCGTGCGTCTCGTCGGGGACAGCGCGGCCGTCGTACCGCAGCTCGTCGAGGCGCTCGAGCGTGCCGGCGTGGGCGCCCGCGGCCGCGGCGCCGCCGGCGCCGCCATGCTGCGCGACGAGGTCCGTGCCCAGGCCGCCGGGACCGCCCCCGACCTCGTCGCGCTGACCCGCGAACTGGTCGCCGGCATGCCCGACGGCACGATCGTCGCCGGCGACTCCTCGCAGGTCACCTACTTCGGCACGTCCTCGATCGCCCAGGACCGGCCGCACTCGTTCCTCTACATGCCGGCGTACGCGACCCTGGGCTACGGCCTGCCCGCCGCGATCGGCGCGAAGGTCGCCGCCCCCGAGCGCGCCGTCGTCTGCGTGGCCGGCGACGGTGCGCTGATGTTCGCGATCCAGGAGCTCGCCACCGCTGTGGAGCAGGGTCTCGACCTCGTCGTCGTCTGCGTCGACAACGGCGGCTACGCCGAGATCAAGCAGAACGAGGCCGATCGGGGCATCGCGCCGATCGGTGTGGACCTCCACCAGCCCGACTGGGCAGCGCTGGGCCGCGCCTTCGGCGGCCACGGCACGCGCGTGGAGGCGGCGACGGAGCTGGCGGCCGCGGTGCGGGAGGCGATCACCGGGGGAGGAGTGCACGTCGTGCACGTCCCGCTGGCGATCTTCGCCGACCGGCGCTGACCGGCGCCGCCCGGCGCCGACCGAGGCGTGCGGGCGCGGCGCTCACTGCCCCAGGCCCGCGCCGTCCTCGGTCAGCTCGTCGATCGGCTCGCCGTTCCACTCGTCGGGCTGACCGTTGAGGTCGGTCCGCTCGGTGGGCACGTCGAGGCGCTGCGCGGTGAGGTCGCGAGGCTGCAGGGTGAAGCCCTGCCAGTGCAGCTGCATGGGTGACTGGTCCTCGTCACGGGGGACGTGGTGGTAGCCGACGGCCACCCAGGAGACGACGTCGGACAGCTGGTGCTGCCCGCCGGCGGCGACGTAGTCGAGGACGCCGTTGCCGCACGCTCCGCGGTTCGCGGTGGCGAACACCTGGCAGTCGTCGGCGTTGGTGAAGGCCACGTCGTACCCGCTGCCGGGTGCGGCCGGTCCGTGGTCACGCTGGTCGCGGGTGAAGGTGAAGCTGTCGGAGCGGCCGAGGTCGATCTCGTAGGAGATCGGGTGCCCGTCCGCGTTGCGGGTCGCCGGTGCCAGCACCCGCCACCAGCGTCGGTCGGCGCGGTGGGCCAGGGTCGGGTGCGTGACCCGGGTCAGTCCGCCGTCCACCACGGGTGACTGGGGTCCGAGGCGTCCGGTGTCGCGGGCGTCGTACTGCTCGACGGCGAGGCCGGCGTCCGCATCGGCCCCGTCCGACCGGAGGGCCCAGTGGATGCGCCACACCGCGTTGTGGGCGTGGCTGGCGGCGTACGGCGGCCGGTCGTCTCCGTCGGGCGCCACGGCGTGGCCGTGGGCCTCGTCGTCGGTGTAGTCGGTGGGGGAGAGGTCGCCGGTGGCGCCGAGGGAGACCTCGATGGTCCCGTCGGAGGCGAAGGTGTAACGGGTGACGTACTCGTACCAGCCGACCTTCGACAGCGTCGACAGGCTCCAGGCGGTGTGGCGGGCCACGTCGACGTGGCCGTTCTCCTCGGCGTGGTAGGCCAGTCCCGCGTCGGCGACCTCGCTGCACAGCACGGTGCGCTCGGGGGTGTCGCCGAACCTCGTGCCGTCGCCGATGTCGGGGACGGGCAGTGCGACCAGCTCGCCGGGGCACTCGGTGGCGCCGAGCGTCTGCATCTTGAGCCCGCCGAAGCCCGCGCTGGTGATGTCCGAGGTGAGCCGCTCGCCGGTGTCGTAGGGCACCTCGAGCTGTGCGAGACCGATCTCGTGCGCGACCAGGACCGAGGTCCCCGGCGAGCTCAGGCGTACGTCGCGCAGCACCATCCCGCGCTGGGGGTCGAGGTGGAAGCACAGGGTCCATGCCGTCGAGGGGGCGTCCTTCGCCGAGGAGGCAGGCAGCCTCTGCCCGAGCCCGGTGTCGCCGTCCGGGCACGACACGGCCACCGTCGTGGCACTGACCCCTCCGGTGCCGGTCGGCCCCGCTGCCCGGTCGGTGGGCCGGTCCGTGCCCCCGCAGCCCGCCGCGGCCAGGGCGAGGAGGGCGACGGCGAACGAGCGGAGCAGGTGGCGGCCGGCCGACGGGCGCTGGGGGGATGCGCCCGTCAGCCGGGTCGTGCCGCTCAGCAAGGGGTGCGCACCCCCGCGTTGCCCAGGTTCAGCTGGGCGCCGTTCGCCCGGCGCAGGACCGCGATGCTCACCGCCGACACCTGCAGTGCGCCCAGGCGGGTCGAACCGTCCGGGTTGCGGCAGGTCCCCGTCTCCTGGTGGTTGACCTGGACGGACACTCCCATCGCGGCGAGGTCGAGGAACGGCTTGACCGCCTTGCGCAGCGGGATGGTGATCAGGCCGGTCTTGACGTCGTCGACGGCGAGCCGGAACAGCTGGTCGCCCGCGTCCCCGAGCAGCAGGTTGCGGGCGGGGACCACCAGCTTGTTGACGACCGGCCTGAGGAGGTTGACCGCCAGCATCAGGGTGCCGCAGAGCACGCGGCCGGTCAGGCCGGTCGGGGTGCACGTCGCCGGGTTGAGCTGGTCGCCCATCAGGTTCAGGCTCCAGGCGGCGGTGGCGCTGTCCGTCGGTGAGACGGCGAGCTTCGCGCCCAGGTCGATGGTGATCGCGCCGAGGGCGTTCTCGACGGCGCCGAGGGCGATGGCGGTGACCTCGTTCATGAGGTCGTGGACGGACTCGGCGACCATCGGGTAGAGCTCGTCGTTGATGAGCTCGGTGTCGGGGTCCTGGCTGTTGAGGCCGGTGGGGTCGCCGGAGCGGACGTCCTGGGGTGGGAGGAGCGGGCCGTCCTCGGTCTCCTGGCCGTGGAGGGCCTGGTCGAGGTGGATGGTGGCGGTGCCGGTGGAGAAGTCCACGGTGAGGACGTGGTTCTTCGTGGTGACCGGCCGGGCCAGGATCGCCGCGAACACGTCCTCCTGCATCCGCGAGGTGATGTGCGCGGTGAGCGAGGTCCCGTAGGGCAGTGCCTTGGTGAGCGCGGTCAGGTCGAGCACCTTGTTGAGGGTGTTCTCCGCCGCCTGGTCCATCAACCCGATCGCGTCGTAGATCATCGCCGATGCCTGCTCCACCGCGGGTGAGTGCAGTTCGAGGTCGGCCTGCCCGACGCGGTACCGGCCCGGTCCGCCGACGCCGTCGGGGTCGAGGATCCTCCCGGCCTCGGCCTGCACCTCGGCACCCAGTGCGCCGAGGTCGAGCGTGGCCCGGTCGATCGCGAGGTCGGTGAGACCGTCGATGCCGCCGCGCCGGAGCAGGGCGAGCAGGTCGATCCTGGCCGGCCCGGTGCCGGACGCGGGTGTGTTGTCGAGGCTGATCGAGCCGTCCGGACCGACCGCCCCGGTGACCGCCCGGGCGTCGGTCGGTGACGTCGCGGTCGACTCGGACTGGATGCCCGCCAGGTCGCCGTACTCGACGAAGTCCTCGACCGGGACCTCCACCCCGCCGAGCAGCACGTACTGCTGGCCGAGCACCGACGGGTTGGGGCCCGCCCGGTTCGGGCCCGGGCTGGTGCCGGGCCACGCCTCGGAGTAGCCGAGGCCCGCGACCGGCACGGTCCCGGAGTTCGCGTCGAGGACGCTCGCTCGGGCCGCGGGCGCGCACGCCTCGACCCGTGCGGAGGCGTTGCCGAGGCTGAGACGACCCAGGTTCAGGGCCGGCACGAGGGCGATGCTGAAGGCCGAGACCGACAGCCGGTCGACCCCGCTGCCACCGTCGGGGGTGGTGCACGAGCGCGAGGTCTGGTGGTTGACCTGGACCGACAGCACCTTCGCGGCCAGGTCGATGACCGGCTTGAGCGCGTTGCGGACCGGGATGGTGATCAGGCCGGTCTTGACGTCGTCGACGGCGAGCCGGAACAGCTGGTCACCCTGGTCGCCGACGAGGAGATCGCGGAGTGGGGCGAACACCTCGTCGTACGCCGGCCGGGTGGCCTCGACCGCGGCGGCCAGCTGGTCGCAGGCACCGCCGGCGGGCATGCACTGCACCGGCGCGAGCTGGTTCGAACCGAGGTTCGCCGTCCAGGTCGCGGTCGCACCTGCTCGCGTCGCGGTGAAGTCGACGGTGATGCTGTCGAGGGCGTTCTCGACGGCGCCGAGGGCGATGGCGGTGACCTCGTTCATGAGGTCGTGGACGGACTCGGCGACCATCGGGTAGAGCTCGTCGTTGATGAGCTCGGTGTCGGGGTCCTGGCTGTTGAGGCCGGTGGGGTCGCCGGGGCGGACGTCCTGGGGTGGGAGGAGCGGGCCGTCCTCGGTCTCCTGGCCGTGGAGGGCCTGGTCGAGGTGGATGGTGGCGGTGCCGGTGGAGAAGTCCACGGTGAGGACGTGGTTCTTCGTGGTGACCGGCCGGGCCAGGATCGCCGCGACGACCTTCTCCTGCAGGGCCGAGGACACGTGCGCCGAGAGCGTCGTCCCGTCGGGCAGCGAGCCGCCCAGCGTCGAGGTGTCGAGCAGTTGGTTGAGCCGGTCCTCGGCGGCCCGGTCCATCCGGCCGGCGGCGTCGTAGAGCGCGCCAGCGGCTGCCTTGACCACGGGTGAGCCGAGGTCGAGGTCCGCCTGGGCGACGCGGTAGCGACCCGGTCCACCCACGCCGTCGAGGTCGACGAACACGCCGTTCTCGGCCCTCACCTCGGCACCGCCGATGCCGAGGCGGAGCCTCGCCTGGTCGACGAGCAGGTTGGTGAGACCGGAGACGCCGGCCTTGCGGAACAGTGCGAGCAGGTCGATGTCGACGGGGGTGAAACCACCGTTCGCGCGGTCCAGGGTGAGCGCGCCGTCTGCGCTGAGCGCACCACTGATGCCGCGGGCCGCGGTCGGGCTCGTCGCCTCCGACTCGGAGTACAGGGCGCCGGCCTGGCCGAAGTCGATGAAGTCCGCCAGGGGAACCTTCACCCCGTCGAGCAGCACCAGGTTGCGACCGGCGGCATCAGCGTCGAGGTGGGACCGGTTGGGCCCTGGATTCGCCTCGGACGACGCGCTCGACCACCCCGCGCCGGCCAGGCGCACCGCGCCCGACGTCAGCTCGATCCAGCTCGCCGACGCACCGGCCGGATCGCTCGGGCTCGACGGGTTCGCCGGCGCGGAGCCGGCCGGCGCGGAGAGGCCGGTGACGGCCAGAGCAGTGACCGCGAGGACCGCGGTCGATCGACGTACGCCGCCGCGGTGGCGACGAAGCGTGTGACGCCCTCGCGGGCAGTGTCCCCATGAAAACAGCATTACGACCCCCATGCGCCGTACCCGAAATGGTTTGAGAGAGCAGGACAAACCAACTGCGATGGGTCACTCCCGGGCCACACCCGAGCGTGACGTGGCACACAGCGAAGTCCTCGCGGGGAGAGAGGCACAAGACTCGAAATGACTATGGACTTCGCTCGCCGTTCGTGGTGCTGCGCGCGGAATCGGCTCTGTCCCGAAGGTGCCGTTCGTCGCTAGGGTGAGCCGTGAAGCGTCCAATTTCATCTTTCGGGAGATGGGGATCTCGATGCGTCGTCACCTGGTCCTGGGCAGTGCCGTCGTGGCACCCCTCGCGTTCCTGCTCGCCCTGGTCGGGTGGGGGAGTCCCGCGTCCGCGGACGACTACACGCCGGCGCTGCCGACGTCGTGCCGGGTCAGCGTGCCCGCCACCGTCGTGGGCGACCGCGTCGTCGTACGGGTGCGGGGGAGCGTGGCCGGCCACGTGCAGCCGACCGGGAACGTGACGGTCGAGGTCGACAAGAGCTTCTCGAAGAAGGTGCGCTACGACGGGGTGGCCGTCGAGGTCCTCGGTCCGCGGCTGAGCCGGGGCGAGCACAAGGCGAGTGCCACCTTCGTCCCCGACGATGTGAAGAAGTTCTCCGGGTGTCGCGACGCCGTGACGTTCTCCGTGGGTGCCGAGCAGGCCGGTGGGGGCGGCACCGGTGGACTGCCCAACACCGGTGGGCCGCACCTGGGGTTCCTCCTCGCCGGGGTCGGGCTCGTGGCGACCGGTGGTGGACTCGTCGAGCGGGGCCGCCGCCGCGCGTGACCCGAGGCGTCAGCGAGGCGGTGGCGCCGCCGGCGTCCCGACCACCTGACCGAGCTCGGCGGCCACCCCGGCCAGCATCATCCGCAGGCCGCACTCGAAGGCCGCCTCGGCCCGGTGCGCTGCGTCGCGCTGCTTCGCCAGGGCGGCGGTGAGGCTCGGAGCCTCGACCCCGTCGGGGACCTCCCACATCACGTCCGGAGCCGCGAGGTCGAGGGCGGAGCCGATCACGAAGTTGTCCATGGCCGTCAGGACCTCCATGGCGCGGTCGACGGGGATGCCGATCTCCTCGAGGAGCACGACGATCCGGTCGTAGGCCGCGATCGCCTGCGGCGACCTGACGGTCGTCATCGTCAGCAGCGGCACGACGCGTGGGTGGGCGGCGAAGACGGCCCGGTAGGAGCGCAGGAACGCCGGGATGGCGGTGTCCCACGGCTGCTGCTCCAGGATCGCGACGTCCATGTGGGCGCTCACCTGCTCGCGCAGCAGCTCGATGACGCCGGAACGACCGTCGACGTGGTGGTACAGCGAGGACGTCGTCACGCCGAGCCTGCGGGCCAGCTCGGGCAGGTTGACGTCTCCGGTCTCGTCGACGAGGTCGAGGGCGGCGCGGCCGATCTTGGCGCGGTCGAGGACCGCCTTGCGGGGGCGCCCCGCGCGACGGTGGGTGATCTCGCTCACGACTGCCTCTTCCCTCCGGGTGTGATCGGGCTTACTCTAGCCCGGCAATCGAAATCGAAACGGTTTCAATAAAAGGAGCACCAGATGTCCACCACCTCGCCGGCGGGCACGGACCACGGGTCCGCGCCCGGCCTCAAGGCCAACGCCCTCGGGACGAGCGACCTCGTCTTCATCGTCGTGTCGGCGGCCGCGCCGCTCATGGTGATGGTCGGCGTGGCGCCGCTCGCGCTGATGATCGGCGGCATTGGTGCGCCCTCGGCGTACGTGTTCGCGGGCATCTCGCTCGCGATCTTCGCGGTCGGCTTCACGACGATGTCGCGGCACATCGACAACGCCGGCGCCTTCTACTCCTACATCGCCGTCGGCCTCGGGCGCACCGCCGGCGTGATCTCCGCGCTGGTCGCCCTGGTGTCCTACAACGCGCTCCAGATCGGCGTCTACGGTCTCGCCGGCGTCGCCATCCAGGGCACCTTCGTCGAGGTGTTCGGCATCGACCAGCCGTGGTGGCTCTACGCGCTCGCCTGCATCGCGATCGTCTGGTACGTCGGGTTTCGCAGCGTCGACTTCGGCGCCAAGTTCCTCGCCGTGCTGCTGACCGCCGAGACCGGCCTGCTGCTCGTCCTGGCCGTCGCGATCGTCGTCCAGGGCGGCACCAGCGAGGGCCTCGGTCTCGACTCGTTCGCGCCGGACCACGTGTTCGTGCAGCCGATGACGGTCATCCTGCCCACCGCGTTCGCCGCCTTCATGGGCTTCGAGGCCACGGTCATCTACCGCCGCGAGACCCGCGACCCGCGCCGCACGATCCCGCGCGCCACCTACCTCGCGGTCGCCGTGCTCGCCGGCACCTATGCCTTCATCGTCTGGAGCATCGTCCAGGCCTTCGGTGCGAGCGGTGCCGTCGAGGCCGCCACGACCAACGGCGTCGGCATGTTCTTCGTCGCCGGGGAGACCTACCTCGGCGGCTGGTTCACCACCGCGATGCACCTGCTCATCGCGACGAGCGTCGTCGCGAGCCTGGTCGCCTTCCACAACGCGGTCACCCGCTACTCGCTCGCCATCGCCGACGAGGGCCTGCTCCCCGCGGTGCTGGGCAGGGTGCACCCGCGCACCCGGGCGCCGTACGTCGCCGGGCTGGTCCAGACCGCGCTGTCGGTCGTCATCGTGGGCGGGTTCGCGATCGCGAAGGCCGACCCGTACACGCAGCTGCTGATCTGGGTGAACACGCCGGGGATCTTCGGCATCCTGCTGCTGCAGGTCGCCGCGGCGGTCTCGGTCGTCGCGTACTTCCGCAGGCACGCCACCGGCGAGGGTGCCTGGCGCACCGTCGTCGCCCCGGTCCTGTCGGCGGGACTGATGGTGCTGGCGATCGTGCTCTCGGCCAAGAACATCTCCTTCCTGACCGGCACGACCGGTCTGGTCAACCAGGTCCTGCTGCTGACCATCCCGGTGACCTGCCTGCTGGGCCTCGGGTGGGCGGCCTGGCTGCGCCGCAACCGCCGCGACGTCTTCGACGCCGTCGCGTCGTCGTGCGAGACGGCGGAGGTGCCCGCATGAGCGCCGACCTGCTCCTCGTCGGGACGACGGTCCGCACCCTCGACCCCGCCCGGCCGACCGCGCACGCCGTGGCCGTCCGTGACGATCGGATCATCGGCCTCGACGACGACGCGCTGGCCCTGCGGGGCACCGGCACCGAGGTGATCGACCTCGGCGGGGCGGTGACGACGCCGGGACTCGTCGACGGCCACGCCCACCCGCTGCTCGGCGCCACGTCCTTCGTGGGTCTCGACCTCTCCTCGTGCCGCGACCTCACCGACCTGCGCGCGGTGCTGGCCGGTGCCGAGCCCGGGGTGGACGGCTGGGTGACCGGGTTCGGCCTCGACCACAACGTCTTCGGCGGCGCCCCGATCACGAACGCCGTGCTCGACGAGGTCCTCCCCAGGCTGCCCGTCCTCGTCGTGCTGTACGACGGCCACTCGGCCCTCGCCAGCAGCGAGGCGCTGCGCCGGGCCGGGGTCAGCGGCCCGCGCCGCTTCGAGCAGCGCGCGGAGATCGTCTGCGACGACGCCGGCCGTCCGACCGGCCTGCTGCTCGAGCACGCAGCCATGGGGGTGGTGCGTGACGTGGTGCCGCCGATGCCGGTGGCGGAGCTGCGCGAGCGGCTGCACGCCGTGCTGGACGGCATGGCTGCCACCGGCCTGACCGGCGCCACCATGATGGACGCCGAGGGCGACGCCCTCGCGGCGCTCGCCTCAGCCGAGGAGCACGGCGATCTCGCCGTCCGGCTGCGGGTGATGCCGTGGTGCATGCCCGAGGACGACCTCGCCGCCATCGACGCGCTCCAGGGCCGCCGCGGCCGTCGCTGGGCCGTGGGCGGGGTGAAGTTCTTCATCGACGGCACGGTCGAGGGCGGCACCGCCTGGCTCGAGCACGCCGACTGCCACGGGCAGGGTGTCGAGGCGTTCTGGCGCGACCCGGCGGCGTACACGCGAGCGGTCCGACACTTCGCCGCCGCCCGGGTGCAGACCGCGACCCACGCCATCGGCGACGCGGGCGTGCGCCACGTGGTCGACTCGTTCGCCGGCGTCGGGACCGGCGGCGTGCGGCACCGGGTCGAGCACCTCGAGACGCTGCCACTCGACGACGTACGACGTCTCGTGGACACCGGACTGGTGGCCTCGATGCAGCCCTCGCACACCGGCTACACCCGCGCCGACCTCACCGACGAGTGGGCCACCCGGCTGGGCGCCGACCGCGCCGCCCGCGCCTGGGTGTGTCGCGACGTCCGCGACGCCGGGGGAGTCCTCGTGCTCGGCTCCGACTGGCCGATCGCCGGGTACGACGCCCGCGAGGTGCTCGGCTACGCCCGGCTCCGCCGCCGCCCGGGCAGCACCGATGCACCGGTCCTCCCGGCCCAGGCCCTCACCGGCGCGATGGCGCTCGAGGGCATGACCAGCCACGCCGCGATCGCGGACGGCGCCTCGGCGGAGGCGGGCCGGGTCGCGGTCGGCTGCCGCGCGGACCTGACCGTCTTCACCGTCGACCCGGTCGACGCGCCGGCCGACGAGGTCGCGGAGGCCCCGATCGGGCTGACGGTCTCGGGCGGACGGGTCACCCACCGCGGGGAGGTCACGTGCCCGGTGTGACCACCGGCAACTGGCAGGAGCCCGCCCACCTGCGCTGGTCCTTCCAGCACATGGCGGACCTCTTCCCCGTCGCCACCATCGCCCGGGGAGCGGAGATCCCGCTCCCCGTGGCCGAGGCCGACCCCGGGGGCCTGTCGGTGCCGATGGAGGACACCGATGCCTGGCTGGTCCTGCACCGCGGCGCCGTCGTGGCCGAGGAGTACGCCGGCACCATGACACCGGCGACCCGGCACCTCCTGATGTCGGTCAGCAAGTCGGTCGTGGGTCTGGTCGCGGGCATCCTCTGCGGGCAGGGCAGGCTCGACGAGGGCGCCCTCGTGACGTCGTACCTCCCCGACCTGGCGGGCTCCGGATGGGACGGGGCCACCGTCCGCGACCTGCTCGACATGCGCGTCGGCATCCGCTTCTCGGAGGACTACCTCGACCCCGCCTCCGAGGTCCGCCGGCTCGACGAGTCGGTCGGCTGGGCCGAGCGCGGGCCGCGGTCTCCTGCCCACCTCCGCGCGTTCCTCGCCGAGCTGCGCGGCGACCGCCCGCACGGTGGCCCGTTCGCCTACAGCAGCGCGATCACCGACGCACTCGGGCTGGTCTGCGAGGCCGCCGGCGGGGCGGCGTTCCCCGGGCTGGCCTCCGACCTGCTCTGGTCGCGCATCGGTGCCGCACACGATGCGTACGTCACCGTCGACCCGGTCGGCACCAGCATGTACGACGGCGGCATCTGCGCCACTCCGCGCGACCTGGCCCGCCTCGGTGCCCTCGTCGCCGCCGGCGGCCGCTCGCTCACGGGTGAGCAGGTCGTCCCTGCTGCCTGGGTCGACGACCTGTTCCGCGGCGGGCCCGACTCCGCATCTGCGTTCGCCGCGGCCGACCACGATCACGGTCTGTCCGGTGGCAGCTACCGCGGCCAGTTCTGGTCGCCGGCCGCCGGTGGCGACGTCGTCCTGTGTCTGGGCATTCACGGCCAGATGGTCTACGTCGACCGCGCCAGGGAGGTCGTGGGCGTGAAGCTCTCGAGCTGGCCGCTGCCGGTCGACGAGGTGCGGGGCCGTGCCGACCTGGCGGCGTTCCGGGCGATCGCCGCCCGGGTCGCTGCCTGACTCAACCGACGGAGAACCAGGTCACCAGGCAACAGTTGCCGGCACGGCAGCAATGCGTGACGGTACCGCCCGCGCGCCGGATCCGAGCCAGCTCTGCGACCAGGGCGCTGACCGGCACCGTGACCGTCTGCCAGGTCATCGCGACCACCCGGTGGTGAGCGCTCGAGCCAAGGACGGCGCGGGCGCGGTCGAGAGTTGCTCGGCCGCCTCGCGCAGGATCGTGGCCGCGAGTCGGCGGCTGATGACGGACGGCGGGGTCGCCTCCCAATACGCCGCCCGGACTGCTTCCTCAGCGGCGAGCCGGTCCTCGCGCGACGCAAGCCGCAACAGCTCGGCGCGAATCAGCTGAAGCGCCGTGGAGCCGGCCTCCTGCAACGGACGCGAGCCGTTGGGGTCTGAATCGGAGTGGTTGCTCATCGAGATCACCTCGGTGGTCGTGCGGTGGAGCTCCAGTGG
Source organism: Nocardioides kongjuensis (assembly GCF_013409625.1). NCBI lineage: Bacteria > Bacillati > Actinomycetota > Actinomycetes > Propionibacteriales > Nocardioidaceae > Nocardioides > Nocardioides kongjuensis. Next base: position 5,031,686 of record NZ_JACCBF010000001.1, read on the forward strand.
AGACCCGCGATGCCACCCTGCGCGCTGCTCACCTTGGCCATCCTCATCGCAGATGTTGGCCCGACCGCGCACCCCGCGGATCCGGTTGCCCGAATGTCCAAGCGACTGCGCCAACTTGTACAGAACGCGCATCTTCCCGTGTGACGCGCGCCACGAGAGTGAAGCCACTCGCAGCGCCCATCGCACACGACAGGGAGAGACATGGCCAGCGCACTTCACGCTCCGCAGCTGATCTTCGACAGCCAGATGCTGTACCTGGTCTGGATCCCGGCGGACCCCGACACCGTCGCCAAGCTGGTTCCCGAGGGCCTCACGCCTCGGGCCGACGGTGCGGTCTACCTCAACCAGTACGTCGTCCAGGACGGCGCCCAGACCTCCAACGGTGCGGAGCCGGTGGACGCCTTCGGCGCCTACTCCCTCACCTATCTGGGCGTGGACCTCGCCGGCCTCGACACCGAGGCGGGTGTGCCGGCGCGGTGGTGGACGCACTACTACAACAGCTCCGAGGCGATGAACCGCTACGCGGCCGAACGCGGTGTTCCGACGGGCGTCGGGCGCACGAACCTCGAGGTGAGCGACGGCCGCGTGGAGGCGACGACCTACCTCGACGAGCGCCCGGTCATCCGCACCGTCGCGAGCATCGACGACGGCCCGACGGTCCGCTCCACCGGCCAGCTGCGCTACATCACCCGCGGCGAGGGCGACGGCTTCACCAGCGGCCGCTATCCCTTCGTCGCCGACCTCGCCAGCGGGTTCGTCGTCGAGTCCCTCGAGTTCCTCGACCCGGAGCACGAGCTGTACGCCTTCCGGCCGGCCGACCCGCTGCAGGTCACCTTCGGCTTCTACTCCCCGAGCATCACCTTCTGCTACCCGGGCGGCGAAGGCCCCCTTGGCAGCTTCCACGGCAGCTGATCCAGCCCAATCAACAGGAGACAACTGACATGGCACTACTGGAACGGAGCGCCTGGTACGACCTGGCGCGGTCGACCGAGTGGACTCCCTCCTACATCAGCGAGGACGAGCTGTTCCCGCCCGAGATGTCCGGCGGCGAAGGCATCCCGGCCGAGGTCTGGTCGACCTACGACGAGCCGTACAAGGTCACCTACCGCGAGTACGTCGACGTCCAGCGACAGAAGGACGAGGGCGCCTACTCGGTCAAGGCCGCGCTCGAGCGCGCCGACCTGTACAACAACGCCGATCCCGGCTGGGTCAGCATCCTCAAGGAGCACTACGCCGCCGTCGCGCTCGTCGAGTACGGCGCCTCGTTCCAGGAGGCCCGCTACGTTCGCTGGTCCAAGGCCCCCGGCATGCGCAACATGGCCACCTTCGGGATGCTCGACGAGATGCGGCACGGGCAGATCCAGCTGTACTTCCCCCACGAGTACGTCAGCAAGGACCGCCAGTTCGACTGGTCGCACCAGATGATGTGGTCCAACAACTGGGTCGCGCTCGGTGCCCGGCACTTCTTCGACGACATGCTGATGACCCGTGGCGCGGCGGAGACCTCCATCTCGGCGAACTTCGCCTTCGAGACGGGCTTCACCAACCTGCAGTTCATCGGCCTCTCGGGAGACGCCGCCAACGCGGGCGACTTCACCTTCTCCAAGCTTATCCAGTCCATCCAGTCCGACGAGGCCCGCCACGCACAGCTCGGCACCCCGCTGCTGCAGATGATGATCGAGAACGGGCAGAAGGCCAAGGCCCAGAACCTCATCGACATCGCGTTCTGGCGCTCCTACCGCTTGTTCACGATCCTCTCCGGCATCCCGATGGACTACTACGTCCCGCTCGAGGTCCGCGAGTCGTCCTTCAAGGAGTTCATGGAGGAGTGGATCGTCACCCAGTTCATGAAGTCCATCGAGGACCTCGGGCTCTCGAAGCCCTGGTACTGGGACATCTTCCTGCGCGACCTCGACGAGCACCACCACGGCCAGCACCTCGGCACCTACTCGTGGCGCCCCACCCTGTGGTGGAACCCCGCCGCCGGCGTGAGCCCGGAGGAGCGCGACTGGCTGGAGGAGAAGTACCCAGGCTGGAACGACACCTTCGGCAAGGTCTGGGACGTCATGATCGACAACTTCGTCAGCGGCCGGCCAGAGAAGACCGTGCCGGGCACGCTCCCGATGATCTGCAACGTCTCCCAGCTGCCGATCGTCGGCACCCCCGGTCGCTCGCTGAAGGACACGAGCATCGTCTTCGAGGGCCGCAAGTACCACTTCGCCTCCGAGGTGGACAAGTGGATCTTCGAGCAGGACCCGGAGCGCTACAAGCACCACAAGAACCTCATCGACCGCTTCCTGGGCGGCGAGATCCAGCCCGCCAACCTCGACGGCGTCCTGGAGTACATGGGCCTCGGCGTGGTCAGCCCCGGCGGCGACGACGCACACGACTACGCCTGGCTCGAGGCGTACAAGACGGCCCTGGCGCCGGCAGGCTGAGAGGACGACGACATGGCACTATTCCCCATCTCCTCCAAGTTCGACGGCGACTTCGTGCTCAAGCTCGTGCCCGTCGACACCGACGACACCATGGCCGCCGTGGCGGCCGCAGCGGCCGAGCACTCGGTCGGCGTCCACGTCCCCGACCAGCCGGGCAAGGTCATCCGTGCCCGCGCCGAGGGAGCCGCCGACCCGTACCCGCTGGACATGAAGCTGTCCGAGACCGGCCTGGGACCGACCGACACGGTCGAGTTCTACTTCGAGTGAGGAGCTCGACCATGAGCAACGAATCGACGCCCATCACCGACCCGGTCGGACCGGTGGTCCAGGCCGGTGAGCTGGCCGAGGCCGTCGCCGAGGCGGTCCGGATCGACAACGAGGGCAAGCGGGTCGACGTCCGCAACCGAGGGTCGTACGTCCGCATCGAGGTCGACGGCGGCGAGTGCATCCTGCGCCGCACCACGATCGAGGACCAGCTCGGCCGGCCGTTCAACATGCGCGACCTCGAGGTCAGCATGCCGTCCTTCGTCGGTCGCATCGAGACCGGCACCGAGCAGTTCCGCTTCTGGCTGGCGCAACAGCCCGCCACCACCGAGCCCAGCACCCAGGAGGTTCCCTCATGACGACCGCTCCCGTGGCCCTCCGGCCGCTCAAGACCTGGAGCCACCTGGCGGCCCGCCGTCGCAAGCCCAGCGAGTACGAGATCGTCTCGACCAACCTGCTGTGGCACATGCGGGACCAGGAGCAGCCGTGGGACGTCGCCCACGAAGGCCCCATGGCCGACTGGTACCGCACCTATCGCAACGGCAGCGCCGTCCAGCACGACGACTGGGACGGGTTCCGCGATCCCGACGAGCTGGTCTACCGGACCTACAACATCCTCCAGGACGGGCAGGAGACCTACGTCGAAGGGCTGCTCGACCAGCACAACGAGGAGGAGCACGACAAGGGCCTCGACGCCGAGTGGGTCCGCAGTCTCGCAGCGCACTACGCGCCGGGTCGCTACCTCCTGCACACCGTGCAGATGGCCAGCGCCTACCTCGTCCACATGTCGCCGGCGAGCACGATCAGCAACTGTGCGGCCTTCCAGTCCGCCGACCAGCTGCGGTGGCTCTCACACGTCGCGTACCGCACCGCCGAGCTCTCCCAGACACATCCGGACGTGGGTCTCGGTACCGCCGAGCGCGCTCACTGGCAGGAGCTGCCGGCCTGGCAGCGCTTCCGCGAGCTGCTGGAGTGCGTCTTGGCGACCCGCGACTGGGCCGAGGCGTTCGTCGCCCTCAACCTCGTCGCCAAGCCGGCCATCGACGAGGCGTTCTGGCGTCAGCAGGGCATCAGCGCCCGTCGTGAGGGGGACACGCTCTTCGCCCTCACCGCCGAAGCAGCCCTGCGCGACAGCGAGCGGTCCCGGCGCTGGTCGGTCGAGCTGGTCCGGCACATGGCTCAGCGTCCGGAGAACGTGCTCGTCATCGAGCGGTGGATCGACACGTGGGTGCCGCTCGCCGACGCTGCGATCGAGGCCTTCTGCTCGGAGCTGCCGGACAACCCGGAAGCCACGGGCAACGCGATCGCCGCGACCCGCACGTTCCGCAGCTCCCTTCCGCTGCGGGGCTGAGCCGATGAACCACTCGGAGGTCGCCATCCGTATCTTCCAGGTACGCGACGGCGAAGCCCACCGGTTCACCTGCACGGACGGGGACTCCCTGCTGCGGGCCGCCCTGCGCGCAGGCGTCCCGGCGACCTACGAGTGCAACAGCGGTGGCTGCGGAAGCTGCAAATTCACGCTCACCGAGGGTGAGGTCCGGCAGGTGCAGGATGCGCCTGCCGGCCTCACCGACCGGGACCGTCGCAAGGGACGGCTCCTCGCCTGCCAGTCAGTGCCGCGGTCGGATTGCACGGTGAGTCTGCTGATCGACCCGGTCGACCCCTTCCGCGCCGGCCTGCCGCTCCCCGCTCGTCGGATCGGCGAGGTCGTGGCCGAACGGATGCTCACGCACGACCTGCGGGAGCTGAGCCTGGCCATCGACGCAGACTTCCTTCCCGGGCAGTACGCGATGCTGCGCCGGCCCGGAGGCGAGGAGCGGGCGTACTCGATGGCGAACACGCCCGGCACCGGTGTGTGGCAGTTCCACATCAAACGGGTTCCGGGCGGCGCCGAGTCGGGCGCTTTCGTCGACGAGATCGCGCTCGGCGACGCCACCGAGGTCGACGGCCCCTACGGACACGCCCACCTCAAGGCGACCGGACGCGACGTCGTGTGCATCGCCGGCGGATCCGGGCTGGCACCGATGGTCTCCATTGCGCGGGGGCTCGCAGCGGCCGCCGACGCAAGCGAGCGTCGGCTGGACTTCTTCTACGGCGGCCGGGCGCCTCGCGACCTGTGCGCCGGCGAGTTCGTCACCGAGGTCGCCGACCGGCTCGCCGAGATCACCCTGGTCGACGTCGTCTCCGACGAGGCGCCCGACGACTGGGACGGAGCGCGCGGCTTCGTCCACGAGGCCGTCGCGGCCGCCGGGTTGACGGACCTCGTCGATCGCGACATCTACGTCGCCGGCCCGCCGCCGATGACCGACGCCGTGACCCGGCTCCTCGTGCGCGAGCTCAAGGTCCCCATCGACCAGATCCACTACGACCGATTCTTCTGACCGACCCGAGGGAGACAAGACCGATGGCATTCCAGCTCGTGACCACCCTGGACGACCTGTGGGAAGGCGACATGGAGTCCTTCGAGGTTGGCGACAAGGAGATCCTTGTCGCCCACCTCGACGGCGGCGAGGTGGTCGCCACGCAGGCGATCTGCCCGCACCAGCAGATCGAGCTCGTCGAGGGCGAGCTCGACGGCGCCGAGCTCACCTGCAAGGCCCACCTGTGGCAGTTCGACCTGCGCACCTGCAAGGGCATCAACCCCGGCCACACCGAGATCGCCCGCTACCCGGTCCGCGTCGAGGGCGACGACGTGTACGTCGACCCCGATGGCGACACCCCGCGCATCGCCCACTCCTGAACCCACCCGCCGTCACCGACCACTGAAGTAGGAGAAGGACACGTGCCGTTCATCCGCATCGACATGTTCCCCGGCCGCACCCTCGAGCAGAAGCGCGAGCTGGCCGAGGTGCTGACCCGTGAGGTCAGCCGGATCGCCAAGTGCAAGCCCGAGACCATCAACTTCATCTTCACCGACGTCTCCCGCGAGGACTGGGGTCGCAACGGCTACCTGTTCTGCGACGAGTACGAGTACGAGAACGACCCCGAGGACGCGCCCGCGGACAGCTCCGCCAGGGACACCTCCGCGCCGGGCAGCTGAGCCGGCCACCGACCCACCACCACGCAAGGAGAACAACCATGGTCAGCCTCAACTCCGACATGGGCGAAGCCTTCGGCATCCACTCGTTCGGCCACGACGACGCGCTGGTCAAACTCATCGACACCGCGAACGTCGCGTGCGGCTTCCACGCCGGCGACCCCACGGGCATCCGGGAGACCGTCCAGAAGGCCGCCGCCGCCGGCATCACGGTCGGCGCCCACCCCGGCCTGCCGGACCTGGTCGGCTTCGGCCGGCGCGAGATGAAGCTCCAGCGCGACGAGACCGCGGACATCGTCCGCTACCAGGTCGGTTCGCTGGTCGGCTTCCTCGACGCCGAGGGGCTCCCGCTCGACCACATCAAGCCGCACGGCGCGCTGTATGGCATGGCTGCCCGCGACGAGGAGATCATGGACGCCATCTGTGATGTTGCGGTTCAGTACGAGGTCCCGGTGTTCGGCATGGCCGGCACCGCGCACGAGCGCGTCGCCGACAAGCGCGGCGTCCCCTTCGTCGCCGAGTTCTACGTCGACCTCGGCTACCGCGCCGACGGCAGCCTGATCATCGCCCGCCGTCCGCGGGCCACACCTGTCGAGGAGGCCCGCGCCCGCGCGCTCAAGGCGCTGATCGAGGGACTCGCGACCGCGGACACCGGCGAGGACTTCCCGATGCGGGTCGACTCCGTCTGCGTCCACTCCGACACCCCCAACGCGGTCGAGGTCACCGAGGCCGTCCGGGCTGTCATCGACTCCCTCACCCCGTCTGCGATCTGAGAGGAACCAGCATGAGCGAGCACTCCGTGACATCGCCCCTCCCCGGTGTCTTCTACCGCTGTCCGTCCCCCGGCGAGCCGCCGTTCGTCGAGGACGGCGGAACGGTCGACCAGGGCCAGGTGATCGGACTGGTCGAGATCATGAAGCAGTTCACCGAGATCCGCTCCGAGGCCGCGGGCGTCCTCAGCTTCGAGATCGAAGACCTCGGCATGGTCGAGCCCGGCGCCACCATCGCCGTGGTGAAGGAAGGGTGAGCGCGATGCGCAAGGTCCTCATCGCCAACCGCGGCGAGATCGCGGTCCGCATCGCCCGGGCCGCTCGCGAGCTCGGCATCGCGACCGTGGCCGTCTACAGCGAGGCGGACAAGAACGCCGTCCACCGCAAGGTCGCCGACGAGGCGATCCACATCGGCCCGGCACCGGCCGGCGCCAGCTACCTCAGCGTCCCGGCGCTCCTGGAGGCCATCAAGGAGTCGGGTGCCGACGGCGTCCACCCCGGCTACGGGTTCCTCAGCGAGAACGCCGACTTCGCCGAGGCGGTGGCCGCGGCGGGCGTCACCTGGATCGGCCCCGACGCCGCCGCGATCCGCCAGATGGGTGACAAGGTCGCGGCGCGAGCCAGCGCCCAGGCGGCCGGTGTTCCCACCGTGCCCGGCTCAGACGGCGAAGTCCACGACCTCACCGAAGCCCTGGCGGTGGCCGAAGTCACCGGGTACCCGCTCGCCATCAAGGCCGGAGCCGGCGGCGGTGGTCGCGGCATCCGGGTCGTCCAGGAGGAGTCGGAGCTCGCCGGTGCCATCTCGACCGCGCAGGCCGAGGCCCGAGCGGCCTTCGGCAGCGGTGCGGTCTACATCGAGCGCTTCGTCCCTCGAGCCCGGCACATCGAGGTCCAGGTCTTCGGTGACGGTGAGCGTGCGGTGCACCTCGGTGTGCGGGACTGCTCGATGCAGCGCCGCCGTCAGAAGGTCGTCGAGGAGGCCGGCGACATCGACGTGCCGGCGGAGATCCTCGCCGAGATGGCCGGCGCCTCCGTGCGGCTGGCGCGGTCGGTCGCCTACACCGGCGCCGGCACGGTGGAGTACCTCTACGACGAGGAGCGCGCCGAGTTCTACTTCATCGAGATGAACACGCGCATCCAGGTCGAGCACCCCGTCACCGAGATGGTCTACGGCCGCGACCTCGTGGCCGAGCAGCTCAAGGTCGCCTCCGGCATGCCGCTGTCCTTCACCCAGGAGGAGCTGGTGCCCCGTGGGCACGCGATCGAGGTGCGGATCAACGCCGAGAACGCCGCGAACGGCTTCATACCCAGCCCGGGCCGGATCACCCGGTTCGAGGTACCCGCGGGTCCGTTCGTGCGGGTCGACAGCGGGTTCGTCGCGAACTCGGTCGTCAGCCCCTACTACGACTCGATGATCGGCAAGGTCATCGTGTGGGCCGAGGACCGCGACCGTGCGATCGCACGTCTCGACCGCGCGCTGCGCGAGCTGACGGTGGAGGGCGTAGTCACCACCGCACCGTTCGTGAAGGCGATCATCGACACCGACGAGTTCCGCAAGAGCAACTACCACACCACCTGGCTCGAGGGCTGGATGGCGGAGCAGGAGCGGCTCGGACACGGAGTCTGCGATGGGTGAGAGCCGCTACTCCTGGGGGGCTGACGAGCACCTCGTCGTCCAGATCGACGAGGAGATGAGCCTCGCGGCCAACTTCAAGGCGATGGCCATCAGCTCGGCCCTCGCAGCCCAGGGCCTCGACGGGATCTGGGACATCTGCCCGGCCAACGCCTCCCTGCTCATCCGGTTCGACCCCGACCGACTCGAGCCCGAGCTGCTCGAGCGCACGGTCAGGGACATCGAGGCGTCCGTCGGTCAGGAGGAGTCGCCGTCGATCAAGACCCGGCTGATCGAGATCCCGGTCTGGTACGACGACCCGTTCACCCGCGAGGTCGGAGCGAAGTTCCGCGACCGTCACCAGCGACCGGAGGGCACCGACCTCGAGTACGCCATGGCCGAGCTCGGCCTGGCGAGCGTCGAGGAGTTCGTCGAGCGGCACTCGGGCTCGCCGTGGATCGTCTCGATGGTCGGGTTCGTGGCGGGCCTGCCGTTCATGTTCCAGATGGTGCCGCAGGAACGACAGATCGAGCTGCCCAAGTACCTGCGGCCGCGGACCGAGACCCCGCGCCTCACCGTCGGTCACGGTGGCTGCTTCGCCTGCATCTACTCCGTCAAGGGCGCCGGCGGGTACCAGATGTTCGGGCTCACCCCGCTGCCGATCTACGACCCCGCGCAGAGGCACGAGGTGTTCGCCGAGTCGATGGTGCTGTTCCGGCCCGGAGACATCGTCACGTTCCGGCCCGTCCAGGAGCAGGAGTACCGCGAGCTCGAGGCCGCGGTCGACCGCGGCGAGAGTGTCTACCGCATCGTCGACGTCGAGTTCGAGCTGCAGTCGTTCCTCGCTGACCCCGACGCCTACAACGCCGACCTGTTGGGAGCCCTCGATGTTCGTTGAGGTTGTTGAACCCGGCCTGGCCACCACGGTCCAGGACCTCGGCCGTACCGGTGCCTACAACGTCGGCATCCCGCCGTCGGGTGCGCTCGACCAGCGTTCCGCAAGGATCGCCAACCTGCTGGTGGGCAACCCGGAGACGGCGGCGTTGCTCGAGGCGCCGTACCTCGCCCCCAAGCTGTCCTTCGACGGCCCTGCCGTGGTGGCCGTCACCGGCGCGAGCGCGCAGGTCCTCGTCAACGGCGAGGAGCGTCCCAGCTGGTCGGCCGTGCGGGTCGACGCGGGCGACGTGCTCTCGCTCGGCTTCGTGACCGCCGGCGCCCGTGTCTACATCGCCGTCGCCGGTGGGATCGACGTGCCGGCCGTTCTCGGCTCCCGCTCGACCTACGTCCTGGGTGGACTGGGAGGTCACGACGGCCGGGCCCTCGTCGCCGGCGACCGGCTTCCCGTCGGCGAGGCTGGCGGGGTGCCGGCAGGAGACCAGTTGCTCCGCACCCTGCCCGAGCGGTACCTCCCGACGTGGAGCCGCGAGGTCGACCTGCGCGTGGTGCTCGGGCTCTACGACTACCGGCTCTCGGCGCACTCGCGTGACCTCCTCGTCGAGTCCGACTGGAGGCTCACCCCGGTCGCCGACCGGACGGGTTTTCGCTACCAGGGACCGCAGCTCGACTTCATCGAGCGGGAGCAGCCGTTCGGGGCCGGCTCGGATCCCTCGAACATCGTCGACGCCGGGTACCCGATCGGGTCTATCCAGGTCCCGAGCGGATCGGAGCCGATCGTGCTGCACCGCGACGCCGTCTCGGGCGGCGGCTACGCCCAGATCGGCACGGTGATCAGCGTCGACCTCGACCTGGTCGGCCAGTGTGCTCCGGGCACGGTCACTCGGCTGGTACCTGTCACCCTCGACGACGCCCTGAAGGCGCGGGCGCAAGCGCGCGAGAACCTCGACGAGGTGCGCGCGGTCCTTGCCGACTGAGTCGGCGCAGGTCCACCTGAAGCGGCTCGATCGGAGACCTCCGGTCGGGCCGCTTCGGCTCGCTCAGCCCTTGCCAGTCATGCGCGCGGGGTCGATGGAGAAGTCCACCCGGCCGTTGAGCGCCCGGGCCTCGTCGTAGGTCACCTCGCGGAACCGGAGGCGGTCGCGCCCGGGGCGGACCTGGCCGACCTTCCACAGGCCACAGCGCGGCACGGTCGCCACGACGGCGAAGCCCCCTGACGTGTTGCTGTCGGCCCCGAGAATCGTGAGGACGTCGCCGTTGGCGAGCACGCCGCCCGCGGGATAGCTGGTGTCGAGCAGGTTCGACGGATGGCCTCCCCACACGCCCGCGTCGCTGCGCGTCCAGGTGAAGCGGTGGGGGTGCAGACGGGTCCCGATGCGGTCGGAGTTCAGGTCGACGCGCCAGGTCGTTCCGGTGAGCGTCTCCCAGTCCTCGGCCGTCAGGAAGTCGGGCTGGCCGTGCGGGCCCTGGATGACCTCGACCTCCCAGTCGGTGGTGAACCGGGGACGCATGGACTCGGGGAGACGGCGCCGCGCGACCTTGGGGCCGCCGTGGCAGCGGAGCACGTCGCCGCGGCCGAGAGCACGCCCCTCCACTCCGCCGATGCCCGACACCAACGACGTGGCAGCCGACCCCAGCACCTCGGGGACGTCGATGCCGCCTGCGACCGCGACGTACACGCGAAACCCCGGCCCGTTCGTGTTCACGGTGGTCAACACGTCCCCGGCCCTCACGTCGAGGGTCTCCCACATCGGCGCCTCAATGTCGTTGTGGAGCAGGCGCACGCCGTCGGGCCCCGTCACCGCGACTTGGGTGTCGTGCAGCAGGGCGATGCTGAGGTCGATCATCGGAACCTCGAGGCCGGGCGCGCCGGGCTTGTTGCCCACCAGCGCGTTCGCGGCCCGGAAGGAGACGTGGTCCATCGGTCCGGAGGCGGCGTGGCCGAAGGCGCGCAGGCCGAGTCGCCCCGGCCACGCCTGCACCGTGGTCTGCAGCCCGGGGTCGATGATCTCGACGGTCTCGGCGCTCATGGGATCTCCACTCCCTCTGCGGCCTCGTGCCGGTGCCGCGCCACCACCTCAGCCGCGTCGTGGGTGCGCTCGACCTCGTCGAGGTAGTCGGCGACCACGAACTCCTCCTCGACGATCTGCCACGGGTACGAGCCCTCGAAGGCGCGCAGACGCAGGTTACGCAGGTCGCTCTCCGAGACGCGTCGGAACCGGACCCGGTCGCACGGCCGGAAGACCTGGAGCTCGGTGACGTCGACGTCCCCGGTGACCGGTCGCCAGATGGGGAGGGTGCGTCCGAACAGCTCGTAGGCGCCCGGCGACTCCATGGGGTAGATGACGACCGCGGAGCCGCCGATGCCGACGGCACCCTCGGGCGTCCACATCCGGGTGGGGTTGTACTTCGGTGCCGACAGCTGGGCCAGGGGGTCGAGCGCGAGCAAGGATGGAAGGCCCGGGAAGTAGCCGATGGACGCGGTCCACCACATCGTGCTCAGGAACCTGTCGAAGAACGCCTCCCGGTCCGCGAATCCGTTGTACTGCACGATGTAGTCGACGTTGTCGCGGTCGCGGACGTTCGGTGCGTCCATGCGGGTCGTGATCCGGTAGCGGTTGACGGCGTCGCGGGTGGCCTCGTCGTCGAAGGCGATGGGCAGCTCGAGGACCCTGCTCCGCAACACCAGGGAGGTCAGGTCCGCGGCGGCTGCCTCGCGAGCGGTGAGCTCGTCCATCAGCCGCTCACGGTCGATGGCGTCGGGGTCGAAGGTCACCATGACCGAACGGAGCCCGGCCGACGTCTCGAGGACTCCGGGGACCGGGTGTTCGCTCAGCTCCTGGAGGAGGGCGTGCACCCGGAAGTTGAGCGACAGCACTTCCTCGGTGATGTCGTACTCGACGAGGATCTGGTCGTCGCCCGCCTGACGGATCCACATGGTGGGACGCCCGGGCCGGTCCTCGAGAGTCCGGAGGATCGACGTGCTTGGCATGGGGTGCTCCTCGGATCGAGCTGGGTGCGATGTGACGCTGGCTCTGGAATGCTCGGACCCGGTCGACCCCATGTGGAGAGGATGCCGCATCCATGCCAGCTGACGTCGAGGCCGTCGCCCATGCGCACCGCGAGCTCGTTCGCGTCGCGGTCGCTAGCCACGGAACCAGGGGCATAGCCGAGCGTGTGGTGTCCTCGGTCGGCGGCTGGGTGCTGCTGCTCGATGAGCACGGGGGACTGCGTTCGTCGGTCCCCGCGACGGCCCGTGCCCACCTGCCGCGCATCCAGACCGAGCTGACCCGGTTCACGGCGGCGAACCAGCTCTCGGCGCTCACCGTGTCCATGCCGGGCGAGTCCGTCGCCATCCGCCCTGTCGTCACCGCCGGGCGGGCGCGTGGCTTCCTCGCCATCGGCCGGGCCGAGCCGCTCGACCCGATCGAGAGGTCGCTGGTCGACACGGCGACCTACCTGATGGCCGAGGACCTGCGCCGCACCGACGAGTCTCGACAAGCCGTGCGCAACGACCGTCGCGCCGTGCTCCAGCTGATGCTCGACGGCGACATCGTGCGCGCCCGCCGGACCGCCGCCACCTTGCGGGTCCCGGTTCCCGATGGGCCGATGCGGGTCGCGCTGCTCGGCGTCCCGCGCAACCACGGCGCCGAGCTCCTCGAGACGGCGGAGGAGGATCAAGCCTTGCGCCGCATCGTGACCCTCAGTGCCGAGCTCCGTCCGGGACGAGTCGCCATCCTGCTCCCGGAGGCCGAGGGGGACACCCGCACGCTGGAGGCGATCCTGCGTCGTGTCCCGCACGGCCGGGGGGCGGTGAGCGACTCGACCGACGCGGCCGAGCTCCCGGCTGCGTGGGCCCGGGTCAGGTCGGTGTTCCGTGCCGCCCTCGACGATCCCGGCCGGCTGTACGAGGCACGCGACGTCACCGACGCCGGGCTGCTGCGGCACCTGGACGGTCCGGACGCCCGGGCGTGGGCCGAGGCGACGCTCGCCGGGCTGCGTGCGCTCGACAAGGGCTCGAAGGTCGACTTCGTCCAGACCCTGCGGACCTTCCTGGCCAACAATGGGCGTGCAGACGCCTCGGCGAGTGCACTCGACATCCACCGCCACACGCTGCGCTACCGCATGTCGCAGCTGGCGACCGCCCTCGACCGCGACCTCGACGACCCGACCGTCCGGGCAGAGCTGTGGATCGCCCTGCAGCTCGTTCACGAGTGAGCGGTCGCGGCCTGCCTCCTCGAGCCACGGTCGAGGAAGCCGCTCAGCCCGGCGACCGCCTCTGAGATTGCGGCGTCGAAGGCCGGCGCCAGGTCGGCCGGCTCGATCTCGGTGCTGTAGACGACGATCGTCCGGTCGGCGTCGAGGTCGATGACGTCGACCGTGCCCAGGTGCGACGTGACCGGGAGATCGCCGCCGACGGCGCGGTACTGGAGTCGGCGCCGGGTGTCGTCCAGGGTGACGATGTCCTCCTCGAGGGTGCTGCCGTCGCCGAGCACGACGGTGCGGTGCCGGTCGTCGCCGGTGGAGGACGACATCGCGGGGAACCAGGAGGCGATGCGAGCGACGTCGCGGATCACCTCCCAGACCTCGGCGGCGGGGACGTTCAGGACGGCGTGCGATCGAAGCGTGGTCATGGTCCAAGGCTGGTCGAGAGTGGTGCGGCCGTGAGTGCGCGGCTTGGACAGGTCCGTTCGCCATTTTGTACGAACGGGCGCACTGTGGCCCAGGCCACATCGCCGCCACCCTCCTCGGAGGCACACCGCACGTCCCGAGAAGAGGTACCCGTCATGCCGCCCCTCGACATCCACGACATCGAGAAGTCCGCCCACGAGACCCAGGTAGGGCGATGGTCGCTCACCATGGCCTGGTGGGCGCTGTTCAGCGCCATGTTCTGGCTCTACGTCGCCACCGCATCGACCGCGGCGTACGGCGCACGAAGCACCTTCGTGGGGATGGTGCTCGCGATCGTGACCTTCGGCGTGATCAACCGGGTCCTCGCGGCCTACGCCCTGCGCACCGGCAGCACGGTCGAACGGATCTCGCAGGCCCTGTTCGGCGGTGTCGGATCGACGCTCGCGGCGCTGCTGATCGGTATCACGGCGCTCTACTACGGCGTCTTCGAGGGCTCGGTGATCGCGGCGACCCTGCAGACTTGGTTCGGGGGCGACATCAAGCTCTGGTACTTCATATGCGTGGCCTACGCCATGCCGCTGGCCTTCGGCGGTGTGCGGAACTGGCTCGACCGGCTCAACGGCTTCCTGCTGCCCTTCTACTGCATCGGACTGGTCGCCCTCGTCGTGGCGAGCTCGATCGACCGCGGCTACCCCAGCGGGTGGCTCAGCGTCACCGCTCCTGACTCGGTCGTTCCAGGCTGGGCCGGCTCATACCTGATCTACATGGGCATTTGGGTGATGATGCTGTTCACGATGGACTTCGCCGCGCTCGGCAAGGCGGAGGACACCCGGTTCCACCAGCGGGTCACCTTCGGACCGTTCTTCTACCTGTGCACCTTCGGAATCAACGGTCTGGTCGGGATGTACTTCGTCCACGCCTACGGTGTCGAGGGCACGGAGACGGGCGTCGTTCAGGGTGTCACGGGCTCGCTCGGCCTGGCGGGGGTCCTGCTGATCGTCATCTCGCAGACCCGGATCAACACCGCCAACTACTTCCTCGCCTCGAACAACCTCGAGGTCGTCCTGGAGAAGGTCGCCGGCATCCGCCTGCCCCACATCGCGTGGGTCCTCATCTGCGGTGCGCTGGCCTACCTGTTCATGCTGACCGACGTGCTGAGCTACCTGCTCGAGGCGCTCGCCTACCAGGGCGTGCTGATCATGGCCTGGACCGGTGTCGTCCTGGTCCACGTCCTGCTGCGCGGCGCCGGAGACGACGCAGCGAGCCTTGCTCGGCGCCGGCCGACGGTGGGCCTGTTCGTGACCTGGGTCGGATCCGCAGCGGTTGGCATCGTGCTCCTCGAGCAGGGGAGCAGCGCCCTGCTCGCCACACTCTCGCCTGCGGTCACCGTTGCACTCGCCGTCCTCGGCGCGGTGCTCGTGAGCCAGCGCTCGCCGAAGTCCGCAGCCGAGCCTGCCGCGGTGGCCTCGTGACCGCGGACACACGGGCTGACGACCTGCTGTCCAGGATCCCCACCGGGGTCCTGGTCGGCGGGGAGTGGCGCGATGCTGCCGCCGGCGCCCGCATCGGCGTCGAGGACCCGGCCACCGGAAAGGTGCTCGTCGAGGTCGCCGACGGGGACGCCGCCGACATGGCGGCCGCGCTGGACGCGGCCGCCGCCGCGCAGCCGGCCTGGGCCGCGACCTCGCCCCGCTCGCGGGCCGAGATCCTGCGGCGCGCCTTCGACGAGGTGATCCGGCGCGCCGACGAGATCGCGTGGCTGATCTCGTCCGAGATGGGCAAGCCGTTGACGGAGGCCGCAGGTGAGGTCCGCTACGGCGCCGAGTTCCTGCGCTGGTTCTCCGAGGAGACACCCAGGATCTCGGGGACCTGGCGCCGCTCGCCCGAGGGAACCTCCCGCCTGCTCACCATGAAGGCGCCCGTCGGCCCGACCCTGATGATCACGCCCTGGAACTTCCCCCTCGCGATGGCCACGCGCAAGGTCGCCCCTGCCGTCGCCGCCGGCTGCACCATGGTGCTCAAGCCATCGGAGCTGACCCCGCTGACCTCGTTGCTGTTCGCCGACCTGATGCAGGACGCCGGCCTCCCTCCGGGCGTGCTGAACGTCGTCACGACCTCCCGCGCCGGCGACGCGACGATGCCGCTCCTGCGCGACCCGCGGCTGCGCAAGATCACCTTCACCGGATCCACCGCGGTCGGCAAGGTACTGCTGTCGGCCGCGAGCGAGCAGGTGCTGCGCACATCGATGGAACTCGGCGGCAACGCGCCCCTGCTCGTGTTCGAGGACGCCGACCTCGACACCGCGGTCCAGGGAGCGCTGGACGCGAAGATGCGCAATGTCGGCCAGGCCTGCACCGCCGCGAACCGGATGCTGGTCCACGAGTCCGTCGCCGACGAGTTCTCCCGCCGACTTAGCTCCGCCATGGCGAGCCTGGTCGTCGGGCCGGGCACCGCAGCCGGCATCCAGGTCGGTCCGCTCATCGACGCCCGTGCCGTCGCGAAGGCCGAACGACTGCTGGACCACGCGGTGTCGGACGGCGGCGAGGTGCTCACCGGCGGCCACGCACTCCCCGGCGACGGGCACTTCTTCGAGCCCACGGTCGTGCGTGCGCCTGGCGACGCCGGGTTCGTACAGGAGGAGATCTTCGGCCCGATCGCGCCCGTCGGCACCTTCACCGACAACGACGAAGCGATCCGGCTCGCCAACTCCTCGCCGTACGGGCTGGCGTCGTATGTGTTCTCACGCGACCTGTCCCGCGTCCTCGACGTCGTGGAACGACTCGAGTTCGGCATGGTGGGCGTCAACCAGGGGGTGATCTCCAATGCTGCCGCGCCGTTCGGTGGCGTCAAGCAGTCCGGTCTTGGCCGCGAGGGCGGCGTGGAGGGGATCGAGGAGTACCTCGACACCAAGTACGTCGGCATCGCTCCGTAGGGGGACGTCAACCATGGACGACTGGACGTCACGCGCCCGGTGCCGGTTCGAGGACCCCGATCTCTTCTTCCCGACCGGTACGAGCGAGTCGGCCCGGACACAGCTCGAGGAGGCTCGCCGGATCTGCCAGCAATGCGCCGTCCGCAGGCCCTGTCTCGACCTCGCGCTCGCCACCGAGTCGCAGGACGGCATGTGGGGCGGTACCACTCCGAACGAGCGACGGCGCCTGCGACGTGGGATGAGACGCCAGCCGGTCGTGCTCGTCGGATCCCGCTAGGTTGCGGCCGTGCTGCGTCGGATCGTCCTCGCGATGCTGGCGCTCGTGCTCCTCGCCTACGTCCCGCTCGCAGCGACGTCGATGTGGTTCACGATCCTGCCGGGCTTCCCGCGCCTCCAGGAGCAGCTGGACGCCCGGTTGGGAGGTCACGCCTATGCCTGGGGCTCCGGCTCGGTCGCGGCTGTGCGGACGGCTGCCTACGTCGACCACCGGGTGGCGCTCCTTGCGCACACGATGTTCGGTGCGGTGGCGCTGTGCCTGCTGCTCGTGCAGGCAGTCGTGCTCGTGCGTGCGCGTCGCGGTGCTCTCGATCTGGCGGGTGCGCTGCATCGTCGGGTCGGACGGGCCTACGCCGTTGCGGTGGTCCTGAGCATGGTGGCTTCCTTCGTGTTCCTGGCCCGCGCCCCGCATGTCGACCTGCCTGGGCAGGCCGCCTTCCGGCTGCAGCTCTGGCTCCTCGGAGCAAGCACGATCGGCACCCTCGCCGCAGGGGCCGCCGCGGCACGCCGAGGTGACCGCGACGCCCACCGCGCTTGGATGGTGCTCAACGCCTGCTTCCTCGCGACGGCGCCGATCCTGCGGTCGATGTGGTCGACGCTCGGCGCACTGGTTCCTGAGCACACGATGCTCACCAACCTCGAGGTGAGCGCCGTCTCGCTGGCCGTCGTCGCCCCGGCGGCCGGCGCCACTGCGCACGCCTGGGCGGTCCGGCGAGGCTCGCACCGCTCGGCCTGTCGGCGGCACCTGACATTCCTCGCCGCCGCCGGTGTCGTGGGGGAGGTGCTCGTGCTCGTGTGCTTCCGCGCCGCGTCCGGCGAGGCAACGCCGGCGTCGTACCCGTGGTTCCACGTCGTACCGATGGTGATCTTCGCCCTGCTTGTCGCGTGCCGCACACGGGACCTGCCGGTGGCAGCGGGGCTGGTCGCCGCGCCGTGGGCGGTCCTCGTCACGTCCGCCGTCCTGGTGCCCTTGTTCGGCGCGAGCGAGAGCCTGCGGGCAGGGCTGCTGTGTGGACCTGGGGCGCCGCTGGTCGCGTCGCTGGCCTTCACACTCAGGTCGTTGACGACCAGCCGCCGGGCCCTGGACCAAGGCCCGGCGAGCGGCGACACCACCGGGCCGCCATCTGGTGTCCCTCGAGCGGCGCGTTAGCGCCTCCTCACGCTGTCCAGGCGCATCGAGGCAGGGGCGGGCTCGCCGCGCGCGAGGTCGCTCAGCGCCTACGGAACCAGCGCATCTCCACGTCGACGAATGGGAACCGTGGTCGTGAGTTCGGACGACGGATGCCGGCTGGCGACGCTATCGCCAGCCGGCATCCGATCCCGACGTCAACCCCGCCATCAGTCTCCGGCTGGCTGACGGCTTCGCCGCCCCGCCCGGTCAGGACATGAGCTGGTGCTGCCGAGCAGACTCCGTCGTCGTGTGGCTCACCAGCATTCGTGCAGGATCGATGGTCTCGTTGCTCACCTCGATCGCCTCGTCCTCGTCCTCGTTCACGAGAACCGAATCGAAGCGCTCGAGAGTGAGGTCCTGGCCTTGACCCCGGAAGCGCAGCTCACCGTCGATGACGAGGTAGACCGCGGCACCGTTCCCCGCCACGCGATTTGCCGCGGCTCCGGGAAGGTAGGTCGCCAAGGCGATCCAGAACCCCGGGTCCGTTGTCCGGTCCAGTCCCTGCAGCCGGACGCGGGAGTAGCCACCGTTGTCCTGCGCGCCCGGCGGCACCGGGTAGCTTCGAGCATCTGCGACTCTACTCAGTTCCATCGTTGCCTCCAGATCGGTGTTGCGGTCGGGGTCATGAGCGGGTGTCTGCGTCGAGCGGGGTGAGCGGGTCGAGCCCGTCGAGCTCGTCGAGCCTGTCGAGCGCTTCGAGCCGGCCGAGCGGGCCGAGCGCCTCGAGACAGCGGCGCAGGTGCCTCGCCGAGTCGCTGATGTAGGTGAGGGACTGGTCCTCTGTCACGGGTTGGCGCAGTACCTCGAGGGACCGCGCGTTCCCGGCCTCGGCGCGTAGCTCGTGCTCGTTGGTCATCCTGACGATCTCGGACAGCTCTGCCACGGTCATGTCGGGATGGGCGCTGATCCACACCGGGTCGTTGAGGTAGAGCGGCAACTCTCCATTCGAGCGATCGATGCCTTCGATGGACAGGGTCAGGCGAGGAGCCTGGTCGATCAGGGCTGCGAGGACCTCCTCCCATCGGATCACGCCCTCGCCGCATGGCACGAGCAGTCGAGCGATCCCCTCAGGTGTGTGGAACAGGCCGGCGTCGCGGATCTGCGTTGCTCGCACGTAGGGCGCGAGCCGAGCTGTGGCTGCATGCGGATCCTCGCCGCGGCCCAGGACGTTGCCGGTGTCGAAGGTGACGCCAAGGACGTCGGCGCCGCACCTCGATGAGTCGAACCAGCTCGAACGAGGTGATCTCCTCGTGGGTCTCGACGTTGAGATGTACGCCGAGGTCCTTGAGCGCGGGGGCCAGTGTGTCGACGAACCGGGCTGTGGCGTCGAGCTGGTCCTGCCACGACACGTCTGTGCGGAACCGGTCGCAGGCATACATCCCGGGAATCCGGAACTGGTAGTTGCCCGTGTAGGTCCACGGCTCCCTGATGTCGACGGCAGCGCATGCCTCGACCATCTTCAGTAGTCCGGCCGCGTAGTCACCCTCGCCCAACACACGGATCTCCGGTGACTCGGGGCTGGCGAACGGGTTGATCGTGGCGACGCCGGTCTCGAGATGAGGCCGCGTTCGCGGGCGTGGTCAGCGACCTCCCGCATCTCGGCCAGATCCAGTGTTCGGCTCAGCTCGAACACGGACCTGAAGAACACGCCGTCCAGCCCGAGCTCGACAGTGCGGTCGATGGTCCAGTGTGGGCCTTGGTCGAGGGACCCAGGCAGCTTGGTGCTGTCAAGCCCGATGGGAACGTTCTCAGTTGTCATGGTCGTGGCCTAGGCGCCGTCAACGAGGCGGCGGCGGACATGGTGTGCGGGTCGTCGCCGCCGTGGACGCTCGTGAAGCTGCTGGAGGTTCCGCCGCTCGATGACGCCATTCCAGAAGTGGCTGAGCGCCCGCGAAACCAAGGCAGCAAGCTCGTTGAGGCCGGCGGTATCGATGAAGGTCATGTGTGGTTCCTCGAATTCTGAATCGTTGGGGATGGCCGGAGGTTCGCGATCACGTCAACTGGGTGGCGCTCGAGGACCTGGAGGCGGCACGGAGGTGGTTCGCGGATTCGACAGCGAACCGGTCGAGGGTGAGGGTGGGATCGGGCGTGGCGAGCTCCGCAGGTCCCGGTCGATCGCCTGCAGCAACGGCGCGGCGGTGGATCTGGGTCATCTCGACCACCGCGGCGAGGTCGGCGTGCCGTATTGCCGGGGCGGGCGAGATGGCGCCGTTTTCACATGGAATTCCCATAGAGGTCCGGCGAAATTGTGGTTGACGGCCGGTTCCCAACGTCCGGATGGGCATGGAGCGGCACGGTGTGACACCGTCTAGCACGGCGAGCAGAGATGACGAAAGCGCAGGTCAGGGCCCGGTTGGGCTCGCTGACCTGCGCTTTCGCGTCGGTGCCCCAGGCAAGAGTCGAACTTGCGACCTTTCGCTTAGGAGGCGGCTGCTCTATCCACTGAGCTACTGGGGCGTGGGGCCATCTTGTCAGGTCGGGGCCGAACGGTCCGGATTGGGTCGACGCGCGGGGGAGCGGTGACAATGGTGAGCGACTCGCCGCCGCGCTTGAAGCGGACCGTACGGTGGGCGTGGTACCACCGGGTGCCGATCGGCCGCTGACTCGGCAGCAGCGTCGAGTACTGACCATCCGCTGCAAGCGGCCAACGACCAGGTGATCCATGACGCAGGACGACGAGACCAGGCGCTCCGACGTGCCCGGGAGCCGCGCCCGCCGGGTGCCGACCTCGCGGGCTGATCGCGACCGGCGCCGCCCACGCAACGAGCGCGGCGCCCGCAGCGCGCGCGGAGCGCGGACCGCCCCGACCGCCCCGGCCCCCCAGGCCGGTCGCGCCAGGCGGGTGGCCGGCGGTCGGCGCAAGCGGCCGCAGCCGGGCAAGGTCGTCTTCAAGGTGATCCTCGCGAGCCTGCTGTCCCTGGGGCTCGCAACCGGCCTGGGCGTCGTGCTGATCTACAACAACTGGAACGGCAACATCGACACCCAGGACCTCGGGGCGCAGCTCGGCAACGACCGGCCGACCGAGGAGGACACCGGCCCGAAGAAGCCGATGAACATCCTCGTCATGGGCACCGACACGCGCTCGGGCAAGGGCAACGGGATCGACGGCGAGGCCGGCGGCGGCCTGTCGGACACGACGATCCTGTTCCACCTCTCCGCCGACCGGAAGTTCGCCTACGGCATCTCGGTGCCGCGCGACACCGCGGTGATCCGGCCGACCTGCTACAAGGAGGACGGCGAGGAGATCCCGGCGGCGACCGGCTACGAGAAGTGGAACGCCGCCTTCGCGTACGGCGGTCCCGCGTGCACGATCCGGCAGTTCGAGAAGGCCACGAACGTGCGGGTCAACAAGTACGTGCTCGTCGACTTCAACCAGTTCCGGGACATGGTCAACGCGCTCGACGGTGTCGAGGTCTGCATCCCCGAGGACATCGACGACAACACGCACAACATCCACCTCAAGGCCGGCACCCGCGAGATCAAGGGCAACGAGGCGCTGACCTACGTGCGGGCCCGCTACCGGATCGGTGACGGCACCGACCCCAACCGCACCCGGCGCCAGCAGGCGTTCATCGGCTCGATGATCAACAAGGCGCTCACCGCCGGCATGATCGCGCGACCCGACCGGCTGATCGGCTTCATGAACGCGGCGTCCTCCTCGCTGCACACCGACTTCAAGAACATCGCGCAGATGGCCGACCTGGCCGTCACCGCGAAGGGCATCGGCGCCGACAACATCAAGTTCATCACCACGCCGTGGGTCTACTCCGACAAGGTGAGCTCCGGCATCGAGTGGACCCCCGAGGTCGCCAAGCTGTGGCAGCTGGTCCGCAAGGACCGGCCACTGACGCCCGAGTTCCTCAAGGACGCCCTCAGTGCCGGCGACAAGCCGGACGGTACGCCGTCCGCCGGCGACAGCGCGTCGCAGTCGCCCTCGGACACCACCTCCCCGTCGGGCACCACCTCCCCGTCCGGTACCCCCGGGGGCACGCCGGGCGACACCGCGAGCGACGGCACGCAGACCCCGCCGGCCACGTTCGGGGGCCTCAGCGCCTCCGGCCGCGAGGCTGCCGGTCTGTGCACCTGAGGCAGGTCGTCGTGGGCGATCCCAAGGACCAGGCCGACTGGGAGCGGCGGCGCAAGCTCGCCGAGATCTTCGGCGACGTCGAGCCGTCGGTGACCTCCGACGAGCGCGACGACGTCGCGCCGGAGACCCGCGAGAGCGCCGGCGACCGCTGGCTCAGGTCGCAGGTCCCGCCGCACCACGGCAGCTGACCGGCGGCCGGCACGGCGAGCAGACGCACCGAGGGCCGGTGGGGATGTCCCCACCGGCCCTCGGTTCAGTCGTGCCTGGATCAGTCGCGCGTGGCCAGCGCGTTGCGGATGTCGGTGAGCAGCTCGATCTCGGTCGGGCCGCCCGCGTCGATGGGGAAGAAGCGCTCCTTGGCCTTCGTGTACGGCGTCACCACGAAGAAGTACAGGACCGCAGCGAGGATCACGAAGGCGATCACCGCGTTGATGAACGGAGCCACGTCGACGTCGGCGATCACCATCGCGCCGATCTCCTGGGCGCCGCCGAGCTTGCCGATGTAGGCGAGCAGGACGTCGGTGAAGGTCTTGACGACCGCGGCGAACGACGTGCCGACAATGAAGGCGACGGCGAGGTCGACGAGGTCACCCTTCAGGATGAAGTTCTTGAACCCGGACATTGATCTCTCCTCTTTCCCGAGCGTCGTGGTGGAGGTGGGAGCGCTCTCTGGCCCCAGAAACTAACTGCGACTCCATGTATAAGTCACGTATTCGGCAGCGGCTGCCGACGTGACGTGGTACACGACACTCGAATCTAGGGCCAGCACGACGAGGCGCCCGGGAAGCGCGCCGTCGGCGCCCGCCGAGGGGTCCGGTACGGCGAGCACGGTCGCGTCACGCGCCAGCACCTCGGTCGTGCCGGCCCGCGTGTCGGTGCCGAGCAGGCTGATCCGGTCGCCGGGGGTCAACAGTGACACCTGGCCGGCGTCGGAGAGCCTGAGCGGCACGGTGACGGTGCCGGCCGGCTGGGCCGTGCCGAGGGCAGGGCCGACCAGGCGGACGTCGGTCACCGCCTCACCGGCCCGCACGGGTGCGGCCAGGCGTCGCCCGACCGGCGCCCTCGCCAACCCCTCGGGCACGGCGTCCGGCGGCACCTCCACCGGAACCAGGTCGGCGGCAGCGACCTCGCGTCCGGCAGGCAGGTCGCGCGCAGCGACCAGGAGCGTCGCGGTCGCTGGCGCCGGCGGCGCGACCGAGCGCACCGCGACGGCGGCGCCGACGCCGAACAGGAGGGCTGCGATCAGCCGCCGACGGCGCAGCACCCGTCGTCGTACCTGGTCGCGGGCGTCACGCAGCCGGTGCAGGGGTGAGCGGGAGTCCATGCCGGCGACCGTAGGCCGCGGCGACGCCGGCTGCCGGCGTCATCCACAGGCCCCCTCGACCGGGCGGGAGGCTCAGGCGGGGGAGGCGGCCGAGCTCGCGCTCGACGACCCGGACGACTCGCTCGAGGCGCTGCTCGACGAGGACGCGGAGGCCGCGGCCGGGGCCGCGGTGCTCGACGCGCTGCTCGACGCGCTGCTGGACGACTTGCTGTCGGTCTTGTAGAAGCCCGAGCCCTTGAACACGACGCCGACGGAGTTGAACACCTTGCGCAGCTTGCCGGTGCACTCGGGGCACGTGGTCAGGGCGTCGTCGCTGAACTTCTGGACCTGCTCGAAGGCGTGACCGCACTCGGTGCACAGGTACTGGTAGGTGGGCATCGACGTTCCTCGCTTGGCACTCTCGCCCTAGCACTCTTGCCGGGCGAGTGCCAATGCTACGTCAGCGTGCAACCTCACGGCACAATGGCGCCCACCATGGCGGACCTCGACTCTCCTTCCCCGGCCCAGGCCCCGGCCCCCGCCCCGGTCCGAGCCCGCTGGCCCCGGTGGCTGCGCTGGACCACGGCCCTCGGCGTGCTCCTGGTGCTCGTCCTGGTCGCAGGGCTGAGCACCGCGGTCGTCGGCGTCCGCCGCTCCTGGCCGCAGACCGGCGGGGAGCTGTCGATCAGCGGCCTCGACGGCGAGGTGCGGGTGGTCCGCGACGAGCACGGCATCCCGCAGATCTACGCCGACTCGACCCACGACCTGATGCTGGCGCAGGGCTTCGTGCACGCGCAGGACCGCTTCTTCGAGATGGACGTGCGGCGCCACGCGACCGCCGGGCGCCTCTCCGAGCTCTTCGGGAAGTCCGGCCTGGAGACCGACCTCGTGGTGCGCACCCTCGGCTGGCGCGAGGTGGCCGAGAAGGAGGTCGCGATGCTGCGGCCGGCCACCCGCAGCGCGCTGGACGCCTACGCGGAGGGGGTCAACGCCTACCTCGAGGGCCGCTCCACCTCGGAGATGTCGCTGGAGTACGCCCTCCTCGGCATCACGGGTCTCGACTACCAGCCCGAGCAGTGGACCGCCGTCGACTCGGTCGCCTGGCTCAAGGCGATGGCCTGGGACCTGCGCGGCAACCTCGACGAGGAGATCGGCCGCGCGATCGCGACCGCGACCGTCGGCGAGGACCGCGCCCAGGACCTCTACCCCGGCTACCCGTACGCCGCGCACGCGCCGATCGTGCAGCAGGGCGGCGTGGTCGACGGTGCCTTCGACCAGGACGCGACCGGCTCGGGGGCCGGCTCGCTCGCCCGCCCCCCGCTCGGTGACCCGGCCACCGTGCGCGCGCTCGCGAAGGTGCGCAGCGTGCTGGCCGGCGTTCCCGCCCTGCTGGGCCAGGGCGACGGCATCGGCAGCAACGCGTGGGTCGTCGACGGCGACCGCACCGAGACCGGCGCGCCGATCCTCGCCAACGACCCCCACCTCGGCATCTCCCTGCCCGGCGTGTGGACCCAGGTGGGCCTGCACTGCCGCACCCTGTCGGCCGAGTGCCCCTACGACGTCGCCGGGTTCAGCTTCTCCGGCGTGCCCGGCGTCGTGATCGGCCACAACCGCGACATCGCCTGGGGCTTCACCAACCTCGCTCCCGACGTGACCGACCTGTACGTCGAGCGGGTCACCGGCGACGAGTGGGAGTACGACGGCCAGCAGCTCCCGCTGACCCGGCGTACCGAGAGGATCGAGGTCCGCGACGGCAAGGACGTCGAGCTCACGGTCCGCTCCACCAGCCACGGCCCGCTGCTGTCCGACCTCGCCCGGTTCGCCGCGGACGAGGACGTCGACGTCACCGACGACGGCCTGCTCGACCAGGTCGACGACGTCGCCGACGCACAGGACGGCGGCGACGCGGCGATCGCGCTGGCCTGGACCGCGCTCACCCCGCGCCCGACCGCCGACGCACTGCTCGCCCTCGACCGCGCCAGCGACTGGACGTCCTTCCACAAGGCGCTCTCGTCCTTCGCGGTGCCGGGACAGAACGTCGTGTACGCCGACACCCAGGGCCACATCGGCTACCAGGCGACCGGCGTCGTCCCGATCCGCCGCCCCGGCAACGACGGCCGGCAGCCCGCGGCCGGCTGGCTGAAGGAGACCGACTGGACCGGCGACGTCGTGCCGTACGACGAGCTGCCCAACGTGCTCGACCCCGACTCCGGGATCATCGCCACCGCCAACCAGGCCGTGATAGACCCGACCCGCTACCCGCCGTACCTCACCTCCGACTGGGACCTCGGCTACCGCTCCGACCGGATCAACCGGCTGCTCGCCGCCGACGACGAGCTCAGCGTCGACAAGATGACGGCCATCCAGCTCGACGACCGCAGCGCGATCGGGGAGGCCCTGACGCCCTACCTCCTCGACATCGACCTGCCCCACGGCTACTACTCCGACGGGCAGAGGCTGCTGAGGTCGTGGAACTACCAGCAGGACGCCGACAGCGCGGCCGCGGCGTACTTCAACGTCGTGTGGCGCGAGGTCCTCTCCCGCACCTTCTCCGACGAGCTGCCGACGGCGATCCAGCCCAACGGCGGGAGTCGGTGGTTCGCTGTCGTGAGTGCGCTGCTGCCGCGCGGCAAGAGCCCGTGGTGGGACGACGTGCGCACCGACGACAAGGTCGAGCGCCGCAGCGACATCCTGCGCGACGCGATGATCGCGGCCCGCGACGAGCTCACGGCCCTCGAGTCACCCAACGCCGACGAGTGGTCGTGGGGTGCGCTCCACGAGCTCGAGCTGCGCTCCTCGACGCTGGGGGAGTCCGGCATCGGGATCGTCGAGCGGCTCTTCAACCGTGGCGGCTGGGAGGTCGGCGGCGGTGGCTCGCTGGTCAACGCGACCGGCTGGGACGCGCGCGTCGGCTACGAGGTCGCGACCGCCCCCTCGATGCGGATGGTGGTGCCGATGGACGGCCTCGACGCCGCCCGCTGGATCAACCTCACCGGGGTCTCCGGGCACGCGTTCCACCCCCACTACACCGACCAGACCGACCTGTGGGCCCGCGGCGAGACGCTGCCGTGGGTGTTCTCCGAGAAGGCGGTCGACCGGGCCGCCGGCGACGTCCTCCTGCTGACCCCCGAGGGTTGAGCTAACGGAAGCGCAGCACCCCGCCGGGGGTGGCGGCCGCGGAGACCGGCCGGTCGTGCGGCTCGGCGGGGACGTCGGGGAGCACCTCGTCGTCGTACAGCAGGACACAGGTGAAGGTGCCGACCGGCACCCGGGCGAGGGCGCGGTCGTAGGACCCGCCGCCGCGGCCCAGCCGCATCCCCTCGCGGGAGACCGCGAGGCCGGGGACCAGGACCACGTCGGCGGTCGCGACCGCGTCGAGGCCCAGGGGCGCGCCGACCGGCTCGAGCAGCCCGCGCCGGGCCGGCGCCAGCGACGTCGGGCCGTGGTACGCCGCCCAGTCCAGGTCGTTGTCGGGCAGCAGCACCGGCAGCACGACGCGCTTGCCGGCGTCGACCAGTCGGTCGAGCAGGGAGGTGGTTCCGGGCTCGGTCCCGACCGAGACGTACGCCGCGACGGTGGCCGCCCGGCGTACCTCCGGAGCCGCCAGGAGGTGGTCGGCGATGGCCCGCGCGGCGGCTCCGACGTCGGTCAGCGAGCGGCGCCGGCGGGCGGTCAGGAGCTGGTCGCGGGCCGCGACCTTGGCCGCTCCGTGGCACGGTTGTGGACCTGTCACCGGACCAGCCTACGATCGGCAGTATGGGTATGAGTGGCCGTAGCGGCGGCCTCGAGAAGGCGCGGGCGAAGATGCTCGACGCGGGGGTCGACCCCGTGGCGATCGAGACGTTCGCGCACTACTACCGACTGCTCGAGCACGGCGAGACCGGCATGATCCCGGAGTCGAGCATCGAGCCGGTCGACATGGAGAGCCTCGCCGACGTCGAGGTCTCCGAGGAGGTCGCGGCCGACGCGATCGGGAAGACCGTCGCGATCAAGCTCAACGGTGGGCTCGGCACCTCGATGGGCATGGAGCGCGCCAAGTCCCTGCTGTGCGTGCGCCGCGGGCTGTCCTTCCTCGACATCATCGCCCGGCAGGCCCTGCACCTGCGCCAGCAGTACGACGTCCGGCTGCCGCTTCTGTTCATGAACTCCTTCCGGACGTCCTCCGACACGCTCGACGCCCTCGGCCGCTACGAGGACCTCGCTGTCGACGGACTTCCCCTCGACTTCCTGCAGAACAAGGAGCCCAAGCTCCTGACCTCCGACCTGACCCCGGTCAGCTGGCCCAAGGACCCCGACCTCGAGTGGTGTCCGCCCGGCCACGGCGACCTCTACACCGCGCTTCGCGGCACCGGCCTCCTCGACCGGCTGATCGAGCAGGGCTACCGCTACGTCTTCGTCTCCAACTCCGACAACCTCGGAGCCGTCCCCGACCCCCGGGTCGCGGGCTGGTTCGCCTCGACCGGTGCGCCGTTCGCGATCGAGGCGGTCCGCCGTACCGCCTCGGACCGCAAGGGCGGTCACTTCGCCCGCCGCAAGGCCGACGGCCGGATCGTGCTGCGCGAGACCGCGCAGACCCTGCCCGAGGACCAGGCGGCGCTCGCCGACCTCGACCGGCACCGGTTCACCTCGACCAACAACCTGTGGTTCGACCTGCACGCGATGAAGGCGGTGCTCGACGGCCGTGAGGGCATCCTCGGCCTGCCGCTGATCCGCAACGTCAAGCACGTCGACCCCGCCGACCCGGGCTCGCCCGAGGTGGTCCAGATCGAGACCGCGATGGGTGCGGCGATCGAGGTCTTCGACGGGGCGCGGCTGATCGAGGTCGGCCGCGACCGGTTCATCCCGGTCAAGACCACCAACGACCTGCTGGTGCTGCGCTCCGACGTCTACGAGATCGGCGCGGACTTCGCGCTCACCCAGGTCGCCGCCGACGTCCCGTACGTCGACCTCGACGCCGACCACTACAAGGTCGTCGGCGAGTTCGACAAGCGGTTCCCCGAGGGCGCGCCGTCGCTCGCCAAGGCCACCGCGCTCAAGGTCGAGGGCGACTGGACCTTCGGCCACGGCGTGCAGGTCGTCGGCGCCGTCGAGCTGGACGCCAAGAGCGCCCAGCGGGTCCCGGCCGGCGAGGTGCTGTCGGGGTCGGATGACTGACCCGGCCTGCTCGGTCGACGAGCACCGGGCACGGGTCCTCGAGGGCGTCAGGGCGCTGGACGCCGAGGTCGTCCCGTTGGCCGACGCGCTCGGGCGC
This sequence comes from Nocardioides kongjuensis, assembly GCF_013409625.1. NCBI lineage: Bacteria > Bacillati > Actinomycetota > Actinomycetes > Propionibacteriales > Nocardioidaceae > Nocardioides > Nocardioides kongjuensis. The sequence goes on from NZ_JACCBF010000001.1 coordinate 5,060,353, forward strand.
CGGCTGGCCGCCGACGTGGTCGCGGACCTGTCGGTGCCGCCGTTCGACCACGCCGCGATGGACGGCTTCGCGGTCCGCGCCGCCGACGTCGCCGCGGTCCCGGTGTCCCTCCCGGTCACCGGCGCGGTCGCCGCGGGCGACGAGGTGACCCCGCTGGCGCCCGGCACGGCGATCCGGATCATGACCGGTGCCCCCGTCCCGCCCGAGGCCGACCTGGTCGTGCCCTTCGAGTGGACCTCCGGCACCGACCCGGTCGAGGTGCGCGAGCGCGCGGACGCCGGCCGGCACATCCGGTTCGAGGGTGAGGACGTCCGGGCCGGCGACGTCGCCCTCGCCGCCGGGGTCCGGCTCGGCCCGGCGCAGCTCGGTCTGCTCACCTCCGTCGGCGCCTCGACGGTCCCGGTCCGCTCCCGCCCGCGGCTCGCCGTCCTCTCCACCGGCGCGGAGCTGGTCAAGGGCCACGTGCCCGACAGCAACTCGCCCACCCTGGTCGCCGCAGGCCGCGACGCCGGCGCCGACTCCGCCGCGTTCGGACCCGCGCCCGACGACCTCGCCGGCTTCCGCACGCTGCTCGCCGCGGCGGCCGAGGCTGCCGACGTCGTCGTCACGACCGGCGGCATCTCCGCCGGCGACCACGACGTCGTCAAGGCCGCGCTGCGCGATGATCCCGCCTTCTGGTTCGGCCCGGTCGCGATGAAGCCCGGCCGCCCCCAGGGCTGCGGCGTGCTCGTCGCCTCCGACGGCCGCCGGGTCCCCGTCGTCACGCTGCCGGGGACGCCGATCGCCGCCTACGCCGCCTTCCTGCTGTACGTCGTCCCGCTGCTCCACGCGCTCGCCGGCACGCCCTGGCAGCCGGTGACCGCGCCCCTCGCGACGGCGGTGAAGGCCGGTGACCGGACCGTGCTGCTGCCCGCGGTCGTCGAGGCCTCGGGGGCCGTCCGGCCGCTGCCCGGGCACGCCGGGCACTCGCAGCGGCTGCTCGCCGCGGCCGACGCGTTGCTCGTCGTACCTCCCTCGGGGAGGCTGGTGCCCGAGGGCACGTCACTCGAGGTGCTCGCCCTGCACCCACGACCCCAGGAGGGCCTTGATGGCTGACGAGCAGGCACGGCTGACCCACGTCGACGCCTCGGGCGCGGCGCGGATGGTCGACGTGTCGGCCAAGGACGTGACCCACCGGGTCGCGACCGCCTCCGGCCGCGTGCTGGTCTCGCCCGAGGTGATCGGGCTGCTGCGAGGTGAGGGCGTGCCGAAGGGCGACGCGCTCGCCGTCGCCCGGATCGCGGGAATCATGGGCGCCAAGCAGACCCCGGCCCTCGTCCCGCTGTGCCACCCACTGTCGATCTCCGGGGTGAGCGTCGACCTCACCGTCGCCGACGACGCCGTCGAGATCGCCGCGACGGTGAGGACCACCGACCGCACCGGGGTCGAGATGGAGGCGCTCACCGCCGTGTCCGTCGCCGCGCTCACCGTGGTCGACATGGTCAAGGCCGTCGACAAGGGCGCCGTCATCACCGACGTCCGGGTCGAGACCAAGACGGGCGGCAAGTCGGGGGACTGGTCGCGATGACCGACGTCCGAGGCCTTCCAGCCGTCGTCGTGGTCGCCTCCAACCGCGCCGCCGCCGGCGTGTACGACGACACCACCGGCCCGCTCATCGTCGACGCCCTGCGCTCGTGGGGCTTCGCGGTGGGCGAACCGGTCGTCCGGCCCGACGGCGAGCCGGTCGGGGACGCGATCTCGGCGGCCGTGGCCGACGGAGCGCGCGTGGTGCTCACCACCGGCGGCACCGGCCTCACCCCGACCGACCGCACTCCCGAGGTGACCCGCCCGCTGCTCGACCGCGAGGTGCCCGGCCTCGCCGAGGCGATCCGCGCCGCCGGTGTCGCCAAGGGCGTCCCGACCGCCGTCCTGTCCCGTGGCCTCGCGGGCGTGTCCGGGCAGGCGCTGGTGGTGAACCTCCCCGGCTCGCGTGGCGGGGTGAAGGATGCGCTCGCGGTGCTCGAGCCGGTGCTCGTGCACGCGGTCGAGCAGATCGTCGGGAGCGACCATTGAGTGACGCCCCTCGCGAGCGGATGATCGTCGGCGTACCCGGTCGCGCCTGGCCCAACGAGCTGATCTCCGGCACCGACCCCGTCGTCCGCCTGCGCCCCATCGCCCGCTCCGACGCGCGTGCCTGGCGCGCGGCCCGGCGCCGCAACGCCGTGTGGCTCGGGCCCTGGGACGCCACCGCGCCGCCCGGCTCCGACGCCCGCCCGACCTCGTTCCGCGCGCTGGTGAAGCGGCTCCGGAAGGCGGCGCGCCGGGGGACGACGTACCCCTTCGTCGTGGAGGTCGACGGCGTCTTCGCCGGCCAGGTCAGCGTCAACAACATCGTGCGCGGCTCCGCGCAGTTCGCCTCCGTCGGGTATTGGATCGACCAGCAGTTCGCCGGCCGAGGCGTGATCCCGCGCGCGGTCGCGATGGTCATCGACCACTGCTTCTTCCTCGCCGGCCTGCACCGCATCGAGATCTGCATCCGGCCCGAGAACTCCAACTCGCTGCGGGTCGTCGAGAAGCTCGGCATCCGCGAGGTCGGCTATGCGCCCTACTTCCTCCACATCGACGGCGAGTGGCGCGACCACCGCATCTTCGCCGTCACGCGCGAGGAGGCACCCCGTGGCGTCCTCGTCCGCCTCGACCGTCAAATCACATGAGTCACACGAATCAATCTGTGACACACCGATGGACATGCGCACCGCACTGAGGTAGCGCTCCTAACCTCTCGGTGTGGACCTGAGCTCGCTGATCTTCGTCGCCTTGTTCGTGGCGTGGGCGGTGTACCTCATTCCGATGGCGCTGCGGCGTCACGAGGAGGACGCCTCCAGCCGCTCGGTCGACGGGTTCTCCGAACGGCTGCGGGTGCTCGCCCGACGCGACGCGGTGTCGTCCACCGAGGCCGAGCTGGTCACGACCGGCCGGCCGGCCCAGGAGCTGCGACACGAGGAGCCCGCGGCGCCCACCCCTGCGCCGCGTGCCACCCGCCCCGCCGAGGAGTCGCCGGTCCAGCGCCGACTGCGCCAGTCCGCGGCAGCGCGCCGCGCCGCCGCGCGCCGCCGGCGGGTCTTCAACCTGCTGCTGCTCGCCATCGTGGTCGTCGCCGCCCTGGCGATCGGCAAGGTCCTCGCCTGGTCCTGGCTGGCCGCGCCCGTGATCCTGATGGCGGCCTGGCTGGTCGCCTGTCGCCTGATGGTCAAGCGCGAGCGCGCCGCCCGCTCCGCAACGGTCCGCAAGCGTCGTACGACGCTCGCCGACGAGGAGCTCGCCGCCGAGGACGCGGTGGGTGCGCAGGACGCCGACGCCGGATCGTCCGAGGAGCTGCGCGACGACACCGACGAGATCCCGGTCGTCGCGGCCGAGGTCCTCGAGGAGCCCGCCGGCGAGCCCGCGGCCCCCGAGGCCGGCGGGTGGACGCCGGTGCCGGTGCCGCTGCCGACGTACGTCGCCAAGGCCCCGGCGGGCCGTACCGTCCGCACGATCGACCTCGACTCCACGGGCGTCTGGAGCTCCGGCCGCAACGAGGCCGACTCCCAGCTGGCCCGCGAGGCCGACGCGCAGCGCGCCCAGGACGCTGCGGCCTCGGACGCCGAGCAGCACCGCGCCACCGGTAGCTGACTTTCCTCCCGGCTCGTCGGTCCGGTCGCGGGTAACGCCCGACCATGACCCACCACGACGACCAGGGCACCGCCGCCGACCGCCAGGCTGCCCAGCAGACGCGCGAGCAGGAGAAGAAGTACGCCGACTCCGCGACCGCGGTCTCCCCGGACACGCAGAGCGCCGACCCCCAGGAGGGGATCGACGAGAGCCCGTTCGACGGCGAGTCCGCCCGCGGCCAGTCGACGACCTTCGAGGACCCGCCCAAGCCACGGGAGAGCTCGAACGTCGACCGCGGTCCGCACGGTGACGACGAGCCCCGACCGGCCGGCCACGCCGACGAGGACCGCAACTGAGCATCCCGATTCGGAACCCGCACGACCCGGGTGCTACCGTTTCTCCTCGCTTGGGGGTGTGGCGCAGTTGGTAGCGCGTCTCGTTCGCAATGAGAAGGTCAGGGGTTCGAATCCCCTCACCTCCACCAGCACAGCAAGAACCGGCAGGTCGCCTCTGACCTGCCGGTTCTTGCGTTTTCGGCTCTGCTGCGTTGGGACTTCCACGGACGGGATTCACCACGGTGGGCCGTCCCGCTTACCCCCGGCGTACCCCCGGCCCGCGGGGGCGCCGCGAACCGCCTCCCGGGTGCTCCGACGGAGGCGGTCTGAGGCCTCGCTCTCGAGGTCGGGTTTCGTCGCGGGACCGCGGCTGGGGTCGTTCAGGCGATCCAGGCCTGCCTGGTCCGCTGAGGTGCCGAGGAAGTGCAGATAGCGGTTTGTGGTCGCGATCGACTCGTGGCCCATCCACGCCTGGACGGTGCCCGGGTCGACGCCGCGTGCTAGCCAGAGGCATGCGGCAGTGTGACGGAGGTCGTGGATCCGTCGGCCGCCCGCGGTCTGGTCCCATTTGACCGTGCGCAGCACCGCGGTGCGATGCAGCTGAGCGCCTCCGCCGGTGGTGATCAGGAGATCGGTCGGCTCCTTCCCGTCCGCCATGCGCTGGACGATCGGCAGGATCCGATCGGCCACCGGGACCCGACGACCGCGGCGGCCCTTGGTGGCCTTGACCGCGCCGCCCTCGGTCTGCGAGCGCCGCACCAGCAACCCGGGTGTGGGTATGCCGACCACGTCCTCCACCAGCACCGACCGAGCCTCACCCCACCGCATCCCGGTCCAACCCAGCACCAGGAGCGCGTCGGCCAGGTGCGGATCCCGGGCCTTCCAGCGGTCGTAGGTGGCCTCGAGCTCGGCCTCGGTCCACGGCCGCATCTCCGTCGGCTCCTCCGATGACCGCGGGACCTTCGCCGCGGTCACCGGGTTGCGGACGACCGCCTTCTCCCGCACGCACCACGCGAAGAACGTCGACAGGCTGGCGCGGTACCGGATCACCGAGCGCTCGCTGAGCCCCCGCTGGATCAGCGTCTCGAACGACCGCGCGACCTCACGCTCGGAGACCGCCCCCACCTGCATCGCCTGCATGCTCGTCGGCACCAACCGCTGCAAGGCCTGGTCGCTGCGGTAGGTCTTCGCCGCCACCGTGAACTCCCGAACGACCAACCACTCCTCGAGCAGCGTCCGGACCGGCCGCCGCCCGGCACGAGGATCCATTCCCCCGTCGAGCGCAGCCTTCTCCCTCGCCAGCCAGTCGCTCGCCTCACGCTTCGTGTCGAACGTGCGGCTCGCGACGAACTGCCGCCCGCTCTTCAACCTCGCCCGGAACCGGCCGCCCGAGGTCTTCTCGATCATGGCCGTATTCGCAGTCTGTCGCTCAGGACGCCCGCGCGAGCCACTGCTCGACGTCGCTGCGGCGATACCGCGGACAGGTCGACGTCATCCACGTGACCCGCGGCCCCATTCCACGCTGCCGCCACCGGCACAGCGTCGACTCCGACACCCGGATCCACCGAGCCACCTCGCTGCTGGTGAGGATCTCCTCCACCGTTTCCATCTGGTCACCTCCGACTCCGAGAGCGGCAACCGCCGCCCGAGACACCTGACAGTCACCTAAGGAATGGATGGGCGCTTGAGCGATCAGATGCCGGCGGCGAATCTCCTGCAATGCTCGGGCCCGCTGAGGATCGATGACGCGCAGAACACATCCGGGGATCGTTCGAACTGCGCGGAAGGTTCGGCGGCTGCCGATGCGCTGGGGGCCTTCCGCCGCTATTGCCCTTGCTGAAAGCGCGCCTGCAGGCTCGAGTCCCGAACTTCGAACGGAGAGAACGCCAACTCGGTCAACATCGGGCCGAGGATCCCTTCGATGGCTACGACGTCCCTCAAAGTGAGCTGCGCGTACCCGCGAAGTAGTTTGCTGAGGCGTCCCGCCGCGATCCCGGAGCGCTCTTCCAGCCAGGACTTCGAACGTCCGAGCCGCTCCAAGCGATCGGTCGTCTCGACCACGAAGTGGTGCTGCAGTTCGGCTGCCCGGGCGCTCGCGTACGCCGCGGGCGTCGTCGGTTGAATCCAAGTGACATCGCCTGGCCGGCCGAACATGACGGACTCCTCGAGAAGGTCCCGGGGCATGGTCGACGGAGGCTTCGGCACCGGTCAAACATACGGCGCGAGGATGGTCGATCTGGACCTGTGGATGGCGATGAAGGGCCGGGCGTTTCGGCGTATCTTCCATTTATGGAAGAAGACAAGGAGTGCGAAGTTGACGCCCTTCCCGGGCGAGTGGTGACGCGCATGACGATGACCGGGCATGCGATGCGGTGTGGTGAAGGCTGGTTTGCGCTCGTTGAAGAGCTCGATCGGGCGCTGGCGGCCCTCGATCCGGGCTACCGCCTCTTTGCGATTGCCCGCACCGGTGGTGCGCTCGTTTTCGATGCCGAGCCGTCGTCACCCGAACTTGCTAATCGTTTCGCTGCGATCGTCGGCTCGGCCTCTGAAGCGGCGAGCAGGAACTGTGAGGTCTGCGGGGAACCTGGCGAGAGGAGCGCGATCTGCGGGGTGGTCGAGGTGTTGTGTGCTGAGCACCGAGCCGCCGCCGAAGCAGCCGGACGGCGGCATCGAGAACCGCCGTACTGACCGATTCCCCGGACGAGCAGCGGGCACATCGGCTTCCATGGTGCAGAGGCCGAGGAGGTCATATGCGTTCGTTTCAGCCCTTCCCGCGACGAGAACTGAAGCGGTTGCGGCGCCGCTGGCTGCGCCGCAACCTCGGCATCGTCGCCTTCTTGATGGCCGGGTTCGTCCTTGTGGCGGCACTGACATCGGTGCCCCTGGCTACTAGTGAGCTACCGGTCCGGTGGTACGTCATCGGACTCCTCCAAGCCAGCCTCGTTGCTGCGGCTCTGCACCTCGTCAACTCGGCGTTCCTGGCGCACGAGGCAACTGCGATATGGCAGCTCAGGGGTGCATGGGGTGAGGACAACACGCGGTCGGAGCTGCAGAAGGCGAAGCGACGACGGCTCGTCTGGGGGTGGGTCGACAGCATCACGCTGCAGGGTGGCGACCTCGACCACGTGGTTGTCACGCGCTCGGGTGGCATCGTCGTACTGGACTCCAAGTGGCGCGGCTCGATCGACGCGGACGCTGTTGCGGAGATGACCGCGTCCGCCAAGAAGGCAGCGATCAGGGCACAGGGACTCGCCAGATCCATGCTCAAGTCAGAGCGCGGAGCGAAGCATCGGGCGCGCGCGCAACCGGTGACCGTGGACGCCGCCGTGGTGCTCTGGGGGTGCGGCGCGGGAGCTAGTGAACGACGGTCGGGAGGTCGACGGCGTGCGGTTCGTGGATGGTCGCAAGCTCGTCGATTGGCTCCGCCAGCTCGAGGGGCCGCCAGTGCCGCCGGACGCGGCCAAGGAGTTGCTCGAGCAGCTGGCGGCGTACCGCGCGACGGCATTCAAGGCAGCGGAACTTCGGGCGGCAGAGCGCGCGTGAGGGTGGCCGTGCGGAGCCAATCGCGCCGCGCGAAACGTCCGGCAGATTGCTTCAACGAACCCAGCGACTCCCGGTGTCCGGCCGACGGAGGCGAGCGATTTCGTCCGAGACTGAGCTCCATTTTGCGTCCACGAGCTCGCCCCGAGCACTGCGGTCGTTGAGCTCTCGGACGACGCGTCGGCAGGCACTGGGGGAGTCGAGAACGGCGCTGACGTGTTGCTCGATGCTCACCGGCTCGGTGACATAGGTGATCGCTGTGCGGCCCGCTTGAGCAGCACGACGTTCCTCGGATGCAAGCCTCCGGCAGGCACTGCTGCACCAGCGACGAGGGCGGCCGGCCTTCGGCCGATCGGAGACGAAGAACGGCCGGCCGCATCGGGGACAGGCCTTCTCGATGATCACTGGTTCCGCTCCTGGTCCAGCGACCATTCGAAGACCGTGGCCACCCGCCAGCGGAGATGCTTGCCGACGCGGAATCCCTTGGGCCCGCGTCCTCGGCTGCGCCAGGCGTAGACGGTCTTGATGGGTACACCGAGGTACGCAGCCACGTCGATGGCTGTCCAGAGGCGCTCGCCGGCGGAGTGGGGTTGGGGGTTCGCGGGAACGGTCGGCTGGGGTGGGGGAGCGGCCTCAGGGCGGGGTCGCGTGCGGCAGCGCGTCCGTGTCGACTCCGGTGTGGGTTCGTCCCAAAGGGCTGGTTGTTCGAGGTTGTACTCGTTGTTGCTCATCGCGTGCCCGTCTTGATCCCGTGGGTGCTGGATGCACCCCTCCTGGTCTCCTAAGACATCGCCAGCCGCTCGAGCGATCACTACGCGGCGAGAAACTTCCGCCGGCAAAGGGGGACGCGGCAGCTCCGGATGCTCGCAGGCATTACGCCGGACGTTTCCGCGCCGAGAATGCAAGAGGTGTGTGGCACTTCATCAGTCGCGCGTGGGCGACGGGAGCAATGTCAGGATTCCTGTGTAAGCGGGCGTCGGGCTCGGATGCCTGCGGCCGTCATGGCGAGGTGCGCCTTGCATTGGTTGGAGACGCACATCAGCAGAGCCTGACGTAGCCGTGGGCTCCGAGTTGCTACGCCGAGAGGGGCACTCGGGCACCGGCTCCGGCGCTCGTTCGAACCAACCTGTGAGGTCGCTCTCCGGAGCGAGGGTGGGCTTCGTCTCAGGAGTCGAATCCCAGGCCGACGGCGTCCAGCGCGCGCAGGAAGGCATTCCTCTGTCCTTGTTGGTGATCTGCCCGGTTCAGGGACCACCTGGTGAGGTTGATCCCGGCGGCCGCTGCGGGCTCGGGCGGGAAGGGGAGTGGCCTCTTGCGGACCATCTCGAGCTCGGTGCGTTCGGTTCGCTCTCCGGAGAGCTTGTCGAGCAGGACGTTGGCGGCGAAGCGGGTGGCGCCGACGCCGAGGCCGGTGAAGCCGGCGGCGTAGGCGATGCGTCCCTGTCGCGCGAGTCCGTAGTAGGCGGCGAACTGTGTGCAGGTGTCGATGGCGCCGGCCCATTGGTGACTGAACCTGAGGCCTTCGAGCTGCGGGAAGGTCGCGAAGAAGTGTGAGGCGAGCTTCTCGTAGGTGTGAGGCCGATCCTCGTAGGTCGCGCGGATCTTGCGGCCCGCGTGATAGACGGCGTCGTAGCCGCCGTAGAGGATCCTGTTGTCGGCGGTGAGTCGCGAGTAGTGAAACTGGTTGGCCATGTCGGCGAGGCCTTCGCGGTCGTTCCAGCCGATGGAGCTCAACTGGTCGGCACTGAGGGGCTCGGTCATCAGGACGTAGTCGTACACCGGCACCGTCATGAGCCGGTTGCGGCGCAGCAACGACGGGAAAACGTTGGTCGCGAGCGCCACCCGGTCGGCAGTCACGACGGCGCGTGCGGTTTCGAGTCGAACCTTGCCGGTCGAACGACTGGAGAGGCCTGTGACAGACGATTGTTCGTAGATCTCCACGCCGAGGTGCCGCGCGACCCGAGCCAGCTCGTTGGCAAGGCGAGCCGGGTGGACGAGCGCGCACCCGTCCGGCTCCTGGCTCCCGCCCAGGAACAGCGGGCTGTTGATGCGACTGCGGACCGAGTCCTGGTCGAGGTGGTTGTCGCCGAGCCACGGGATCTCGTGGGGTTCGACGGCAACCCTGAGGGTGCCGGTTCGCTCCCACTGACAGTCGATGGCAAGGTCGCCGAGGTCCTTCTCGAATTCGTCGAGGTTGTCTCTCCCGAGACGCTCGAGAATCGTGTACTCGTCGCGCCACCGTGCGCGGCCGTTCTCCTCGCCGTGGGTGATGGAGGCTTCGCAGAAGCCGCCGTTGCGGCCCGACGCAGCCCATCCGACTCGTTGGGCTTCGAGGAGAATCACCTTCTGGCCAGGGTTGCGGCGCTTGGCGAGGACCGCAGTCCATAGGCCGAGATACCCACCTCCCACGATCGCAAGGTCTGCGGTCGTGGCGGATGTGAGAACCAGAGCGGGTCCGTCTTGGCCGGCGTCCTCGATCCAGAACACCCCTCGATTCGTCGTCGCCAGCGATTCCCGGACGACCCGTGCATCCGGGGCGTTCCTCTCGTAGGCGGTCTCCTGCAATGGACCCGGCATGATGCGCTCCTCAAAGTGTGTCTAGCGGTGTGTCGATGGACGTGGCGGGGAACTCGAGCACGCGGTCGAGCTCTCTGCGGACCGGCACCCCTTGAGGAAGTACAACATGTGTTGTACGTTCCCCGCACCCGGTATCGCTGCTTGTGCCGGACACCGTTACGAGAGGCCGAACCATGTCGCAGTACGTCGTCGTTGACCCGTTCACTGGGTGCGAGCATCGTCGGTTTCCAGGCATCAATGATCGCCAGCTCGATGACCTCGTCGCGCAAGCTGCGAGCGCGGTTCCGGTCGTGGCACGTTCGACATCGGCTGACCGCTCCGGGCTGCTGGCCAAGGTTGCCGACCTGTATGTGGAGCGGTGCCGTGATCTCGCCGAGATCTCGGTCATGGAGATGGGCAAGCCGATCGCCCAGGCGATTCACGAGATCGAGTTCACGGCCAGCATCTTCCGGTACTACGCGACGAACGCCGATGACCTGCTGGCCGACGAGCCCATCCTCGTGCGCGACGGAAGGGGAGAAGCGCTCCTCCGACGTGCACCGCTAGGAGTCATTCTCGGTGTGATGCCCTGGAACTACCCGTACTACCAGGCGGCTCGATTCGCGGCGCCGAACGTTCTGGTCGGCAACTCGGTCCTGTTGAAGCCTGCGCCCCAATGCCCCGAGTCGGCCGCGGCCATGCAGCAGGTCATGCAAGACGCGGGCGCACCCGATGGGGTGTACTCGACAATCCTGGCCTCCGACGAGCAGGTCGTCTCGTTGCTCGAGAATCCCGATGTCCAGGGAGTGTCAGTGACGGGATCTGAGCGCGCGGGCGCCGCCATCGCAGAGGTCGCGGGTCGAAATCTGAAGAAGGTCGTGCTGGAGCTCGGCGGGTCCGATCCCTTCATCGTCTTCAGCACGGGCGACTTGGACGCCACGGTCTACCACGCGGCGACCACCCGGCTGGAGAACACGGGGCAGGCGTGCAACGCGGCCAAGCGATACATCGTGCACGATGACATCTACGACGAGTTCGCAGCCCGGCTGGTCGAGCTGTTCGGCAGTGATCAGCTACGTCCGGCCGATCCGCGCCTCGAGGAGACGATGATCGGTCCGGTCTCGTCGACTGTCGCGGCGGACAGGCTCGCCGACCAACTTGCGCGAGGCCTCGAGCAGGGCGCCCGGGTCCTCGTCGGCGGGCAGCGAGACGGGAACCTCTTCGCTCCGACCGTCTTGGTCGACGTCACTGCGGACAACGACATCTACCACGAAGAGGTCTTCGGGCCGATCGCCGTTCTGCACCGCGTTTCCAGCGAAGGGGAAGCGATCGCGTTGGCGAACGACACCCCGTTCGGGCTGGGTGCCTACGTGTTCAGAGCCGACCTCGAGCAAGCAGAGCGTGTTGCTGACCGGCTGCAGACAGGAATGGTGACGATCAACCTGGCGCACGGGGAGGCTCCTGAGCTGCCCTTCGGCGGCGTGAAGCGCTCCGGGTACGGGCGTGAACTGGGGCGGCTCGGGGTCGACGAGTTCGTCAACAAGCGCCTCGTTCGGAAGGCGTGAGTGCGATGGCGAGCTGCACTGACTCATTCATGGTCGCGATGGCCGACGGCGTCCGTCTGGCCACCGACGTGTATCTCCCTGAACCCATCCACCACTCGCGAGCGACAGTTCTGGTCCGCCTTCCCTACGACAAGACGGGTCGCTACACCTTCCTGCCTGACATCGCGGCCCGGATGACCGCCCACGGATTCGCCGTGGTCGTCCAGGACGTACGCGGGAAGTTCCTGTCCGAGGGAGAGCGCGTTCCGTTCGTCAACGAGGTGGCGGACGGCGCCGCGACGCTGGACTGGATCGTCGCGCAATCCTGGAGCAACGGGGTCGTCGGAATGATGGGCGACTCGTACTACGGCTTCACGCAGTGGGCAGCCGTCGCGTCGGGCCACCCCGCACTCCGGGCCATCGTTCCTCGCGTGACCGGGTCGGAGTTCTTCCGCATCTTCGCCCCGGACCTGGTGCCTCGGCTTCCGCTGTACGAGTGGGTCATGCACACCTTCTCGGTGCCGGAGATGCTCGAGAGCCCTTACGCCACCATGCGCGGTGGGCGAGCTGCATATGAGCTGCCGGCGGAGGCCGCTCGCGTCGGCGATCTTATTCGGGACCTCGCGAACGGCCATGCGCGAAGGTCGCTGGTCACCCCAGCCCTCCCACATGGCCGGCCGGCTGCGAACCTGAGCATCCCGGCGCTTCACATGGGCGGCTGGTGGGACAACCTACAGCGCCACCAGCTCTCGGACTGGCATGCCGCAAGCAGATCACCCGCCGGCGGACACCAGTTCCTGCGCATGGGCGCATCCGACCACGAGGACTTCAGGCTCCACGAGGATGACGAGCCGCACGCCAACCATGAAGTCGACGACGACGCACTGGCGCACTACCTGGACCGCATGACTGCTGATCCGATCGCCTTCCTGGATCACTACCTCCACGGGCGTCAAGGACGGTGGCTCGCGCCGCGGGTCCGGTACGAGATCGCCAACCTGGGCTGGCAAGCCGCTGACCGGTGGGTCCCCGCGGACGTGGTTGAGCGCCAACTGGTGCTCGGTCGCCTCGAGGCGGCAACGGGAACTGCCGACGGTGGCAGCCTGTCCCCAACCGTAAGGGCCGAGCGTTCCAGCATCAGCTGGACGCACAACCCGGCCGAGCCGGTTCCGTTCCTCATCGCGTCCGAATGGGCCCAGTGCGAGCACCTGCCAGACGAGCAGGCCTTGCACGAGCGCGCTGACGTCGCCACCTTCACGACCGACGGGTTCGGGCTGGCGACCGACATCGTCGGACATGTCGAGGCCGAGCTGCACGTGAGCACCTCTGGTCCGAGCGGTCACATCGTCGCTCGGCTCCTCGATGTGTACCCGTCTGGTCGAGCCCGTGTCGTCCTCGAAGGCGCTGCCCTGGTCGAGGGTCCGCAAGTGGCCACACGATGTCGAATCGACCTGGGAGACACCGCCTACCGCATGCGGCCAGGGCATCGCCTGCGGCTCGCGATCAGCGCATCGTGCTTCCCGCTGTACCCGGTTCACCCCGGCACGTCCGCCGAGGTCTGGGACGCGCAAGCAGCCATTGCCCCCGCGACGTACACGCTGCTGGGTATGCCCGGCGCCCCGTCCGTCCTCAAGATCACGACCCGCCGCTGACTGACTACTGAAGGAGAACCATGACCGACGAACTGATCTGGAAGAGCGCTGCCGACCTCGGCGATCTCTACCGCCGTCGCGAGGTATCGCCTGTTGAGGTGGTCGAGGCTGTCCTCGACCGCATGGACCACGTCCAGCCGATCCTGAACATCATGGTCACCGCGACCGCGGAGCAGGCCCGGGCAGACGCAAAGGAAGCCGAGAAGCGCTTCACGGCCGGGGACGATCTTCCCCCGCTCTTCGGTGTGCCCATGACGGTGAAGGACCTGGCCGAGACGAAGGGAGTGCGAACCACCTACGGATGTGTCGCGTTCGCCGACCACGTCCCGGACTTCGACGCCGTAGGTTGGGAACGACTCAAGGCGCAGGGCGTGATCCTCCTCGGCAAGACCACCACTCCTGAGTTCGGGCTCCTCGGCGTCACCGAGAGCAAGCTGACCGGCTCGACCAGCACTCCGTGGAGACCGGGCTTCAACGCCGGCGGATCCTCGGGCGGTGCAGCGGCCGCTGTGGTGGCAGGAGTCGGCCCGATCGCCTGGGGGTCGGACGGCGGAGGCTCGATTCGGGTGCCGTCCTCGCTGTGTGGAGCTGTCGGCATCAAGCCCTCTCTCGGCCGCATCCCGACGATCGACTCGGAGGACGGCGACTCGACCGACGGTCCGATCGCACGGACCGTGCTCGACGCCGCCATGGTCCTGGAGGTCACCAACGGCCACGATCCGCGCGATCGCCACTCCGTTGCAAAGGACACGCGGAATTACATCGAAGCAGCAACGGCGCCCGGCGATCTCACGGGCGTGCGCATCGCAGCCTGCTACCACCTGGGCCAGGACATCCTCGACCCGGAGGTGCGACGCCTCTTCGGGGAAGCCGTCGATGACATGCGTGCCGCCGGAGCCGTCGTCGAGGAGGTCGAGATCGAGCTGCCTGACACGATGACCTACTTCGACCACATCAACGGTCACGCCTATCAGCAGGCCGCCGAACAGATGAAGACCTGGAGCATCGAGATCTGGCCCATGATCCTCGAGCTTGCCGACCGAGCCGGTGCGGCCACGGCCCGGCAGATCCACGACGCCAACCACCGCGTCAAGACCGACATCTACAACGCGTTTCGTGCAGCGATGAACGGCGCTGACGTCATGGTCACGCCCACCACAGCGACCCCGGCCTTCCCTCATGGCGGACCCGGTGGCCCCGCGGGCACCGTCGACGGCCGCCACGTGCCTGCGCTCGGGAACCTGGCCCACATGACCACCGAGCCGCCAAGCCATGCCGGCCTGCCCGCGATCAGTGTCCCGGGCGGCTTCACGTCGGACGGCCTGCCTATCGGAGTGCAGTTCATCGGCAAGCTCTGGGCCGACTTCGATGTCATCTCTGCAGCGTCGAGGTATGAACGGGCCACGACCTGGCACACCCGTCACCCCATGCTCTGACCCATCGGCTCGATGCGCGGGACACCGATCCAAAGATCGGGGAGCAAAACGCTGGCGCGTAGTAAAACACTTGTTGTACATTCATTGTTGTAAGTGACCTGGATCACCCGAAGGACATCTCATGGCGCACCAAACCTCTGGCCCACGACGTCTCGGTCTGTTGGCGCTCTCGTTGGCAGCGACGGCGATGCTCGCTGCATGCGGGAACGGCTCGGACGACCGACCCGAGCCGGTGACGAAGGACGACCTGGTCGACGTCCTGCCGAGCGCGAAGGGTGGCGTCGACGTCGTCAAGTGGAATCTCCCCGCCGAACCCGACACGCTCGACCCGGCCAACACGGTGACCTACGCGTCCGGAACGGTCGTCCGTAGCCTCTGCGACACCCTGCTCACACGTGACCCCGACCTCGCGCTGAAGCCCAACCTGGCCAGCTACGAAGTCGTGTCGCCGACCGAGATCGTCTACACCATCCGGGACGACGTGAAGTTCTGGGACGGCACGCCCTTGACGGCCGAGGACGTCGCCTGGAGCCTCAACCGGATGCGCTCCTCGGACTTCGTCCTCAGCTTCGCGTTCATCAACGTGAAGTCCATCGACGTCACGGGGCCGGACCAGGTGACCGTGTCCTTCAGCGAGCCCGATGAACTGTTCCTCAACTCTGGTCCGGCTCTCGGCGTGATGGAGAAGAAGTACTCCGAGGCGCACGCCGACGCGATCGGGACACCTGACGGTGGCCTGATGTGCAGCGGACCGTTCGAGCTCGAGTCGTGGAGCCCCGGCAGCAGCATCAAGCTGAGCCGCAACCCGGACTACTGGAACGCCGAGCGAAAGCCGTTGGCCGAGACGGTGGCGTTCTCCTTCGTGGGTGACGCCACTGCTCTCACGCAAGCCCTGAACGCCGGCGAGATCGACGGCGCTTACGAGATTCCGGCCTCGGCCGTGCCGGCGCTGTCGAAGTCCAGCGTCGGGCGCATCACCTTCGGCCGGTCCATGCAGGGGCTCAACCTCAACGTCGCGCGCCCGGACGGTCCCATGTCCGATAATGACGTGCGCCAGGCCCTGCAGCGCGGCATCGACCGGGGGGCGTTGGCCGACGTGATCTACAACGGGGCAGCAGAGCCGACCTATACCTACGTCACCCCCACGACCTGGCCCGAGGGGCAGAGGGACGCCTACCAGAAGGCCTACGACGCCTTCGTCGCCGAGCGCAAGTATGACGTGGAGGCCGCCAAGAAGCTCGTCGCGAAGTCGGGTTACGACGGCGAGACGATCGTGCTGGCGCTCACAGCCGGAGACGACACCGAGTCGCGATCCGCGCAGCTCATCCAAGAGCAGGCGGCAGCGATCGGGCTGACTGTCAAGCTCAAGCCGCTGCAGCCCCTGGTATACGACCAGGCTGGCTACGACGCAGCCAAGCGCAAGGAGCTCGGCCTCGATCTGATGCTGTCCTCGAACTTCAACGGCGCTCCGGACCCGCTGGAGCCGATGGGATTCACGTCCCTGCCTGGGCAGCCGTACAACTACACCGACTTCGACGATGCCGAGGCGACGGCTCTGCTGACCGAGGCGCGACAGACCTTCGATGACGACCAGCGCGCTGAGATGGTGATCAAGGCGCAGCAGATCATCGAGGAGGACTCGGCAGTCATCCCGTTGTTGTCGACCTACACGACAACGTTCCTCAACGACCGGCTCACTGGCGCGATCACCTCGTTCGCCTACTGGTCGATGCCGGCCATGGCCTTCATCGGCGCTGCTAAGTAGAGCCAGAGATGAGTCTTCTGTCGACGGTCTCGGCCGGGGTGAGTGCCGGCGCAGCTCGGGGGCGGGGCGAGTTGGGCCGCCGAGCGGTGACCACCGTGCTGGGCGCGTGTGGAACCATCGTGGCGTCGTCGTTCGTGATCTTCCTCGCGCTGAGCAACGCCCCAGGTGACCCGGTCGCCGGTCTTCTCGGGGCCAAATCCACGGATGCGGCGCGCGCGGCGAAGAGGGCGGAGCTCGGCCTCGACGACCCGTTGCTGGTCCGCTACTGGCACTGGCTCACCGACGCACTCCACGGTGACTTCGGTACCTCGGTCGTCTTCAGGCAAGACGTGGCCGGCCTCATCGGACCGCGGCTCGAGACGACTCTGCTGCTGGTGGCGCTTGCATCTGTTCTGATGCTCGCCGCTGGTATCTCGCTCGGCGTGGCTGGCGGGGTGTCGCGCCGGTGGCGGTCGCTGGTCAGTGCGGCTGTCGGCCTCGGGATCTCCGTGCCGGCGTTCGTAGCAGCCGGTTTCCTCACCAGCGTGTTCGCCGTCAGTCTGGGCTGGTTCCCCACCTTCGGGGCAGGAGTCGGCCTTCTGGACCGGATCCACCACCTCGCGCTTCCTGCGGTGGCGTTGTCGATCGGGTACGGCGCCTACATCGCTCAGCTCACCTCGGCCGCGGTCCATGAAGAGAGTGGCAAGGAACACGTGGAGACCAGCAGGGGGCGTGGGATCTCTGAGAGACGCATCCTGCGCGCGCACATCCTGACCAACGCTGCTCTTCCGGTGATGACGGCATCCGGGCTGGCCATCGCGGGGCTGGTGACGGGGGCAGTCGTCGTCGAGGAGGCCTTCGCAATCGACGGAATCGGCTCCCTCCTGGTCAAGAGCATCTCCAGCAAGGACTACTCCGTCGTTCTCGCCGTGAGCCTGGTCATCGTGACGGTGTTCGTCGTTATGACGACCATCATCGACATCGCGCAGGCGTTCCTCGACCCGCGACAGAGAGGAGCTGTGCGATGAGCGCCATCACTGCGTCGTTGGGAGACCTCGCAGGTCGACGACTCCCTCGTGACCCCGTCCTCCTGATCTCCGGGGTGGTCTGCGCGGTGCTGGTGGCCCTGGCGGTCATCGGCCCCTTGCTGGCGCCGTACCCGGTCGGCAAGTCAGACATCCTGGCCTCCGGGCAGGGGCCGAGCGCTGACCATTGGCTCGGCACAGACTCTCTCGGGCGGGACCTGCTGTCGAGGGCGCTCTCTGGTGCTCGGCTGAGCCTGACCGGCCCGGCGATCATCGTGTTGGGCAGTGCAGCGGCCAGCACTGCCCTCGGCATCCTGGCCGCCTGGCGCGGCGGTTGGATCGACCGGATGCTCAATCGAGCACTCAACGTGATGTTCGCGGTTCCGGGGATCCTGGTTGCGGTCTTGGCGTCGGCATCCTTCGGAGCGGGCTTCTGGGCTCCGGTCGTCGCGCTGAGCATCGTCTACACGCCGTACGGCGCCCGGGTCGTACGAAGTGCTGCCGTCAAGGAGCGGAACATGCCCTACATCGAAGGCCTGCGTCTCGGGGGAGTCAGTTCTTGGCGGATCTGCACGCGCCACCTCCTCCCCAATGTCGCTCCCATCGTGCTGGCCCAGGCCACCGTCGCTTTCGGTACCGCCCTCGCCGACTTCGCCGCAGTCTCGTTCCTCGGCCTCGGCGTTCAGGCGCCTGCCGCGGAGTGGGGCCTCATGGTCGCCGACGGCAGGTCGGAGATCCTGGAAGGAGCGATCCAGCAGAGTCTGGTGGCCGGCCTCCTCATCGTCGTGACCGTGGTCGCCTTCAACGTGCTCGGTGAGCGCGTTGCTGCCCGGCTGGGGGTGGACCTGTGAACGACGGCACACTCCTCGACATCCAGGGGCTCGGCATCGAGCTCACCCGCACGCGGCCGGCTCGCCCTCTCGTGCGCGATGTCAGTCTCGCGATCAGGTCCGGCGAATCCGTCGGCCTGGTGGGCGAGTCGGGGTCTGGCAAGTCGATGACGGTCAAGGCAGCGATGCGTCTGTTGCCGGCCGACGCGAAGGTTGACGGCGACATCATGTTCGAGGGCCGTTCCGTGCTCCGTCTCGACAGGTCCGGTCTCGCAAGCTATCGGCGGGCGGACGTGGCGATGATCCATCAAGACCCCCGAGCGCACACGAACCCGATCCGAACGGTCGGCGACTTCGTCACCGAGGCCGTCGTCACAACCGGGCGTGCAACCAAGCGCGAGGCGGCCGAACGCGCCCGTGAGCTGCTCGAACAGATGGGTGTGCACGACGCAGACCGTCGTCTGCAGCAGTATCCTCACCAGCTCTCGGGTGGGCTGCTCCAGCGGGTCATGATCGCGGCAGCGCTGATGACCGAGCCGAGGCTGATCTTTGCCGACGAGCCGACGACGGCGCTTGATGTGACCGTTCAGTCGGAGGTCGTCGCGATTCTCGCGGAGCAGGTCCGTCAGCGGGGTCTCGGCATGCTCTTCATCACCCACGACCTCGATCTCGCCGCTGCAATTACCGACACGCTCGCGGTCATGTATGCCGGCACGCTGGTCGAGAAGGGGCCATCCGCGGATCTGTACGCAGCGCCGCGACACCCTTACACGGCCGCTCTCCTGGCATCGCGGCCCAGTGCTACCGAGGTTCGGCGTCTGGTCACGATCCCCGGCAGGCCAGTGGCGGCCTTCGAGGTCGAGCAGGGGTGCGCCTTCGCGGCGCGCTGTCCGTTCGCGGTCGACCGTTGCCGGGGCGAGAGGCCGGCACTGCGCGACATCGGCGGCCGCAGCGTCGCTTGCCACCGTGCAGAGGAAGTGGCCTCAGAGCTCAAGATGGCGGCGTCCGCGTGAACGCCGGGGGAGCAGTGGCTAGGCGAGGGAAGGCGAGGGACGTGGTGCAAGAGCCGCAGCGCTCAGGTGGGGACACCATTCTCGAGGTCGATGGCCTGACCAAGGTCTTCGCGTGGCGAGGTCATTCCCACGTTGCGGTCGACGGCGTGAGCTTCGCGCTGCACGCGGGCGGCTCGCTCGCGGTCGTCGGTGAGTCCGGGTCCGGCAAGACGACGATCGCGCGCATCATCGCCGGCCTCGAGACGGCCACGTCCGGCACCGTGGTGGTCGATGGCAGGACGATCACGGCAAAGGCGGGCGACGTATCCGCTCGCCGTGGTCTCCGGGGAAACCGTGGTGGCCGATCGGAGCGCGACCGGGTCGTGCAGATGGTGTTCCAGGACCCCTTCGGTTCGCTGGATCCGCGGCAGCGCATCGGTGCGGGGCTGAGTGAGCTGCTGACGATCCACTTCGACCTGAGCCGCACGGCACGCAGCGCCCGTGTCTCGGACCTGTTGCAGCAGGTGGGTCTCGACGACCGGCACGCGCAGATGGTTCCTCGGACACTGTCGGGCGGACAGCGTCAGCGCGTGGCGATCGCGCGGGCGCTCGCAGTCGAACCCAAGGTTCTCATCCTTGACGAAGCCGTCTCAGCGCTCGATGTCAGCGTTCAGGCTCAGGTGCTCAACCTGTTGGCCGACATCCGCGCCGAGACCGGCATCTCCTACCTCTTCGTGTCTCACGACCTTGGTGTGGTCCGGCAGATCACCGACACGTGCATCGTCCTCAACCGCGGGGCCGTGGTGGAGGCGGGATCGACGAGTCAGGTTCTCGACGACCCCCGCGACCCCTACACGCAGGCATTGCTCGAGGCCGTCCCGAAACCGGGCTGGCGGCCGCGCCGCCGTACCTGATTGCTGGCCCCTGCCACGTGCATCGCACTGTCCTCGTAGTGGAACAACCGTTTCAAGAAAGAGAGCTCGCTGAATGACCATCGACAGCACTGACACGTCCGAGGTCGTCACCCTGACCGTCGACAGTCCGGACGAGGTGCCGACCCTGGCCGGAAAGACCTTCGTGACGCCCTGGTTCACCATGGACGAGGACCGGCACAAAGCATTCGAGCACGGCACGTACCTCGACAGCTACCCACACGGATACGGTGGAGAGTCGGGGTACGGCGACGATCTCATCGAGGGCTTCCATCTGCTGGGGATGCTCGACTACCTGTGCAACCACGCTCTGTGGTCCGAGGGACCGTGGCTCGCCTGGAACTACGGGCTGGACCACGTGCGGTTCGTCAGTGTCGTGCGGAGTGCCGACTCGCTGCGGATTCGCGGAACGGTACGTGAGGTCATCGACCGCGGAGATCAGGGTCACCTCGTCGTGGTCGATGCCGTCGGCGAGGTGAAGGGGCGGGAGAAGCCCGGATTCGTCGCCACGTTGCGCGCTCTGTGGACCACGGTCGACGAGGAGGCCGGTCGATGACGACGGCGAAGATCGAGCTGAACGAGTTCCAGGCCTCGTTGCGCGGGTTGTCGATGCCTGCGGCGCTGGACCGAGCGGCGGCTATCCACGGGTCGCGGCTCGCCATCACCCACATCGAAGGTGGCGGTCCGTCGGTGACCTGGGCTGAGTTCCGCGATCAGGTCTCGCGCCTTCGCAGCGGTCTGCAGCAGTTGGGGGTGCGGGCTGGGGACAAGGTGGGTGTCCAGCTGCGCAATCAGCTCGAGTTCCCGCTGACCTGGTTCGCCGTGGCCGAGATCGGAGCGGCTGTCGTTCCCCTCAATCCCAAGTACACCGCACGTGAGTGTGCCTTCGTTCTGGAGGACTCGGGCGCCTCGTGGCTGGTGGTGGCCAGCGACATCGTCCAGACCTACGTCGACGACGGGCAACTGACTGCGCCAGTTGAACGCGAGCGCATTGTCGTGGTCGGTGACCGGTCCTCGATCGCGCCAGGGTTCGAGGACCTCCGGGCGTTCGGGGAGCTTGCCTCGGCGGAGGTCACCCCCCTGGCGGACTACCCCGATCAGGACACGGTCGTGAATATCCAGTTCACGTCCGGAACCACGGGCCTTCCGAAGGGCTGCCTGCTGACGCACCGGTACTGGATCGAGCTTGGCGTGTGGGGTTCAGGTCTCTATCACAGCGAGCGCATCCTCGCCGACCACCCGTTCTACTACATGCAGAACCAGGGCTACCTGATGAACGCCCTAGCGGGCGGAGGTGCCATCTACGTCACCGCCGGGATGAGTCGGCGCAAGTTCATGGACTGGCTCGTCGACCACGAGATCGACATGGCCTGGATCGACGAGGGGCTCCTCGACGAGCCGGTGAGCGACAAGGACCGGCGGCTGAAGCTGAGGCGGGCCCCCGTGGCAGCCGTGCCACCGGAGGAACTGGCGAAGCTCGAGGAGCGATTCGGGCTTCTGGCGAGAGACTTCTATGCCAGCACCGAGGTCGGATGCGGCACTGTCGTGCCGTGGGACCGGGCCGACCTTGCTGCCAAGGGCTCAATGGGCCTGTGCTTCCCGACCAGGGAGTCCAAGATCGTCGACGAGAACCTCGAAGAGGTGCCGCCCGGTCGTTCGGGCGAGCTGTGCATTCGCGGCGAGGGGATGATGCTCGGCTACCACAACCGTCCCGAGGTCAACGCCGAACTGTTCTTGCCCGGTGGCTGGTTCCGAACCGGAGACGTGGTGCGAAAGGGCGCCGACGGCGCCCACTACTACGAAGGCCGCCTCAAGGACATGATCAGCCGAAGCGGCGAGAACATCGCGTCGGCCGAGGTCGAGTACCAACTCCTCACCATGCCGGAGATCGACGACGTGGGTGTCATTCCCGTTCCTGATCCGGACAGGGGAGAGGAGGTCAAGGCGATCGTCGTGCTCAAGGCCGGTGCTGACGTCACGCACGTTGCGGTCGTCGACTGGGCGCGGCGCGGCCTCGCCCAGTTCAAGATCCCGCGCTACGTCGAGTTCCGCTCCGAGCTGCCCTACACGGCGAGCGGCAAGGTCCACAAGGCCGGGTTGAAGCAAGAAGCGCCGTTCAACGCCGCGACGGTGGACGTGACTGGCTCGGGCTCACGGACCGTTCAGGGCGCGTCGTGATGGTGTTGGCCGGCCGGCGGGCGCCGCCGGCCGTAAGGTGATTCGCGTGTTGTACAACGTCGAAGGAGGCTGGTAATGCCGCGCTATGTCGATCCCGAGCAGCGGAAGAACGACATCATCGATGCCACCTTCGAGGCCATAGCTGAAGGTGGATTCCCTCAGCTGACGGTGCGCTCTCTCGCCAAGCGGCTGGGTGGCTCGAGCACGTTGGTCACCCACTACTTCCCCAACCGCGACGCGTTGCTGTCGGCGATGACCGACCGCGTCCTCAGCGACGCGGAGTCAAAGAGCGCCGAGCTCTTGGAGATCGCCGATCCGCACGACCGGCTCCACGCGGTCCTCGAGTGGTTCCTGCCCAACACGCCCGAGTCCCTGATGGTCGAGCGCGTCCGCGTCGTCCTCGTGGCGCACATCGCGACCGAACCGGTCGTCGCTGACATGTCCGCTCGCATGGAACCCGGGATGCGTGGCCTCATGCGGCAGGCGTTGGCGGAGTTCGTGGACCCGGCCGAGCTCGAGGGCATGGTCGATCTCCTCCGCGCCTGGACCAGCGGCGTCGTCCTGTCGGCCGTCGAGCATCCAGACCTCTGGACACCGGAACGACAGGCAGCGGCGCTGGACCGGTTCCTGTCGTCGTTCGAGCTCCCGCTCTCGCGGTCAGCTGCGGGAGCTCCTGCAGTCAACCGCTGACCAAGTCCCGCGGCCTCCTAGGTCGCCCCTCTCCCTACTTCGTCCCAAGGAGCGTCCTCATGACGTTCGAGATACTCGAACACGTCACCGCGGCAGAGCCCGTCGCGCGGGCCGAGCAGAGCATGGTCCGCATGCGCGACGGTGTTCGGCTCGCGACCGACGTCTACCTGCCTCCGGTGCCGGGCCGTCACGGCGTGGTCTTGATCCGCGGTCCGTACGACAAGAACAGCCGCTACCAAGGGTTGGCGGACATGGCCGAGGTGTTCAACGATCGTGGACTGGTCCTCGTCGCCCAGGACGTCCGGGGCAAGTTCCGTTCCGAGGGCGTCACGCACCCGTACGTGTCGGACGTCGCGGACGCCTACGACACCCTGGACTGGATCATCGGCCAGTCGTGGAGCAACGGCAGTGTCGGTCTCGTCGGCGTGTCCTATCTAGGTTTCACGGTCTGGGCAGGCATTGCCTCGGGTCACCCGGCGGTCAAGGGCGCGGTGCCCCAGGGAACCGGCGTCAACATGGCTCGCCACCACCTCGGCAGCCCCTGGCGACAGGACCCGGCCCCGCTCCTCGGAGCGGACGACCTGCTGCAGATCTGGGCGGACAACGACATCCGCTACCTCTCGATCGACTACACCCGTGCACCGCTCATCGACACCTTCGAAGAGGCTGCGCGCTCGATCGGCGCCCGGCCTCCTGCCCTGGACGACTACTTCCGGCGGGTCCGGACCGGCGACGTCTTCAACCCGTACGGCGACCGCCACCCCTACTGGACCACCAACGTGCCGGTGCTCCACTGGAGCAACTGGTTCGATCCCGGTCTCGGTCCCGAGGGACTTCACGACTTCCGCTACTTCCGAGGTGCAGGCGGTCGCCGCGGTCTGCACTACCTCCGCGCCGAGTCGGCGGACCACGGCGGCGTACGGCTCGAGGACATTCCCTACGCAGACCAGCAGCACCCGTGGGTGAACGATGCCGAGCACACGCAAGTCCAGTACCGGCAGGCGATCGATGCGGCGGACTTCCTGCTACCGCTGCTGACGGGGCGGGGCTCGCTTCCGTCGCCGTCGCAGCGCGTCAGGTGGCACACCGGCCACGCCGGATGGCGCACGGCGGAGGACTGGCCTCCGGCCGGCGTCGTGCATCGGAATCTGTTCCTGTCGGCAGCGGACAGCGCCCTCGACGGGTCGGAGGGCGGTGCACTCTCGCATCATCCGGACACCGAACGCGCGACGGTCTCGTGGGAGCACGATCCGGCGAGCCCAGTTCCTTCCTCGGTCACGCACGATGAGTAGTGGACGTTCCTCGCCTCCTACCCTGACGAGCGCGACTTCGGTAGCCGGTCTGACGTCGTGACCTTCACCTCCGAGCCGACTCCGACAGCCCTCGACATCGCTGGCAATGCAGTGCTCAACGTTCGTGCCGCGACGAGCGGTCCGTCCATGCATCTCTTCGCCAAGCTCCTTGATGTCGCGCCTGACGGATCGGCCCGACCCGTCTCGCATGGCCGGACGTTGCTGGAGCGGCCTGACCTGGAGGATCTCATTTCCTTCGAGCTCGACGCCGTCGCCTATCGGGTGCGCCCGGGCCACCGACTCCGGCTCCACCTCGCATCCAGTGACTATCCGCTCTGGGTTCGACACCCGGGCACGGATGAGAACCCTTGGCACGCCGAACTCTTCGAGGTGAACCATCAGGGGCTCCTCCTCGGCGGCCTCGACGCGAGTCACCTCCGGCTTCCGATCTACCCAGACTCAGGGGACGAGGGTCTGCGCCTGTGATGGCTCCACTGTCCATGGCCGAGGAACTGGCGAAGTGTTGACTCGCGGCGCTTGTCAATCACGAGACCAGTCTCGCGGAGCAGCCTTCGGCAGCTAGCCCAAGTGCCCCCGGGGCGGCAAGGCAGTCACGATGTTCCTTGGCTCGACATGAACTCCTGGGTCATGTGGCCGGTGGTGTTGACCATCTGGCAGTCCCGTGTGCTGCCCAGCATTGTCGCTTGTTCGGCAATGAGCCCTTCGGGAATCGACTGTCGGGCTTGTTGGGCGCAACGAATGCACCCTCACCAGCTTGGACAAGCTCCAGCAGCTCGGCGCGCTGACGACGTGCTTGGTGAGTCTCGGTCGACGAGTCCCTGCTTCCGCGGCGGACGTTGATGGGCTCCGCGGCGTCTACAACGCTTACCCCCGGCGTACCCCGCGGATGCAATCCGTGCGGTTCCATGCGTTGAATCCACGCCTGCACAGGCGTGAAACCGGCCAACCGATGGGCAGGAAGCCATTCGCAATGAGAAGGTCAGGGGTTCGAATCCCCTCACCTCCACCAGGCTGAGCGTGGGCACCGTCCTCAAATCGAGGAGGACGAGTGCCCACGCTCCATTTATTCTCCAAGTATCCAGCCATGAGCGGTGCCCGGTCGGGGCGCCTCGGTCCGTCTCGAACCCGCGTGGCGGGTCTGGCGCACCTGAGGTGCATGACCCTTCGCCTCACTGAACCCTCTCCAGTTCCCACCGAGGGCACGGTCGCTGGTGCGCCGGCCGCCCGACCTGCCATCGATGCGGTGGTCACGCTCACCGAGCTCTGTGACCACCTCCACGTCCCCGCGCAGACCATCTACGACCTGCGCTGCCAGGGCCGTGGACCGCGCGGCTTCCGGGTCGGCCGCGAGCTCCGGTTCCGTGCCAGCGAGATCGAGGCATGGCTGACCCGGATGGAGCAGGACGACGCGCGTCGTCACGACCCGGGGGCAGGCTGATGCCCGGGCGCCCCCGGACTCCCGTTGGCGCCTTCGGCGTTGTCAACGTGCGCCGTACCGGACGGCTGACCAAGGCCGAGACCCGGATCCGGGATGCCGACGGTCGGGTACGTCGCGTCACGGCCTCGGCCCCATCGGCGGCCGCCGCTCGCCAACGCCTGCACGACAAGCTCCGGACGCGGCCCGCCTTCGGTCGCGGCGGCACGCTGTCGGCCGACAGCCCGTTCCCCTCGCTCGTCGCGCTGTGGCTCGAGGACCTCGACCTGCAGGACCTCGCCGAGGGCACCAAGGAGAGCTACCGCGACCTCCTCCGGCTCCACGTGCTGCCTGCTTTCGAGAATTTCATGCTCGGCGAGATCACGACCGGCCGCGTCGAGTCCTTCCTCAAGTCCCAGCTCGCGTTGTCCTACTCGCGAGCGATGCACTCGCGCTCGATCCTGAACCTGCTGTTCGGCTTCGCGCTTCGCAACGACGCGCTTGCCCGCAACCCGGTCGAGGGCACCTCCCAGCTGCGCAAGCCCAAGAACACCCCGCAGGCACTCACGCTGGAGCAGGTCGCGGCGATCCGGAAGGCCGCCGCCGAATGGCGTACTGCCCCGGGCCTGCCGGGACCGAAGAGCGACGGCCAGGTCCGCGATCTGATCGAGCTCCTGCTCGGCACCGGGATGCGACCGGGGGAGGCGTTGGCGCTGCGGCCCTGCGACGTCAGGGACACCGAGCAGGGCATGGTCGTGCGCGTGACCGGCACGGTCGTGTTTCGCAAGGCGACCGGCCTGATCCGGCAGACCCACCCGAAGACGGCGAGCTCAGTGCGCGACATCCCGGTGCCTGAGTTCGCAGCCGTCGTGATCCGTCGCCGGATGAGGACCCTGCGCCCGGACGAGGGCGAGCGCACCATCTTCGCCAACCGCACGGGCGGCGTGCTCAATCCCTACAACGTGCGGCGCACCTTCCGCGAGATGGTCGAGCTCGCCGGCCTCGGCGACACCGGCATCAGCCTGCGCTGGTACCGGCGTACGGCCGCCACCGTGATCGCCCGCGGCCTCGGCACCGACGCCGCTGCCACCTTCCTGGGCCACACCTCGAGCGCCATCACCGAAGGCCACTACATCGAGCCCGACCCGACCACCGATCACGCCCCCGCGGCACATCTGGAACGCGCCCTGCGGCCCACCGCTCCCGTTCCAGACGCACTGGACAGCTCAGGCTGCTTCGGTGAGCAGCTCGAGCTCGAGGCGCTCTTCGACGTCGAGGACGAGGCCGAGGGCGGCGATGCGGACGCCTGACTGCGAACGGCCGGACAGTGCTGGTCGTCTCGTGTTGTCATCGGTCGTCTCGGAGCGCCTCGTCGGCGGAGATCTTCTGCTTGACAGGCGGGTTCGCGCGGGCGGACGGTGGTGGCGTGTCTTCTCGGGTTCGGTGCTCCGTGTCGCTCTGGTGGTCACTCGACGGCCGCAGGCGACGACGGCTCCGGTGAGTCAACGGCACCGCACAATGACGGTGCCGGACGGTGTCCGGCACCGCGCCGGGCGCGGGGCCGGCCTCGGTCAGATGCCGATCCCGAGGTTTCCCGCGGACGGCGAGGGGCGCAGCGTCGGGGGAGGAAGCGGGCGGTTGCCACGCCCGGCGGTGTTGGGGCCGTAGCGATCGATGTCGTTGATCGCTCGGGTGCGTGCGTGGGCGGGGCCGAGATCGGCGCGGTCGCGGTCGAAGACGTCGGTCCATTGGCGGCGGGCGTCCTCGACGGAGTCGGCGACGAGGTGGGCGGTGTTGGTGTCGCGGCCGCGGGTCATGGCGACGTACGCCGCTGCTGCGCCGGTGGTGTCGGTGATCGCGACGTGAGCGGTGGCGACCGTGTCGCCCTGGGCGCCATGGACGGTGGTGGCGTAGGCCAGTTCGACGAAGCGACTGGCGTACGGCGCCGGCACGACTCGGTCCTGCCCTGCTCCGCAACGGCCGCCGCCGGTTGGCGTCAGTGTCAGGCTGCCATCGTCGCCGATCCCGGCGACCGTCCACGTTTGCCGGTTCGCGACCCGGAGGTTGGGGTCGTTGCGTCGGGTGGCGACGCGGTCGCCGATTCCGATGACCTCGCCGGTCACGGTCGTCACGCCCCCGCGCCACGGCAATAGATCGGAGTCGTCGCTCGTGTCGATCTTCGAACGGGTCCTTGCGGGGTGGTCGCGGATGGCAGCGTTGAGGTCGGTGACGTGGTCGCGTCGGTCGGCCACCACGAGCTCGCCGCGGGCTCCGACATCGGCGAGGGCGGCGGTGCGTTCGACCTCGCTGGGATGGATGACCACCTGCCCACGACGGAGGAGTTCGTCGAACACGGCACCGGGGTCGTCGCCGGTGCGCATCCGGATCGTGAGGACGCCGTACTCGGGGTCGGCGAACCGGTGGATGTTGTCGAGCGTGACGACTGCGGTGGGATGCGCCCAGGCGACGGCGTGGTCGAGCACGCCGCCACGGCCGACGGCGGGGAGCTGGTGGCGGTCGCCGACGAATGCGATCCGCGCCCCGTTCTCGTCGGCGAGGGTGAGCAGTGCGGTGGCAGTGTCCTGGTCGAGCATCCCGGCTTCGTCGACGAGCAGCAGGTCGCCGTACTCGAGCAGTGCCCCATGGGCGCTCGAGGCGGCGGGGGAGGTGGTGGGTTCGCGCGTCCAGTGGCCGTCGGCGTCCCATCGCCAGCCGTGTTGGTGGATCAGCCAGGCAGCAGAATGCCCGTCGGCGCCGGTCTCTGCGGCGGCGACCTGCGCCGCCTTCAACGTGGGGGTGACGACGAGCAACCGGTGACCGCGCTCGCCGAGTAGCCGTTGGGTGAGCCGTAGGGTGGTGGTCTTCCCGCTTCCGGCGGCTCCTTCGACGACGACGAGACGGGCGGTGCCGGCGAGCGCTGCGACGACAGCCCTCTGGTCGGGGTCCAGCCGTCCGGGGGCCAGGACGTTCTGGCGGGCGGCGCGTGCCGGCTTCGCGCTGCGGGCAGTGAGGGAGCGGATGAGCGCGGCTTCGACGTCGAGTACCCGCGGCGAGGTGAAGGATCTGACGTGTTCGGGTACGCCGGGCGCGGTCACGAGCCGCACGCATCGGGTCGCTGCGCGGGCAGTGACGTCCTCGGCCAGCTCGCGACGAGCACGACCCTCGGCGATGAGACCGGCCTGGGCGAGGAGGACCTCGACCTGGCCGCGGATGTCGGCGCTGTTCCACGCCGACTGCTTCACCCCCAGGCGGGAGATCACGAGATCCGCAGAGGCGTCGCGGTCGATCCGTCCCGGCAGCGTTCCCGCAACACCGACGGCTTCGGCAGGGTCCCGGTAGCTGAGTGCCACGAGCTCCTCGTTCCACCGGGCGACGAGCTCGCTGCCCTCAACGGGGATGACCTTGTCGGGGCGGGCTTGCGCCCACGCTCGCCGGTCCCAGGCCTCGTGCAGCATGGGTCCGGGTTCCTGCCCGGGGTGCGTTCGGCGCCACTCGGCTTCGTAGGCATCGAGGTTGCGGCGGATCTGGTTGGTGCGGGCGCTGAACGCCCCGACGTAGGGGGCGAGTTCACGGATCTCGGCGGTCACCGGGTCGAGGGTGAAGCCGTGACGCGCGAGTGCAGAGCGGAAGTCAGGGTCGGTCGCGACTGCGGCGTGGCCGATGCCGTTGATCGCGTTGATCGAGTCGCGGAACCCGACCGAGTGGATGCCACGCCACCTGCCGGCCGCGAACACCCGTGCGTTCACTTGAAGGTGGAGGTGGCGGTGCGGGTCGCCGGCGCGCGAGGTGTGATGCCGGATCACCGCGGCCTCGACCCTCTCGACCGGCACCTGAACCTGCCGTCCCCTCGGCCCGATGCGAGTGGTCGCGTGCTGCGCGACCCATCCGACGATCTCGACCGCGGCCCGGTCCTGTGCCGCGTCGAGTGCTTCGGAGATCTTCGGGTGTAGCGCAGCGGCCAACGACCACGTCTTGGGGCCATTCACGACGACCTCGAGAAACCGCAGGCCGTCAACGCCGGTACGGAGGAGGCCCTTCGGTGCGCCGGTTTCGATGTCGATCCCTGCGACCCACGTCTCGTAGGTCTCGCCGTCCATCGTGGGAGCTTCGGCGACGCCGTCGCGGGTCGCGATCAGGCGGGTGGCGACGCCGGTGCCTTCACCGAGGTAGTAGTCGTCGGCACGGGACCGGTCGCGCTCGACGTACGTGCGGGCAGCCTTGGGTGACCCGCGGTAGAACTTCACCCCGCCATGCACGCCGATCACCCCGCGCCCGCTCGATCCCTTGCCCATCAGGTGGGCTGGCGGGGCCTACGGATCTCCGTAGCATGCGTGCCGACTGAATGTGGGAGGGAATCGGGCGGGTGAAGGTGTGGTGACGGTGAGTGTTGAGGAGAGATGAGGGCTGGAAATTTGGAGGGCGGGCGACGGGGAAGGAGGTGGTGAGGGGCGAGGGAACTTGTTGGACGTCACCAGGGATCCCCGCTCCACAACCCCATGCGGAGACCCCATCTCTGAGGAGGTCGGTGCGCGTGCGCTGCTTGACCAATGGGTTCCGGCCCTGCTGCCGACCGGCGCGATCGGGTGCTCGACCGCGCTCGCCCGGCGGACCTCGCGCTCAGCGTGGTGAATGCGCGCACGTAGGGGGCCGGGGTCTTCTCGACCTTTGCGAGCCCGGTCGGAAGCGGCCCGCCCCAAGCAACATACCGGTCGGTATGTTAGATTGTGCGAGATCCCCTCCCGCCGACCTTGGAGACGACCCATGGCGACCGTCGACCTATCTGTCAGCGCTGGCATTGCCACGCTGACGTTCAATAATCCCGACAGGAAGAACGCGATCACGCAGGAGATGGCCGGACAGGCTGTCGGCCACTGCGCCGCCGTTGCGGAGGACCCGTCGATCGGTGCGGTCATCGTGCGCGGGGCGGGCGACTACTTCTGCAGTGGCGCGGACACGCGCAGCCTCGCGGCGGCGTCCCGCAATCCGGCGGCCCCCGAGGCGGTCGCGACCATCTCGAAGGTCTACGACGTCTTCGGCCGGATCGAGTCCCTGCCGGTGCCCACGGTGGCGGTGGTGATCGGGGGTGTGGTCGGAGCGGGCGTGAATCTCGCCATGGCCGCCGACGTCCTGCTGACCACCGAGGATGCGGTCTTCGACAGCGGGTTCCTTGCGCGCCGGATCCACCCCGGTGGTGGCCACATCGGTCTGCTCGGGCGCAGCGTCGGGCGACCGGCTGCGGCTGCGATGGTCCTGCTCGGTCAGCCGCTGACCGGTCGGCGCGTCCACGAGCTGGGCTGGGCGCACGAGTGTGCCCCGCGCGACGATCTCGACCGGATCGCCCGGGAGCTGGTCGCTACGGCGGCGCAGGATCCCGCCCTGGTCCGCCGGATCAAGGCGAGCCTCCAGCTCGAGCTCGGTGCGACGGTGTCTTGGGCGCAGTCGCTCGAGATCGAGCGCGGCGCCCAGATGTGGTCGATGGCGCGCAAGGGCGAGGAGGCCTGGTCGGGGCGCGGACCCACCGCTGCGAGCTAGATCCCCGGCACTACGTACGCACCGAAATACGTAGTCGAGTGGGTGTTTTCCTTCCTGTCGGCGTCACTGTGACAGCGGTCATAGTGACGCCATGCCCACCGCCACGACCGTCGCGACACTGATCGGAAACCCCCGGCCGGCGAGCCGCACAGCGCAGATCGCCGCCGCGGTCGCCGCCGCTGTCGCGCGGGGGCTGGATGACGCGCACGTCGTCGCGCCGGTCGAGCTCGGCCTCCACGGCGCTGCCGTCTTGGCCCCGGAGTCGGCCGAGGTCGACCGCGACCGGGACGCGGTGGCTGCCGCGGATGTGCTGGTCGTCGCGTCGCCGACCTACAAGGCGACGTACACGGGTCTGCTCAAGTCCTTCCTCGACCGGTACGACGGCCGCGGCCTCGCGGGCGTCACCGCCGTGCCCCTCATGGTCGGTGCCTCTGCGGAGCACGCGCTGGCCGTGGAGCTGCACCTGCGTCCGATCCTGGTCGAGCTGGGTGCAGTCGTCGCGGGCCGCGGTCTCTTCGTGCTCGACTCGCAGCTCGACGACCTCGATGCCGTCGTGACGGCGTGGTGGGCCGCGAACGGCCCGGCGATCCGCGCCGTGGCCCTGTCCGGAGGTGCGGCATGACGATCTCGCAGGCGGAGTTCAAGGCCATCATGGCGAGTGCTGCCGGGCCAGCGACCGTGGTGACGGCGATGACCGCCGACGGCGGCCCGCGCGGGCTCACGATGTCCGCGGTCTGCTCGGTCTCCCTGGATCCGCCGCTCATTCTGGCCTGTGTCGACCGGGGGTCGGCCACGCTGGCGGCCATCCGGGAGAGCCGGTCGTTCACCGTCAACTACCTGCGCTGCGGCTCCGAGACGGTCGCACTGGAGTTCGCCACGAAGTCGCTCGACAAGTTCGTGGGGCGAGACTGGGAGCGGTCGGCGATCGGTCTGGGTGGCCCGATCCTCGCGGACTGCAACGCCGCGCACGCTGTCTGTGTCGTCACCGACCTCATCGACGCGGGTGACCACGTGATCGCGGTCGGTGAGGTGCGCGAGGGCGGTGTCCGCGAGGAGCACGCGGTCCTCGCCTACGCCCGCCGGACGTTCTTCGCTGCGAGCGCCTAGCTCGCCGTACCCCGCCGGACCGCGGAGTCGCGGAGCCGCGCGGCATGTCTCGGGCATCGAAACACCAACCAGTCGGTATCCAGCAGTGCGCTGCCCGGTACCCCGTATCCGATCGAGAGAAGGAACGCCGTGCTACTCGCCCAACTCGCCTCCGCGGAGGGCTTCGACGAGACGCAGGTCTCGACGCACGCCCAGGTCGCGACGGCCTACTACGTCATCGGTCTGGTCGCGATCGCGCTCGCCGTCGCCGGTGTCTTCGTCTTCGACGCAGGACTGAGCCGTCGGGGCAACGTCCTCCACACGCTGGTCCAGAAGCTGGCTGCCGCGATGGTCGGCGGACTCGCGATGGCCGTCCTCGGCTTCGCGATCTGGGACATCCAGTTCACCCAGGCATTCGGATCGGCGTCGCCGATCAAGGACGCGATCCAGTCCTGGTGGCTGTTCGGCGACAACATCAACGCGTTCTCCCAGCAACTGGACCACGAAGTGGTCCCCGATGCTGAGGCGTTCCAGGCGTTCTACGCGATCTTCATCATCTTCGGGGCCTTCTTCGCCGCACTCCTCGCCGGCGCGGTGATCGAGAGGGTCAGGACGGGTGCCCTCGTCGCGGTGGCTGCGGTGTTCACCGGCCTGGTGATCCCGGTCGGGGCCTACCTCGTCTACGGTCCGGTCGGTCCGCTCTCGAATGCGGGCACGCACGACTTCGGCGGCGCCTTCTTCTACATCCTGCTCGGTACCTGGGCACTCGTCCTGGTGTGGCGGGCGAAGCCCCGCCCCGGCGTGCTCAGCGGGGACCCGGCGACGGCGCCGCACAATCTTGCGTTCGTCGTCCTGGGCCTGATGCTGTTTGTCGCCGGACTGTGCGGCTACGTCCTCCTCAACGGATTCCTGGTCGAGGGCGCAGGCTTCTTCGGCATCACGCTCAACGAGTCCGGGATGGGCGTCGTCCTCACCAACCTGATGGTCACGATCATGGCCGGTGGAGTCGGCGGCCTGATCGCCTGGAAGGCGACCGGGAACGTCTACTTCTTCCTCGTCTCGCCGATTGCCGGCTGGGTGGCCTGCTCCGCGTCGATGGACGTCGTCACCCCCTGGCAGAGCGGACTGATCGCGCTCTTCGCGCCGTTCGTCGTCGTCGGCGGCTACCACTTGATGAAGAAGGCGAACCTGGACGACATCAAGATCGTGCCGATCACCCTCGGTCCCGCGATCTACGGCGCGCTGGTCACCGGCGTCGTGGCCAACGGAGTCAAGCAGGGCGGCTACACCGGCCTCGACGGCAAGTACGCGTTCCAGCACGCCTCCATCGGTCTGGCACAGCAGGCCGTCGGGGTCGTCACCTTCGTCGCCCTCGGTTTGCTCAGTGCCCTGGTCGTCGTGTTCATCGTCGAGAAGGTCCTCGGTCTTCGTGACGAGCGGATCGACGACGGGCTGGACGGACATCTCGACATCAGCGTCGTCGGGTGGCCCTGCTACGCCGACGAGGCCTCGGCCGCGTCCGGACCGGTCCACGGCGGCTGACGGCAGTCCGCCCGCCACTGCTCACCTCATCCAGCGACCCTTACCCACCATCGAAAGGACCCCCAGCCATGGAGTTCGGAATCTTCATCCCGAGTGCCCGCAACGGCTACATCATCTCGGAGACGGCGCCCCAGTACTCGCCGACCTACGACCACATGCGCGAGATCTGCCAGACGGGCGAGGCCAACGGCTTCTCGTTCGCCCTGTCCCTCTCGGCGCTGCGTGGTCATGGCGGCACCACCGGCTTCTGGGACGACGCCCTGGAGTCGATGACCCAGATGGCCGCGTTGGCCCGCGACACCGAGTTCATGAAGCTGATCGGCTCGGTCAACATCCTCGCGATCCACCCCGCGATCGCGGCACGCATGGCGGTGACCATCGACCAGATCAGTGACGGCCGGTTCTCGCTCAACATCGTGCCCGGCGGCTGGCACCCGCGGGAGCTCGAGGTCATGAAGGTGTGGCCCGGCTACGAGTACAACGAGTACCGCTGGAAGTACGCCGGGGAGTACTGCCAGGTCGTGCGCGAGCTCTGGGAGAAGGGCGTCTCGGACTTCCAGGGCGACTACTTCCAGTACGAGGACCTCCGGATGGGACCGCAGCCGGAGCACCACATGAACATCGTGTGTGCCGGTGCCTCCGAGGACGCCATCAAGTTCACGACGCAGTACGCCGACTACTCGTTCCGGCTCGCCTGGGGTGGTCCCGAGGCGTTGCGCGAGGTCGTCGACCGGTTCAACGGCCAGATGGACGAGGCAGGCCGCACCATCCGCCCGTACGTCGCCCTCGGTGTGGTCATGGCCGACACCGACGAGGAGGCGGAGGCCAAGCTGCAGAACTACGTCGACAACCCCGACCTGGGCGTCATGGAGTACATGCTCGGCCAGGCCGCGACCGACAGTGCCGCGGGCGGCACGTCGGAGATCCTCGCCGGCGTCGATGCGAAGGGCTTCGTGCAGTTCTCGACCGACTTCATCACCGGGTCGCCGGCCAGCATCGCGCGGCAGCTCGACGAGTGGGCGGAGATCGACGTCGCCGGCTACATGCTCGTGCTGACCGACTATGTCGAGGACATCAAGCGGATGGGCAGCGAGGTCTTCCCGCTGATGAAGAACTTCACCCCGCCGACCGTTCCCGCGAAGGCCTGAGGAGACCTGCCATGACCATCACCTCCTCTCTCTCCGAGGACCTGCAGGCCCAGGTCGCCAAGGCGACGCGGATGCTGATCGGCGCGGACTGGGTCGAGTCGTCGACCGGCGAGACGCTGGACGTCTTCAACCCGTCGACGGGCGCAGTGGTCGCCCAGTCCGCCGCAGGCAGTGCGGCCGACGTCGACCGGGCCGTCGCCGCGGCGCGTACGGCGCTGCGTGGCGACTGGGCCAAGGTCACGCCGATCCAGCGCGGACGAATGATCGCGAAGCTCGCCGATCTGGTCGAGCGGGACACCGAGCAGCTGGCGCAGCTCGAGTCCCTCGACGTGGGCATGCCGATCATGGAGGCCCGCTACATCGACGTACCGTTCTCCGTCGACATCCTCCACTACTACTCCGGCTGGCCGACAAAGATCACGGGCGACACGATCCCGGTGTCCTTCCCGCACAACTTCGGTGGCCCGTACCACGCCTACACCCGGCGGGAGCCGGTCGGCGTGGTGGCGGCGATCATCCCGTGGAACCTCCCACTGATGATGGCGATCAAGAAGCTCGCGCCCGCGCTGGCCACCGGGAACACCATCGTGATCAAGCCTGCCGAGCAGACGCCGCTGGCGATGGCGCGACTGGCCGAGCTGGTGCTCGAGGCGGGCATCCCGGAGGGTGTGGTCAACTACGTGACCGGCCTTGGTGAGTCCGCGGGCGTCGCCCTGGTCAACCACCCGGGGGTCAACAAGGTGACCTTCACCGGGTCCGTGGAGACCGGGAAGGCGATCGCGCGGGCTGCGACCGGCACCCTCAAGCGGGTGTCCCTGGAGCTCGGCGGCAAGTCGCCGCACATCATCTTCGACGACGCCGATCTCGAGCGGTCGATCGTGTCGGCCGGCATGGCGATCTTCGCGGGACAGGGCGAGAGCTGCATCGCGGGCTCGCGGCTGTACGCCCAGCGCGAGGTGTACGACGACGTGCTGGCGGGCCTCGCGGCCCGGGCCAGCAGCATCAAGCTCGGCCCTGGCCTCGACGACAGCAGCGAGATGGGCCCGCTCATCTCCGGCGAGCACCGCGACAAGGTGCTGGACTACCTCGCGCTGAGCAAGCAGGACGGTCGTGTCGTCGCCGGTGGCGAGGCGTGGGGCGAGGAGGGCTACTTCGTGCAGCCCACCGTCGTCGCCGACCTGCGCCCCGACTCGCGGGTGCTGCGTGAGGAGATCTTCGGCCCGGTGCTGTCGGTGGTCCCGTTCGACACCGAGGCGGAGGTCACTGCCCTCGCGAACGCGTCCGACTTCGGCCTCGGCGCCGGCGTGTGGACCCGGGACGTGGGTCGAGCGCACCGCATGGCAGCAGCCATCGAGTCCGGCCAGGTGTGGGTCAACTGCTACCAGGCCGTGGACGCGGCTCTCCCCTTCGGCGGTTACAAGCAGTCCGGTTGGGGCCGCGAGACCTGCAAGGAGAGCCTCGACGACTTCCTCGAGCTCAAGACCGTCGTGGTCCACCTCTGATGGGCGGATCGTGACGAGCCATGACATCGTCATCGTCGGCGGGGGTTCTGCAGGCAGCGTGCTGGCCGCACGCCTGAGTGAGGACCCCGACGTCTCCGTCCTGCTTCTCGAGGCAGGCGGGGACGAACGCCGCGACGACGTCGAGTCGCCGGGTGCCTGGCCGGCGCTGCTCGGCGGCGACGCGGATTGGGGATTCAGCACGACTGTCCAGGCGGCGACCGGCCGGTCCGTGCCGGCGCACCGGGGGCGAATCCTCGGCGGTTCGGGGTCGATCAACGTGATGGCCCATCTGCGGGGCCACCGATCGGACTTCGACGGCTGGCGTGACTCCGGAGCGGAGGGGTGGGCGTACGAGGACGTGCTGCCGTACTTCCGGCGTTCCGAGTCCGTCCCGCACGGCGATCCACGCGTACGCGGCACCGACGGTCCGCTACGACCCCAGCCGGTCGCAGCGCCGCACCCGCTCAGCGTCGCGCACGTCGAGGCGGCCCGCCTCGCCGGTCACGTCGTCGCGAACGACCTCAACGACGGCGACCTGACCGGCGCCGCGACGCATGACCTGCTCATCGTCGACGGACGCCGCCAGAGCACGGCGACGGCGTACCTGCGGCCGGCAGCCGGGCGTGCGAACCTCACGATCCGCACGGGGGCACGGGCCCGCAGGCTGATCATCGAGCACGGCCGCTGTCGGGGAGTGGAGTACGTCGCGTCGGGCGCAGTCGAGCAGGCGTACGCCGACCAGGAGGTGCTGCTCTGCTCCGGTGCCGTCGGCTCTCCCCACCTGCTGATGTCGTCCGGCATCGGGCCGGCCGCGGATCTCGCCGCCGTGGGCGTTGCGCCGGTGCTGGACCTCCCGGTCGGCCAGAACCTCCAAGACCACGTGATGCTGGCCGGGATCCGCGTGCAGGCCGAGCGGCCGCTTCCGCCGCCCAGCGGTCAGTACGCGGAGGCGACGCTGTTCCTGCGCACCGACCCGGGCCAGGCGGCACCCGAGCTGCAGATCGTGCAGGTCCAGGTCGACTACCACCTGCCCTGGCAGGAGCCACTGGAGAACAGCTTCACCTTCGGCGTCGGTCACATGCAGCCGCGGAGCCGGGGCGAGCTGCGCCTCGTCTCGGCCGATCCGGGCGTCGCACCGCTGATCGACCCCCGCTACCTGAGCGAGCAGTACGACGTCGACCAGCTCGTCGCCGGCATCGAGGCCGTCGACGAGCTGGTGCGGACAGGAGCCTTCGCGACCTGGGGTGGGCGGTCGCAGGCGGCCTCGTTGCTCCAGCTCGGTCGACGTGAGCTCGAGGGCGTCGTGCGCGATTCGGTGAGCAGCTTCTTCCACCTATCGGGAACCTGCCGGATGGGTGTCGGACCGGACGCCGTCGTGGACCCCCAGCTGCGGGTGCACGGCCTGACCGGGATCCGCGTCGCCGACGCCTCGGTGATGCCGACCATCGTGTCGAGCAACACCAACGCCGCCACGGTGATGATCGCCGAGCGGGCCGCCGACCTGGTTCTGGGGCGATGAGCGGCGACGACGAGTCCCGGGACCTGGTGGCCGTCACGCTGGTGTGGCGCGGCCGCGTGGGCATCTTCAAGCGAGGTGAACGATCGGGCTCCGACCGGGGTCGATGGCGCTGTGTCCACGACGCGCTCGGCCCCGACGACGACGCCGTCGCGGCGGCGGCGCGCATCCTGCACGCCGCGACGGGTCTCGTCGTGCGCGACCTCAGCGTGCTCCGCGCCGGGCCGGTGCTGCAGTTCGCCGAGGATCGGGGCCGTGACCGGCGGATCCACACCGTCCTTGCCCGGACCGACCAGCGGCGACTGCAGCTCGGCGAGGAGCATGTCGCCCACCGCTGGGTACGGCGCGAACAGCTGGCCAGGTTCGACGGCCAGGTCACCTGGCTCCGTCCGGTGGTCGACGCCGTCCTGGCTGACTGGCAGCCGGCTTCCGTGGCGCCGGTGGACCGGCACCCGGTCACGGCCTGAGGTCCTGTCGAGATGACGCTCACGGCGGGGTCCGGCTGGTACGAGGTGCGGCAGACTAGGAGAGTGGTCCAGCCTTCCTCCGGTGCGCGCCGCGAGGCGGACGGCCCGGGCGCCGTCCCAGCTGAGCTCACCCGGTTCATCGGACGCCGTCGTGAGCAGAGCCTGGCGCGGGAAGCGCTCGAGCGCTCACGCCTGGTCACCCTGATCGGGCTCGGCGGTGTCGGCAAGACCAGGCTGGCGCTCGAGCTGGCGACGCGTGCCCGCGACGACTTCGACGAGGTGCGGTTCGCACGCCTCGCGGACGTGCTCGAGCCGGCCCTCCTCGGCTACACCCTCAACACCGCCCTCGGAGTGCGTGAGCAGTCGGCCCGCTGGCAGCTGGACACGGTCGTGGAGTTCCTCGGTGACCGGCGGGTGCTCCTCGTGCTCGACAACTGTGAGCACCTGGTCGAGCCGATCGCCTCCCTGGTTGACAGCCTGTTGCGCGCCTGTCCGGGCCTCAGCGTGCTCACGACCAGCCGGCAGGTGCTCGGCCTCGACGGTGAGGCCGTCGTCCGGGTTCCGCCTCTCTCGGTGGCGTCCGACGGCAGTGCGTCCGCCGAGAGCGAGGCGATGAGCCTCTTCCTCGACCGTGCCTCGTCGGCTGTCCCGGGGCTCGTGGTGACCCCGGACGAGCAGGAGCAGATCCGCGAGCTGTGCCGTCTTCTCGATGGGATCCCGTTGGCGATCGAGCTCGCCGCCGTACGGCTGCGGCTGCTCCCCCTGGGCGAGCTGGTCACCCGGACTGCAGACCGGTTCCACCTGCTCACGCAGGGCAGCCGGACCGCGCCCGCCCGGCACCAGTCTTTGCGTGCGTCCATCGACGGAACCTACGAGCTCTGCTCGCCGCGGGAGCGCCAGCTCTGGTCGCGGCTGTCGGTCTTCTCCGGCGGCTTCAGCCTGGAGGCTGCCGAGACAGTGGCCGGCGACGCGACGCGCGACTCGATCCTCGAGCTCGTCTCGGGCCTCGTGGACAAGTCGATCATCACGCGGGTGATGCAGGCGGGCGAGCCCCGTTACGCGATGCTCGAGACGATCCGCCAGTACG
Source organism: Nocardioides kongjuensis (assembly GCF_013409625.1). Classification (NCBI taxonomy): domain Bacteria; kingdom Bacillati; phylum Actinomycetota; class Actinomycetes; order Propionibacteriales; family Nocardioidaceae; genus Nocardioides; species Nocardioides kongjuensis. Next base: position 5,100,044 of record NZ_JACCBF010000001.1, read on the forward strand.
GCGCCGAACGGCTGGACGCCGACGAGCTCGCCGAGCTGGACCGCCGGCACCGCGAGTGGTTCGCTGCGCTCGCCGCGCGAGCCGACGATGGGTGGTCGGGCCCCGCCCAGGTCGAGTGGCTGGACCGCCTGCGCTGGGACTACCCGAACCTCCGCGTCGCGTTGCAGTCGTGCCTGGCCGATGACCCCCGGCGCGGGATGCGGCTCGTGGCGAGCATCGAGAACTTCTGGCTGGCGAGCGGCTTCCTCAGCGAGGCTCGCCTGTGGCTCGACACCCTCCTCGCTGCGGACGCCTCGGCGACGACCGACCGCGGTCGGGCCCTTCGACTCAGCTCTTGGCTGGCCGTGCTCCAGAACGACCACGCGACCGTGCCCCAGATGCTGGAGGAAGCCGGCCGGATCGCGGACGAGGTCGGGGATGGGGCGCTGGCGACGTACGTGGTGCAGACATGGGGACTGCTGGCGATGTTCCAGGGGGACCTCGCGACGTCAATCGACCGACTCGAGTCCGCCGTCGCTGGCTTCGCCGAGCTGGGGCACCTGACGGGGCAGCTCCACTCCCTCTTCGAGCTCGGCATCGCCTACGGCTTCGCCGGCGACATCGAGCGGGCCGTGCATTGGCAGCGGCGTTGCCAGGACCTGGCCGGAACGGTCGGTGAGTCCTGGTGGAGTTCCTTCTCGCTGTGGGCGTACGGCATCGACAAGTGGAGGCAGGGTGACATCGACGGGGCGGAGTCGCTCGAACGAGCGAGTCTGCGTGCCAAGCGGGCGCTGGACGACCGGCTCGGCGTCGGCGTCTGTCTCGAGGCGATGTCGTGGATCGCGGCGGCGAACGGTGAGTCGACCCGTGCCGGCCGGTTGATGGGCGCGGCTGAGACCGTCCTGCGCCAGGTCGGCATGCCGATCGAGGCGAGCCGCTCGATGTTGACCTATCACCAGGAGACGCAGGAGACGTTGCGCCTGCACGACCGCCGGGCGGAGGCCGCCTATGCGGAGGGAGCCGCCTGGGACATGGACACCGCCATCGGCTTCGCGCTGGGTGAGGTGAGTGGGAATACCGAGCCGTACGACGTGCCGTTGACGAGGCGCGAGATGGAGGTCGCGAGTCTCGTGGCCGCCGGGCTCACGAATCGGAGCATCGCGGCGCAGTTGTTCATCTCGGTGCGCACCGTCGAGAAGCACGTGGACCACATCCTCGGCAAGCTCGACCTCGCCAACCGGGTTCAGCTCGCGGCGCTGATCGGCCGCGCGGCCGATGGCCCGTGACCGGCGGCAGCGGGGCGTCGGGCGCCCCGTGCCGTGGTCCAGGTCAGGCGTCGTCCTCGAAGCCGAGCAGGCGCGAGGCTCGCTGCGTCGCCTCGAGCAGCCGGGCGACGTACTCGTCCACAGCGCCGTTCGGCTTCGGGAAGCCGTAGACGGTCAGCGCGAGCGCCACCTCGCCGCCCGCGCGGAAGACGGGTGCGGCGATCACCCGGATGTCGGACTTGTCCTCGTCGGTGAGGACGACCGGGTCGTAGTGCAGCTGCTCGACGAGCGGCTTGAGCGTGGCCTGGTCGCGGGCGTTCGGGTCCTGCTCGAGCAGGCTCAGGGCCGAGGCGAACTCCCGCTGGGCGCCGTTGATCAGGCCCACCGAGTAGCCGCGGTCCCGGACCCGGGTGATCCGGCGGCGCTCCTCGTCCCGGCTCTCGGCGGGAACCTGTCCGACGAAGTCGTCGAGGCGCTCGTCGTCGAACCAGGCGGCGAAGGCCGAGCCGTAGCTGGGGGCGAACGGGAGGTGCACCCCGACCAGTGTCGCCCGCGCGCCGGCGTCCGGGCTGCCTGCGTTGCCGAGCACGATCAGGTCCTCGCCGTCGACGACCGTCGCGACGCACCGCGACGACAGATCGGTCGCGAGGGACTCCATCTCGCCGCGGATCAGGTCGAGCTCGCGGAGCTCGTCGGTGAGGGTGCCTCGGACGGTCGTCGCAGCCAGGGACAGAGGGGAGAAGCGTCCGTACCCGCCCTGGAAGAACAGGAGGGGGAGCGCGCCGGTCTCGATCTGGAGCTCGCGAACGCGCCCGAGGACGATGTAGTGGTCGCCGGCGTCTGCAACGGACTCGAGCTCACAGTCGATCCAGGCGACGACGCCGTCCAGGATGGGCGCGCCCGTCGGCGCGGCACGCGTGTCCACCCCGGCGAACTTGTCCTCGGCCTTCGACGCGAACCGCCGGCACAGGTGCTCCTGGTCGGCACTGAGGATGTTCACGCAGAAGTGGCCGGCAGGGGCGATCTTCGGCCAGCTCGTCGACTTCTTGTCCGGGAAGAACGCCACGAGCGGCGGGTCGAGGGACACCGAGGTGAAGGAACCGACCACGAACCCTGCGGCAGGACCCTCGCCCGGTGCAGCGGTGACGACGCACACACCGGTCGGGTACTGACCGAGCACTTCACGGAACTGGTGGCTGTCGATGGTCGTAGACATGGCAAGATCTCCTTTGATGAGCACTACAAACCGACGGGTCGGTATGTTACGGTGATCGGACTCACGTTGGCAATGGTCCTCTTTGGACTGACTGAACCTGAAACTGCGCCAGGCGAGTGGGTTGACGCGCAGGACCGAGCCAGACAAGATACCGACTGGTACGTTCGCGATACGGCGGACGAGTGACCGAGTGACTGGGAGTTGCGATGAAGATCGATCTGCTTTACGCCCTGACCAACCGGACGGGCGAGATGTCGTGGAACGGCGTGCTCCAGGCCGCGCGGCAGCACGCCCAACTGGCGGACGAGCTGGGCTTCGACCGGGTGTGGCTCGGTGAGCACCACTTCGACGTCGACGGGACGGACGCGAGTCCCAACCCGATCCTGCTGGCCGCGGACCTGGCGGCGCGCACGACCAACATCCGCTTCGGGATGGCCGCCGTCTCGATCACCCTGTGGCACCCGATCCGCGTGGCCGAGGACCTCGCGATGCTCGACCACTTCGCTGACGGACGCCTCGACGTGGCCTTCGGCCGCGGCATCCTCCCGATCGAGGTGAAGAACCTCAATCCGGAGGCCGACCGCTGGGGTGGCGCGGACAGCAGCATCGAGATCTTCGACGAGAAGTACGACATCGTGCAGAAGCTGTGGACCGAGGAAGTCTTCAGCTACCAGGGCAAGCGCTACACGCTGCCGACGCCTGACACCAAGTACATCCACGCACCCGGCGCTCCTGAGCCCGAGGGCTGGCTCGATGACGAGGGCAACCTGGTCGCGTTCGCGATGTACCCGAAGTGCTACCAGGACCCCTATCCGCCGCTGTTCGCCGTCACAGAGTCCGAGCGTGGCTTCCGAGACGCCGCTCACAAGGGCATCGGCGCGATCACCTGGTATCCCACCGGGAAGGTGCTCACTGGCCTCAACGAGGCCTACCAGGAGTCCTATCGCGAGGCGCACGGCGAGACCCTGCCGCTGGGTGTCAACACGTCGGTGCTCCGCATGGCGTTCGTCGCCGACACCGACGAGGAGGCCCGCGCGGCCACGGAGTCGTCGATCGCTGACTTCTTCCGCTTCGTCTGCGCGGTGCGCGACATCTCCGTGTGGCTGGACGCCGACGAGGACCCGTCGAGCGTCGACTGGCAGGGCTTCTCCGACGCCGAGGCCTACGACTTCCTCTATGAGCGCGACCACCTGTTCATCGGATCGCCCGCGACGGTACGCGAGCAGATGCTCCGGATGACGGCGTCCCACCACGTGCAGAACTGGCTGCTGCAGTTCGGTGTCCCGGGCATCGACAGCAACGAGGCGATCTCGAGGGCGATGCGCCTCTTCGCCGAGCACATCATGCCCGCGCTCCACGAGGCAGGCGCACAGCTCCCGGCCAGTGCCATCCACTGACTCGCGTCACCAACGGAGGAGGACGACATGACGGAGTACCTCAACCCGGCGGGCCTGCCCTATCCGGAGTACGGCATGAACCCGGGGACGGCGACCCGTGACTGGGTGTTCGCAGGCGGTATGGCCTTCGACTTCGAGACGATGGCTCGGCGTGCCGATGCGGTGACTGTTGCCGCGGAGACCCGGCTGTGCCTCGAGGAGATCGACGAGATCCTGCACGCTGCCGGCGCGACACGGCGCGACATCGTGAAGATGACCTGCTACCTCAGCGACGACTCCTTCCGGCCGGAGTTCTGGACGGCCTACAAGGAGTTCTTCGGCGATGGCCCGTATCCCTCGCGGGTGACCTACTCCGTCGGCATCGCCGGAGGCTGCCGGGTCGAGCTCGACGCCATCGCCGTGCGTCCGCGCGCCCAGGCGGGATGAGCGGCATGTCCGAGCAGGTGGTGCCGTTGCGGCCGTTCGTGGACTGGCACACCCACATCTTCAAGCCCGAGCACTGCGGGCCGGTGTGGACCGACCGCGGGACCGAGCTCGTCGGCCGGCCGGCCTTCGGCGAGGCCGACCTCGCCGAGCACTCGCGCGTGATGGCGGAGGCCGGAGTCGAGAGGTTCGCGCTGATCGGGCTGCAGATCGCGCGGATGGGCATGTTTGTGCCGAATGACTACCTGGGGGAGTACCTCCAGGCCAACAAAGGCCGTGCCATCGCCGTCGGCAGCGTCGATCCGACGCAGCCAGGGGCTGCTGCCGCGCTGCGCCAGGCCATCCGGGAGTTCGGCCTCCACGGCGTGAAGCTGTCACCGCCGTACCAGGGCTTCCACCCGCACTGCGACGAGGCCTACGAGGTCTACCGGGTCGCCGCGGAGGAGGGCATCTTCCTGATGTTCCACCAGGCCAGCGTCTTCGCGCCTGACGGCTTCCTCGAGTTCGCCTACCCGAGCATGCTCGACAAGGTCGCCCGCGAGTTCCGGGACACCAACATCCTACTCGCGCACTTCGGCAAGCCGTGGATGAACGAGACCGTCGAGCTGATGATGAAGAACCGCAACGTATTCGCCGATGTCTCGACGATGCCCGTGAAGGCCTGGCAGATGTACAACGGGCTGCGGCTGGCGATCGAAGGACATGTCACCGATCGCCTGGTCTTCGGCTCGGACTTCCCGTCCTTCCATCCGGGCGACGCTGCCCGGGACTTCCTGGCGATCGCCGATCTCGCGATGCCGCTGCCCATTCCGAGGGAGGTCGTCGAGGACATCCTCTACAACCGCCCGTTCGACCTGATCGTCTCGAGCTGAGGAGCACGTCATGACGCAGTACCTGAACCCCGCCGCCGTCGGTGACTACAGTGGGGCCGGGCTCTCGTCCGGGACCGCGACGGAGTCGCTCGCGTTCGCCACCGGCCTCGCGATGGACCCGACGACCCTGAAGCGCCGCGAGGATGCGGTGACGATCGCCGACGAGGTGCGGATCGCCTTCGAGAACATCGACCACATCCTCGGCGAGGCGGGTCTCTCTCGACGCGACGTGGTCAAGACGACCTGCTACCTGCGGCACGACGAGCACCGCTTCGAGTTCATCCCGGCATTCAAGGATGCCTTCGGCGACGGCCCCTACCCGGCGCGTTGCACCTTCGTCGTCGGTCTCGCCTCCGACATCCGGGTCCAGATCGACGTGATCGCGGTGCGCCCAGACGCCGGCTGACAGCGGCCGGGCGGCGCGTCCTCCCCTGGGGCTTGCGGTCTCGCGCGCACGCGGTCTATTCTCCTACAAATAAACCGACCGGTCGGTATGTACCGGATGACTCAGACAGGCTGGTAGAGGTTCCATGCACACAGGCATCACTCTCACGTTCCAGAATCTCGATCGCGCACGCACTGACCGCGACGTGATCAGCAGCGAGGTGCGGTACGCCCAGCGGGCCGAGGAGGCGGGGTTCGACTCGTTGTGGGTCCCGGAGCACCACTTCACCGATTACGAGCTCACGCCCAACGTGCCGCAGTTCCTCGCCTGGGTTGCGGCGCAGACCGAGCGGCTGCGCCTGGGCACAATGGTGACCGTGCTGCCCTGGCAGGACCCGATCCGCACAGCCGAGAGCTTCCTGATGCTGGACCACCTGTCCCAAGGGCGGGCGATCCTCGGGATGGGCCGCGGACTGGGCCGGGTCGAGTTCGAGGGCTTCCGGGTGCCGATGGGCGAGTCTCGCCGGCGCTTCGTGGAGTACTCCGAAGCCGTGCTGGCCGGCCTCGAGTCCGGCGTCATCGAGTACGACGGCGAGCTCTACCAGCAGCCGCGCGTGACCCTGCGCCCCGACCCCTACGCATCCTTCCGTGGCCGCAGCTTCGCGTCGGCCGTCTCGCCCGAGTCGATGGACATCATGGCGCGGCTCGGCGTTGGGCTCATGGTCATCGCCCAGAAGCCGTGGGAGACCGTGGAGGCCGAGCTCGAGACCTACCGGCGGCGCTACCTCGAGATCAACGGCGAGGAGCCGCCCAAGCCGATCATCTGCGTGTTCACCGGCGTCTCCGACACCGAGGCCGGGGCGCAGGAGATGCGCGACAAGTACCTGCAGCGCTACGCGCTCTCGACCGTTGAGCACTACGAGTTCGACAACGTCGGGTTCGCGCAGATCAACGGCTACGAGTACTACGCCGGACTGGCGCGGAACATCGAGAAGCACGGCGTGGACGGCTTCGCCGGGTTCCTCGCGGACCTCCAGGTCTGGGGCACGCCGGACCAGGTCGTCGAGAAGCTGCTCTCGTACGTCGACCGGCTCGACGCCGGCGGCGTCCTGCTGGTGCCGGCCTTCGGCGGAATGCCGGAGGATGTCGCGGACAAGAACTTCGACCTGATCGCGCGCGAGGTGCTCCCGGCGCTGAAGGACCACCACGTCGGCGGGGATCTCGGCGTTCCCTACGGCACCCCGGCCCTCGCCTGAGGGCGGCATCGCCCACCGGAACCGACCCCCGAGCGGAAGGAAGTCTTCGATGAACAACCCCCAGGACGTCACGCAGCCCCAGCACTGGATCGACGGAGAGTTCGTCACCGGGTCCGGATCGGACGGGATCGACGTGTTCGACCCCGCGACCGGACGACGTGTTGCCGAGCTGGCAGCAGCCACGGATGCCGAGGTGGACGCCGCCGTGGCGGCCGCATCCGCGGCCTTCGAGGAGTGGAGCGAGCTCTCGATCACGCGCCGGGTGCAGTACCTGCACATGATGCGCGCGAACGTCGTCGGCAACGGCGAGCAGTTGGCACGCACGATCAGCCTCGACCAGGGCAAGACCCTCGAGGAGGCCCGCGGCGAGGTGATGCGGGCGGCGGAGTTCATCGACACCGCCCTCGCCGCGCCGATGCTGATGCACTCACGGTCCGGTCACGTCGCTGGACCGATCGAGGCACGCAACGCCCGGGAGCCGCTCGGCGTGTGCGTGGCGATCACGCCGTTCAACTTCCCGGTGATGAACTCCAGCCAGTTCTCGGCCTGGGCGCTGGTGACCGGCAACACGCTCGTCGTCAAGCCGTCCGAGCAGGACCCGATCGCGACGACCGCACTCTTCCACCTCTTCGCCGAGGCGGGCCTGCCCCATGGTGTCCTCAACCTCGTGCACGGACGGGCCGAGGTCAGCAAGCGGCTGATCGACCACCCGGACGTCGCCGCGGTCTCCTGCATCACCTCGACGCCGACGGCGAAGGCCATCCACGAGCGGGCGTCGTCTCTCGGCAAGCGGGTCCAGGCCAACGGCGGCGCGAAGAACCCCATCCTGGTGGCCTCCGACGCCGATCTCCGGCTCGCGGCGGAGGGCATCGTGACCTCCGCCTTCGGCATGGCCGGTCAGCGGTGCCTCGCAGGCACCCGCATCATCGTGCTCGACGATGTGTACGACGAGATCGTCGAGCGGGTCGCGATGCTGACGGACCAGCTGGTGATCGGCGCCGGCCTGGACGAGGGCACCACGATGGGCCCCGTCGTGAGCGCGGCCAGCCGGGCCCGGCTCGAGGGCCTGATCGGCGAGGCCGTCGACGCAGGTGCGACCGCCGTGCGTGACGGACGCGGCGTCGTCCCCCGCACGCCGTCGGCCTCGAGCGAAGGATACTTCGTCGGGCCGACGGTCCTGGCCGACCTCCGCCCGACCCACCCAGCCGAGTTCCAGGAGACCTTCGGGCCGGTCATCGCGATGCACCGGGTCGGTGACCTCGACGAGGCGATCGCACTGTCGAACGACACCGAGTTCGGCAATGCATCGACGCTCTTCACCCGGTCCGGCAGCGCCGCCCGACGCTTCGAGAGGGCCTCCCGCGCCGGCAACATCGGCATCAACACCTTCCCGGCGCCGCCCGCGAACTTCGTGATGGGCGGACTCGGCGCTTCGTTCTACGGCGAGACCCACGTGTGCGGCGACGCCCCGCTCCGCTTCTACACCGAGGAGAAGCTCGTCGTCTCCCGCTGGTGAGCGGACGGAGGAGGACGGATCAGGCGACGTGGAGGAGAGGAGCGCAATGAGGATCGAGGTGGCGGACCCCGCCCTGGCAACGGCTCTGGGTGAGCTCGGCTCGTCCGGGGGACGCGCAGAGGACGGTGTCGTCTTCGGGCCGGCACGGGTGACGACGTGGGCCGAGGCGGAGGAGGAGTTGACGCGCGCGTACCGACTGGCTCATGCCGCGGCCCAGGAGAACGCGCCCGTCGTGTTCGTCGTGGATGCGGCGGCGGCGGTCGGTCGCGGGGCTCCGCTCGACGCGGCGGTCGCCGTCGGACTGGTGGCCGGCGGACGGTGCCTGGCCTTCGAGGGCCTGCGTAAGGACGAGTACGCCAGCGTCATCGGGTACGACGGCGCCGAGCCCCCGTCGCGCGTGGCGGCGACGGTCGAGTTCCTCGTGGCGACCGGGGTCGGACGGGGGCAGACGGTGATGGTCGGTTCCTCCCACGTGGGGGCGATGCTGCCGTGAGCCTCGCCATCGTCACCGGTGCCGCCCGCGGCATCGGGCAGGCCATCGCAGCCCGGCTCGCCGAGGCCGGGCACGCCCTCCTGCTCGTGGACCTGGACGAGCGGGTGCACGACACCGCGGCAGAGCTCGGCGGCTCGGGCGTCCGCGCCGACATCGCCGATCCTGCGGACGTGACCCGGATCGTCGCAGCCGTCCAGGAGGGCGGCAGCGCCCCGCGTGTGCTGGTCAACAACGCCGGCATCACCCGCGACAGCCTCCTGCGCAGCATGGACGAGGCCGCCTTCCGTGCCGTCGTCCGGGTCAACCTCGGGGGCACCCACGCGCTGACCGAGGCGATCGCACCGCTGCTCGTCGACCACGGCGCGGTCGTCAACATCAGTTCGCGCGCCCAGCTCGGCAACGTCGGCCAGTTCAACTACGGGATCGCCAAGGGCGGCGTCATCGGGCTCACCCGGGCCCACGCGCTCGCCTTCGCTCCGCGGCTGCGGGTCAATGCCGTGGCGCCGGGCTTCGTCGAGTCCGAGATGACCCTCGCCATGCCCGCCGAGGTCAGGCAGCGGGTCGTCGACGCCATTCCGCTGGAGGTGCCCGGCCAACCCCTGGACATCGCAGAAGCCGTCGAGTGGCTGGCCTCCGACGCTGCGTCGTACGTGACCGGTCAGGTCCTCTACTCCTGCGGCGGACGCAGCTTCGCGTGACCGGCCGCCCGAAACGAAAGGTCAGACATGGCTGAAGCCGTGATCATCGATGCCGTCCGCACCCCGCTGGGCAAGCGGGGAGGCGGCCTCTCCTCGGTCCACCCGGTGGACCTCGGCGCCCAGGTGCTCTCCGCGCTGGTGCAGCGCACCGGCGTCGACCCGGGTCTCGTCGAGGATGTCATCTGGGGTTGCGTGACGAGCATCGGTGAGCAGTCCTCCAACGTCGGCCGCTGGACCGCCCTCGCGGCGGGCTGGCCCGACACCGTGCCGGGTACGACGGTCGACCGGGCCTGCGGCTCCTCGCAGCAGGCGCTCGCGTTCGGGGCCGCCGGCGTCGTGGCGGGGCACTACGACCTGGTGGTCGTCGGGGGCGTCGAGTCGATGTCGCGGGTGCCGATGGGGGCGACCCGGTCCAGCGGCCACGGATCCGCGCGCGGGCCGGCGATCGCGGCGCGCTACCCGGACGTCGAGTTCTCACAGGGTCAGGCCGCGGAGCTGATCGCGCGGGCGTGGGACTTCTCGCGCACGGTGCTCGACCAGTTCAGCCTCGAGTCCCACACTCGGGCCGCGGCCGCGCGCTCTGCTGGCAACTTCGAAGCAGAGATCGTGCCTGTCCGCACCGAGGACGGGATCGTGGCAGTCGACGAGGGCATTCGGGAAGATGGGTCGCTCGAGCGCCTGGCGCAGCTGCGTCCGGCGTTCGCGGACGACGGTCGCGTCACTGCGGGGAACGCGTCACAGATCTCCGACGGCGCCTCTGCGGTCCTGCTCGCCAGCACCGAGAAGGCGGCCGAACTCGGCCTCGAGCCGCTGGCGCGGGTGCACAGCAGCGCGGTCGTGGGTGTCGATCCGGTCATGATGCTGACCGGCCCGATACCGGCGACGGCCAAGGTGCTGGCTCGTGCCGGCCTTCGGCTCGCGGACATCGGTTCGGTCGAGGTCAACGAGGCCTTCGCATCGGTCGCGCTTGCCTGGCTCGCCGAGACCGGCGCCGACCCGGTGCTCCTCAACCCGGACGGTGGCGCAATCGCGCTGGGCCATCCGCTGGGTTGTTCCGGCACGCGCCTGACCACGACCCTCGTGCATCGCATGCGGCGAGAGGGCATCCGGTACGGGCTGCAGACCATCTGCGAGGCCGGCGGGATGGCCAACGCGCTCGTCCTGGAGGGGCTGTGACAGCCGAGACCGACGCCGCGCTGGCAGAGGCGCTCGTGGCGGTCCGTCGTTTCTCGCCGGGGCTGGCCGACATGACCGAGACCACACTCTTCGGCGATGTCCTCAGCCGTCCTGGTCTGTCCCCGCGGGATCGGGCGCTGGCGACATTGTCGGTGTTGATCGCAGGCGGCAATGTCGAGCAGCTGAGGTTCCACGGGCCACGGGCCGCGGCCTGCGGCGTCGGCCGCGACGAGATCGCCGAGCTGGTGCTGCAGCTGGCCTTCTATGCCGGATGGCCGCGCGCCATGTCGGCGCTGACCGTGCTGGACGAGGTTCTGCCGGTCGCCGGCATTGAGCCTCAGGAGAACGCGACCACGTAGGGGTTGACGCGATGTGACCGGGGCCATACGGTTGGCCAAATCAAACCGACCGGTCGGTGTGTAATGAGTGGAAAGTGAGTCTCCCATGCGTGGATTGGTTCGAGGTGCCGCGGGCGCCGCTCTTGCCCTGGGTCTGGCCCTGACGGCCTGCAGTGCCCCGGACGACGAGTCGGGCGCAGCCAACGCCGGCGAGGCGCAGGCGCTCGGCAAGGAGATGGCGGCACAGGTTGCAGACCTGCTCGAGCGGCCGACGTCGATCGGGCTCGACGTCCCGGTCGACACGGTCCCGAAGGGCAAGCAGCTGGCCTACCTGCAGTGCAGCCTCCCGGCCTGCGAGTCACTGGGCAAGGCGCTCGAAGAGGCCACCGACGCCGTCGGGTGGGACCTGAAGGTGATCCCGACCGGCGCGACGCCGGAGGAGATCAAGACGGCGTGGGCGCAGGCCGTGCGGCTCGCTCCGGACGGGGTCATCGGACTCGGCCACGACCGGCGGTTCTTCGACAGCGAGCTCCAGCAGCTCGAGGCGAAGGGGATCCCGGTGCTGCGCATGAACATGGTCGACCCCGTCGGCGGCGGCGTGACCGGTGTCCTGCTCGGCCGCGACACCTACGAGGCGGCCGGCGAGACGATCGCCAAGTACACCCTGTCCAAGGCGGGAGACCAGCTCAACGCGGTCGCAGTCACGGTCGGCGAGGTGCTGCCCAGCCTCGAGGTCATGGCCGAGAGCTACAAGGCCAGCGTCGAGGCAGCCTGCGCGAAGTGCTCCGTCAAGATCCTGGAGCTGCCCTCGACCAGCCTCGGCAAGGATCTCCCGACCCGCGTGGCGGCGTACCTGCGGCGCAACGCCGGCGTCAACTGGGTCGACATCGGGCTCACCGACATGGCGGTCGGCCTTCCGGCCGCACTCCGCTCGGCCGGCCTCAGCCCGGCCGACGTGCAGGTCGTCGGGCTCGGTGCCTACAACGTCGCGGCCAACCAGTACCTCGCCGATGGCGACTTCCTCACCGCGGTGCTGACCGCCGCGAGCGACGAGGAAATGTGGCGGGCCGTCGACTACTTCATCCGTGCGTTCAACGGGGCGGACACGACGCCGTCGACCGACCGGGACACCTGGCCCGAGTGGATCGTGACGAAGGAGTCGCAGCCCACCGCGTCCGAGACCTACCCGACGGTCGCGGACTACCGCGAGCAGTACCGCGCGCTGTGGGGCCTGTCCTGACGCCCACCCGGGCGGCGGACTGAGCCATCCAGACAAGACAGGGGTGTGGGAGATGAGCGACGTGCGACTCCGGCTGAGCGGCGTGAGCAAGACCTTTCCCGCTCAGCGCGCGCTGAGCGGGGTGGACCTCGAGGTCCGTGCCGGTGAGGTGCACGCCCTGGTGGGTGAGAACGGGTCGGGGAAGTCGACGCTCATCAAGGTCCTCTCGGGATTCCACCGCCCCGACCCCGGCTCCCGGGTCGAGGTCGACGGCGTCGGCCTCGATCCGGGCAACCCGGCCGGATCGCTCGCCGCCGGCCTGCGCTTCGTCCACCAGGACCTAGGTCTCGTCGACGAGCTCGGCGCGGCCGAGAACGTGGGACTGACCGCGGGTTTCGCCGGCAAGCTCGGTCGCATCGCCTGGCGTGCCCATCGGGAACGGGTCCGCCACCTGATGGCTCGAGTCGGCGTCGAGGTCGACATCGACCGGCCCGCAGGTCGCCTCGCGGCCGTCGAGCGCAGTGCGGTCGCGATCGCGCGTGCTCTGGATGACACACACGGCGTACCGAAGGTTCTGGTGCTGGACGAGCCCACTGCGGCCCTGCCCCCGGCCGAGGTCGACCGGCTGATGCAGGTCATCGCCGACCTGCGTGAGCGGGGCGTGAGCATCATCTACGTCTCGCACCGGCTGGGTGAGGTGCTCGGGATCGCCGATCGGCTCACGGTGCTCCGGGACGGGCGCAGCCTCGGGACGTACGACACGGAGGGCATGGACGAGGCCGCGCTCGCCGAGCTCATCGTCGGTCGCCCAGTGGCCGAGATCGGACGGCGCGCTCACCTGCGGCCCGTCCCCGACGCGGCATCACCGGTCCTCACGGTCGCCGACCTGACGACAGACCTGCTGCGTCGCGTCGACCTGTCGGTGCATGAGGGAGAAGTGCTCGGCATCGCCGGCATCGCGGGGTCCGGGCGCGAGGAGCTCGCGTCGGCTCTCGCCGGCGCGCTCCCGGCGCAGCTGAGGCTGACGATGGCGGGCGCACCCAGCGAAACCGTAGTGTCGGTGCGGCAGGCACGCGGCCGCGGCATCGCGCTCGTGCTGCCCAACAGCCACCCGGCAGCGGCCGTCGGAGAGCAGACCGTCGCCGAGAACATCGGTCTGGCCCGCCCCGCGGCCGTCGTACGACGAGGCTGGATCTCGCGACGCCGTGAGCGCGACGTGGCGCGCGAGTGGATCGAGCGCCTCGACGTCGCACCGAGCGATCCGGACCGGGCCTACAGCCTGCTCAGCGGTGGCAACAAGCAAAAGGTCGCTCTCGCGCGCGGCCTGATCGGTGCCCCGAAGGTGCTCGTGCTCGACGACCCCACGAGTGGTGTCGACATCGGGGCGCGGCAGTCGATCTACCGGCTGGTCCGGGACCTGGCGGCGACGGGAACACCGTCGATCGTCTGCTCGGCCGACCTGGACGACCTCGTCGGCATGGCCGACCGCGTCCTGGTGCTGGTGGACGGGCAGGTCGTCGACGAGCTCGTCGGTGATGCAGTGACCGAGGCAGGACTTCTTGCCGCGATGGCACGGCGGCGGTCCGTGCCCGACGCGGCCCTGGCACAGATGGGTGGACAGCGATGAGCGAGACCATTAGCGGTACGACGGCCGGCACCGCAGCGGTGACGGCCACCGGGGGTAGCGGAGGCTCCGGCACCCGCGCGGACCGGCCCCGTGCCCTGCGGGGCCTCGGGTTCGGCACCATCGGCGCGGTCTACGTCTGGCTCGCCATGATCGGCCTGTTCGCGCTCTGGATCCCCGACCTTTGGCTCGATCGCGCGACCGTCACGACCCTGATGAGCGACTACTCCATCACCGCGCTCGCCGCGTTGAGTCTCGTCGTCGTCCTGTCGGCCCGGCTGTTCGACCTCTCGATCGGCTCGACGATGAGCCTCGGCGGCGTCGTGGCCGGGCACCTGCTCGCGACCACCACGCTCCAACCCATCCTGTGTGCGCTCGGCGGGGTGCTCGCCGGAGCGCTGGTCGGCCTCGCGAATGCGGTGGCGGTGGTGTGGCTCCGCCTGGAGTCGCTCATCGCCACGCTGGGGACTGGCGCGATCGTCGCTGCGATGGCGGTCGCGCTGTCCGGGGACAAGGTGCTGACCGAGCGCATGTCCGGGGACTTCAACCTGATCGCCATCGGCGAGATCGCCGGCATCAACGTCGCTTTCCTCTACGTCATCGCGCTGATGGTCGCGATGGGCCTCGTGCTGGAGCAGACCGCTGCGGGCCGCCGGCTCTACGCGACCGGCTACAACACCGAAGCGGCGCGCCTGATGGGCGTGCGCGTCAACCGCGTCAAGGTGGTGGCCTTCATGGTGTCCGGCGCGCTGGCCGGCTTCGCCGGCGTGATCCTCGCGGCCCGGCTCCAGGCCGGTGCGCCCGATGCCGGCGCGCACTACCTGATCCCCGCGTTCTCCGCGGCCTTCCTCGGAGCGACCCAGTTCCGACACGGCCGGTTCAACCCGTGGGGTGCGGTGCTCGCCGTCCTCGTGATCGGCACCGGCTCGCTGGGCCTGTCGCTGGCCGGCGGCCCGGCCTGGGCGCCGGACGTCTTCTCGGGCCTGATCCTGATCGTCGCCGTCGCGATCACCGTCGCCGAGCGAGGCCCGCGCCGGGCAGGTGTGGCATGACGCCCTCGGCCTTCGCCCCGTTGCGGGCCGAGGTACGCGCCTTCGTCGAGGAGCAGCGTGCGGCGGGCGCCTTCGTGCCCGGTATCGACAGCTGGCTGGCCGGCTGGGACGAGGAGTTCAGCCGGAAGCTGGGCGAGCGGGGCTGGCTGGGCATGACGATCCCTACCGAGTACGGCGGGCACGGGCGCACGTACCTCGAGCGGTTCGTCGTCACCGAGGAGCTGCTGTGCGCAGGGGCACCTGTCGCGGCCCACTGGATCGCCGACCGGCAGATCGCCCCGTCGCTGCTGCGTTTCGGGACGCCTGCCCAGCGTGAGGAGTTCCTGCCGGCCATCGCCCGCGGTACGTCGTACTGGGCGATCGGGATGAGCGAGCCGGACTCCGGCTCGGACCTCGCCTCCGTGCGCACCCGCGCCACTCGCATCGACGGCGGCTGGCGGCTCTCGGGGACCAAGGTGTGGACCTCGGGCGCCCACCGTGCCCACGCGTTCTTCGTGCTGGCCCGGTCCGCGTCCCTCGACCCGGCCCACCGGCACGAGGGCCTGACCCAGTTCCTCGTACGGCTCGACGCACCGGGCGTTCAGGTCAACCCGATCCACTCGTTCGACGGCAGCCACCACTTCAACGAGGTCGTCCTCGACGACGTCGAGGTGAGCGACACCGACGTGCTCGGCGAGGTCGGTCAGGGCTGGCGCCAGGTCACCTCCGAGCTCAAGTTCGAGAGAAGCGGGCCCGAGCGCTTCCTGTCCACGTTCGCCGGCCTGGCGGGTCTGACCGCGAACGGCCTGCCCGTGCGTGCGTCGGCTGCTGGCGTCGGTCGCCACGTGGCCCGCCTCGCGGCCCTGCACCACCTGTCGTACGACGTCGCGACCCGGCTCCAGGCCAACGTGCCTGCCGAGCTCCTGGCCGCCATGGTCAAGGGGATCGGCACGCGCTCCGAGGGCGACATCGCCGAGGACCTGGCCGAGTGGGTGGTCGACGTGCTCGACCCGGAGGTCGACCGGTTGGCGGCCGACGGCCTGAGCCGCCGCCCCGGCTTCACGTTGCGGGGCGGGACCAACGAGGTGCTGCGCGGCATCGTCGCCAAGGGACTGGGAGCGTGACCATGGAGATCTCGGACGCAGGTCTCGACGTCGACCCGGACTTCTCGTCGATGCTCGACCGGCTCTTCGCCGACCTTGCTCCCCGGACCTGGTCCGACCGCGAGCCGACCGGGCTCGACCGGGACGCTTGGCGTCAGGTCGACGAGCTCGGCGTCACCCTGCTCACCACGCCCGAGGACCGCGGCGGGTCCGGCGCACGGTGGCCGGAGATGTGGACCCTGCACCGATCGGCGGCTCGGCACGGGGTCGCGCTCCCACTGGGGGAGCACGACCTGCTCGGCCGGTGGCTCGCCGACAGGTTCGGCTGGACCACGGGCGATGACGTGGTGAGCGTCGGCGTCGCACGGAGCGGCCGGGCGGTCGACGTACCGTGGGGGGCTGACGTGGACACGGTCCTGCTGGTCGAGGTCCACGGCGACGGTGCGGTTGTGTCGCGCCACGCCAGTGCCGACTTGACCTGGTCGACCGACGGTCGTCTGCCCACCTCCCGCCGGGCACGCACCCGCGTCCCCGGCATCGCCGAACGGCTGCCGGTCGCGCCTGATGACGTTGTCGACCTCCGGTTGCGCGGTGCACTGCTGCGGTCGGTCCAGATCGTCGGCGCGCTCGAGCGGTGCGTCGACCTCGCCGTGGAGCACGCCGCCATTCGGGTGCAGTTCGGGCGCCCGCTGCTCGCCTTCCAGGCCGTGCAGGGGATGCTCGCCGACGCCGCGTCCGAGACCGCCCTCGCCCGCGCCGCAGTGGCCGCGGCGATCCGGGAGGCCGACGCTGTCCAGGACCTTCGCGCTGCCCGCACTTCCGTTGCAGTAGCGAAGTCCTGCAGCTCCCATGCGGTAGGGCCGGTGACCCGAGCAGCGCACCAGGTCCTCGGCGCCATCGGTACGACGCGCGAGCACGACCTGCACCGGTTCTCGATGCCGGCCCTCGGCTGGCGCGGCGAGTTCGGCACCGGCGCGGACTGGGACGCCGAGCTCGGCGCCTCGGTGGACGCGACGGGGCTCCCCGCTGTGTGGCATCGGATCGTCGACGGGCTGCCCGCATGAGCGACCTCTGGTTCGACGACCTCGAGCGCGGCGCCGCGTGGACGAGCACGGGCCGCACCCTCACCGAGGCCGACCTGGTCGCCTTCTGCGGGGTCTCCGGCGACTTCCATCCCCTGCACGTCGACGCCGAGTACGCCGCCCGCTCGCGATTCGGAGGCCGTCTGGTCCACGGTGCCCTGGTGCTGTCGGTCGCGACGGGGCAGCGCGGCCAGCTCCCGTTCGTCGGGGAGCCGTTGGTCGCCTTCGTCGAGATCCGGAGCTGGGTGATGCGGGCGCCGGTCCACCTCGGCGACACGGTGCGGACCAGGACGACGATCGTCGACCTGCGGACCACCAGCGACGGAGCACGCGGGGTCGTGGTGCAGCGGGTCGAGATCCTCAACCAGCGCGACGAGGTCGTGCACGAGGGCGAGATGGTCAACGTGGTGCGCACCCGAGCGGGTTGCTAACGTACCGGTCAGTCGGAAGCTGGAGGAAGGACCTCCAGCGAGGAGGTGTTCCCTGTGACAGAAGCCGCGAACGCTCGTCGCAAGAGACTCCGCGATCCCGAAGGCGCTCGCAACGCGCTCGTGAAGGCGGGAGTCGAGCTGTTCGAGGCGCGGGGATATGCCGCCACGTCGGTCCAGAGCATCGTCGATGCGGCCGGGCTCACCAAGGGTGCGTTCTACCACCACTTCGAGAGCAAGGACGAGCTGCTGCAGCGCGTCCACGACGAGTTCATCGACCACCAGCTGTCCAAGGCGCGCGCAGTGATGTCCGAACCGGGTCTGCCGGCCGCCGAGCGGCTGCGCAAGCTCATCCGGGAAGCACTTCTCGAGCCGATGGCGGTCTACAAGGCGGAGATCACCGTCTTCCTGCAGGAGCGCCGCTTTCTCGAGGGCAGCACGTTCGACGAGATCCAGCGCAAGCGCGACGAGTTCGAGCGCTACTTCGTCGACCTGATCGACCACGGCATGAAGGACGGCTCGTTCCGGCCGATCGGACCGGCTCGCGTGATCGCCTTCGGCATCATCGGAACCGGCGCGTGGACACACACCTGGCTCCACCTCGACGGCAGCCTCTCGCCGTCCGAGATCGGCGAGATGTTCGCCGAGATGCTGATCGGCGGGCTGGTTCCACGCGACTGACCCGCCCGGCTGCCGCGACTCGTACGCAGTCGGCGACCGGATGTACGTACCGCGACAGGTAGTTCTGCGGATGCGTCGCCGGGCCACCGCGATGTCCAATGGTCCTGGCAATGAGGCCGGGAAGGGACGGGAAGTCATGGACACGACGACAGCGAACGGCACGACGCCCGGCCTTCGGGCGGCGCTGCTGAAGATCGCCCGGAAGTACGAGGATCTGGGAGCGCAGGCTGCCGCTGGTGCGCCGTACTGGGAGCCGTGCCCGTCGACGGTAGTGTCCTTTCGTGCCGTGGCCGAAGCGTTGCGTTCCGAGGTCGAAGACCTCTGAAGGCTCGCGGGAACTCTCGTTCCACGCGGCGGCCCGTCGGGATCCTTGAGCTCCGTCCAGCACGTCTGCAGTGCGCGACAGTCGACCACGTACCGTCGGCCCCGCGAGGGCGCCGGAAGCGCGGACTCTCCACATATTCTCCAAGTATTCGACGATCGCGGTCGAAATTCGCCGAGACGGCGACGTACAGTCGAGACGACAGTCACAGGTGACGGTGGCCGCTTCCCCGGCTTCCATGGGGGTGTTCGTCGAAGGAACCCGAGATTCTGACAGGAACTCGGAGCCTTCCGGCGAGGCTCAGGTGCGACGAGAAGGTCAGGGGTTCGAATCCCCTCACCGGTGACGTCCCGCGTCGTGGTGGAGTTTCCTCGACACCGTGCGGGTCAGTGGTTCTCATGATGCCGTCATGAGTTCGGGCTTGGCCACCTCCTGCTCGGTCTTGTTGGTGCCGGTGATGAGTTCCATGGAGTGTTCGGACAGATAGCGACGTTCGGCGGTGACCTGCCATTCGTCGTGGGCTTCGACCAGGACGGCCCCGGCCAGCCTGAGCAGGGCCTCGGGGTTTGGGAAGACGCCGACGACGTCGGTGCGGCGTTTGACCTCCTTGTTGAGCCGCTCCAAGGGGTTGGTCGACCAGATCTTTTTCCAGTGCGACACCGGGAACCCGGTGAACGCGAGGAGGTCGTCGTGGGCATCACGCAACATCTGCTCGACCTTGGGCAGCTGTTTGCCGAGCATCGCCGCGATGACCTCGAACTGCTCACCAACGTGCTCGGCGTCGGGTTGGGCGAAGATCGTGCGGATTGCGGCGGCGACCATCTCAGCGTTGCCCTTCGGTACGACCGCGAGGACGTTGCGCATGAAGTGGACCCGGCACCGCTGCCAGCTCGCGCCGACAAAGACAGCGGCGATCGCTGTCTTCAGGCCGGTGTGGGCGTCGCTGATGACCAGCTGGACACCACCCAGGCCGCGGGCCTTCAGACCGCGCAGGAACGCGGTCCAGAACGCCCCGTCCTCGCTGTCCCCGACGTCGAACCCGAGGACCTCACGGCGCCCGTCGGCGGTGACTCCGGTGGCGATCACGACGGCCTGGGACACCACGCGACGGTTCACGCGGGCCTTGCAGTAGGTGGCGTCGAGGAACACGTACGGGTAGGTGATCTCGCCCAGCGACCGGTCGCGGAACGCGCCGACTTCCTCGTCGAGGTCCGCGCAGATGCGGGAGACCTCGGACTTGCTGATCCCGGTGTCCGCGCCGAGTGCTTTGACCAGGTCGTCGACCTTCCTGGTCGAGACACCGTGGAGGTAGGCCTCCATCACCACCGCGAACAAGGCCTGGTCGACCCGTCGTCGGCGTTCGAGCAGTGAGGGGAAGAAGGATCCCGACCTCAGCTTCGGGATCCGCAGTTCCAGGTCGCCGGCGGTCGTGGACAGGGTCCGCGGCCGGGAGCCGTTGCGCTGTGTCGTGCGTTGGTCGGTGCGTTCCCAGGGGCCGGCGCCGATCACAGCGGTGAGCTCGGCGTCGATCAACGCCTGGTAGATCGTCTGTGCCGCGGTGCGGACGCGGTCCTCGACCCCGCCGGCCTGCATGGCTTCAAGTACCTCGAGTAGTGCAGCATTGTCCAAGGCCATCGTGCTTCGTGTCCTATTCGTGAGTGTCTGTCGCAAGTACTCACTGACCGTCGCACGATGGCCGCCTACGTCACCGGCAACACGACGAACCTCAACGCCGAGGAACTACACCACTCGGCGGGACGTCACCCCCTCACCTCCACCGGCAAGCAAGAACCGGCAGGTCGCCTCTGACCTGCCGGTTCTTGCGTTCTCGGACCCGGCGGGCATGCCCGGTCACCGGCTCGCTGACCGTCAGGGGCAGGTGCTGGTGCTCGGAGGCGCTGGCCGCCCGGCGTCCCCGCGCGGGGAGGTGCCCATCGTGCGCTTCCACGCTCTCCGCCGCCGCGCAGCTGGGTAGACGCGGCTGAACGGGAGCGTGTGGCCCGGGTCATGTCGTCTCGATTTGTGCTGTCGCGGTGGTGTGCGTAATGTTCTCTTCGTCGCCGGGTGCGGCGGGGAGCAAGACGGCTGTCGGTCGGAGGGCTTCCGGTTACCCGGGATCGCTTGGTCTTGGATCTTTGGTTCGGGGCGTCGGTCAGAAAAGCAGGTCCACACGGATTTGGCACAGGCTGGGGTCTGGTTCTAGGTTTCGGGGCTGCATCTGCTCGAAGTTGATCTGCGCGGGGTTTGTTCGTGTGGTGATCTTTGGTGCGTGTGATGTTTGAGAACTCAACAGTGTGTCATGCATAGATTGTTGTGACGTTTGTGTGCATGCGGTCTTTTGATCGTGTGTGTGTTTTCGGCAATGATGATTCTGATGACGAGTTTGTCAGCAGGTCTGAATGCTGGGTTTGGATTTTCTTATGGAGAGTTTGATCCTGGCTCAGGACGAACGCTGGCGGCGTGCTTAACACATGCAAGTCGAGCGGAAAGGCCCTTTCGGGGGTACTCGAGCGGCGAACGGGTGAGTAACACGTGAGTAATCTGCCCTGTGCTCTGGGATAGCCACCGGAAACGGTGATTAATACCGGATATAACCACTGTCCGCATGGGTTGGTGGTGGAAAGTTTTTTCGGCGCAGGATGTGCTCGCGGCCTATCAGCTTGTTGGTGAGGTAATGGCTCACCAAGGCTTTGACGGGTAGCCGGCCTGAGAGGGTGACCGGTCACACTGGGACTGAGACACGGCCCAGACTCCTACGGGAGGCAGCAGTGGGGAATATTGGACAATGGGCGGAAGCCTGATCCAGCAACGCCGCGTGAGGGATGACGGCCTTCGGGTTGTAAACCTCTTTCAGTACCGACGAAGCGCAAGTGACGGTAGGTACAGAAGAAGGACCGGCCAACTACGTGCCAGCAGCCGCGGTAATACGTAGGGTCCGAGCGTTGTCCGGAATTATTGGGCGTAAAGGGCTCGTAGGCGGTTTGTCGCGTCGGGAGTGAAAACACCGGGCTTAACTCGGTGCTTGCTTCCGATACGGGCAGACTAGAGGTATGCAGGGGAGAATGGAATTCCTGGTGTAGCGGTGAAATGCGCAGATATCAGGAGGAACACCGGTGGCGAAGGCGGTTCTCTGGGCATTACCTGACGCTGAGGAGCGAAAGTGTGGGGAGCGAACAGGATTAGATACCCTGGTAGTCCACACCGTAAACGTTGGGCGCTAGGTGTGGGGCCTATTCCATGGGTTCCGTGCCGTAGCTAACGCATTAAGCGCCCCGCCTGGGGAGTACGGCCGCAAGGCTAAAACTCAAAGGAATTGACGGGGGCCCGCACAAGCGGCGGAGCATGCGGATTAATTCGATGCAACGCGAAGAACCTTACCTGGGTTTGACATACACCGGAAGCCCCCAGAGATGGGGGTCTCTTTGATACTGGTGTACAGGTGGTGCATGGCTGTCGTCAGCTCGTGTCGTGAGATGTTGGGTTAAGTCCCGCAACGAGCGCAACCCTCGTTCCATGTTGCCAGCGGGTTATGCCGGGGACTCATGGGAGACTGCCGGGGTCAACTCGGAGGAAGGTGGGGATGACGTCAAGTCATCATGCCCCTTATGTCCAGGGCTTCACGCATGCTACAATGGCCGGTACAAAGGGCTGCGATCCCGTGAGGGGGAGCGAATCCCAAAAAGCCGGTCTCAGTTCGGATTGGGGTCTGCAACTCGACCCCATGAAGTCGGAGTCGCTAGTAATCGCAGATCAGCAACGCTGCGGTGAATACGTTCCCGGGCCTTGTACACACCGCCCGTCACGTCACGAAAGTCGGCAACACCCGAAGCCGGTGGCCTAACCCTTGTGGAAGGAGCCGTCGAAGGTGGGGCTGGCGATTGGGACGAAGTCGTAACAAGGTAGCCGTACCGGAAGGTGCGGCTGGATCACCTCCTTTCTAAGGAGCACACCCTCATCGACAGCCGAGTGCGTTGTCGGTCTTCAGGGGTGTTCGGATAGTGGAACGCAACAATCGTGGGACGGTCATTCCTTTGTGGGGTGTCTTGTTCGGTAGGTGTGGCACGCTGTTGGGTGTCTGAGGCATCAGACGCCTGCTCGGGTTGGTCCGGGTGTGGGGCTGGTTGGCTTCTGGTTGTTTGATTTCTTCATAGTGGACGCGAGCATTAATATTAGTGTTTGTTTCGTGATTGTTTTGTGTGTTCTCTTAATTGGTTTGTTCCATGAGGGCTGCTGACAGTTCATGATTGCTCGGCTCGTTGCTGCTGTGCCTTTGGGTGTGCCTTTGGGTGGTGCCCTGGGTGTGGTGGTGGGGGTGGGGTTGTTGTGTGTGTTGGTGGTTTGTTGTGGGCAAGTTGTTAAGGGCACATGGTGGATGCCTTGGCATCGAGAGCCGATGAAGGACGTTGGAGCCTGCGATATGCCCTGGGGAGTTGGCAACCGAGCGTTGATCCGGGGATGTCCGAATGGGGAAACCCAGCTGGAGTCATGTCCAGTTACCCGCATCTGAATGAAATAGGGTGTGTGGAGGGAACACGGGGAAGTGAAACATCTCAGTACCCGTAGGAAGAGAAAACAAAAGTGATTCCGAGAGTAGTGGCGAGCGAAATCGGATGAGGCTAAACCCATGTCGTGTGATAGCCGGCAGGCGTTGCGGTGTGGGGGTTGTGGGAGTGTTGTTGCTGTCTCTGCCGGGATGGCGCGCAGTAAGAAACCAGACGTGAGGTCGAAGTCCGTTGGAAAGCGGTGCCGTAGCGGGTGATAGCCCCGTAGACGACAGTGTCTGGCTGTGTTCAGCATTTCCCAAGTAACACGCCACCCCTGAAATGGTGTGTGAATCTGGCGGGACCACCCGTTAAGCCTAAATACTCCTCGATGACCGATAGCGGACCAGTACCGTGAGGGAAAGGTGAAAAGTACCCCTGGCGGGGAGTGAAATAGTACCTGAAACCATGTGCCTACAATCCGTTGGAGCCTGTGAGGGTGACAGCGTGCCTTTTGAAGAATGAGCCTGCGAGTTAGCGATACGTGGCGAGGTTAACCCGTGTGGGGTAGCCGTAGCGAAAGCGAGTCCGAATAGGGCGTTTGAGTCGCGTGTTCTAGACCCGAAGCGGAGTGATCTATCCATGGGCAGGTTGAAGCGCCGGTAAGACGGCGTGGAGGACCGAACCCACTTCAGTTGAAAATGGAGGGGATGACCTGTGGATAGGGGTGAAAGGCCAATCAAACTCCGTGATAGCTGGTTCTCCCCGAAATGCATTTAGGTGCAGCGTTGCGTGTTTCTTGCCGGAGGTAGAGCACTGGATAGCCGATGGGCCCTACCAGGTTACTGACGTTAGCCAAACTCCGAATGCCGGTAAGTGAGAGCGTGGCAGTGAGACTGTGGGGGATAAGCTTCATAGTCGAGAGGGAAACAGCCCAGACCATCGGCTAAGGCCCCTAAGAGGTGGCTAAGTGGAAAAGGATGTGGAGTCGCAGTGACAACCAGGAGGTTGGCTTGGAAGCAGCCACCCTTGAAAGAGTGCGTAATAGCTCACTGGTCAAGTGATTCCGCGCCGACAATGTAGCGGGGCTCAAGCCATCCGCCGAAGCCATGGCAATCGTATTCAACCCAGGCCACTACTTGATGGTGGTCCAGGGGTACGGTTGGGTAGGGGAGCGTCGTGTCACGGGTGAAGCGCCGGAGTGATCCAGGTGTGGATGTGACACGAGTGAGAATGCAGGCATGAGTAGCGAATCACGGGTGAGAAACCCGTGCGCCGATTGATCAAGGGTTCCAGGGTCAAGCTAATCTGCCCTGGGTAAGTCGGGACCTAAGGCGAGGCCGACAGGCGTAGTCGATGGACAACGGGTTGATATTCCCGTACCGGCGAAATGGCGCCCATGACGAGCCCGGTGATGCTAACCACCCAAAGCATCTCGTACCGATGTCTTCGGACAAAGGGCGTGGTGTGGAGCGTGGGATCCGATCCGGTAGTAGTCAAGCGATGGGGTGACACAGGAAGGTAGCCCAACCGCCGCGATGGTAGACGGCGGGTAAGCATGTAGGGGGTGTGGTAGGCAAATCCGCCATGCAGCCGTTGGATCGGTGGCCCTGAGATGTGATGCCGACCCCGTAGGGGGGAAGTGGGTGATCCTATGCTGTCGAGAAAAACCTCTAGCGAGCCATGAGCCGCCCGTACCCGAAACCGACTCAGGTGATCAGGTAGAGAATACCGAGGCGATCGAGACAACCATGGTTAAGGAACTCGGCAAAATGCCCCCGTAACTTAGGGATAAGGGGGGCCCGATGTGTGAACCCACTTGCTGGGGGAAGCACAGGAGGCCGCAGAGACCAGGGGAAAGCGACTGTTTACTAAAAACACAGGTCCGTGCGAAGTTGTAAGACGATGTATACGGACTGACTCCTGCCCGGTGCTGGAAGGTTAAGAGGACGGGTTAGACGCAAGTCGAAGCTCAGAATTTAAGCCCCAGTAAACGGCGGTGGTAACTATAACCATCCTAAGGTAGCGAAATTCCTTGTCGGGTAAGTTCCGACCTGCACGAATGGAGTAACGACTTTCCTACTGTCTCAACCATGGACTCGGCGAAATTGCACTACGAGTAAAGATGCTCGTTACGCGCGGCAGGACGGAAAGACCCCGGGACCTTTACTATAGTTTGGCATTGGTGTTTGGTTCGGCTTGTGTAGGATAGGTGGGAGACTGTGAAACCTTCACGCCAGTGGGGGTGGAGTCATCGTTGAAATACCACTCTGGTCGTACTAGATGTCTAACCTAGGGCCATGATCTGGTTCAGGGACAGTGCCTGATGGGTAGTTTAACTGGGGCGGTTGCCTCCCAAAATGTAACGGAGGCGCTCAAAGGTTCCCTCAGCCTGGTTGGCAATCAGGTGTTGAGTGTAAGTGCACAAGGGAGCTTGACTGTGAGACAGACATGTCGAGCAGGGACGAAAGTCGGAACTAGTGATCCGGCCACTGCGAGTGGAAGCGTGGTCGCTCAACGGATAAAAGGTACCCCGGGGATAACAGGCTGATCTTCCCCAAGAGTCCATATCGACGGGATGGTTTGGCACCTCGATGTCGGCTCGTCGCATCCTGGGGCTGGAGTAGGTCCCAAGGGTTGGGCTGTTCGCCCATTAAAGCGGCACGCGAGCTGGGTTTAGAACGTCGTGAGACAGTTCGGTCCCTATCCGCCGCGCGCGTAGGAAACTTGAGAAAGGCTGTCCCTAGTACGAGAGGACCGGGATGGACGAACCTCTGGTGTGCCAGTTGTACCGCCAGGTGCATGGCTGGTTGGCTACGTTCGGAAGTGATAACCGCTGAACGCATCTAAGCGGGAAGCACGTTTCAAGATGAGGTTTCCCACCCCTTGTGGGTTAAGGCCCCCAGCAGAACACTGGGTTGATAGGCCGGAGGTGTACAGCAGTAATGCCCAGCCGACCGGTACTAATAGGCCGAAGACTTGCCACAACAAACCCCCAACACACTCAACAAACCACGTATACAGCACTGTGTTGGTGCGCGCGTCCACATGAAGAAGACCAACCCCGAACATACACGGGGTTCATAGAGTTACGGCGGCCATAGCGGCAGGGAAACACCCGGTCCCATCCCGAACCCGGAAGTTAAGCCTGCCAGCGCCGATGGTACTGCAACCGAGAGGATGTGGGAGAGTAGGACGCCGCCGGACAAACATTGCCTCAGGGCCAGCACACCACGTGCTGGCCCTGAGCGCTTTTTCGGGCCTGATCACGGCCCCCAGGTCACCTCGGTCATGTTGATCCAGTCCATCGCGAACGTCCACGGCGTCACGACGGTTCCGGCAGAGGTCTGCGGGTCCACTGCCACCAGGCTGAATCCCGCTCCCCAGGAGCTCTGCGTGGTCTCTGCACGGGCGAGCGCGAGGAGCCGCTCGCCGTCCGGCGACCACGCGACGTCCCAGAACCGGAAGCGACGCACGTCGCCCAGCCGGCGGGGCGCCAGCGTCGTGGTCGTGCCCGTGGCCCGGTCGTGGACACGGATCCGGCCGTTCGGGCCGACGTACGCCAGTCGGGAGGCGTCCGGCGACCATGCGGCGCCGCTGTCGTACTCGTGGATCTCCCCAAGGCGCTGCCTGCGCCCCGTGCGGAGGTCGACCACGTGCACCGTGAAGTCGTCCGCCCACCCCACGCCCACGGTGTGTCCCGTCTTGACCGTGAGCGCGAGCTCGTCGCCGGACGACCATGCGACGGCGATCGGCCCGGTGTCACCGTAGCCGGCCCCGCTCCGGTCGGCGTCCGCGCGCCACACCAGCTCCGGAGGACTGCCGTCGAGCCGCACCACACGGACACCGGCGGCGGTGGTGAACGCGATCGCCTCGGCATCGGGCGACCAGGTGAACGCCATCGGCAGGCGGTTCGCCCGCGCGCCGGCAGGGAGCGAGGCGAGGACGCGGTCGTCGCCGTCCATGTCGAGCACGTGCAGCTCGACACGCTGGGTCCAGCCGTCACCGCTCCGGAAGGCGAGATGGCGTGCGTCAGGCGACCAGAGAGGGCACGGCGAGCCGAGCGCCATGCGGGGGCGCGACGGCGGCTGCGCGAGCCTGGCGACCAGGTCAGGGGCTCCCAGGTCGCCGTTGGCGTCCATGGGCCGCACGACGACGCGCCGACCAGCCAGGTGGGCCAGCCGAGCGCCGTCCGGCGACAGCGCGGGGCAGCGCTCGTGGGCGCGCGTCGCGACGATGCGGCGGGCCGGTCGGCCGTCGAGGACCAGGTAGAGGTCCATCGGCATCGGGTGGGTCTCCACCCGGCCGAAGTCGACCGCGTCGGTCAGGCCGGGACCTGCCCCGGCATCGGCTGCGAAGACGATCGTGCCGCTGACGTCCGTCCGGTGCTCGTCCGGGAGGGCGTGGGCATCGGACGAGTCCGGAGGTGGTGGGGCCGCCTGCGCCGGCGGGCGATGAGTGGCCGCCGGACCTCCGCACCCGGTCAGGGCGACGACCGCCAGGGCTGCAGCCAGGCTGTGACGGAGCACGGGGCCTCCTCTCGACGACGCTGCACGAGGAAGAGCCGCCAGTCGCACCGTTGGTTCCCGCCTGGCGGGTGACACGATCTTTGACTTCAGGTACGTGGAGTTCCTAGCGTCGTCGCGGTGAGCACACGAGCTGCCGAGCGCACCTCCTCCCTCGAGGGGGCGGTCGGCTCGCACCGTCCGGACCGGGCGCGTGCCTTGCCCGACGACGCCCTCGCCGACTCACCCGAGAAGACGCCCTGACGAGGAGACGACCATGACCTACGACCGCACCGCCGTCAGCGCCTGGGCGGCACCGGCGAGCAAGGCGGCGCTCGAGCGGACGACCATCGTGCGCCGCGAGGTCGGCGCGAACGACGTCCTGATCGCGATCGAGTACGCCGGCATCTGCCACTCCGACATCCACACCGTTCGTGGGGACTGGGGCCCGCAGCCGTTCCCGGTCGTGCCCGGGCACGAGATCGTCGGCATCGTCGCCGAGATCGGCAAGGACGTGACCAACCACCGGGTCGGCGACCGGGTGGGAGTCGGCTGCCTGGTCAACGCGTGCCGCGAGTGCGTGAACTGCCGGCGCGGCGAGGAGCAGTTCTGCCTGAACGGCAGCATCGCGACCTACGCCGCGACCGACCGCGACGGCTCCACCACGCAGGGCGGCTACTCGACGCACGTGGTCGTCGACGCGAACTTCGTGCTGTCCGTCCCCGCCGGCCTCGACCCCGCGGCAGCCGCGCCGCTGCTGTGCGCCGGCATCACGACGTACTCGCCGCTCAAGCGGTGGGGCGCCGGCCCCGGCAAGAAGGTCGCGGTGCTCGGCCTCGGCGGACTCGGCCACATGGCGGTCAAGATCGCCCACGCGATGGGCGCGGAGGTGATCGTGCTCTCGCAGTCGCTGAAGAAGCAGGAGGACGCCGAGCGCCTCGGGGCCGACCGCTACTACGCGACCGCCGACCCGACGACCTTCGAGGCCCTCGCCGGCGAGCTCGACCTCGTCATCAACACGGTGAGCGTCAGCCTCGACATGAACGCCTACCTGCGCCTGCTCGCCGTCGACGGAGCCATCGTCAACGTCGGTGCGCCGCCGCGGGCGTTCAGTGTCGCACCGATGTCCCTCATCTACGGCAGGCACGCGCTCGCCGGCTCGATGATCGGAGGCATCGCGGAGACCCAGGAGATGCTCGACTTCTGCGCCGAGCACGGCATCGGCTCGGAGATCGAGGTGATCGCCGCCGAAGCAGTCAACGAGGCGTACGAGCGGGTGCTGGCGTCCGACGTACGCTACCGCTTCGTGATCGACGCCGCGACGATGTAGGACCTGCCTCTAGCGCCCGTACGGCGCGTGCGCGACCACGTGGTCGCGCAACCGCGTGGCGACGGGTGCGAGCGGACGGTCGGTGCGCCAGGTGAGGCCGATCGTCCGTCGGGCTCGCGGGTTGCGGATCCGCAGGCCGATCGTCCCGGACACCCCGGCCATCGTCTCCGGGACGATCGCGACACCGAGGCCGGCGGCGACCAGGCCCTCGATGGTGGCGAGGTCGGCGCTCTCGAAGGAGACCGGGGGAGCGACGCCCGCGTCGGCGAGCAGGCCGTCGACCAGAGAGCTGTGGCCGAAGCCGGGCGGGGTGGTCACCAGGTCGTCGTCGGCGAGCTCGGCCAGGTCGACCACCTTGCGCTCGCGCAGCCGGTGGGAGGGGCCGACGGCCACGACCAGTCGCTCCTCCTGCAGGGGCACCCAGGCGAAGTCACCGGGCGGGCGCGCGGACATGATCGCGAGCTCGGCAGCACCGGTTGCCAGGTCGCGCATCATGTCGTGTCCCGGCTCCTGGGTCAGCTCGACCCGGACCAGCGGCGCCTGCTCGTGGAAGCCGCGCAGGATCTGTGGGACCAGCGAGGTCGCGATCGAGTCGAGGAACGCCAGCCTGACGATCCCGCTCTCGGGGTCGTGCCGGGTGGCGAGCTCGTGACGCAGCTGCTGGTAGCGGCCCAGGACCTCGCGCGCCGTGGCCACGACCAGCTCACCGTCCGGCGTGGTGACCAGGCCGTGCGGGACGCGCTCGAACAGGCGTACGCCGAGCTCGTCCTCGACCCGGGCCAGGGCCCGGGAGAGCGTCGGCTGGCTGACGCGCAGCACCGCCGCGGTGTCGGTGACGTGCTCGTTGTCGGCCAGCGCGACGATCCACTCGAGGTCACGCACCAGCATGGTCGCCATCATACGCAAGACGCATGGAGATCGAGGCTGCGAGACATTGGACGTATGCGGTTGCACGGCGCAGGCTGATCCGGTGAGCAAGCAGCGAACACTGGAGCAGCCCGCGCTCGAGACGGTCGGGCACCTCCCGGGCAGTGCGGGCTACCGCCGGATCATGGCGGCGATGTTCGCCGCCGGGATGGCGACCTTCGTCCTCCTCTACGCGACGCAGGCGCTGCTGCCCGAGCTCCACGCGACCTTCCACGTCAGCCCGACCCAGGCCACGCTGAGCATGTCGCTGACCACGGCGGGCCTCGCGCTCGGCCTGCTCGTCGCTGGCCCGGCGTCCGAGGTCCTGGGCCGTACGCCGCTGATCGTCGGCTCGACCTGGGCAGCGACCCTTGTCGCGTGCCTGACACCGTTCGCCCCGTCCTGGCAGGCATTCCTGACCCTGCGGCTGCTCGAGGGGGTCGTGCTCGCGGGCCTGCCGGCGGTCGCGACGGCGTACCTGCGCGAGGAGCTGCACGCCAGCGCGCTGGCGAAGGCGACCGGCCTCTACATCGGCGGTACGGCGCTCGGCGGCATGGCCGGTCGCCTGCTGACCGCCCCCGTCGCCGACGCGGCCGGGTGGCGGTGGGCGATGGCGGTCGCCGCGTTGTTCGCCCTCGGCTGCGCCGTCGCGGTCACCGCCGCCCTCCCCGCCTCCCGGAACTTCGTGCCTCGGCCCCGCGGCGGCGCCGAGCTCGGGGCCATGGCCCGGGTGGCGCTCGCCGACCCGGCGCTGCGCAGCCTCTACCTGCTCGGCGCCTGCGCGGTCGGCACCCTGGTCGCGGTCTTCAACGCCCTCGGCTTCCGGCTGACCTCCGCTCCCTTCCACCTGAGCCTCGGCGCGATCAGCCTGCTCTACCTCGTCTACCCCCTCGGCACCGTCAGCTCGACGGTCTCGGGTGCCCTCGCCGACCGGTTCGGCCGACGTGCGGTGCTGCCCTCGGGGTGCGCGCTGGCGGTCCTCGGGGTGCTCCTCACGATGCTCCCGTCGCTGGCCGCGATCGTCGCCGGCCTGGCCTGCCTGACCGCCGGGTTCTTCGTGATGCACGGCCTCGCCAGCGGGTGGGTGGCCGTCCGGGCGCACCTGGCCGGTGCGAGCGCGAGCCAGGCGGCGGCCTTCTACCTGTGCTCCTACTACGTGGGTTCGTCGGTGTTCGGCAGCCTCGGTGGCAGCGCGTGGTCGGCGTACGGATGGGGCGGCGTCGGGATGCTCGCACTGGCGCTCCTCGCCTGTGCCGGGGTGGCGACCGCCCGCCTGCGCCGGATCCCGGTACTTCCGGGTTCGGCGCTCCCGGCCCTTGGGTAGTCTCCCTGCGTCAGGTGGGACGATCGAGGGGATGCTGAGCGTGGGGACTGCGTGGGGGATCGCGGTGGCAGGACGTAGGACACGCGTGCGACTGGCGGCGGGCCTGGCCCTGCTGCTCGCGCTGACATTGCTGGTCGCCGGTCACGGCAGCCTGACTCCCGCCGAGGCGGCCCCGGTGGCTGCCAGCCCGGCAGGGGCGAGGGCCGAGAAGCCGAACCCGGCGTACGTCGTCCGGCCCGGCATCACGTTCAACCACCCGTTCCGCAACGGTCAGCGCGGCAAGATCCAGCGCAAGATCGTCAAGACTCTCAAGAACGTGCCGGCCGGTGGCCAGGTCCGGGTGATCACCTGGAACTTCGACTCGCCGTACCTCGCGCACAAGTTCATCGCGGCCCACGAGCGCGGCGTCTCGGTGCAGATCATCATGTCCCGCGGGCTCGCCCGCTCCCAGGGCAACAACCTGGCCCGGTCCTACCCGATGGTGCGGCGCGCCTTCGAGAGCGGCAACGAGGACCGGCCGAAGGAGCTGCGGAGCTGGATCCGCACCTGCACCCAGACCTGCCGCGGCAAGAAGGGGTCGATGCACTCGAAGCTGATGCTGGTGAACCGCTCGGGGGCGACCAGCTGGATCGTGATGCAGGGCTCCGGCAACTTCACCGGCGCCGCCGCCGTCCAGCAGTTCAACGACTGGACCACCGTCACCGAGAACCAGGCGCTCTACGACGGCTGGATGACGATGTGGAACCAGGCCGTGCAGGACCGGAACTTCCCGGCGCTGCGGTTCACGACCGGCAACGTCACCTCGATGTTCGCCCCCCACAAGGGCGAGGTCGACCCGGCCCTGAGCGTGCTCAACAAGGTGCAGTGCACCGGCGCCACCAACACCGTGAGCGGCCGCACCAAGGTGCGCATCGCCAACGCCGTGTGGGGCGAGGAGCGGGGCGCCCGGATCGCGCGGAAGGCCCGTCAGCTCGACCGCGCCGGCTGTGACGTCGAGATCGTCTTCATGATGATGCAGCGCCGCATCCGCGGGATCCTCAAGGGCATGCGGGCCAAGCAGATGGTCTACATCACCGGTCTGACGGCCAACAAGTTCAAGGACCGCTACGTCCACATGAAGGGCCTCGCCGTGCAGGGCAATGTCGACGGCCGCACCGACGGCAACGTCGTGCTCTCCAGCAGCGAGAACTGGACCCAGCTCGGCTGGCACTCCGACGAGGAGAACATCATCATCCGCGGCGACGCGGCGATGACCCAGAAGTACGTCGACCACGTCGACCTCATCTACCGGGAAGCGCCGCGCACGCTGGCCAACTACGTGAACTCCGCGGACCCCGACCCCCAGCCGCGGCCGGACCGGTACGCCGACCAGGGCTACCTCGGACCGAAGGACTACCCCTTCCACGAGCTCGAGGCGGAGCTCGACTGACCTGCGGGTGAGCCCCGCGCACCACGGTGCGCGGGGCGTCACACGTCACCGGTCGGGAAGGGTCGCCCGCCGGTCCAGCCGCCCCGCTGCGTCCAGCACCAGCACCTGGTCGAGCCCGAGGCTCTCCAGGAACAGGTGGTCATGGCTCACGACCAGCAGCGCGCCGCGGTATGCCGCGAGGGCCTCGGTGAGCTGCGCCACGCTCGACAGGTCGAGGTTGTTGGTCGGCTCGTCGAGGATCAGCAGGTCCGAGGGCGGGTCGGCGAGCAGGAGCGTCGCCAGCGCGACCCGGAACCTCTCGCCGCCCGACAGGGACCCGACGGCTCGGTCGACGCTCGACCCACGCAGGAGCAGCCGGCCGAGCTGGTTGCGGATGGTGCCGTCGGGCACGCCCGCAGCGGCTCGGCGCACGTTGGCGACCGCGTCGACCTCGTCGTCGAGCCCGTCCAGGCGTTGCGGCAGGAAGCCGAACCGGTCCGTCAGCAGGCGCCCGCTCGGTCCTCCCGGCGCGGGCGGCCGGCCGTGGACCAGGTGGTCGAGGAGTGTCGACTTGCCCGCGCCGTTCGGCCCGACGAGGGCGACCCGTTCGGGCCCCTGGACGACCGTGGTCCGTCCGTCCTGGTCGAGCTCGAGCAGCCGGCGGCCGCGCGGCACCGCCGGATCGGGCAGCACGAGACTGATGTGCTCGTCGCGACGCACCCGGGCGCCGGCGGAGTCGGCGGCCGCCTGAGCGGCGAGCACCTTCTCGTCGAGGGTCGACCGGAGCGAGCCCGCGGCGTTCTGCGCCTTGCTGGCCCGGTTGCCGGCGAGGATGCGAGGGATTCCGCCGTCCTTCTGCGTCCGACGGGCGGTCCGCTCCCGCCGCGCGAGCTTCGTCTCCGCCTCGGCGCGCTGGCGCCGCTCGACCTTCAGCGCCTGCTGGGCGGATCGCGCTGCCTGCTGGGCAGCAGCCTGCTCCTGCGCGACGTGCTCGCGCCACGCACTGTACGGACCGCCGAAGGTGGACAGCTCGCCGCCGCGGAGCTCGGCGGTGTGGTCGACGTGCTCGAGCAGCTCGAGGTCGTGGCTGACGACGACGAGGGTGCCGGGCCACTGGTCGACGAACTGTGCCAACCGGGCCCGGGTCGGGCGGTCGAGGTTGTTGGTCGGCTCGTCGAGGAGGGTGATCGGCGTACGCCGGATCCGCATGCCGGTGACGGCGATCAACCTCGCCTCGCCTCCGGAGAGCTCCGCCACCCGTCTCCCCAGGTCGCGGGCGCCGAAGCCGATCTGGTCGAGGAGCTCGTCGGCACGGGCCTCGATGTCCCAGTCCTCGCCGATGGTCTCGAAGTGTCGCGGGTCGGTGTCGCCACGCTCGATCGCATCGATCGCGTCGACGACGTCCCGGACGCCGAGCAGGTCGGCGATCGTCGTACCGGACTGGAGGGTGAGGGTCTGGGGGAGGTAGCCGACCTCGCCGGCCGTGACGACCGCGCCGGAGGTGGGGCGCAGCAGGCCGGCGACCAGTCGCAGCAGCGTCGACTTCCCGGCTCCGTTGCGGCCGACGAGGCCGGTCCGTCCGGCGTTGAGTGAGCCGTTGAGGTGGTCGAGCGCGACGGTGCCGTCGGGCCACTCGAAGGAGAGGTCGCGCAGGGTGATGACAGGGGACATGGCTGGGTCCGTTCGTGACGGGCCGACGACGGCGCGCTCGTTCGCGGCACACGTCGCCGGCGGGAACCGGATGAGGGAAGACGTCGAGTTCCGGACCGGTGCGTGGGCAGGCAGGGGCCGCGCCCACGCGGAGCGCCGCCCTCGGATCCGCCGCCCGGGTCCGGGCGGCTAGCGTCTGTCGACCTCGATCAGCACAGGTCGAGGCTAGCCCGCGGCGGACCGCCGCGCGCAACCGACGGGCTGCGGTGCCGTGTGGCCCTGCCTGACATCCTGACCGGGTGAGCGAACCAGTCCTCTCGGTGCGTGGTCTGGCGCGCACCTTCGGCGAGCACCGGGTCCTCGCGGACCTCGACCTCGAGGTCCGTGCCGGGACGGCAGCGGTGCTGGTGGGGCCCAACGGAGCGGGCAAGTCCACGGCGCTGCGCTGCATCACCGGCGCGGACCAGCCGGACGCCGGCACGGTCGAGGTCCTGGGGGTGCCGCTGGACGAGCGATCCCCGACGATCCGGGCGGCGATGGCCGTCGTCATGGACGACCTCGACTTCTTCCCGGACCTCACCGTCGTCGAGCACCTCGACCTCTTCGCCCGTGCCCATCGCACCGCGGACGCCGATGCCGTGGTCGACGGTGTGCTCGACGAGGTCGGGCTGACCGCTCAGTCCGCTCAGCTCCCGACGTCCCTCTCGTCGGGCCAGCGCCGCCGGCTCGCCTTGGCCAGTGCCTTCGTCCGGCCGCGGCGCCTGCTGGTCCTCGACGAGCCCGAGCAGCGGCTCGACCAGGAGGGCCTGGCCTGGCTGGTCGATCGCCTGCGCGCCGAGAAGGCCGCGGGACTGGCGATCGTGCTGGCCAGCCACGCGCCGGCGCTCGTGGACGCGATCGCCGACGACGTGGTCAGCCTGGCGCGCCCGTCGTGAGCCGCCGGTGAGGACGACCGAGGCCCGCGAGCTGAGGGCCGACATCCGCTTCTGGCGACGCAGCCGCCGCACGCTCTCGCTGGGTGAGGCGCTGCAGGACCTGTACATCGGCGTCTTCGCCGTGCTGATGCTGGGCTCGATGCTGGTCAGCGTCCTGGTGAACCTCTCCGACGTCGGAGACCGTGCGTGCGTGGCCTCCGACTGCGCGGCAGCGCGATCACTGCTGCCCTGGTTGGTGGCCGGCACCCTGCTCGCAGTGCTGTGGTCGCTGGCCCGGATGGTCGGCCCGGTCGCGGTCAGCCCCGGTGTCGCCGCCTGGCTGCTGCCGAGCCCGGTCGACCGTGGCGAGCTGCTCCGCGGCCGAGCCCGGGGCACGACGCTCCTGGCCGCCGCCCTCGTCGGCCCGATCGCCGCCGGCTCCGCGGTCCTGGCCGGGTACGACGTCGGCGCCCTGGCCCTGTTCACGGCGGGCGCGGCCGCGCTGGCGTCGTACGGCGTCGGGGCGCTGGTGCAGGCCCAGGCGTCGCCCGGACGTCGGCACCCGGCGCACCTGCTGGGGCCGGCCAGCCTGCTGGCGGTCGGTGCCGGCCTGGCTGCGATCGCGGCGTCGCGTGCCCCCGACGTCGCGGCCGGCTCGTCCGCGCGGATCCTGTCCCTGGCCGCCGTCGGCCTGCTCGCCGCGGGCGTGGTGTCGGTGCTGGTCCGCGCCCGGGCACTGACCGCCCGGTTGCGGCGACGCGACGTGGCGCCGGGCGGCCTGCTCGTCCCGGGCCTGGGCGGTGCGCTCGCCACGCTCGACCTGGCCCTGATGTTCGACGTGCTCGTCGCCCACGCGAGCAGCCGGCGCGGATCGCTGCGTCCGCGGCGCGGAGGGCCGTCCGGGCTCGCCGCGCTGGCCTGGCGCGACGTGGTCCGGCTGCGCCGCCAGCCCGGGCGCCTGGTGCTGCTGGCGGCCTCGCTCCTGGTGCCGTACGCCGTCGCCGCGGTCGGCGGCCGGGTCGTGGTGGTGCTCGTCGAGGTCGTCGTCTGCTTCGTCCTCGTGGTGCCGTTCCTGGTGGCGCTGCGGGTGCTGACCCGGTCCTCGGGCATGGCGCGGATGTTCCCGGCGGGACTGGCGCCGACCCGGGCGGCTGCGGTCGTCGTACCGGGGACGCTGCTGGTCGTCCACGGCCTGCTCAGCGCACCCGCCCTGCACCGCACCCTCACCGCACCGGCGAGCGACCTCGCCCTGCTGGGTGCTGCGTCCGGCGTCGGCGGGCTGGCCGCAGGGGTGCGGTGGGTGACCGGCCGGCCACCCGACTACGGTCGCCCGCTGGTGTCCACGCCGGCCGGTGGAGTCCCGACGAACCTGTACGGCAGCGTGCTGCGTGGCGTCGACATCGCGGTCCTGACCGCTCTCCCGATGCTGCTCAGCCCGACCCCGGGTGGGGCGCTCGCCTCGCTCGTGGTGTCGGTGGGCGTGATCGGCTACCTCTGCGGGCGGCGCTGAGTCCCGCTCAGCGGTGTCAACCTAGCACTTGCTTGGTATCTCCCTTATGATCCTCCTTCGGAGGACGACGAAAGGGATTCCGTGGCGTACAGCATCGACATGACCGGCCAGGTGGTCCTCGTGACCGGCGGGGGCAAGGGCGTGGGCGACGGCATCGTCCAGGCGTTCCTCGAGGCCGGTGCGACGGTGGAGATCTGCGGCCGGAGCACACCGGACTCCCTGCGCGAGGGCGTGCACTTCTCGTCCGTCGACGTCCGCGTGCCCGAGCAGGTCACGGCGTGGGTCGATGCCGTCGTAGGCCGCCACGGCCGCATCGACGTCGCGGTCAACAACGCCGGCGGCGCGCCCTTCGCCCAGTTCGACGCCGGATCGGCGCGCTTCCACGCGAAGATCAACGACCTCAACTTCATGTCCGCGGTCTACGTCGGCCTCGCCGTGCGCCCGCACCTGAAGGAGACCGGCGGGTCGATGGTCAACATCACCTCGATCTCCGCCCGGCGCTGCAGCCCCGGCACCGCCGTGTACGGCGCCGCGAAGGCGGCCCTCGAGAGCCTCACCGCCAGCCTCGGCGTCGAGTGGGCGCCCGAGGTCCGCGTCAACGCGGTCAGCTGCGGCCTCGTCGAGACGCCCGGCTCGGCCGACCACTACGGCGACGCGGAGCAGTTCGCCGCGGTCGCCGCCACCATCCCGCGGGGCGTCTTCGCCACGCCGCTGGAGGTCGGGCAGGCGTGCGTCTTCCTGGCCTCGCCGCTCGCGACCCACATCACCGGAGCCGTCCTCAACGTCGACGGCGGCGGCGAGTGGCCCGCCTTCCTCCAGCACACCCCCAACGCCTGAACCAGGAGCTCTCCGTGCCCGAAGCAGTCATCGTCTCCGCCGCCCGCTCGCCGATCGGGCGCGCCTACAAGGGCTCGCTGCGCGAGATGCGGCCCGACGACCTGGCCGCCCAGATGGTCGACGCGGCGCTGTCCGCCGTACCCGAGCTGGACCGCACCCTCGTCGAGGACCTGGTGATGGGCTGCGCGCAGCCCGCCGGCGAGCAGGGCTACAACATCGGTCGCATGGTCGCCATGCGCCTGGGCCTCGACGGCGTCCCCGGCGCCACCGTGCACCGCTACTGCGCCTCGTCGCTGCAGGCGACCCGGATGGCGCTGCACGCCATCCGCGCCGGTGAGGGCGACGTCTTCGTCGCCGCCGGCGTCGAGACGGTGTCCCGCTTCCAGCACGGCAAGGCCGACGGCATGCCCGACACCCGCAACCCGCTGTACGCCGAGGCCGCCGAGCGCGCCGCCGCCAAGGCCCTGGCCCGCGAGCCGTGGGTCGACCCGCGCTCGCTCGGTGAGCTCCCGGACGTCTACCTCGCGATGGGCGAGACCGCCGAGAACGTCGCCCGCCACTGCAACGTGTCCCGCGAGGCCCAGGACGAGTACGCCGTGCGCAGCCAGAACCTCGCCGAGGCCGCTGCCCAGCGCGGCTTCTGGAAGACCGACATCACCCCGGTCACGCTCGCCGACGGCACCGTCGTCGACAGCGACGACGGCCCGCGTGCCGGGGTCACCCTGGAGAAGGTCGCCTCGATGGCGCCCGTCTTCCACCCCGAGGGCACCGTCACCGCCGCCAACTGCTGCCCCCTCAACGACGCTGCTGCCGCGCTCGTCATCATGAGCGACACCCGCGCCGCCGAGCTCGGCATCACGCCGCTGGCCCGCGTCGTCTCGACCGGCGTCTCGGCGCTGAGCCCCGAGATCATGGGCCTGGGCCCGGTCGAGGCCAGCCGTCAGGCGATCGCCCGCGCCGGCCTGTCCGTCGGCGACGTCGACCTCGTCGAGATGAACGAGGCCTTCGCCGCCCAGGTCCTGCCGTGCATCGACCAGCTCGGCCTCGACCTCGACCGGGTCAACGTCAACGGCGGCGCGATCGCGCTGGGGCACCCGTTCGGCTCCACCGGCGCCCGGATGGCCACCACGCTGATCCACGGCCTGCAGGAGCGCGACGCGCAGTTCGGTCTCGAGACCATGTGCGCCGCCGGCGGCCAGGGCATGGCGATGGTGCTCGAGCGCCTGAGCTGACCGGCCGCTCAACGGCTCCACGAACGCCAGACCCCGCCCCGGGAAAGC
This sequence comes from Nocardioides kongjuensis, assembly GCF_013409625.1. Taxonomy (NCBI): domain Bacteria; kingdom Bacillati; phylum Actinomycetota; class Actinomycetes; order Propionibacteriales; family Nocardioidaceae; genus Nocardioides; species Nocardioides kongjuensis. Next base: position 5,138,692 of record NZ_JACCBF010000001.1, read on the forward strand.
CGAGGCGGGGTCTGGAACGTCCTCGCCGCCCTACGTCGGCGAGCGGGTCCTACTTGTTGGCCTTCTTGGCGCGGCTGGCGGCCTTGGCGCGCTCGTTGGCGTCGAGGTTGACCTTGCGGATGCGCACGGTCTCCGGGGTGATCTCGACGCACTCGTCCTCGCGGCAGAACTCCAGGCACTGCTCGAGGGAGAGCTTCTTCGGCGGGATGAGCTTCTCGAAGTTGTCGGAGGTGGCGGACCGGATGTTGGTCTGCTGCTTCTCCTTGGTGATGTTGACGTCCATGTCGTCGGCGCGCGAGTTCTCGCCGACGATCATGCCCTCGTAGACCTCGGTCGACGGCTCGACGAAGAGCACGCCGCGCTCCTGCAGCGAGGTCATGGCGTACGCCGTCGCGGCGCCCGCGCGGTCGGCCACGAGCGAGCCGGACTGGCGGCTGCGGATCTCGCCGGCCCACGGGAAGTAGCCCTCGGAGATCGAGTGCGCGATGCCGGTGCCGCGGGTCTCGGTGAGGAAGTCGGTGCGGAAGCCGATCAGGCCGCGTGCCGGGACGATGAACTCCATGCGGACCCAGCCGGTGCCGTGGTTGGTCATGCCCTCCATCCGGCCCTTGCGGTTGGCGAGGAGCTCGGTGATGGTGCCGAGGAACTCCTCGGGGGCGTCGATGGTGAGCCGCTCGAAGGGCTCGTGCACCTTGCCGTCGACCTCGCGCACGACGACCTGCGGCTTGCCGACGGTGAGCTCGTAGCCCTCGCGTCGCATCTGCTCGACGAGGATCGCCAGCGCCAGCTCGCCGCGGCCCTGGACCTCCCACGCGTCGGGACGCTCGGTCGGCAGGACGCGGAGCGACACGTTGCCGATCAGCTCGGAGTCGAGACGGTCCTTGACCAGGCGGGCGGTGACCTTGTGGCCCTTGCCGCCCTTGCCCACCAGCGGCGAGGTGTTGGTGCCGATGGTCATCGAGATGGCCGGCTCGTCGACGTGGATGAGCGGCAGGGCGACCGGGTTCTCCGGGTCGGCGAGGGTCTCGCCGATGGTGATGTCCGGGATGCCGGCGACCGCGACGATGTCACCGGGGCCGGCGGACTCGCCGGGCTTGCGCTCGAGGCCCTCGGTGATGAGGAGCTCGGTGATCTTGACGTTCTTGGCCACGCCGTCGCGGTTGATCCACGCGACGTTCTGGCCCTTCTTGAGGTTGCCCTGCTTGATGCGCAGCAGCGCGAGGCGACCCAGGAAGGGGGAGGCGTCGAGGTTGGTGACGTGGGCCTGCAGCGGCGCCTCGTCGTCGTACTCCGGCGCGGGGATGGTCTCCAGGATGGTCCGGAAGAGCGGCTCGAGGTCGTTGCCATCGGGCAGGGCGCCGTTCTCGGGCTTGGTGAGCGAGGCGATGCCCGCCTTGCCCGAGGCGTAGACGACCGGGAAGTCGAGCGCGTCCTGCGAGTGCGAGTCGTCGAGCAGGTCCATGAACAGCTCGTACGTCTCGTCGACGACCTCGTCGATGCGGGCGTCGCCACGGTCGGTCTTGTTGACCACCAGGATCACCGGCATGTCGGCGTTGAGCGCCTTGCGCAGCACGAAGCGGGTCTGGGGGAGCGGGCCCTCGGACGCGTCGACCAGCAGCACGATGCCGTCGACCATCGACAGTCCGCGCTCGACCTCGCCACCGAAGTCGGCGTGGCCGGGGGTGTCGATGATGTTGATGACCATGTCGCCGTTGGCCATCTCCTGCGCGGAGGGACCGCGGTAGTGGACCGCGGTGTTCTTCGCGAGGATGGTGATGCCCTTCTCGCGCTCGAGGTCACCGGAGTCCATCACGCGCTCGGCGACGCCCTCGGCCTGGTGCGCGCTGAAGGCACCGGCCTGGTGCAGCATCGCGTCGACGAGGGTCGTCTTGCCGTGGTCGACGTGGGCGACGATGGCTACGTTGCGGAGATCGGTGCGACGAGTCTGGGACACGAGGGACCAGCCTACTTGCGTTGGACCTTCCCCCTCGCATCGTCGGCAGCACCCTAGACTCCCCCCATGCAGACCATCGGCCTCGTCGGCGGCATGTCCTGGGAGAGCAGTGCGGCGTACTACGAGGCGCTGAACCGCGGCGTCGAGGAGCGTCTCGGCGGCTTCCACTCGGCGCAGAGCGTGATGGCCTCGGTCGACTTCGCCGAGGTCACCCGGCTCCAGGAGGTCGAGGACTGGGACGGCGTCGCCGCCATCCTCCGCGCCGCGGCCGAGTCGGTCGAGCGCGCCGGCGCCGACTTCCTGATGCTCTGCACCACGACCTTCCACCGGGTCGCCGAGCAGGTCCAGGACGCCGTCTCGATCCCGCTGCTGCACCTCGGCGACGTCGTCGCCGAGGCCTGCAAGGCCGAGGGCGTCGAGAGCGTCGCGCTCCTCGGCACCAAGTTCGCGATGTCGCGCACCTTCTTCACCGACCGGATCGCCCGGCACGGCCTGTCGGTCATCGTCCCCGACGCCGTGCACCACGACGAGCTCAACCGGATCATCTACGACGAGCTGGTGCACGGGAAGGTCGTCGACGACTCCCGCCGTGCCGTGGTCGGCATGATCAGCGAGGCGTGGGACGCCGGCGCCGGCGGCGTCATCCTCGGCTGCTCCGAGCTGGAGCTGCTCATCCGCCAGGCCGACTCCGAGATCCCCGTCTTCCCCTGCACCACGCTGCACGTCACGGCGGCGCTGGACCGCGCGCTCGCCTGAGGGTCGCCGCTGCATGGATCCCTGACCGGGGTGACGGATCGGGCCAGAGTGATGGTGGTCGTGCTACGCCGCGCGCACCATCCGCTTGCTGCGCAGCTGCTCGAGGAAGGCCACGACGTCGTCGCGGCACATCTCGGCGGTGATGTCGTACTCCGCGGCGACCAGCGCGCACAGCTCGGTGAGGTCGCGCGGCTCGGCGAGGTGGCGCCACAGGCTGGCGGCGACGCCCTTCACGGCGTAGTACTCGCCCTGGTCGACGCCCATCATCACGAACTCCTCGCCCATCTCGACGGCGTGGAGGCCGGGATCACGCACCCACCGCTCGGGTCGGTCTCGTCGCATGCTGTTGCTCCTCTCGGATCGCGCGCCGACCCGAGGGCGCTCCAGGGGTGGTGGTGCTGCGGATGTCGGCGAGGATCGCGTCGGCGGACGCCGCGACGGAGTCCACGCCGTGGGGACGGTCCACCCGCGCGAGGCGGGCGGTGCGGGCCAGGTCGGCGCTGCGCGCGAGGTGGGTACGGCGCAGGTCGCCGACGAGGACCTCGTTGCGGTAGCTGTGCTCGTGCAGGCTGACGAAGGCCGCCGCCCCCGTGACGGGTACGACGCGCAGCGGGCCGTCGTACCGGTCGAGGACGTAGATCCACCGCACGGGCACCGGCAGCAGTGATCCGGAGCGGTCCAGCGGCACGTGGAACTTCGCGAACCGGTCGTCGACCCGGTCCAGGCCGGAGGAGGGAAGGCCGAGGCGGTCCAGGGCGTCCTGCCACAGCTTGATCCGAGGCCAGCCGGGGACCGCACGGCCCGCGGCGTCGACGGGCACGACGTCGTCGCTGAGGACCAGGTGGCCGCGGCGGTGCATCTCGGCGGCGAGCGTGGACTTGCCGGCACCGGAGTGGCCGAGGACGACCGCGCAGCCGCCGTCGACGACGAAGGCGTTGCCGTGCAGGACGAGCAGGCCGCGCTGGGTGAGCAGGCAGCCGAGGGCGGAGCCGAGGAGGAACAGCCGCAGCGCGTCGTCGGACGCACCGGGAGCGGGCTGGACCGTGATCAGGGAGCCGCCGGAGCAGGAGTAACGGGCGACCCCGGGTACGTCGATCCCGATCCGCTCGCCGTCGACCCACAGCCCCAGCGGGAGCCGCACGGCGTCCGCCGTGGGAGGGGCGACCGGTCCGAGGCGGACGACGACGTCGGGAGGTGCGCCGGGAGCGGCGTCACGGGCGAGGTCGGGCAGCGTGAGCTCGCTGTCGATGAGGAGTCCGTAGCCGGCGTACATGGGCGAGGTTCCGGGCCTAGGGCTGCCAGCTGAAGCTGCCGACCGGGGTCCAGTCGCGCACGGAGCCGCCCGTGACGGTGACGGTGCCGACGGTGACCCAGGCGTGCGCGAGGAGCTCGCCGGCATCACCGCGCAGCAGTCCGAAGACGACAGTGTGCGGCACCCGTGCGCCGCGCAGCAGGATGCGCGCGGTCAGGGCCTGCGGGTAGCAGTCGGACGTCCAGGGTGTCCGCGTGGCGGCGTACCGGACCGCCCGCCCGACCGCCCGGGCGCGCGCGAGGTCTCGCGCCGACGCGACCGGAGGCGCCGGGGGCCCTGCCGGGCCGGGTGCGGCCGGCTCGCCGAGGAGGCGACGTACGGCACCGAACGGCAGGACGACCGTCAGCAGCCGCGTGGCGCCCAGCAGGCACCACGCGACCGCGGCAGCAACAGCGAGACGGAAGGTCAGCTGCCGAGCCCGAGGGTGATGTCGATGTCGATGTCGATGCCCTGGGTCGCGGTGACGCTCAGGGTCTCCAGGACGGGTGCGACGTAGGTCAGCTTCATGTGAGCTCCTAGGGGGTGCAGGACGGAGGGAGGGAGTGCTCCGTCAGCGGTGCAACGCAACTGTGCTCCCGCAGGACACGCCTCTGGTGGCGGTTCGCCGGATTTTTAACCTTCCCGCCCACTCCGTTCCCCCGACGCCGCCGCGTGCCGCGTGCCACGCTCACGCCGTGACCGCCGCCGCGCTCGACCTGCTGTGCCGCCTGGTGAGCAGCGCGCTGGCGGCCGAGGAGGGCCGGACGATCGCCCCGGTCCCGCTCGGCGAGGTGCCGGCGCGCGACCTGCTCGACGCCGTACGACGGCACCGGGTCCCCGAGCTCCTCGCCTCGCGTGCCGGCGAGCTGGGACTGCCCGCCGACGTGGTCCGGGTCCTCGACGCGATGGTCGCGGGCTCCCGTCAGCGCCACCTGGTGCACACCCTCGAGACGGTCCGCGCCTGGCGGCTCCTCGACGCGGCCGGCATCGAGGCGGCCGTGTTCAAGGGGATCCCGCTGTCGGTGCTGACGACCGGGCGCCCGGACGCGCGCGGCGCCGGCGACGTCGACCTGCTGGTCCGGCCCGAGGCGGCCGCCGCGGCGCACCGGCTGCTGACCACGACCGGCTGGGCGCTGCACGAGCAGGGCCGCATCGAGCCGGGCATGTGGGCCTGGCGGCACGTGCTGCGCTGGGGCCACACGCTGACCTACCTCGGCGCGGGCGCCGACGTCGACCTGCACTGGCGGCTCGACGCCATGCCCGGCGCCCAGCCGGACACCGACGCGCTGCTGGCCCGTCGCACGACGGTCGAGGTGGGTGGCACCCGGGTCCCGACCCTCGCGCCGGCTGACGCGTTCCGGCACCTCGCCGGGCACCGCGAGGGCTGGATCTGGCTGCGCACCCTCGTCGACCTGCGCCGGCTGGCCCGTGACCCCGCGGTCTTCGGGCAGGAGCTGCCCGTGCCGGCGCTCACCTCGCTGGCCGCGGCCCGCGCGACGGTCGGCCTGCCGGACGCCGTGCCGGGCCGGGTGCTGGCCGCCCTCGACCGGATCCCCGACGCCACGCTGGCCCGGGCACGGGCCCACCACGAGCTGCCGGTCGCGATCTTCGGCGGTGCCGGGACCGGACGCGAGGTCCGCAACGGCATGGCATCGGTACGGCGCCCGCGGGACCTCCAGCAGCTGGCCGTCACCCTCGTGCTGCCGCCGCACGCGGCCCTGCCGATCCGCTCGGCCACCGCCTGGGGCGGGGTGCCGCGCGCCGTCGCGCTGCGGACGAGGCGCCTGGTCAGTCGCCGCTGACCCGGTGCACCTTGTGCGCGGCGGCCTGGGCGCGCGGCTTGATGACCAGCTCGTCGATGTTGACGTGCGGCGGCCGGGTGGCGACCCAGGTGATCGCGTCGGCGACGTCGTCGGCCACCAGCGGCTCCGCGACCCCGGCGTACACGGCGTCCGCGCGGGCCTGGTCGCCACCGAACCGGGTGAGCGCGAACTCGTCGGTGCGGACCATCCCCGGCGCCACCTCGCACACCCGGACCGGCTGGTCGAACAGCTCGAGGCGCAGCGTCTCGGTGACGACCTTGGTGCCGTGCTTGGCGGCCGTGTAGCCCGCGCCGCCCTCGTAGGCGATGCGGCCCGCGGTCGAGCCGACGTTGACGATCACGCCCGCCCCGCTCGCCACGAGCGCGGGCAGCAGGGCCTTGGTGACCTGCATCAGGCCGAGCACGTTGACGTCGTACATCCGGCGCCACTCGTCGGCGTCCGCCTCCGCGACCGGGGACAGCCCGAACGCGCCGCCGGCGTTGTTGACCAGCACGTCGAGCCGGGGGCCGACCGCCGCGGCCAGCCCGGCGACGGACTCCGCGGAGGTCACGTCGCACACCACGGCCCGGCCGCCGATCTCCGCGGCGAGCGCCTCGATCCGGTCGGCCCGGCGGGCGGCGCAGACCACCTCGAAGCCCTCGCGGGCGAGGTGACGGGCGGTGGCGGCGCCGATTCCGCTGGAGGCACCCGTGACGACGGCGAGGCGGGAGGTCATGGACCCCATCTTCGCGGATCGGGAATGCCGGGCACACTGACAGGGTTGTCCCATTGACCACGAACAGGTGACGGCGAGGAGCAGGAGGCGCGATGGGGGAGTCGGCGGTCGGCCGGGTCGCGATGATCAGCCTGCACACCTCGCCGCTCGACCAGCCGGGCACCGGGGACGCGGGCGGCATGAACGTCTACGTCGTCGAGCTCGCCCGGCGCCTCGCCGAGCAGGGCACCGAGGTCGACATCTTCACCCGTGCGACCAGCTCGCGGCTCGACCCCGTCGTCCACGTCCGTGACGGCGTGACCGTGCACAACGTGCACGCCGGGCCGTTCGAGGGACTGACCAAGGACCAGCTCCCCGGCCAGCTGTGCGTGTTCGCACGCGAGGTGCTGCGCGCCGAGGCCGCGCACCCGGCCGGCCACTTCGACGTCGTCCACTCCCACTACTGGCTCTCCGGCCAGGTCGGTGCGCTGGCCCGCGACCGCTGGGGCGTCCCGCTGGTCCACTCGATGCACACCATGGCCAAGGTCAAGAACGAGGCGCTCGCCGTCGGCGACACCCCCGAGCCGCAGGCCCGCGTGATCGGCGAGGAGCAGGTGGTCGAGGCCGCCGACGTGCTCATCGCCAACACCGACCTCGAGGCCAAGCAGCTGATCAACCTGTACGACGCCGACCCGGGCCGGGTCGAGGTCGTCCACCCCGGCGTCGACACCGACGTGTTCCGCGCCCGCACCCCTGCCGAGCAGGCCCGGGCCCGGCGCGAGCGCGACCTCGCCGACGACGCCCTGGTCCTGCTGTTCGCCGGCCGGATCCAGCCGCTCAAGGCGCCCGACGTGCTGCTGCGGGCCGTCGCGGAGCTGCTCGTCCGCCGCCCGGACCTGCGCTCCCGGCTGGTGGTCCCGGTCGTCGGCGGCCCGTCCGGCAGCGGCCTCGAGCGCCCGACCGCCCTGGCCAACCTGGCCACCGAGCTGCGCATCGACGACGTCGTCCGGTTCGTGCCGCCCGTGCCGCAGCACGAGCTCGCCGGCTGGTACGCCGCCTCCACGCTCGTCGCCGTCCCGTCCTACAACGAGTCCTTCGGCCTGGTCGCCGCCGAGGCCCAGGCCTCCGGCGCGCCGGTCGTCGCGGCTGCCGTCGGCGGGCTGACCACCGTGGTCCGCGACGGCCACAGCGGGCTGCTGGTCGACACCCACGAGCCCCACGACTGGGCGCTCGCGCTCGAGCGTGTCGTCGCCGACCCGACGTACCGCGACCGCCTGGCCGCCGGCGCGCTCCGGCAGGCCCGTCAGTTCTCGTGGGAGGCGACCGCCGCCCACACGGTGGAGGTCTACGAGCGCGCCCACGCGCTCCTGCGGCAGGAGGCCCGCGTCGGATGAGTCCTGCGGACGTCGTACGTGCCTGGCTCGAGGACAACCAGATCGAGTTCGAGGAGACCGAGGAGGGCACGTTCAGCTTCTGGCTGCCGGGTGAGAAGAAGCTGCAGACGCCCGTACGGCTCGACCTCGGCCCTCACGCGCTCGGCGTCCACGCCTTCGTGTGCCGGCGCCCCGACGAGCAGTTCGAGAGGGTCTACCGCTGGCTGCTCGAGCGCAACATGAGGATGTACGCCGTCGCGTTCGGCATCGACCACCACGGCGACATCTACCTCGACGCCCGCCTGCCGCTGTCCTCGGTCACCACCGACGACCTCGACCGGCTGCTCGGCTCGGTGCTGACCTACGCCGACGAGGCGTTCAACACGATCCTCGAGCTCGGCTTCGAGTCGTCCATCCGCAAGGAGTGGGCGTGGCGGATCGAGCGCGGCGAGTCGACCGCCAACCTGGAGGCGTTCCGCGGGTGGCTCGAGCAGTGACGAGCATCGCGGAGCGCCGCACCGCCTTCCGGGCGCTCCACGAGCGCGGCTGCTTCGTGCTGCCCAACCCCTGGGACCGCGGCTCGGCCCGCTACCTCGAGCACCTCGGCTTCGCCGCGCTGGCCACCACGAGCTCCGGCGCGGCCTGGAGCCGCGGTCGCCCCGACGGCTCGGCCACCCGCGACGAGGTGCTCGACCACCTCGCCGACATCGTCGCCGCGACCTCGCTGCCGGTGAACGCCGACCTCGAGGACGGGTACGGCGCCAGCGCCGACCAGGTCGCCGAGAGCGTCGCCCTCGCGGTCGGGACGGGTGTGGCCGGGCTCTCGATCGAGGACGCGAGCGACGGGGTCACCCTCGACCTCGAGGTCGCGGTCGAGCGGCTCTCCGCAGCCCGCGAGGCGATCGACGCCAGCGGCCACGACGTGCTCCTCGTCGGACGGGCCGACGGCTTCTTCAACGGCAGCCCCGACCTCGCCGACATCCTGACCCGGCTGCGTGCCTTCGCCGCGGCCGGCGCCGACTGCCTCTACGCCCCCGGCATCAGCGACCCGGCTGCGATCCGGGCGATCGTCGAGGCCGTCGCGCCCAAGCCGGTCAACGTCCTGGTCGGTGGCGCCAGCCAGGTCACGGTCGCGGACCTCGCGGCGCTCGGCGTACGCCGGATCAGCGTCGGCGGTGCGCTGGCCCGGGCCGCCTGGGGCGGCTTCGAGACGGCCGCGACCGCCCTGGCGCAGGGCCGGTTCGACGGCTTCGACCGCGCCGTCCCGGGCGCGGACCTCAACGCGCTCTTCGCCGACACGCCCGACCGTGTCGGCAACGGGCCGGAGGCGGACCAGCCGGGCTGATCCGCCTCCGGTGTCCCCGGTGGGCTCAGCGGCGAACCCGCCACTTCACGAGCGCCGGCACGGCCTCGAGCTGGCCGTTCTCGCCGACCGAGCGGACCCGGACCCGGTGCTTGCCGGGCTTGAGGTGCTTGAGCGTGAACGGCGACGCGCACGCCTGCCAGGCCTTGTCGTCGGCCTTGCACTGGAAGGTGACGTTGGGCTTGTTCGCGACGAAGGCGATGGTCGCCCTGCGCTGCTTGGTGTTCTTCCTCGGCCTGCTCGTGATCGTCGTGACGCCGGGGGCGTCGTCGGTCGTGATGGTCAGTGAGAAGCCGCCCGCGAGCTGGCCCACGTCGCCCCCGACGTCGTCGGTGGCGATGAGCGTCCAGGTGCCGTTGGCGTTGCCACCGTCGAAGGCGGACAGCGAGTCGGCGAAGGTGGTTCCGGCCGGCGGCACCTCGGTGGTGTCGACGTTGCTCGGACGGTAGGAGCCGCTCGGGCAGGCCCCGGCGTCCGGGAGGCTCGTCCCCGCCTCGTCGTCGATGGTGAGGTTCACCCCGACCAGGTCGCCGGTGCCGCACACGTCCGACATGAGGCGGACCACCTGGTTGGACCCCGGCGCCCGCAGGAAGAGGTCGAGGTCGTCGGGCCAGGTGTGGAACACGTTGACCAGGGCGACGTCGACGTCGGTGATCCGGCCGGGCAGGTTGGCGACGTCGACCGTGGCGGTGGTGCTGCCGGCGTCGGGGATGGCGACCGCCGGCGGGTGCGTGACCGTGCGGACGGCCGCCTGGGTGGGAGCGGTGGTGGCGAGGCCGGCGAGGCCTCCGAGAGAGATGACGCCTGCGGTCATCAGCGCGAGTCGGCGCATGGCTGGAACCTTTCCGAGGGGGGTGGTGCCTGACCTCATCCAGACCCTCGGACCCCCGGCCGTGATACGCCGAGTTCTCAACCGCCCGTCAGGGGCGCACCTTCCACCTCGTGACAGCCGGCGTCGGGTCGAGCTTGCCGGAGCCGTCGACCGCGCGGACCCGCACCTTGTGCTTGCCGGCCGTGAGCCTCGTGAGCCTCAGCGGCGAGCTGCAGGACCTCCACTTCTTCCGGTCGACCTTGCACTGGTAGCTCACGGCCTTGTCCGCTCCGAAGACGGTCGAGGTGAAGGCGATGGTCGCCTTGCGCTTGGTCGTCGACCTCTTCGGCCTTGCGATGATCGTCGTCTCGGGCGGGGCGTCGGTCGCGACCTGGAGCTGGACGCCGGTGATGTAGCCGCCGTCGCCGGCCGCGGTGTCCGCGACGTACAGCAGCCAGGTGCCGGCCGCCGGCGCTCCGTTGAGCGCGCCCAACGTGGTGGCGTACGGCGCAGCCGGCGCGGGGGCGGGTAGGGCCGGTGCGTCGTAGCTGCCCGGCTTCCAGGTGCCGCTCGCGCAGCTGGGGGTGTCGTCCGGGAACGTGGCGCCGGCGGCGTCGTCGAACGTCCAGGTCGCGTTGACCACGGTCGCCTCGTCGCACGCCTCGGACAGCACGAGGGCCTTCCCGCCGGCCGGGTTGACCAGCAGGACCTGCAGGTCGTCGACGTAGGTGTGGCTCACCCCGCTGAGGACGAGGTCGACATCGGTGACGCTGCCGGGGCTCGTGACGTTGATCGGATACGGGTACGGCGTCCCGGGCCCGTCGGAGTTGCCGTCGTTCGCGGGCACGACGATGGCCGCGGGACCGGTCGTGATGGTGATGCTGAAGCCACCTGCGACGGAGCCCGTGTCATTGGCCTGGTCGTCGTAGGCGACGACCTGCCACGCCCCGTTCGGGTTCTGGCCGTCGAATGCGGAGAGCGAAGTCGCCAGCGCCACGTCGTCCGGCGCCGAGTCCGGGTCGGGCTCGAGGTCCACGTCGGTCGGACGGTAGGTGCCGCTGGCGCATGCTCCGGCGGTGGCAGCGAGAAGGGCGGTACGGCGCATGGGGGAACCTCGGGGGAGCGGTCGATGGGAGCACGGTCGCCGGGCGCAGTGCGGCGACCTCTCGACGCTAGAGGCGAGCCCGTCCGGACGGCGGCTGTTCCGCGCAGTCTTTACTCTCGGCGTGCAGCCGGCTCGCCTGCCGGGTCAGGTGGTCCCGCTCGGCGACGTTGGTGGCCCGCTCGGCGGCGATCCGGTACAGCCGGGCGGCCTCCTCGCGCTCACCGGCCCGCTCGTGCAGCCAGGCGGCGACGGCGTCGCGGCGGGGCAGGTCGGCGGGCAGGCCCTCGACCTGGCGCAGGCCGGCGAGCGGGCCGTCGACCTCGCCGACCGCGACCGCGCGGTTGAGGGCGACCACCGGGCTCGGGGCCAGGCGCAGCAGCTCGTCGTACCACTCGAGGACCTGCGGCCAGTCGGTCTCCTCGGCGACGGCGGCGTCGTCGTGGAGCGCGGCGATCGCGGCCTGGACCTGGTACTCGCCGAGCGCGTCGCGGGCCAGTGCGGCCTGCAGCACCTCGACGCCCTCGGCGATCATCTCGGTGTCCCACAGCGAGCGGTCCTGCTCGGCGAGCGGCACCACCGTCCCCGATGCCGTCCGACGGGCAGCACGGCGCGCGTGGTGCAGCAGCATCAGCGCGAGCAGCCCGTCGACCTCGGGATCGTCGGTCGCGGCGGCCAGCTGCCGGGTCAGCCGGATCGCCTCCTCGGCGAGGTCCACGGTGCCGGTGAAGCCCTCGTTGAAGACCAGGTAGAGCACACGCAGCACCGCGCCGACCTCGCCGGGCCGGTCGAACCGCTGGCCGCTGACGGTGCGCTTGGCGCGGCTGATCCGCTGCGCCATGGTCGCCTCCGGCACCAGGAACGCCTGCGCGATCTGCGCGGTCGTCAGGCCGCCGACCGCGCGCAGGGTGAGCGCGACGGCCGACGCCGGCGTGAGCGCGGGGTGGCAGCACCGGCTGAGCAGGAGCAGGGTGTCGTCGGCCTGCTCGCACGGGCCGGGCTCCGGCTCGAGGTGCACGCGCAGCTCGCGGCGCTCGCGTGCGGACGCCGAGCGCTGGGCGTCGACCAGCTTGCGGCCGGCGACCGTCACCAGCCACGCCCGCGGGCTGTCGGGCCAGGCGTCGGGCTGGTCCGCCGGCCAGTGCCCCAGCGCCTCGACCAGGGCCTCCTGGACGGCGTCCTCGGCCGTCGCGAAGTCGGCTCCGCGGCGCACGAGGATGCCGAGCACCTGCGGCGTGACGTCGCGCAGCAGCTCGCCCAGGTCCGGGAGGCCCGGGTGGTCGGTCATTCCGTGACGACCGGCGGCTCGCCGAGGAACGGGCGGACCTCGATCCACTCGTGGATCGGCTTGCCACCGGCGCCGGGAGCCGAGGAGAGCCGCGCCGCGGCCTCGTGGGCCCGCTCCTGGCTGTCGACGTCGACGATCATCCAGCCGGCGATCAGGTCCTTGGTCTCCGCGAACGGGCCGTCGGTGACCGGCGGGCGGCCCTCGCCGTCGTACCGGACGAACGTGCCCTCCGGCGAGAGTGCCTGGCCGTCCACGAACTCGCCGCGCTCGCGCAGCTCGTCGGCGACCTGCCGCATGAAGGCGATGTGCGCGGTGACCTCCTCGGGCGTCCACTGGTCCATCGGGACCAGCTCGTCCTTCGCGATCGCGTGGCTGCTGCGGTAGTGCTTGAGCAAGAGGTACTTCGCCATGGTGTTCTCCTCTGGTCCGAGACGGCCATCCTGCCGCCTTCACTCCCGGGACGGAGCCAACCACGCGTCCTCGACATCAGCGGCCGGAAAAGTCTCGAAGGATGTCGGCGGACCTCCCTAGAGTCCTCTCGTGACGAAGCGTGGATGGTCGCTGTTCCTGGCGATGTGCCTGATCTGGGGCCTGCCCTACCTGTTCATCCGGATCGCGGTCGACCACGTCTCCCCGGCCGGCCTCGTCTTCCTCCGTACGGCGCTCGCCTCCCTGGTCCTGCTCCCGCTGGCGCTCGTCCGGGGCGAGGTCGCCCCGGTGCTGGCCCGCTGGCGTCCGCTCGTGCTGTTCGCGGTCATCGAGATCATGGTCCCGTGGGTGCTGCTGGGCCACGCCGAGCAGCGCATCTCCTCCTCCTTGGCCGGGCTCCTGGTGGCCGCGGTGCCCCTGTTCGGCGCCCTGGCGTTCCTCGTCACCAGCCACGCGGAGCGCTTCACCGCGGCCCAGACCGGTGGCCTGGCCCTCGGTTTCGCGGGCGTGGCCTGCCTGGTCGGCCTCGACATCGGGCACATCGACGTGCTGGCCGTGGTCGAGATGCTGGGCGTGGCGCTCTGCTACGCGACCGGGCCGATCATCCTCGCCCGCTGGTTCGCCGACGTGTCCGGGCTCGGTGTGATGGCGTGCGCGCTCACCCTGACCGCCGTCGTCTACTCGCCCTTCGGCGTGGTGGACCCGCCGACCGGCCTGCCGGCGAAGGCCTGGCTCAGCGTCGTCGTGCTGGCCCTGGTCTGCACAGCGCTGGCGTTCGTGGTCTTCCTCGAGCTGATCAAGATCGCCGGCCCGACCCGGTCGACGATCATCACCTACGTCAACCCGGCGGTCGCGATCACGCTCGGCGTGCTGCTGCTCGACGAGCGGCTCACCACCGGCATGCTCGTCGGCTTCCCGCTGATCCTCGTCGGCTGCGTCATCGCCGCGGGAGGGCGGCCGGCCGCGGTCGCGAGCACCGAGCCGGCGGCCGAGTGCGCGGTCGTCGCCGACCCGGACCCCGCCTGACGCTCCGCCCCGCCTCAGCGGGACCGGCGGGCCACCGCCACGCCGACGAGCGCGAGCACGCCGCCGGCGTACGCGACCACGGGCGGGACCTCGTCGAGGAACACCAGTCCCATCACGATCGTCAGCGGCGGCACGAGGTAGGTCGTCACGCCGAGCGCCGACGCGGTCATGTGCCGCAGTGCGTACGCGTAGGTCGTGAACGCGATCGCCGTCGGGAACACGCCGAGGTAGACCAGCCACAGCGTCGACGACAGCGGCGCGTCGCCGACCTCGGCGACCAGCCGGCCCGCCCACGGCAGGCAGGTCACGACCCCGATGCTGCACGCCAACCAGGTGACGTGGACGGCGGAGAGCTCGGCGACGAGCGGCTTCTGCACGATCACGCTGATGGAGTACGCCGCCGCGGGCACCAGGCACAGCACGACACCGAGCAGGTCGCCGGTGTTGTCCCCGCCCGAGGTGGACAGGCCGATCACGACGACCCCGGAGAACGCCAGCGCCAGCCCGGCCGCGAGCTGTGCGGTGAACCGCTCGCCGAGGAACATCGCGGCCAGCACGGCGATCAGGACAGGGGAGACCTGCAGCAGCATCGACGCCGTACCGGCGTCGACCCGCTGCTCGCCGGCGTTGAGCGAGAGGTTGTAGATCCCGAACCAGAGCACGCCGATCGTCGCGATCGAGAGCCACTGCCGGCCCGACGGTCGGGGCAGTCCCTGCGCCAATGCCACCGGGGCGAGCGCGAGCGCGCCCGCCGTCAGCCGGCCGAGGGACAGCGCGCCGGCGGAGAAGTCGTGGGCGAGGTGCCGGATGCCGACGAAGGCGCTCGCCCACAGCACGAGCGTGATGCCGACCGCAGCCAGGGCCAGCGGCCCGGTCTGTGCGCCCCCGCTCGTGTCCGGAGCAGTGGCGGGGGCAGCGGGTTCGACGGCGGGCACGGGCTCCACGCTAGGGGGCAGGGGACCCGCCGGTCGCGCGATTTTCGGACGTCGCAGCCGGTGGCCGGCCCGGTCAGCCGGTGTCGCCCATCGGCGGCGCGGCGCGCACGACCTGCTGGTCGCGTCCGCGTCGCTTCGCCTCGTACAGCGCCGCGTCGGCCCGGTGCAGCACGTCGAGCGCGTCCCCGCCGGGGACCAGCTCGACACCGCCGACGCTCAGGCTCACGCGCCGGCACACCGGGGCCAGCAGCGCGGTGTGCGCACGGACCGCGTCGACGAGTCCCTGGGCGGCGTTCGCGGCGCCCACGGGGTCGGTGTCCGTGAGCAGCACGGCGAACTCGTCGCCGCCGAGGCGGGCCACGGCATCGGTGTGGCGGACCCGGTGACGCAGCACGTCGGCGGTCGTCCTCAGCAGCGCGTCACCGGCGGCGTGGCCGAGGGTGTCGTTGACCTGCTTGAAGTGGTCCAGGTCCAGCATCAGGAGCACGCTGCTCTGCTCCGGGTCGGTCGTGGCGAGGTGCTCGCGCAGCAGGCTCTCGAACCAGCGCCGGTTCGGCAGCCCGGTCAGCGGGTCGTGGTGGGCGAGGTGCGCCAGCTGCTGCTGCAGGTGCTCGCGCTCCTGCTGGTCGTGCACCGCTTCGGTGACGTCGATGGCCACGGCCAGGTAGCCCGTCGCCGTGCCGCCGGCGTCCCGCAGCTGGCTGAGCGCCAGCCGGGCGAACAACCGGCTGCCGTCCTTGCGGACGAGGGTCCACGTGCGGGGCTCGCCCTCGCGGCGGGCGAGCTCGGCGAGCACCTCCGCGGGAGGCACGCCGAGCTCGTCGGCGGCGGCCTGGAGGTCGGTCGCCACGACGAACCGGCTGAGGGGCCGGTGCCCGACCACCTCCGACGCGTCGTACCCCAGCAGCCGCTCGGCACCCACGCCGAAGGTGCGCACCCGGCCACCGAGGTCGGTCGACACCAGCGCGACCAGCCGACTCGCGTCCATCAGCGAGGTCAGCTCGGCAGCGACCGTGCGTTCCTGGGCGTGGCTGAACGCGAGGGACAGCCCGGCCACCATCGTCATCAGCACGCACAGCTGGGCGACCAGCGCGCGGGCGGTGACCTCGTCGAAGGCCACGAACGGCCCCTCGCCCAGCAGGGTCAGCTCCACCGCGGCAGCGGCGCAGCCGAGGCTGTGGACCGTGGCGGCCAGCGGTGAGAAGCGGATGCCGGCCCAGAAGGTCGGCACGAGCACCAGGAAGGCGAGGGCCGGTCCCGAGGGCGTCGCGAAGACGGCGAGGTAGACCCCCGCCGTGGTCATGACGAGCAGCACCACCTCGACGGCCCGGGCAGGGGCGCGCGGGGTCACCGCCCGTCGTACGACGCCGGCCAGGCTCCGCGCCCCACCCGACCGTGCCGCAGCGACGAGCGCCGGGCCGGCGAGCAGCCCGACCAGGCTCACGGCGACCAGGCCGACGGTGTTGCGGCCCCACCAGGCCAGCACGGTCAGCAGCGAGCCGCTGTGCTCGGTGAGGTACAGGCCCGCCGACCCCACCAGGGCGGCGACCAGGCAGGCGATCAGGGCGGCGGCCACGAACCGCCCGAGCTCGGCGAGGCGGCCCAGCGGACGGCGTCCGCCGAACCCCCAGACCTCGGGGACCCACCACCGCGCGAGTGCGAGGACGAGGCCGGCCTGGACCAGGTTGGCCACGACGAACACCGTCGCGAGCGCGGGGGACGCGCCGGTGCTGGCGTTGACGACGAACGTGGCGGTCGCGAAGCAGACGGTGTCCGCCGCGACCGTGCGGCGGCTGCTGGTCGCCAGCCAGAGCAGCGCGACGCCGGCCGCCGGCCAGACCAGGCTCAGCGCCGTGCCGTCGATGATCGTGGCCCGGCCGACGTACCCGGCAGCGACGAACGCCGCCGTCCACGATGCAAGGCGGACGACGGCGTGCATGCCTGGTCGATCGGCAGGCGCTCGTCCGGGCTGAGCGCCCCGCCGGTCAGACGTCGAACTTGTAGCCCAGGCCCCGAACGGTGACGAGGAACTTCGGCTCGCTCGGCTCCGGCTCCAGCTTGGCGCGCAGCCGCTTGACGTGCACGTCGAGGGTCTTGGTGTCGCCGACGTAGTCGGAGCCCCAGACCCGGTCGATGAGCTGGCCGCGGGTCAGCACCCGGCCGGGGTTGCGCAGGAACATCTCGAGCAGCTCGAACTCCTTGAGCGGCAGGCGCTGCTCGTTCCCGTCGACCGTCACGACGTGCCGCTCGACGTCCATCCGGACCGGACCGGCCTCGAGCGTGTCGGGCAGCAGCTCGTCGCCGACGCCGCGGCGCAGGACCGCCCGGATGCGGGCGACCAGCTCCCGGGGGGAGTACGGCTTGGTCACGTAGTCGTCGGCGCCGAGCTCGAGCCCGACCACCTTGTCGACCTCGTCGTCCTTGGCGCTGACCATGATCACCGGCACGTTCGACGTCTGCCGGATGGTGCGGCACACCTCGGTGCCGGGGATGCCCGGAAGCATCAGGTCGAGCAGCACGATGTCGGCGCCGTTGCGGTCGAACTCCTTGAGCGCCTCGTTGCCGTCGGCAGCGATCGCGACCTCGAACCCCTCCTTGCGGAGCAGGTAGGCGAGCGCGTCGCTGTAGCTCTCCTCGTCCTCGACGACAAGTACCCGGGTCATGCGGGGTCCCCGACGATTCGTTCGCTGGGGCAGCGAAGCGGCGGAAGCGGGCAAATCGGTGGGGTGCTCATGCGTCCTCCTGATCGTTCGTGCGTCCGCCCGGCGAGTCCGGGGTGGACGCGAGGGGCGCGAGCCGAAGGTACGGCCCGTCCGCCTCGTGGTGCGCGTGCTGCGGCAGCGTGAGGGTGAAGGTCGAGCCCTGACCCTCCACGGACCACACCCGCACCTCGCCGCCGTGGGTGGCGGCCACGTGCTTGACGATCGACAGCCCCAGTCCGGTGCCGCCGGTCGAGCGGTGCCGGGCCGGGTCGACCCGGTAGAACCGCTCGAAGATGCGCTCGACCTCGGCCTCGGGGATGCCGATGCCCTGGTCGATGACGGAGATCTCCACGTTGGGCCCGACCCGCTTGCGGGTCACCACGACGCGGGAGTTGGGCTCGGAGTAGGCCACTGCGTTCGCCACCAGGTTGGAGACGGCGGCGCCGACCTGCTTCTCGCTGCCGAGGACCTTGAGCCCCTCCTCGCCCTCGGCGATGAGCTGGATGTCCTTGGCGTTGGCGTTCATGTCGACGAAGTCGACGGCCGAGGCGACGACGTCGTCGATCGAGACCGGGACCGGCGAGTCGAGCGGCTCGTCACCCTGGAGCCGTGAGAGCTCGATGATCTGCTGGATCAGCCGCGAGAGCCGGTCGCTCTCGGTGAGCATCCGTGACGCGAACCGGTAGACCGCCTCGGGGTCGTCCGACGCGTCCTGCACCGCCTCGGCGAGCAGGCGCATCGCGCCGACTGGGGTCTTCAGCTCGTGGCTCACGTTGGCCACGAAGTCGCGGCGTACGGCGTCGACCTGGCGCTCGCGGGTGCGGTCCTCGACCAGCGCCAGCACCAGGCGCGAGCCGAGCGGCGCCACGCGGGCGGTGACGTGGCGCGGCGTACCGGCTGCCCGCGGCACGATCAGCTCGGTCTCGCGGATCTGCCCGTCGCGTCGTACCTGTCGGATCAGGCCGCCGAGCTCGTCGGACAGCAGCGTCGTGCCGCGCACGAAGCCCATGGCGTACGCCGGCGCCGACGCCTTGACGACGGTGTCGGACTCGTCGACGACGACCGCGCTGCTGCGCAGCACGGAGAGCACCGCGGCCACGCCGTCGGGCAGCAACGGCTCGTCGGGAGTCGGGTAGGTGCGTTGCTGGCGGTCGCTGAGGTGCCATGCCAACATGGCCCCGCCCGCCACGAGGGCGCCGAGGAGCGCGGCCAGGAAGGCCTGCGTCGTCGGATCCACGTCTCGATCGTACGGCGATCGCGGGCCCGGGTTCCGAATCAGCGAGGCCGTGCTTCGCGATGTTCATCCCGCGTTCACCGCACCTCGCTTGCTGGACACCTCGGCTCCGTACGCTCGGGCCCATGCGTGATGCCTACACCGACCAGCTCGACGCGATCTTCGACGACCTCGCCGGAATCTCCCGCCGCGTCCAGACCGCCGTCGGGGAGGCCACCGAGGCCCTGATGACCGGCAACTCCTCGATCGCCGAGAAGGTGATCAGCCAGGACGCCGACATCGACCGCGCCCGCGAGAAGGTCGAGGACTCCTGCTTCGCCCTGCTCTCGCTGCAGCAGCCGGTCGCCGGCGACCTGCGCACCGTCGTCGCCGCGCTCCGGATGGTCGCCGAGCTCGAGCGGATGGGCGACCTGTCCGTTCACGTCGCCAAGATCGCCCGCCTGCGCGTGCCGGACGTCGCCGTGCCCGAGGAGGTCCGCCCGACGATGGCGCGGATGGCCGAGGTCGCCGAGGACATGGTCGGCCGGGTCACCGAGGTCATCTCCGGGCGCGACGTCGAGGCTGCCATCGCCCTGGGCCGCGACGACGAGGAGATGGACCAGCTGCGTCGCCGCAGCTTCACCGAGCTGCTCGGCGACGAGTGGGCCCACGGCGTCGAGGCCGCGGTCGACATCGCCCTCCTCGGCCGCTACTACGAGCGGATCGCCGACCACGCCGTCTCGGTCGCCAACCGGGTCATCTTCGTCGTCACCGGCCACAACCCCGCTCCCGCTGCCTGAGGCGGAGGAGGAGTCAGTTTCACCGGCCGACCGGTGAAACTCACGCTTGGACGACGAAACTTCCTCGTCCAAGCGCCAGTTTCACCGGCCGGCCGGTGAAACTTGTGGCCGGTGGGGCTGTTGGGGTCAGTCGGCCACGGGGTGAGCCTCCAAGGCGAGCACCCGCGGGCGGCCGAGCAGCGTCGCCGCGCTCACGAGCCCGAGTGCCGCGATCACCGAGGCGGCCGCGAAGCCGGCATGGGCGCCGGCCAGGAAGTCACCGGGGACGGCGTGGGAGGCGTACACCGACGCGATCACGGCCAGGCCGACCGCGCCGCCGAGCTGCTGCATGGTCTGCAGCAGGCCCGACGCCGAGCCGGCGTGCTCGGGCTCGACGTCCTGCAGGGCCAGCGAGGTGATCGGCATGAAGCTGCCGCCCATGCTCAGGCCCATCCCCAGCAGGGCCGGGAAGACGCCCGTCCAGTAGCTCGTCGAGGCGTCGACCTGGTTGAGCAGGACGAAGCTGGCGAGCACGCCCACCGCGCCGGCGACGATGATCGGCGGCTGCGAGAACCGGGCCACGAGCCGCGGGGTGATCCGCGACATCGTGAACACGCTCAGCGGGATCGGCAGGAACGCGAAGCCGGTCTGCAGCGGGCCGTAGCCGAGGTCCTCCTCGAAGTACTGGACCATCAGGAAGAAGGTGGCCAGCATGCCGCCGTACAGCGCCGCCATGGTGACCAGGGTGGCGACCCGGGTCCGGCTGCGGAGCAGGCCGAGGCGCAGCAGCGGGTGGCTGTGGCGCCGCTCGGTGACGACGAGGGCGACGGCGAGCGCGACGGCCAGGACCAGGCCAAGGATGGTGGCGGCGGAGGTCCAGCCGTGCTCGGGCGCCTTGATGAGCGTCCACACGAGGGTGGCGGCCGCACCTGTCGAGGTGATCGCGCCGACGACGTCGAACCGGCCGGGACGGCGGGGGGTGTCGACGACGTGACGACGTACGGTCAGCAGCACCGCGACGCCGATCGGCACGTTGATGAACAGGGTCCAGCGCCAGTTCAGCACGTCGGTCAGGACGCCACCGAGCAGCATGCCGAGCGCGGCGCCGCCGGACGAGACTGCCGTGAAGAGCGCGAGGGCCCGGTTGCGGGCGGCGTCGTTGGGTGCCGACGTGGTGATGAGGGCGAGCACCGCCGGTGCGGCGATCGCGGCGCCGACGCCCTGGAGGGCGCGGGCGGTGACGAGCATCCAGGGCTCGGTGGCCAGGCCGCCGAGCAGCGAGAAGAGGGTGAACACCGCGAGGCCGATCCAGAAGACCGAGAGCCGGCCGAAGACGTCGCCGAGCCGCCCGCCGAGGAGCAGAAGGCCGCCGAAGGCGAGCGCGTAGCCGTTGAGGACCCATGACAGCGACGCGGCGCCGAAGTGCAGGTCGGAGGCGATGTGGGGGAGTCCGACGTTCATGACGGCGGAGTCGAGGACCAGCATGAGCTGGGCGAGCAGCACGATGAAGATGCCCGCGGAGGTGGTCGTCCGGGCGGTCGCCCGGGGTGCCACGGGGGTGAGCGTGGAGGTAGACAAGGGTGATGTCCTGTTCTGGCGGGAGAGGCCGAGGTACTCTTTAGCGGAGGATGACTCCGGTTAGTCCTCCACGATACGGAGGGTGTCTCCGTTTAGCAAGGGAAAAGGTGGAACGAGTGCGCGCCGACGCCGTACGCAACCGTGAGCGGATCGCGGACATCGCCCGCCAGCTCTTCCGTGAGAAGGGCTACGACGCCGTCTCGATGGACGAGGTCGCCAAGACCGCCGGCGTCGGCGTCGGGACGCTGTACCGCCACTTCCCGACCAAGGAGGCGCTGTACGACGCCGCCATCCAGGCCTGGGTGGAGACGGTGAACGCGGCGGCTGAGAAGGCCCTTGCCGGCGAGGGCAGCGCGCGCGACCGGATGCTCGCCTGGTTCGACGCGTACGTCGAGTTCCTCACCCGCCACAAGGGCGCCGCCTGGCGGATCACGAGCGCACTCGGCGACGAGGGCTCACCCTTCGCCGCGAAGTGCCGCACCTACCTCAACGCCAACCAGCGGGTCATCGACGCGTTGGACGCCGAAGGTGCGCTGCGCGGCGACGTCGACGCGCTCCAGCTGTGCCGGCTCGTCGGTGGGGTCGCCGCGGTCGTCGACAACAGCGAGCTGGACCCGGCTGCCGCCCGGTCGATGCTGGCGGTCGTCGCGGACGGGGTTCTCGCCGGCTGAAGAGCCAGTTTCACCGGCCGACCGGTGAAACTCGCGCTGGGACGATGAAACTTCCTCGTCCCAGCGACAGTTTCACCGGCCAGCCGGTGAAACTTGTGGTCCGTGGGGCTGCTGGGACTCAGCGACCCTGGTTGGCGACGGCGGCGGCCGCCTCGGCGGCGGCCTCGGGGTCGAGGTAGCGGCCACCGGGGACGACCGGGGCCAGCGTGTCCTCGTCGAGCTCGTAGACCAGCGGCATCCCGGTGGGGATGTTGAGGCCGGTGATGTCGGCGTCGCTCATCTGGTCGAGGTGCTTGACGATCGCGCGCAGGCTGTTGCCGTGCGCGGCGATCAGGACGGTGTGGCCGGCGCGCAGGTCCGGCACGATCCCGGCGTCCCAGTAGGGGAGCAGCCGCTCGATGACCTGCTTGAGCGCCTCGGCGCGGGGCAGCTCGTCGCCGAGGTCGGCGTAGCGCGGGTCACCGGCCTGCGAGTAGGGGTCGTCGTCGTCGAGCGGCGGCGGGGGGACGTCGAACGAGCGGCGCCAGAGCATGAACTGCTCCTCGCCGTACTCGTCCTTGATCGCCTTCTTGTCCTTGCCCTGCAGGGCGCCGTAGTGGCGCTCGTTGAGCCGCCACGAGCGGCGCACCGGGATCCAGTGCCGGTCGGCGGCGTCGAGAGCCAGCGCGGCGGTGTTGATCGCGCGGCGCTGCAGCGAGGTGTGGACGACGTCCGGCAGGATGCCGGCCTCCTTGAGGAGCTCGCCGCCGCGGACGGCCTCGCCGCGACCCTTCTCGGTGAGCGCGACGTCGACCCAGCCGGTGAAGAGGTTCTTCGCGTTCCACTCGCTCTCGCCGTGGCGGAGCAGGACCAGCGTGAACGTCATCAGTGCTCGCCCTCGGGAGCCGGGGCCTCGTCGGAGCAGTTGAAGGTCGCGTCGCCGCTCTCGTCGGCGTGCGCCGCGTCGCCCTCCTCCTCGGCAGCCGCGTCGGCTGCCGCACCGTCGGTGGCGGCGTCGGTCGCGTCGTCGCTGGCCTTCTCCGAGGCGGACTCGCTGGGCGTGGGGACCTGCGTGTACTGGTAGCACGGCTTGACGACCGGGACGTCGAGGCTGAGCGTCGTGCCGTCGCTGAAGGTCAGGTCGAGCGGGATGAAGTCGCCGGCGGTGAAGTTGCCGCTCAGCGGTACGTCGGCCGCGGTGGCCAGGTTGACCGTGCTGCGGCCCGCGACCTCGACCGGCTCGAACTTGCCCGCGGAGACACCCGCGGTCGAGGACACCGACTCGAGCGAGGCGTCCTCACGCAGGTTGTTGGACAGTGCGCCGATCAGCCGGCCCTCGCCCTGTGCGGTCGCGAGCACGCGGATGCCGAGCGCGTCGACGTTGCCCGTGCGGTCGTTGACGCCCGCGGAGATCGTGTTGACCCGGTCGGTCGGGTAGTGGAACCCGCAGCCGCTCAGGGCGGTGGCGGGAACGACGGCCAGCAGCAGACCGGCGAGCGCGGATCGGCGCAGGTGGGGCATGGCGGAAGGCCTCCGGGTCAGGTGGGTTCGAAGCGGGCTCACTCTAGCGTTGCGCAGTGCCGGGTCGCTCAGCGGCTCAGGCCCACGCGGGAGCCGACCACGACCAGGGCGACCACGACGCCGACGGCGAACAGCGTGGAGAGCGCGAGCAGCCGGGTCGCGCCGAGCTTGAGCCCGAGCTTGAGCGGCAGGTAGGTCCAGCCGTCCTCGTGGTCGGCGACCAGGCCCCAGACCGCGCGCATGAAGTGGACGCCGACGCCGAGCAGCGCGGCGAGCACCACGATCGCCGGCTCGGGGGCGTTGCCGACGGCCTTGCCGCCCCAGCCGCCCCAGGACAGGTACGCCGGCAGCAGGGCGAACGAGGCCGCCCACGACCACCACGAGAAGAAGCCGGTCCGCAGCACGACGTTGCCGAGCATCGCGACGGCCACCGAGCCCAGGTAGTAGGCGCCGGCACGCACGCCGGTCGTCGTGGCGAGCGGGACGAGCAGCAGGAAGGCGACGACGATGGCGTACCAGACGGTGCCGACCTCGAGCCGGCCCGCGCCGACCGGCTTGCCGGCCAGTCCGTGGGCCTGGTCGCGCTGCCGGTCGACGATGTCGTTGTGCCAGCCGAGGATGGTCTGGCCGACGAGCACGGTGATCAGCACGACGCCCGCCTCGCGCGCCGGGCGGCCGGCCACCGCGGCGACCAGGCCCATCGCGAGCGCGGTGGTGATCGCCTGCTTGGCGTGCGCGGCCTGCAGCAGCTGGAGCGGGAGCACCTCGGCCGGGTTGCGGCCGCCGAACAGCCAGCCGGTCAGGCCCGACCGGTCCGGGACGTGGGGGAGCGGCGGACGCTCGAGCTCGTCGTCCGCGTCCTCGTCCTCCTCGTCGACCTCGTCGGGAGCAGCGTCCGACCAGGCCCCAGGCGCCTCGTCGACGACCTCGTCGACCTCGTCCTCGACCTCCGCCTCGACCTCCTCGACCGCCTCCGCGGGCTCGTCGTCGAGGTCGACCTCGAGGGTCTCCTCGGGGGCCTGCGTCGCCAGGGTCCCCTCCTCCGAAGGTCGGCTGCGTCGCCAGCGCTGCATCTTCGCCATGGCGAGCAGTATTGACCACGAAAGGACGAGCACGGGTGCGGGCCCGCCGATCGGGCGGGACCGGTCGTCGGGCCCGTGCGGGTGACCTGTCCCACACCGCGGCGACCCGCCCGGACCATACGACTGGCCACCTGTCAAGACGCCGATGGTGCCCCTGACCTGCGCAAACGCATTCGGAGAGTCGTTGAAGGCGTGGTAAGATAGGTCACCTAGGAAGGGGTTTTGCTCATATGACTTTCACCGTCGGCGAAACGGTCGTCTACCCCAATCACGGGGCCGCTGTCATCGAGAACATCGAGATGCGGACGATCAAGGGCCAGGAACGGCAGTACCTCGTGCTTCGGATTGTCGCCCAGCAGGACCTCGTGGTCCGTGTGCCGGCCGACAACCTGGACCTCGTGGGTGTTCGGGATGTCGTGGACAAGGACGGGCTGGACCGGGTCTTCGGAGTGCTCCGCGCGGAGCACGTCGAGGAGCCGACCAACTGGTCGAGGCGCTACAAGGCGAACCTCGAGAAGCTCCACAGTGGCGACGTCATGAAGGTGGCCGAGGTCGTGCGCGACCTGTGGCGCCGCGAGCGTGACCGCGGTCTGTCGGCCGGCGAGAAGCGGATGCTCGCCAAGGCCCGCCAGATCCTGGTCTCCGAGCTCGCCCTGTGCGAGAACACCAACGAGGACAAGGCCGAGACCATCCTCGACGAGGTGCTCGCCTCGTAGGCACCTCCAGCAACGCGCCGACGGCGTCATACGGTGGGTTCCGATGAACCCGCACCCGTATGACGCCGTCGACCTTTTTGCCCCTGTTGCCGGGATCGTGGTCGAGGAGGGCCGTGGCGCCCTGCCGTTCCACCTGATCCACGGCGAGTCCCTCGTGGCCGCAGCCGCATGGGCGGCGGGCGAGGCCGGCGTCGACCTGCTCGACCAGACGATCCCCTGGGAGGCCGTCGTCGAGCGCGAGGAGCCGCTGCTGCTGCACGACCCGCTGTGCCCGATGACCCCTCCCGAGTTCCTGCGCCGCTGCGCCGAGCGGGCCGCGGTCGAGGACCGCGTGGTCGTCGGGGTGCGGCCGGTGACCGACACCGTCAAGGAGCTGCACCCCGTCGCCGACGGCGAGGTCGTCGGTACGACGGTCGACCGCGACGCCCTCGTCGCCGTCTGCTCGCCGGTGGTGCTGCCGGCAGCGGTCGTCGCCGACCTGCTCGGTGACGGCGGCAGCCTGCCCTCGACCGACTTCGTCGAGCTGGTGGGCGCCCTGCGCCATCGGTACGGCGCCGAGCGGGTGCTCCTCGTCGAGGCGCCGCCCGAGGCCCGGCGGATCGCCACCGCCGCCGACCTCCCGGTGCTCGAGGCGCTGACCGACCCGCGCTAGCGGTTGCGCGGGTCGTGCGTCGGGTCGGCGTACCGCGGCGGGCAGCCGTCGTCGACCGCCTTCGGTCGCAGCTCGAAGTGCCAGGGCTCGTTGTCGTAGATCCGGCACAGGCCGAACTGTGCGCCGTACGTCCCCAGCCAGGCCGCAGCCCGCGCCGGACCGATGTCGACGGCGTCGCCCGACACGTGCGGCGAGCTGTCCGGCGTGGAGACCCAGCGGGCGGCCTCCTCCCGTGACCCGTACGTCGCGACCGCCTCGTCGAGCAGGCGCTGCTGGTACGACCGCGAGCGCCAGCCGCTGTTGACCACGACGTCGACGTCGTCGTCGACCGCGGCCCTCGCGGCTCGCCGCAGTGCGCGCAGCAGGTCCGGGTCGAGCTCGGTCACGCCGGCGTGCGTGTCGTCGTAGACCGAGGTGCCGTCGGGCAGCTCGCCGTCGCCGACGGGGCCGGTGTCGGCCGCCGACGACGTCGAGGTCAGGGAGCGGTAGCCGACGGCGCCGAGCAGGACGAACACGACGAGGAGGAGGAAGACCGGGCGGGTGGGGGAAGTGGCCATGCGAGCAGTCAAGGCAGCGGCGCGTTGCCGGGGCGTATCGGTTTTCCGATACACCGGCGATATCCGGCGACTCGTAGCATCGACAGGGTGCGGGTGCTGATCGTCGAGGACGAGCCTCTCCTGGCCGAGGCCGTCCGGGACGGACTGCGCCTGGAGGCGATCGCGGCCGACATCGCCGGCGACGGCGACACGGCCCTCGAGCTGCTGAGCGTCAACGCGTACGACATCGCGGTCCTCGACCGGGACGTGCCCGGCCCGTCGGGGGACGAGATCGCGCGGCGCATCGTCGCCTCCGGCAGCGGGATGCCGATCCTGATGCTCACCGCGGCCGACCGCCTCGACGACAAGGCGTCCGGTTTCGGGCTCGGCGCGGACGACTACCTCACCAAGCCGTTCGAGCTCGCCGAGCTCGTGCTCCGGCTGCGTGCCCTCGATCGCCGGCGCGCCCACCACCGGCCGCCGGTGCGCGAGATCGCGGGGGTGCGTCTCGACCCGTTCCGCCGCGAGGTGCACCGCGACGGCCGGTACGTCGCGCTGACCCGCAAGCAGTTCGCGGTGCTGGAGGTCCTCGTCGCGGCCGAGGGCGGCGTCGTGAGCGCCGAGGAGCTGCTCGAGCGCGCCTGGGACGAGAACGCCGACCCGTTCACCAACGCCGTGCGGATCACCGTCTCGGCGCTGCGCAAGCGCCTCGGCGAGCCGTGGGTGATCGCCACCGTGGCGGGCGTCGGGTACCGGATCGATGTCCAGGACTAGGCGTCCCGGGCCGAGCGTCCGGCTGAGGCTGACGCTGAGCTACGCCGGCTTCCTGCTCCTCGCCGGTGCGCTGCTGCTCGCCGTCGTGTGGCTGTTCCTGCTGCGGTACGTCCCCGACCGGGCGGTCACGGTGCCGGTCGACGGCGGCCGGTTCTCGCCGTACCTCTTCATCCCGGGACGCTCCGACCTGTGGGAGGCGTTCTGGCCGAAGGCCGCGCTGGTGCTGGGTTTCCTGCTGGTCTGCGGGCTCGGCGGTGGCTGGCTGCTCGCCGGGCGGATGCTCGCGCCGCTCGGCCGGATCACCGAGGCCACCCGCCGGGCCGCGGCCGGCTCGCTCACGCACCGGATCGGGCTGCGCGGACGTGACGACGAGTTCCGCGAGCTGGCGGACGCCTTCGACGGCATGCTGGCGCGACTCGACGCGCACGTCGCCGAGCAGCAGCGGTTCGCCGCCAACGCCTCCCACGAGCTGCGCACACCGCTGACCATCACCCAGACCCTGCTCGAGCTGGCGCGCAAGGACCCGACCCGCGACACCACCCGGCTCATCGAGAGCCTGTACGCCGTCAACACCCGCGCGATCGACCTGATCGAGGCGCTGCTCGTGCTCAGCCGGGCCGACCGGCGCTCGTTCGCCCGCGAGGACGTCGACCTCTCCCTGCTCGCGGAGGAGGCCACCGAGACGCTGCTGCCGCTCGCGGAGGCGCGCAGCATCGTGCTCGAGACGTCCGGTGACCTCGCGGTCGTCCGGGGCGAGCCGGCCCTGCTGCTGCAGCTGACCACGAACCTCACCCACAACGCGATCGTGCACAACCTGCCCCAGGGCGGCCGGGTGCGCGTCACCACCCGCCGCGAGGCAGCAGCCGCGGTGCTGCGGGTGGAGAACACCGGTGCGCTGCTCCACCCGGACCTGGTCGCCACCCTGGCCGAGCCGTTCCAGCGCGGGTCGGCCCGCACCCACGTCGAGCCGGCGCAGGCGGGCCGGCAGGGCGCTCACGCGGGTGCCGGGCTCGGCCTCGCGATCGCCCGGAGCATCGCCGAGGCGCACGACGGCAGCCTCACCCTCGTCGCGCAGCCCGGCGGCGGCCTGCAGGTGACGGTGCACCTGCCGGTCGCTCCCGGCCAGGACGCCTAGGAGAGCAGGCGCTCGGCGACCTGGAGGTCCTCGGCGAAGGTCACCTTGAGGTTGCCGTGGCCCGCGGGCACCGCGCGCACCTCGTGCCCGGCCGGCGCGAACTGCGCGAAGGCTGCTGCGGTGTCGGTGCCGTCGAAGCCGGCTGCCGCGGCGGAGCGGTAGGCCTCGAGGAGAGGCGCGGCCCGGAACGCCTGCGGCGTCGAGACGCCCACCAGCCGGGTGCCCGTCCCGCCGGGTGCGGGGGCCGCGGTCGGGTCGCGGGGGAGCAGGCCGGCCAGCTCGTGGGTCGGTACGGCGCCCCCGTGCTGGCGTGCCGTCGCGATCGTCGCCTCGAACAGGGCAACGCTCGCCAGCGGGCGTGCGCCGTCGTGGATCGCGATGACCTCGACGCTCCCGTCGGCCACCCGAGGGGCGAGCGCGGCCAGCGCCGCCTGCTCGGAGTCCTGCCGGGTGGCGCCGCCCTCGACGAGCAGCACGTCGCGCTCGCCGATGACCGGCAGCAGGGCGGTGCCGACGTCCGCGCGCTCGCCGGGGCGGTGCACCACGACGACCGGGTCGACGCCGGGCACCTCCAGCGCGGTGAGCACCGACCAGGCCAGCACCGGGCGGCCGCGCAGCGGCAGCAGGATCTTGTTGACCTCGGCGCCCACACGGCTGCCGCTCCCGGCGGCGAGGACGACGACGGCTGCGGTCGGGGCGGTGGTCACGCAGCCGAGCCTAGTGAGGCCCGCTCAGGAGCGGGCGCGGTGCCGCCCCCGTCGTACCGCCTCGTCGGCGGGCTGGGGGACGAGCCGCGCCAGCGCGCGGTCGACGAGCACGAACAGCTCGTCGCTCACGAGCTCGCGGCGCTCGAACGGCAGGTAGTGACCGGCGTCGGGGGCGACGAGGAGGCGGGCACCGCGGATGCCGCGGGCGATCTTGGCGGCGTGCTCGGGCGGCGTGAGCAGGTCGCGGGTGCCGACCAGGACGGTGGTCGGGATGTCGTCGAACGCTGCCAGGTTGCCGATCCGGTCGTGGCTCATCATGTCCTTGAAGAAGCCGGACATGGTCTCGGGAGCGGCGTGGACCAGCTGGTCGACGACGTGGGCCACGTCGCGCGAGCGGGCCGGGCGCCCGAACAGGAACCGGCGGGCGATCTGGCGCTCGATGGTCGGGAACTTCTCGCGCCGGCTCAGGCTGAGCATCCGCGACCGGTTGGCCAGGATGAACGGCAGCCGGTCGCGCAGCAGGGCGCCGGCGACGGCGGGCAGGCCCAGGGTCACCTTCGACAGCTCGCCGCTGGTCGTGCTCACGAACAGGGTGCCGACGATCCGCGGCACCAGGTCCGGCCGCTCCTCGGGGATCGCCGTGATCGTCATCCCGCCGACCGAGTGGCCGGCGACGACGAGCGGCCCCTCGGGGGCGCACGTGTCGACCACCAGGCCGAGGTCGCGCGCGAGGTTCGGGATGGTGCACGCCGACTCGGGTGCCCGGTCCGACCGGCCGTGGCCGCGGTGGTCCCAGGTGATCACCCGGACGTCGCGGCCGTAGCGGGCGAGCAGGTCGGTGACCTGGTAGTGCCAGTCCGACTCCTCCGCCGTCCAGCAGTGCGAGAGCAGCACCGTGAGCGGTGCGTCGCCGCGGCCGCGGACGGTCACGTGGATGCGCAGCCCGTCCTCGGTGATGACGGTGTGGTCGGACATCGGAACCCCCATGTGCCTGCCTGCAAGGTCGTCGTCGGCGCCCCACCCTGCCACGCCCGGGCCCGGTTGCGACAGCATGTCGCGGGAAGAGGCGGGAGCGGTCAGCCGGACAGCAGAGCCGTCGCGATCGCCGCCACGCCCTCGCCGCGCCCGGTCAGGCCGAGTCCGTCGGTGGTGGTGGCGGACAGGGAGACCGGTGCGCCGAGCACCTCGCCCAGCGCGGCCTCCGCCTCCGCCCGGCGCGGGCCCACCTTGGGCCGGTTGCCGATCACCTGGACGGCCACGTTGACGACCGAGAAGCCCGCTGCCTCGACCCGGCGGCGGGTCTCGCCCAGCAGGGCGGCACCGCTGGCGCCGGCCCACTCGGGCTCCGCCGTGCCGAAGTTGCTGCCGAGGTCGCCGAGCCCCGCGGCCGACAGGAGCGCGTCGCAGGCCGCGTGGGCGGCGACGTCGGCGTCGGAGTGGCCGTCGAGGCGGACGTCCTCGTCGGGCCAGGTCAGTCCACCGAGCGCGAGGGGTGGGTCCTGCGGGCCACGGGGGACGATCCGGTGGACGTCGGAGCCGATACCAATCCGTAAGCCCTTCGAGTGCACGCTCCGATCATGCCTGAGGAACAATCGGGCCCGTGAGGACCTCCCGTGCCTGGTGGCCACTGGCCGGGCTGACCGCCGGTGCGCTCGGCCTGGCCGTCAGCTACGCCGCCGCTGCCCTGCTCCACGTGCGGGACTCGCCGGTCGTCGCGGTCGCCGAGGGCGTCATCACGCTGACACCCGGTCCGGTCGCGAAGTGGGCGATCGACACCTTCGACACCAGTGACAAGAAGGTGCTCGTCGCGGGGATCCTGGTCGTCGTCGCGCTGCTGTTCGGGTGGTTCGGGCGGCTCGCGCACCGGCGGTGGTGGGCCGCGGTGACCGGGTACGTCGTCCTCGCCGGCACCGCCGTCGTCGCGGTGCTCGCCAAGCCGACGCCCAGCCTGATCGACCTCGCGCCGGTCGTGGTCGGGCTGCTGTGCTGGCTGGTCGCGCTGGCACTGCTCGCCGAGTGGCTGCGGCGCTGGGAGCTGGCCGAGGACGTCCCCGGGCCCACCGACGACGCCCTGCCCACCCGGCGTCGCTTCTTCGCGATCACCGGCGCGATGGTCGCGGTGAGCGTGCTCGGCGGGCTTGCCGGGCGGATCGCAGGCAACGCGCGGCGCAAGGCCGAGCAGAGCCGGCGGCTGCTGCGGATCGAGGGCGTCACCGCGCCCGCCGTACCCGACGGGGTGGCGGTCGACGTCGAGGGCGTCTCGCCCTGGCAGACCCCGAACGACGACTTCTACTTGATCGACACCGCCATCATCAAGCCGACCATCGCGCCGGTCGACTGGGAGATCAGGATCCACGGGAAGGTCGAGCGCGAGCTCCGCCTGACCTACGCCGACCTGGTGGCACGCGAGATCACCGAGGACTGGATCACCCTCAACTGCGTGTCCAACGAGGTCGGCGGCGACCTGGTCGGCAACGCCTGGTGGAGCGGTGTGCGGCTGGCGGCGATCCTCGCCGAGGCCAAGCCGCTGCCGGGCGCGGACGCGGTGCTGCAGACCTCCGAGGACGGCTGGACCTGCGGGACCCCGTTGGCCGCGCTGATGGACGAGCGCAACGCGATGCTGGCGGTCGCCATGAACGGCGTCCCGCTGCCGATCGAGCACGGCTTCCCGGTGCGCACCATCGTCCCGGGCCTCTACGGCTACGTGTCGGCGTGCAAGTGGGTGGTCGACATGGAGGTCACCAGCTTCGACGACTTCACGGCGTACTGGACCGACAAGGGCTGGTCCGCGCAGGGCCCGGTCAAGATCGCGTCGAAGATCGAGGTGCCGGGCGACGGCGCCGAGGTACCTGCCGGTGAGCTGGTCTGCGCGGGCGTCGCGTGGTTCCAGCACACCGGCATCTCGAAGGTCGAGGTGCAGGTCGACGGCGGCCGCTGGCAGCCGGCGACCCTCGCGACCACGCCGAACACC
Source organism: Nocardioides kongjuensis (assembly GCF_013409625.1). Taxonomy (NCBI): domain Bacteria; kingdom Bacillati; phylum Actinomycetota; class Actinomycetes; order Propionibacteriales; family Nocardioidaceae; genus Nocardioides; species Nocardioides kongjuensis. Next base: position 5,170,553 of record NZ_JACCBF010000001.1, read on the forward strand.
GACACCTGGGTGCAGTGGCGCGCCGTCCTCGACCTCGCGCCGGGCGAGCACCAGCTCCGGGTGCGGGCCGTCGACGAGGAGGGCCGCACCCAGACCGGGGCGATCGCGGACGTCGTGCCCGACGGTGCGACGGGCTGGCACACCATCGACGTCACCGCCTCGGCCTGAGACCAGTCGGCTACTGGTCGGCTACCAGTGGGCTACCAGTGGGCTACCAGTTGCCGCCGGGCGCGGCCGGGAGCGGGTGCGCGGCGTCGTGGACGACGTACGCCGCCCCGCCCGACGCCTGCAGCCAGACCTTCTCGAGCTGCGCGCGGGCGTAGACCCGGCGCACGCCGTCGGCGCTCGCCGCGGCGGGGTCGTTGACGATCACGTCGCCGGTCGGGGTGAAGCCGACGATGACGAGCAGGTGCCCGTTGGACGCGGAGATCGGGGCGCCGGTGAGCTCGCCGCGGGCGAACGCGATCGAGACGACCGGCGGGATCCCGGCCCTCACCAGCAGCTCCGCGTCGGTGAGGTCACGCAGCCGGGTCACGAAGGCCTCGCCACCGGGGCCGAGCCTGCGGGCGGCGTACGCGGTGTTGAAGGGCCAGTTCCCGGTGCCCTCGTAGGCGTGGTCGTAGGTCGAGCGCGCGGCCGCGTCGACCCACGGGTCCGGGTGCCCGGCCGGTACCCAGCCGTAGCCGCCCGGTCCCGGCAGCCGCCCGTAGTAGCCGAGCACCATCGAGGTCGACGTCGGCGAGCACCAGGCCTCGCCACCGCCGCCCCACTGCGGGTAGTGGCCGGTGTGGATCATCTGGGAGTACCGCGGCACCGCGAGCTCGAGGCCACGGGCGACGCCCGGCGCCGACACCGCCCCGACGGCGGGCAGCCGCGAGGTCATCACGGTCGTGAGGTCGACCCGCGGGGACTTCCGGCCGGCCTCGTGGCGCAGCGTCACCCGGATCCGGTACGACGCCAGCCCGGCCGTCCTCCAGGTGTCGGTCGCCACCCGGGTGCCGTCGTCGGACTGGGCGCCGCCGGAGCGCCGCGCGAGGAACCTGTCCTTCGCGGCCCACCGGGCGAGCGTGTCCCACGACGTCCTCGCGCCGCTCGCGGCACGACCCCGGACCTCGACCGAGATCCAGCTCGAGCCGGGCGTGCGGGCCGACCACGAGGTGATCAGCTCGGTGTAGTCGAAGCCGGGCGCGACCCACGGGCTCCTCCAGTGGCTGCCGAGGTAGCTGCGGCCGTAGCGGCTCTCGGGTGACGTCGGCCTCCACGACTGCGGCGCGGGGAAGCGTTGCAGGTGGACCTGGCGTGAGGACACCGCCGCTGCGGCGACCGCCTCCGGGCGGTGGCCCGCCGGGGAGCGGTCGACGACGACAGCCACCCCGGCCGCCACGCAGGCGACCAGGGCGAGGACCAGGGACACGACGGGAACGGGGAAGGACCGGCGCACTGCCTCACGGTACGTCACATCCGTCACTCGCGTCACACGGCCCGTGAAGCCTGCCGGGTCCGCCGTGTGGCAGGCGGGTCCGCTGACGATGTGAGGCGGACCCGCGCGGATCCCTAGACTGACCGGGTGACCATCCGGCTCTACGACACCGCGACCCGCGAAGTACGTGACTTCGTGCCCCTCCACGAGGGCAGGGCGGGTCTGTACGTGTGCGGCCTGACGGTCCAGAGCGAGCCCCACGTGGGTCACGTCCGCTCGGCGGTGAACTTCGACGTCCTCCAGCGCTGGCTGCGCCACCGGGACTACGAGGTCACGTTCATCCGCAACATCACCGACATCGACGACAAGATCCTGGCGAAGTCGGCCGAGCAGGGCCGGCCCTGGTACAACCTCGCCTACGCGATGAAGATCGAGCTCGACAAGGCCTACGCCGCGCTCAACGTCGCGCCGCCGACCTACGAGCCCGCGGCCACCGGCCACATCCCCGAGATGATCGTGCTGATCGAGCGGCTCATCGACCGCGGTCACGCCTACCCCGCCGAGGACGGCAGTGGCGACGTCTACTTCGACGTCCGGTCCTGGCCGTCCTACGGCGAGCTGACCCACCAGGGCGTCGACGACATGGAGCCGGCGGCCGACGCCGACCCGCGCGGCAAGCGGGACCCCCGCGACTTCGCACTGTGGAAGGGCCGCAAGGACTCCGAGCCGGAGACCGCGTCCTGGCCCAGCCCGTGGGGCCGCGGCCGCCCGGGCTGGCACATCGAGTGCTCCGCGATGGCGGGCAAGTACCTCGGCGAGGCGTTCGACATCCACGGCGGCGGCGTCGACCTGCGCTTCCCCCACCACGAGAACGAGCAGGCCCAGTCGCGCGCGGCGGGCGGTGCGTTCGCGTCGTACTGGATGCACAACGCGTGGATCACCACCGCCGGCGAGAAGATGAGCAAGTCGCTGGGCAACACCCTCTCGATCCCGTCGGTGCTGCAGCGGGTCAGCGGAGCGGAGCTGCGGTTCTACATGGTCGCCGCTCACTACCGCTCCCACGTCGAGTTCAGCTTCGAGGCGCTCGACGAGGCCGCCGCGGGATACCAGCGGATCGTCTCCTTCCTCGACCGCGCCGGGGCCTCGACGGGCTCGACCGGCTCCGCGGGCGAGCTGCCCGAGTCGTTCGCCGCCGCGATGGACGACGACCTCGGTACGCCGGCCGCGGTCGCCGTCCTCTACGACACCGTGCGCGAGGGCAACCGCCAGCTGGCGGCGGGCGAGGACGTCACCGCCGCCGCGGGCGCTGTCTCCGCGATGCTCGACGTGCTCGGTGTGCACCCGGCCGACCCGGCCTGGGCCGGCGTCGGCGCGTCCGGTGCCGAGGAACGGCTGACCACGGCCGTCGACGCCCTGGTCGCCGGGCTGCTGGAGGAGCGGACCCAGGCGCGCGCCGACAAGGACTGGGCTCGCGCCGACGCGATCCGCGACCGGATCAAGGCGGCCGGCATCGAGGTCACCGACACCCCTGATGGACCTACCTGGAGCGTGAACTGATGGCAGGGAACTCGAGCCGCAAGGGCGCGATCCGCAAGTCGAGCAAGAGGCCGCAGGCCGGCTCGGGTGGGCAGGTCCGTCGCGGACTCGCCGGGAAGGGGCCCACCCCGAAGGCCGTCGACCGCGAGTACCACAAGGCGCACAAGATCGCCGAGGCCAAGAAGCGCGCGGAGGCGAAGAAGGGCGGCCGCGGCGGCCCGCGCCGCAAGAGCGGTGGCGACGAGTGGATCGCCGGGCGCAACCCGGTGGTCGAGGCGCTGCGCGAGCGGGTGCCGGTGACCTCGGTCTACGTGGCCGAGGGCGCCGAGCGCGACGGCCGGCTGCGCGAGGTGTTCCGCCTCGCCGCCGAGCACGGGATCGGCCTGCTGGAGGTCAGCCGGGGCGAGCTCGACCGGCTCACCGACGGCGCGGTCCACCAGGGCCTCGCCGCCCGGATCCCGGCCTACGAGTACGCCCACCCCGACGACCTCCTCGACGCCGCCGACGAGCTCGGCCAGAAGCCGCTCGTCGTGATGCTCGACTCGATCACCGACCCGCGCAACCTCGGCGCGATCGTCCGCAGCGCGGCCGGGTTCGGCGCCCACGGCGTCGTCATCCCCGAGCGGCGCGCGGCCTCGATGACCGCTGCCGCGTGGAAGACCTCGGCCGGTGCCGCGGCCCGCTGCCCGGTCGCGCAGACGGTCAACCTGACCCGGCAGATCAAGGCCTACCAGGAGGCCGGCTGCTTCGTCATCGGACTGGCTGCCGACGGCGACCTGACGCTGCCCGAGCTGACCGCGGACGCCGACCTCGTCGGGGGACCGCTCGTCCTGGTCGTCGGCTCCGAGGGCGAGGGCCTGTCCCGCCTGGTCGCGGAGAGCTGCGACCGGCTGATGTCCATCCCGATGGCCGGGGTGCTGGAGTCGCTGAACGCCGGCGTGGCTGCATCGGTGGCGCTGTACGCCGTCGCGGAGGCCCGCGCGCGGTAGCCATGGTCGTGCTCCCGGCCCGCCGCGCCCTCAAGGTCCTCGCGTACGTCGGGACCTGGCTGGTCCTGTCCGTGGCGATCGCGGGCGCGATCTTCCTGCACAGCGAGCGGACCGTCGAGATCGCCAGCCACGAGGCGCGCCTCAGTCCCAACTTCTCCGGTGAGGTCGTCGCGCGGCTCGGTCCGGTGCTGCCCGACCTGCGGATGCCGTCGGGCTCGCGGATCGGCGTCGAGGTCGAGCTGGGCAAGACCGACGCGGCGACGCTCGAGGAGCTGACGTCGCGCTACGCCGCGATCGCCTCCCAGCCCGAGGGCCAGATCGACGTCGCCCAGCGCACGGTCGAGGCGATGGCGCTCGCCGCACTCGTGCAGGGTGCCGTGCTGGGCGGCGTGCCCCTGCTGGTGTGGGCCCTGGTCGGCCGGGCGCGCCGCCAGCAGCTGTACGCCGCCTTGCCGACCCGTCGCGGGCTCGCCGTGTCGGGGCTTGCTGTCGCGCTCACGGTCGCGGCCGTCGTCCCGTACGGCTGGGGGCGCACCGACCTGCCGGCCGAGCACTGGATCTCGCTGCACGACTTCCTCGGCCCCGAGGTGCCGCTGCCGGACGAGCTGGACGGCGTCCAGGTGATGACGGACGCGACCACCGCCCAGTCCCGGCGGCTGATCGAGAGCGGCATCAGCAGCTATGACGAGAGCCTGAAGTTCTACTCGGAGGCCGCCGACGACGCGGCGATGCTCGACCTGCGCAAGCCCGAGGAGGGGGAGACCGTCGTCCTGCTCGTCTCCGACCGCCACGACAACGTCGGCATGGACAAGGTGGCGCGCGCGATCGGCGAGGCGGGCGGCGCGACGGCGGTGCTCGACGCCGGCGACGACACCTCGACCGGCAGCCGCTGGGAGGCGTTCTCGCTCGACTCGCTCGCCGCCACGTTCAAGGACCTCGACGGCCGGTGGGCGGTCGCGGGCAACCACGACCACGGCGGCTTCGTGCGCAGCCACCTCGAGGACCGCGGCTGGACCTACTTCGACGACGAGGTCATCGACGGCCCCGGCGGCTCGCGGATCCTCGGCGTCGACGACCCGCGCTCCAGCGGTCTCGGCGACTGGCGTGACCAGACCGGCCTGAGCTTCGGCGAGGTCGCCGACCTGCTGGCCGAGGCCGCCTGTGCCGCCGACGAGGACGGCGACCGGGTCAACACCCTCCTCGTCCACGACGCCAACATCGCCAAGCCGGCGCTGCAGCGCGGCTGCGTCGACCTCGTGGTCGGCGGGCACATCCACGTGCAGACCGGCCCCACCGCGGTCACGGCCGAGGACGGCCGGGTGGGGTACACGTACACGCTCGGCACGACCGGCGGTGCGGCGTACGCCATCGCCATCGGCAGCAAGCTGCGTCGACCGGCCAGCATCGGCCTGGTCACCTACCGCGACGGCCGGCCCGTCGGGATCCAGTCGATCACCCTGCAGCCCAACGGTCGCTACGACGTCGCGCCCTGGGCGCCGCTCACCTACTGAGCATTTCCGATCCGAAGTTTGGTGATGGTTCGCCGGGGTAGGTGCGTGTCGTTTTGTTGTGGGTGGCTCGGGATCGCCCTGACTCGAAAGGGAATCTCGTATGGGGAAGAGCCTGCTGCTCAAGCTCGGCAGTGCCGGCGTGGCCATCGTCGTGATGCTGGTGATCGTCGGCGTCAAGTACTTCGCGGCCGAGAAGGTCACGGAGAAGGTCGAGGAGGCCAAGGCGCCCAAGGTCGGTCAGTGCCTGATCATGACCGGGTCCAGCTTCGACGCCGACCACAAGGAGGTCGACTGCGCCGACGCCGAGGCGGTCTACGAGGTCGTGAGCGACAAGGGCGGCTGCGACGACGCCGAGCTCAACTACACGATCTCGGTCGGCAGCGTCGACAGCGGCAACGTCGCGGACCTGTGCCTGGCCCTGAACGCCGCGAAGGGCGACTGCTTCGACCTGGGCGGCATGTCCACGCCGGCGACGAAGGTCGCCTGCACCGAGGGCGCGAGCAACACCTCGGTCGTCAAGGTCGTCTCCGTCGGCAAGGCCGGCGAGCAGTGCGCCAACGGCGCGCAGCCGCTGGAGGACAAGAAGGAGAAGACGCTGGTCTGCCTCGGGCCGGCCGCCTGAGTCGAGCACCGTGCGCGGAACGGTCGGGTCTCTCGGGGCCTGACCGTTCCGCGTCGTACCGGACGAATCGGTCGTGGACCGCGCTGCGGGGCGACCATTTCGTCCGGTACGACGGCGCGGCCCTAGGCTGGGCCTGCTTTCCCCAGTTGGTCTGCCGGCAGGGCCCGCCTGACTTTGAATCAGGACAAGCGACGTAGGTTCGACTCCTACCTGGGGAGCTCAGTCATCCCGGTCGATCGCGACCTGGATCAGCCCGCCGATCATGGCGAGGTTCTTGAGCAGCTGGACCTGCTGCTGCTTGCGCGCGGCCGGGTCCTCGACCTTCCAGAACGCGTGACCGGCGAGGGTGGTCGGCACCATCGAGCCGATCAGTCCCAGCGCGGCGGTGCGCGGCAGGACGCCGGCCGCGATCGCCGCACCGCCGGCGGCCTGCGCCGCGCCGTTGGCGCGCACGACGAGGGTGTCGTCGTCGGGGATCGGTACGACGCCGCGCAGGGTCGCCAGCATCGGTCCCGCGGCGGCCACGCGGCCACCGGGGGAGCGCAGGGCGTCGACGCCGAGCAGGACGTAGGTGGTTCCGGTCAGCAGGCGGGCGAGCCGCCGGGCGGTCGTGCGCATGGTTCGAACCTACGCCCCCGGTGGGGGCGGCTCAGGCCGAGCGCGGCAGCGACATCGCCCTTCCCTCGGGCGTGAGGTAGGCACCGTCGTCGAACAGGATGACGCCGTTGCAGAGCCGGCACCAGCCCTGCTCGCTGTGGTCGGCGGTCACGTGGGCGGTGCAGCAGTTGGGGTCCCCGGCGGCCGGGCACTCGGGTGAGTGGTCACACATCGTCGTGCTCCCTTTCGATCGTTCACACTTTTCCATCTCTCGTGATACGCCTGATCGGCCGCAGATGCACGCTCTTTCGCCGAACTGTGGAAATCAGTCCAAGGACGTCGCGGGGAGTGGGGGGTGGGGAAAACCCCACCCCGGATCGGCAGGTCAGGCCCATCGAGCCGGGGGCGCGCGGTTCCTAGCGTCGGAGACACCAGATTCCGCACCCGGGGGACACCCGGGACACCGCTCAGGAGCAGCCATGTCCGACACCGCACTCGAGGTCCGGGACCTCACTCGCACCTACGGCACCGGCGACAACACCGTCGCCGCGCTCGCCGGCATCGACCTCGCCTTCCGGCGGGGCACGTTCACCGCCGTGATGGGGCCCTCCGGCTCCGGCAAGTCCACCTTCCTGTCGTGCGCGGCGGGCCTCGACACCCCGACCGGCGGCCGGGTGCTGGTCGGCGGCACCGACGTGACCGACTGGGACGAGGAGCGTCGTACCCGGCTGCGCCGCGAGCGGATCGGGTTCGTCTTCCAGGGCTTCCACCTGCTGCCGTACCTCTCCGCCGCCCAGAACGTCGGCCTGCCCAGCCGCCTCGCCGGCAAGCGCGTGGACCGCGAGCGGGTGCGCTACCTGCTCGACCGGGTCGGGCTCGCCGACCGGGCGCACCACCTGCCCGGCAGCCTGTCGGGCGGCCAGCAGCAGCGGGTCGCGATCGCCCGGGCGCTGCTCACCTCGCCGGACGTGCTGCTCGCCGACGAGCCGACCGGCGCGCTCGACTCGACCACGGCGCGCCAGGTGCTCGGCGTGCTGCGCAGCAGCGTCACCGACCTCGGCCAGACCGTCGTGATGGTGACGCACGACCCGGTCGCGGCGTCGTACGCCGACGAGGTGGTGTTCCTCGTCGACGGCCGGGTCGCGGGCCGGATGGCCCACCCGAGCGCCGATGCCGTCGCCGGCCAGATGGCCCACCTCGACGAGCTGGTGTCGGCATGAGCAGCGGGATGAACGCCCTCGCCCTGCGCAGCCTGCGCCACCGCCCCAAGGCAGCCGTCGCCACCTTCCTGGCGGTCCTGCTCGGCACGCTGCTCATCGGCTCCTTCGCGACCCTGGCGGAGTCCTCGGGCGCGGCCTTGGGCACCGACGCCGACACCCTCGTCATCCTCGGCGCCGTGGTCGGCGGCTGGGGTGCGGTGATTGTGCTCTTCTCGGTCGCCTCGACCGTGGGCATCACCACCACGCAGCGCGCCACGGAGATCGGCCTGCTGCGCACCATCGGCGCGACGCCCCGCCAGGCCCGGCGGCTGATCGCCCGCGAGACCGGCGCGATCGCCGTCGCCGCAGCCGTCGCCGGCGCCCTCCTCGCCTCCGTCGCCGGACGCGCACTCCTCGCGATGATCCGCTCCGGCGGGCTGGTCTCCGAGCGCACGACGTACGACGCCGGGCCGGCCTCGGTCGGCGGCGCCGCGCTCCTCGTCCTCCTCGTCTCCGCCGTCGCCGCGGCCGTGGCCGCGCGCCGCGCGACCCGTGGACCGGCCGGTGTGGTGGCCCGCGAGAGCGCCGGGGAGCAGGGCCGGATGCGCTGGTGGCGAGTGCTGGTCGCGCTGCTGCTCATCGGGTACGGCATCGCGATGGCCGTCATCACGATCACCGTGACCGCCCACGACGCCGACCCGTACGCCGCGATGTCGACCAGCGGCTCCAGTTCGATCCTCGTCGGGGTCGGCCTGGCCGTCCTCGCGCCGGTCCTGCTGCGCTGGGGCGCGGGCCCGGTCCGGCTGCTGGCCGGGGCCTCCGCGACGGCCCACCTGGCGTCGTACAACACCGCCCGCCGGGCGCACCTGCTCGCCGGCGTGCTCGCTCCCGTCATCGTGCTGACCTCGGCCGCCGTGGGCACCCTGATGCTCGTCGACATCGACCGGCGCACGCTGCCGGGCGGCAATGCCGACAGCGACACGATCAACCTGCTCAACAACGTGGTCGTCGGGATGGTGTCGCTGTTCGCGGCGATCATGGTGGTCAACGCGTTCATGGCGACCATCGCGCACCGTCGCGAGGAGCTGCACCGGCTGCGGATGCTCGGCGCCACGCCCCGCCAGGTGCGCGGCTCCGTGGTCGCCGAGGCGGGTGTCGTCGCCGCTGTCGGCGTCGTGCTCGGCACCGTCGCCGCCCTCACGACCGTCGTCCCGTTCGCGGTGGCCCGGCACGAGGGCGTGGTCCCGGACGGCGGCCTGTGGCTGGCGCCCGTGGTGGTCGCCGCCGTCGTCGCACTGACCCTGGGCTCGGCACGCGGTGCGGTCCGGGGCACGGCCCGGAGCGCGGTCCGATGACAGACTGGCCTGCGATGGACGCCACGGTGACGGTCGACGCACTGGCGGAGCGGCTCCGGCTCACCCTGCTCTCCGCCGGGTACGCCGCGTCCTTCGTCCCGTCGCTCCTGCTCGCGATCCTCACGCTGCTCTGCCTGCCGCTCGGGTTGGCCGGCGTCGGCTTCGTGCTGGCGCTGGCCGTGGTCCCGGCGACCGCTGCCCTGACCGCGGCGCACCGCCGGGTCAGCGGCCGGCTGCTGGGGGAGGGCATCGCGGCGTCGTACGCACCGGACCGTGGCGTCGCCCTGGTCCGTCCGGCGTACTGGCTGCGTGACCCGGCCCGCTGGCGGGACTTCGGGTTCCTGTGCTTCTCCGCGACCGGGGGCTTCGTCCTCTCGGTGCTGCCGCCGCTGCTGCTGACCACGCCGGTCTCCTGGCTGATCCTGGCGTTCACCGCGGGTGACTGGGCCTGGGTGCTGCTCCTCGTCTTCAGCGGGCCGCTGCTGCTGGCCTGGTGGGTCACCGTGGAGCCGCTGGCCAGCGCCCGCGCCCGTGCCGAGCGCGCCATCCTCGGCCACGACCGGGTCGCCGAGCTGGAGGAGCGGGTCGGGCAGGTCGAGGAGTCGCGCGCCGAGACGCTGGACCACTCCGCCGCCGAGGTGCGCCGCATCGAGCGCGACCTCCACGACGGGGCCCAGGCCAGGATCGCCTCGGTCGGGATGAGCGTCGGGCTCGCCGAGAAGCTGCTCCAGACCGACCCCGAGGCCGCTGCCGCGCTGCTGCGCGAGGCGCGGGAGACGACGATGGACGCGCTCGACGACCTGCGCTCCGTGGTCCGCGGCATCCACCCGCCCGTCCTCGCCGACCGCGGCCTGGCCGGCGCGATCGAGGCGCTGGCGGTCGCGGTGCCCGTGCCCGTCGCGGTCTCGGTGGCGGTGCCGCGGCTCCCCGCGCCGGTCGAGTCGGCCGCCTACTTCGCCCTCGCCGAGTGCCTGGCCAACACGGTCAAGCACGCGGCGGCGACCCGGGCGTGGGTGAGCGGGACGTACGACGGCGGCCGGCTGCGCCTCGTCGCCGGCGACGACGGGCGTGGGGGAGCGGACAGCGGCGGGTCCGGGCTGGCGGGGGTCGCGCGCCGGCTCGCCGCCTTCGACGGCATGCTGGCGGTCGACAGCCCCGCGGGTGGACCGACCACGGTCCGGATGGAGGTGTCGTGCCTGCCCCTCTGAGAGCAGTCCTCGCCGAGGACCAGGCGCTGCTGCGCGTGGGCCTCACCCGGATCCTCGAGTCCGGCGGGATCTCCGTCGTCGAGGCCGTCGACGACGCGCCCTCGCTGGCCCGGGCGCTGACCCGTGACGACATCGACATCGCGGTGGTCGACGTACGCCTCCCGCCGACGCACACCACCGAGGGGCTCGAGGCGGCGACGGCGGTGCGGGCCACGCGGCTGGCGTTCCCGGTGCTGGTGCTCAGCCAGTGGGTCGAGCCGCTCTACGCACGCGACCTGCTGGCCGGGGGAGAGGGGGCGATCGGGTACCTGCTCAAGGACCGGGTCGCCGACGTCGACGGATTCCTCGCCGCCGTCCACCAGGTGGCAGGTGGCGGCACGGTGCTCGACCCGGAGGTGGTCGCGGCGCTGGTGTCAGCCCGGTCGCGACCGCTGGACCGGCTCACCGACCGTGAGCGCGAGGTGCTCACCCTGATGGCCGAGGGCCGCTCCAACGCGGCCGTCGCGGCCCGGCTCGTGGTCACCGAGAAGGCCGTCGGCAAGCACATCAACAACATCTTCACCAAGCTCGACCTGCCCCAGGCCGCCGACGACAACCGGCGGGTGCTGGCGGTGCTGGCCTGGCTGGACGGGCGATGATGCCCGTCGATCACCCTCATCTAGGGTGGCCGCGTGAGCGACCTGACCGTGATCGTCCTCGCCGCCGGCGGCGGCACCCGCATGAAGTCGAAGACGCCGAAGGTCCTGCACCGCATCGGCGGGCGCACCATGATCGGCCACGTCCTGACGGCCGTCGCGGCCCTCGAGCCGGCCCGCCTGGTCACCGTCGTCGGCCACCAGCGCGAGCTGGTCGCTCCGCACGTCAGCGAGCGGTACCCCGACGCCGTGCTGGCGGTCCAGGAGGAGCAGCTCGGGACCGGGCACGCCGTACGGGTGGCGCTGGATGCGCTCGCCGACGCGCCGACGGAGGGCGTCGTCCTGGTCGCCAACGGTGACACCCCGCTCCTCGAGACGCAGACCCTGCGCGCGTTCGCCGAGGCTCACCGCGCCGCGGACGCAGCGGTCAGCATCCTGAGCGGGATCGTCGCGAACCCGTTCGGCTACGGCCGGATCGTGCGCGACGACGCCGGCGCCGTGCAGGCGATCGTCGAGGAGAAGGACGCCACCGACGCCCAGCGCGCCATCACCGAGATCAACTCCGGGATCCTCGCCTTCGACGCGGCCTACCTCGCCGACGTCATCGGCCGGATCGGCAACGACAACGCCAAGGGCGAGTACTACCTCACCGACGCGATCGGGCTGGCCCGTGATGCCGGCCTGGTCGTCGCCGCCCACGCGATCGAGGACGCGCAGCAGACCGAGGGCGCCAACGACCGCGCCCAGCTCGCCGTCCTCGGCCGCGAGCTCAACCGTCGCATCGTGACCCGCTGGATGGAGGACGGCGTCACCGTCATGGACCCGGCGACCACCTGGATCGACGCCGACGTGGTCCTCGCCCCCGACGTCACGATCCTCCCCGGGACCCAGCTCCTCGGCGCGACCGTCGTCGCCGAGGACGCCGTGGTCGGGCCGGACACGACCCTCGAGGACTGCGAGATCGGCACCGGCGCGCGCGTCGTACGGACCCACGGGCAGCTCGCCGTCATCGGCGCCGGCGCGTCCGTCGGACCGTTCGCGTACCTGCGCCCCGGCACCCTGCTCGGCGCCGACGGCAAGATCGGCACCTTCGTCGAGACCAAGAACGCCCAGATCGCCGACGGCGCCAAGGTCCCGCACCTGTCCTACGTCGGCGACGCCGAGATCGGCGAGGGCACCAACATCGGCGCCGGCACGATCTTCGCCAACTACGACGGTGTCAACAAGCACCGCACGGTCGTCGGCAAGCAGGCGAAGACCGGCTCCAACAACACCTTCGTCGCCCCCGTCGTGATCGGCGACGGCGCCTCGACCGGCGGCGGGACCGTCGTACGCCGCAACGTGCCGGCCGGCGCGCTCGCCGTCAGCGCCTCGCCCCAGCGCAACCTCGAGGGGTGGGTGGCCTCGCACCGGGCCGGCACCGCGCAGGCGGCCGCGGCGGAGGCTGCTGGGGCTGCTGTGGCGGGCGCCACGGGTGAACAGTCCGAAAACGGACCCGGACTTGGGGACGACCCCGCCGAGCGGGCAGAATCCTAGGTACCACCTTCGCCGACCAGGGGGAGTCACGCGCGTGAGCGGTCTGAAGCGGACGACCGAGAAGAACCTGATGGTCTTCTCCGGACGAGCACACCCCGAGCTGGCCGACGAGGTCGCCCAGATCCTCGACCAGGCGCTCGTCCCGACGTCGGCGTACGAGTTCGCCAACGGCGAGATCTACGTCCGCTACGAGGAGTCCGTGCGCGGCTGCGACGCGTTCGTGATCCAGAGCCACACCACTCCGATCAACGAGTGGATCATGGAGCACCTGATCATGGTCGACGCGCTCAAGCGCGCCTCCGCCAAGCGGATCACCGTGGTCATGCCGTTCTGGGGCTACAGCCGGCAGGACAAGAAGCACCGCGGCCGTGAGCCGATCTCGGCCCGCCTGATGGCCGACCTGTTCAAGACCGCCGGCGCCGACCGGATCATCACCGTCGACCTGCACGCCGACCAGCTCCAGGGCTTCTTCGACGGCCCCGTCGACCACCTGATGGCGCTGCCGATCCTCACCGACTACATCAAGGAGAAGTACGGCGACCAGGAGCTCGCCGTCGTCTCGCCCGATGCCGGCCGGATCAAGGTCGCCGAGCGCTGGGCGGCCCGCCTGGGCGAGGTGCCGCTGGCGTTCATCCACAAGACGCGCCGCACCGACGTCGCCAACGAGGTCGTCGCCAACCGCGTCGTCGGTGACGTCAAGGGCCGCATGTGCGTGCTGACCGACGACATGATCGACACCGGCGGCACCATCGTGAAGGCTGCCGAGGCGCTCATGGCCGACGGCGCCGCGGGCGTCATCATCGCCGCCACCCACGCGATCCTGTCCGACCCCGCGGTCGACCGGCTGAAGAACTGCTCGGCCACCGAGGTCGTCATCACCAACACGCTGCCCGTGCCGCCCGAGAAGCAGTTCGACAAGCTCACCACGCTGTCGATCGCGCCGCTCGTCGCCCGGGCCATCCGCGAGGTGTTCGAGGACGGCTCCGTGACGTCGATGTTCGACGGACATGCCTGAGCCGTTTGGCTCGCTTCGCTCGCATGTCGCGCCGCCTTGTGGCGCCGTTTCTTCCTCCCCCGCTCGCTCGTTCCTCGCTCGCTCCTCCGTCCAGAAAAGGCGGGCGGCGCGACGAGAATCAGCCGCACGTGATGCCTGAGCGCATCACATGCGGCTGAGTGTCTTCCGGCGCCCGACATGCGCGAGCGAAGCGAGCGCCAAACCAACACCGCGAGTCCTTCAGCGCATCGACCCGAGGTTGCCCAGCGGTCAGGCGTCCTCGAGACCCCGGACGAACTGGCCGAAGCCGGGGAGCGTGAACCGCACCAGGCCGTGACCGACCGGTTCGATCACGCCCTTCTCGATCAGCCGCTCCCGGGGGACGCTGATGGCGCGCGAGTCGACACCCATGCCGGCGGCGATCGCGGCGCGCGTGACGTTGCCGTCGCCGGCGGCGGCCATGGCGGCGAGGAAGCGCTGCTCGAGGCGGGAGGCGGCGCCCCACCGTGCCCGGTGCATCGCGGCGAGCTGGTCGCGGGCGACGGGCAGGCCACGCTTGACGTGGGCGAGCGTCAGTCGGGTGCCGGTGTCGGGGTCGGCGGCGTCCCAGGTGGTGGAGCCGAGGAGCTGGAGCAGGTACGGGTAGCCGCGTGACTCGGTGACGACGGCGGCCAGGGCGCCGTCGGTCCAGGTGACGCCCTCCGCCTCGGCGGGGGCGACCAGGGCGGCGCGGGCGTCGTCGTCGGACAGCACGTCGAGCGAGACGAAGGTGCTGCGCTCGCCGAAGGTCGCGGCCCGGGTGAGCGCCTCCGGGGTGACCGGCAGGCCGGCGGCGACGGTGGCGAGCGGGTTCTCCGTCCGCTCGCCGTCGAGGTTCTGCAGGGTGTTGAGCAGCACCGACATCTCGTCGGCCGAGGCCGTGTGGAGCTCGTCGAGGAGCAGGAAGAGGCCTGCCCCGCCATGACCGCGCACCGACGCCGCGGCGTCGTGGAGCAGTGACTCGAGCATGCCGATCGCGGCGTGCGGGGGAGCGGTCGCCGCCTCCTTGCGGGAGACCTCGGCCTGTACCTTGGCGCCGGGCAGCCCGACCTCCACGGTCAGCCGCTCGAGCTGCCCGCGCCATCGCGTGCCCGCAGGTACGGCGTCCGCCCGCTCGAGGGCACGGCCGACGCTGTGCGCGATGGCCGAGAGGACCGGCTGCTGCCGCGAGCAGGCCACCCAGGCGGTGACGAACCCCGCCTCGACGGCACCGCGCTGTGCGGCGCGCAGGAGCGAGGTCTTGCCGATGCCGCGCGGCGCGTGGAACACCATGAGCGGGCCGCCGAGCTCGCCGTACGTCGCCACCCTGGCCAGTAGGCCCTCGATGCGGCGCATCTCCACGGCGCGGCCGGCGAGGATCCGGGGGACCTGGCCGGGGGTGTAGGGATTGCTCGGCATGCCGCCTCCCGCGCGTGATACGTCTTTATACTTGGCCGAAGTATAAAGCGGTATCCCCTGGTGTCGAGGGCTCAGAGGTACGGGTCGGTGATCTCGCGCAGCGCTGCCAGGCTCTCCCGCAGCACGGCCATCCGGCGTGGGCCCAGGTGTGCCCGCCACTGCGCCTCGAGATGGCTCAGTGCCTCCATCGCCGCGGCGCGTGCCTGCTCGCCGCGACCGGCCACCCGGACCAGCCGGGCCCTCGCGTCGGTGGGATCCGGCACGCGCTCGACGTACCCGCCTGCCTCGAGCTGGTCGACCATGTAGCCGGCCGTCTGCTTGGTGACCTGGGCCGACTCGGCGAGCTCGGTCAGCCGGGACCCCGAGTCGGCGATCCGCGCGAACACCCGCGCCTGGGCGAGCGTCAGGTCGGCGAAGCCCTGTGCCGCGAGGTGCTCCAGCGAGGCGTTCTCGGCGTACCGGTACGGGATGAACAGCAGCAGCGGGGTGGGCAGGGGATCGGTCTCGGGCACGGCCGCTCCTTGACAAGATGGTCAGAATTTCTGACTATCACAGAGGCGAGACTAGCAAGCGAGGTGGCCGATGGACGTCGACACGGCGTGGGGACACACCCACGAGCAGCGCCGCTCGCTGGCGGACCTGCTGGCCGGGCTCGACGACACGGCCTGGGCCACGCCGTCGGTCTGCCCCGGCTGGACCGTCCGCGACGTCGCCGCGCACGTGATCTCCGTGCCCCAGATGACCTGGGGACCGTTCCTCCGCGCCTGCGTTCGCGGTGGCTTCTGGGTGCCGCGGGTCGGACTGCTCGAGGGCCGCCGACGTGGGCGGGCGGAGATCCCCGCCATCCTCGAGCAGTACGAGACGTACGACGGCTCGCGCGTCTCGACTCCGTTCACGGGACACCTCGAGCCGCTGATGGACGTCCTCGTGCACGTCCAGGACATCGTCCGCCCGCTCGGCCTGCATCGTGACGCGCCGCCGGAGGCGTCGGCGGCCGCCGCGGACACGGCGCTGCGGCTCGGTCTCTTCTTCGGTCGGCCCCGACTCGGCGGAGTCCGGATGGTCGCGATCGACGTCCCGTGGAGCCACGGACAGGGGGCTGAGGTGCGTGCACCGATGCTGGAGCTGCTGCTCCTGTGCACGGGTCGGGCGGCGGACGGCGCGCTGGTCGAGGGGGACGGCCGGTCGCTGGTCCGGCTGGCCTGATCGCACTCGCCCGAGCCTCAGTGGCGCCCGGCGACCGCCGCGAGTCCGTCGCCGCTCACCAGGTCGGGGTCGGGTGCCCGGCCGGAGGCGAGCATGAGCAGCTCCTGGATCGGGCCCGTGATCGTGGGCCCCTTGCCGCGGTCCCAGTCGATGTCGGTGGCGACCATCCGCACGCTGCGGACGAGCCTGCCGGAGCCCATCAGGAACGCGAGGCGCCGTACCCGGTCCGCGGCGACGGCCGCCGCCTCCGGAGCCATCGTGCGTCGTATGCCGAGGGGCCGGGCGATGTCCTGGTGGTGGAGGAGGGCGTCGATGAGCGGTTCGACCGAGGTGGTGGTCGGGACGTGGTGGGTGCTGGTCGCGAACCGCTCGAAGTCGCCGAGGATGCTCTCCCGGGTCTCGCGGGCGCCGAGCCGCTTCACCTCGCGGTAGATCATCGCGTTGTAGCCGCGGCCGAGGTTGCGCACGGTCATGCCGGGCATCTGGGCCCAGCCGATCTGAGGCGTGGAGATGACGTGGGCCGCGACGTCGTGGACGGTCCACCCCGGGCAGAGCGTGTCGTGCGCCCAGTCCGCAGGGTCGAGGTCGGCCAGGGTGGCGGCCAGCGCGGCGCGCTCGGCGTGGATGTGCGCCCAGATCGTGGCCTTGTCCATGTCGACTCCCCTTGGTCAGTCTCCCTGACTGATATGGTCAGTCTGCCTGACCAGTTCGTCAAGACCCAGGAGGCTGCTGCGATGCCCGAGCCGCACCCGGCCCTGCTGATGTTCATCGGCGCGCGGTACGTCGAGCAGCGGGTCGCCGACGCCGTCGTCGCGGCCGGCTACACGGACCTGACGCCCGCCATGGGCAGGGTCGCCGCGCGGTTGAGCGAGGACGGGATCCGGGTCACCGAGCTGGCCGAGCAGGCGCGGATCACCAAGCAGAGCGCGAGCGTGCTGGTCGACCAGCTCGAGCGCGGGGCGTACGTCGAACGGGTGCCGGACCCCGCCGACGCCCGGGCCCGGCTCGTGGTGATCGCGCCGCGGGGACGCGAGGTGCAGCGGGTCGCGCGCCGTGAGGAGCGGGCGATCGCGCGGGAGTGGACCCGTCACCTCGGGGCCGAGCGGATGGCGGCGCTCCAGGCGGCGCTGAGCGACCTGCGGGAGATCACCGACCCGTACCGGTGACGATTTCGCGTCGCCCCACCGTCCCGAGTAGTCTTCTGCGGTTGCCTCGGCGAGGGAGCTCCCGCTTCTGTGACTCCGTGATCGACTGGGCCGGTCCGTCTTCATGACGCCGCGCGCCCCGCCGGTCACCGGGTGAGGGAAGCGCGGCGTTTCTCGTCTCCGAGCGCAGCCGCCCATCAGCACTGACGATCAGGAGATCCCCATGAGCAGCGAGAAGATCCAGGCCGAGGTCCGCACCGAGTTCGGCAAGGGTGCCGCCCGCCGCATCCGTCGCGACAACAAGATCCCCGCTGTCGTCTACGGCCACGGCAACGAGCCGGTCCACCTGACCCTCCCGGGCCACGACACGATGATGGCGATCAAGCACGGCGGCGCGAACGCCGTCCTCGAGCTCGAGTTCGACGGCCAGTCGCAGCTCGCCCTCACCAAGCAGGTCCAGGTCGACCCGGTCCGCCGCGTCCTCGAGCACGTCGACTTCGTCGCCGTGAAGCGTGGCGAGAAGGTCACCGTCGACGTCCCCGTGCACGTCGTGGGCGACGCTGCCGCCGAGACCCTCGTCGTCACCGAGAACGCGACCATCCAGGTCGAGGCCGAGGCCACCCACATCCCCGAGCAGTTCGAGGTCAGCATCGAGGGCGCCGAGGCCGGCACCCAGATCCTCGCCAGCCAGGTCGAGCTGCCCAAGGGCGTCACCCTGCTGACCGAGGCCGACACCCTCGTCGTCAACGTGACCGCCGCGCAGACCGCCGAGCAGGCCGAGGCCGCGCTCGAGGAGGCCGAGGCCGAGGCCGGTATCGAGAAGGACGAGCCCGCCGCCGAGGCTGCTGAGGCCGGCGACAGCGAGTGATCACCAGCCGGCTCAGGTGGTTCCTGGGCCGACTGATCTCCCCGGCGCGGACGCTCGCGCCGGGGAGCACTGCCGCACCCGACGAGGAGACCTTCGTGGCTGACGCGAACAGCGCCGACGTCTGGCTCGTCGTCGGGCTCGGCAACCCCGGCCCGTCGTACGCCGGGCACCGGCACAACATCGGCTACCTGGTGGTCGACGAGCTCGCCCGCCGGATGGGCAGCGGCTTCCGCGCCCACAAGAGCGGCCGCGCCGACGTGGTCGAGGGCCGGCTCGGCGCCCCGGGTGCCGCCAGCCCCCGCGTGGTGCTGGCCAAGTCCCGCTCGTACATGAACGAGTCGGGCGGCCCGGTCAAGGCGCTCGCCACCTTCTACAAGGTGCCCGCCGACCGGGTCATCGCGATCCACGACGAGCTCGACATCGACTTCGGCACGCTGCGCATCAAGAAGGGCGGCGGCGACAACGGCCACAACGGCCTCAAGTCGATGCGCTCCTCGCTGGGCACCGGCGACTTCTACCGGGTCCGGGCCGGCATCGGCCGCCCGCCGGGTCGCCAGGAGGTCGCCGACTTCGTGCTCTCCAACTACGGCACCGTGGAGCGCAAGGAGCTGCCGTTCCAGATCGACTCGGCCGCCGACGCCGTCGAGTCGCTCATCGCCGACGGGCTCGAGAAGACCCAGTCCCGGTTCAACAGCTGAGCTGCCGCGCGGCATCAACGGGACAGGACGCCGCGGGTCGACGACGGGCCACTACGCTGGCCGCGTGACTTTCGAGCCCGGAACCCCCGCCCCCGAGGTCGTCGCCGACGACCACCGCCTCGCTGCCTGGCTGGCCGAGGAGGCCGGCCGCCGCCTGCTGGAGGTGCGCACCGAGGGCCTGGAGGGCAAGGAGCTCAAGGACGCCGGAGACCGCGCGGCGCACGTGCTGCTGATGGACCTGCTGGCGACCTACCGCCCCGACGACGCGGTCCTCTCCGAGGAGGCGCTGGAGAGCGCGGCCGACAAGGACGCCCGGCTGACCGCCGCCAAGGTCTGGATCGTCGACCCGCTCGACGGCACCCGCGAGTTCTCCGAGCCGCCGCGCGACGACTGGGCCGTGCACGTCGCCCTCTGGCAGGACGGCCGGCTGGTCGCCGGCGCCGTCGCGCAGCCCGCCCTGGGCGAGACCTTCAACACCGGCACCCCGCCGGTCGTCCCGGCCCGCACCTCGCAGCGCCCGCGCATCGCCGTCTCCCGCACCCGCCCGCCGGCCTTCGTCGAGGCGCTCGCCAAGGAGCTGGACGCCGAGCTGGTCCCGATGGGCTCGGCCGGCGTGAAGATGATGTCGGTCGTGCGCGACGTCGCCGATGCCTACGTGCACGCGGGCGGCCAGTACGAGTGGGACTCGGCCGCGCCGGTCGCGGTCGCACGCGCCGCGGGCCTGTTCACCTCGCGCGTGGACGGCAGCGAGCTGGTCTACAACCAGGCCGACGTCTACCTGCCCGACGTGATCGTGTGCCGTCCCGAGCTGTCCGAGCAGATCCTCGCCTTCATCAAGGCGAACGGCACCGACTGACGCCACGGCATGGCTGAGGAAGGCACCGAGGAGCGCACGCCGCGGATCGACTGGCCCGCGACGTTCGCCGGCGCGGGCGCGGCCGTCACGGTCGCCGTCCTGCTGTCCACCCTCGGCGCCGCCGGGACCCTGATCGGCGCGGCCCTCGGCAGCGTGATCGCGACGGTCAGCACCGCGCTGTACAAGCAGGGCATCGAGTCCAGCCGCCGGCGCGTGGCCGAGGTGCAGGCTGCGGCGCTGCAGCGCGAGGCGGCCCGGGCGCACCGTCACGTCGAGGCGTCCGAGGTCACCCGGGTCACCGAGGCTGCCGGGGCCGCCGAGGCCGGGGACGACGACGCGGTCGCCCCGCTCGCCGCCGGCGGTCGTTGGACGGCGCTGCCGTGGAAGCGGCTCGCGATGCTCGCCGCCATCGTCTTCGTCCTGACGCTGGTGGTGATCAGCGCCGTCGAGCTGATCGCCGGCAGGAGTGTCTCCACGATCACCGGCGGGACCGACGGCAAGGACCGGACCTCGATCGGCGGGGTGTTCGGCGACGGCGGCGGCAAGGGCACCGACAAGCACCAGCAGCAGGAGCTGCCGGCCGAGGAGACCCCGACGCCGACGCCCAGCCCGACGGAGTCCGACACCGCCACGGTCCTGCCCACCGAGCCGACCGGTCCTGCGACCCCGACCGAGGTCCCGACCGATACCGCGACGCCGACCGAGACGCTCGCGCCGACCCCGGCGCCCTCCGCGACGCCCAGTCCCTCGGCGACGGTCACTCCCTGACGCGAAACCCGGTTGCCCGGGCGTGCGGTCCCGGCAAGGGTGGGTGCGTGACGTCGTACATCTCGCACACCACCGTCGACTGCGCCAACGCCTACGAGCTCTCGGAGTGGTGGAAGCCGGTCCTCGGCTACACCGACCTGCCCGGCGACCCGAACCTGCCGGGCCACGAGGAGTGCATGATCATCGACCCCGACACCGGTCACCAGGTGCTGTTCATCGAGGTCCCCGACCGCAAGGTCGGCAAGAACCGCGTGCACTTCGACCTGCGCCCGCGCACCGGCAGCCGGGACGAGGAGATCGAGCGGCTGCTGGCGTACGGCGCCGTGCAGGTCGCCGACCACCGCGGCATCCACGGCCCCGGCAGCGGCTGGGTCACCTTCGCCGACCCGGAGGGCAACGAGTTCTGCGTGGTCCGCTCGCAGGGCGAGCTCGCGGGCTCCTGAGAGCCCTCAGAAGACGTTGAGCGGCCGGAACTGCACGGAGATCCGCGGTCCGGCCGAGGCCACCTTGGGTACGGCGTGCTCCCAGGTGCGCTGGCACGAGCCGCCCATGACGACCAGGTCGCCGTGGCCCATCTCGACCGCGAACGCCTCGTCGCGGCGCTCGGGGTCGCGCGGGCGCAGGTGCAGTCGGCGCGGGTCGCCGACCGAGACGATCGCGACCATGGTGTCGTCGGTGGAGCCGCGCCCGATCGTGTCGCCGTGCCAGGCGACGCTGTCGCGCCCGTCGCGGTAGTAGCAGCAGCCGGCGGTCCGGAACGGCTCACCCAGCTCGGCGGCGTAGCGCTGCGTCAGTCGCTCCCGTGCGTCCGTGAGCGCCGGATGGGGCAGCTCGTCGCCGATCATGTAGGTGAACACGAGGCGCGGGACGTCGACCACCCGGTCGTACATCGCCCGCCGCTCCGCGCGCCACGGCACGTCGCGGACCAGTGTCGCGAACACCTCGTCGGCGTCGGGCAGCCAGTCGCGCGCGACGTCGACCCAGGCGCCCGCGCTCAGCACGCGACGCTCGGTGGTGACCTCGCTCGCCGAGGCGTCGAACAGGCTGGTCTGGAAGTCCACCGTCATGGACCGAGGATACCTCCGGGTCGAACAGGTGTTCGCATGGCACGCTCGGCAAAATTCCGTCGGTTCCCGGGACGGTGCCCGCCGCGCGTACCTACTGTCGACCTCCGGCGGGACAGCACCAGGGGGGTCGATGAGCCGCTCGCTCAAGCACGTGACGATCCGTGAGTACGTCCGTGAGCTCGTCGCCGGCAGCGCGCCGGGAACGGCGGCTCCGTCCGAGCGCGACCTGGTCGACCGGTTCGGCGTCGCCCGGATGACGGTGCGCCAGGCGCTGGACGCGCTGGTCGGCGAGGGAGTGCTGGAACGCGTGCCCGGGCGGGGCACGTTCGTCGCCGCGCCCCGTCGTGCGGCGACCGGCGTCCTCGGCTTCACCGAGGAGATGGCCCGCCGCGGCATGGTCGCCGAGACCCACACCCTGGTCGCCGAACGGATCCCCGCGGGCGACGCGCTCGCGACCGCGCTCCAGGTCGCCCCCGGCTCGCTCCTGGTGCGCTGGCGGCGCTTGCGGATGGCCGACGGCCGAGCGGTCTGCCTGTCCGACACCTACCTCGTCGAGCGGCGGGTGCCCGGTCTGGTCGACGCGCTGCCGAGCAGCCTGTACGACGACCTCGGCGACCGCGGCCTGCGACCGACCTGGTCGGAGGACGTGCTGGCGGCGTGCGCGGCCGGCGCGGAGGAGGCTGCGCTGCTCGAGGTGCGCAGCGGTGCCCCGGTGCTGCGCCACGACCGCCGGGCGTGTGCCGAGGAGGTCGTGGTCGAGGTCACGCGCACGCTCTACCGCGGCGACCAGCACACGGTCAGCCTGCTGCTGCGGGGCTGATCAGGAGAGCTCGCCGAGCGGCGCGACCTCGACCCCGGACTCCTCGCAGACCCAGGTGGGGTCCGGACCCCCGAGGTCGGGCTCGATGTGCAGCGCGTGCAGCGGGCCGCCGTCGCAGCGCGTGCACAGCGGCCACAGGCCCTCCCGTGCGTGCCGGCCGAACCGGTCGGCGAGTCCGTCCTGCACGTCCTGGGCCACCAGGCCGGCGATGAACGGCGCCCCCTCGGGCCACTGCTCCAGCCACCAGCGGCGCTCGGAGCAGGCGTCCTCGAGCAAAGTCACGGAGTCCGGCGTACCGAGGGCACGGGCCTGCAGGTCGGCCAGCACCTGCGCTCGGGCACGGAAGATCACGCTGTCGTCCACAGGTCCATTGTGCGCGGGTTTGGTGACGGGGCCGCCCGGGGCATGGCAGCCGGCACCGCTCCCGACCCGCGGGAGCCACCGAGAGGGGACCGCCATGACCCTGTCCGCCGTGTGGGGCGACCTGGACCGGCTCGACGACGAGATGGCCGAGCTCGCGGGGCAGGTCGCCGAGCTGACGTCGTACGCCCGGCGGTGGGTGTGCCAGCGGGCCGGCTTCGAGCCCAGCCCCCTGTGCCTGCTGCGTCCGCTGGCCGAGCTGATGGACCTGCTCGCCGACGGGTTCGGCGACCTGCGTGCCCTGGCTCTCGACGACTGGGCCGACCTGCGGCACGGCGTCGCGTCGACCCGCCTGGACCTGCGAGCGGTCGACGACGACGCGGTCGCCCTGATGCCGGTGGTGGCCCGATGACCGTCGAGCCGCTGCTCCTCCCGGAGCCCGGGCCCGGACCCGAGCGGCTGCGCCACGACGCGGAGCTCCGGGCGCTGGACCGCACCTTCGACCGCATCCGCGACACGGTCAACACGGGCATCGACGTCCTCAACGACCTCGGGTGCGGGCTGCGCCGCCTGCCCGAGGAGAGCCTTCAGGAGCTGGTCGTGCTGCCGCTGACCGGCGACTACCGGCGGATCCGGCAGAACTCCGCCGCGATCGGTCACCTCGACGCTGCGCTGGCCCGCTACGCCGCCTCCACCGCCCGGATGGCGCTCGCGGTCGGGCCCGGCTGGGAGGGTGACGCCGCGGCGTCGTACCTGCTCCGGCTGGGGCGGCACGCCGCCGCCGCTCGCGGCGCGGGCGAGCTGCTGGCCGGGGCGGTCCCGGCCCTCGAGGAGGTCGCCCGGTTCGCCGAGCGGCTGGCCGTCGAGGTCGAGGAGCTCGTCGTCGAGCTCGTCGACAAGGGCACCCGGCTGATGACGCGGCTGCTCGCCCGGGTCGCCGGTCCGGCCGGCTGGGCCGTCCTCGGAGCCGAGGTCGCGGTGCACGGCCTCGACGCCGTCACCGACCTGGTCGACGACGCCCGCCGGCTGGTCGCCATCGTCGACCGGCTCCTCGCGATGAAGGTGGAGGTGGTCGATCAGGTCGACGAGCACCTCGACCGGCTGGCCGCGCTGCGGCGGGTCGCCGACGTCGTGCGGGAGGAGCTAGGCCGGTAGCCCGGCGAGCTCGCGTGCGACGTTGGCCCGCGCGGTCTTCTCCCACTCGCTGCGGCCGTGCGCGGTGCGGAACAGCGCCGGGGTGTCGGTCAGCGCCCGCAGCACCTCGGCCCGGCCGGCGGCGAACACGTCGTCGTCGAGGTGGGCGTACTCCGATCGCACCGCGGCGACGTACTCGTCGTAGCGCTCCTGCGCGGCCGCGAGGATGGACAGGTCTGCGTCCGAGAGCGCGCACCCGTTGGCGTCGTCGGCCTCCGGCCGGTGGTGCTCGGTGAGCCGGACCAGCCGGGCCACCTCGGCGACGGTCGCCTCGTCGGCGTGGGCGGGCAGCGCGTCCTCGGCCCAGGCGGCGGAGCGTTCCTCGGCGTCGCGCTCGCCGTCGTAGACCGCGTCGTGGAACCACGCGGCGAGCAGCACCGGCGTGCGGTCGTACGCCACCCCTGCGGCGGCGAGCTCGTCGAGCCGCTGCAGCACCTCGGCGAGGTGGCGGGTGCCGTGGTGGCCGCGGCTCGGGTCGCCGTAGGCCGCCAGCAGCTCGTCGCGCAGGGCATCGGCGCCGGTCAACGGCCAGGGCAGGTCGGTCACGTCGGGATGGTCGTCCTCCATCCCGGTATTCAAACCGACCGCCCCGGCCGCTGTCACCGGCACCCCCGCATCAGGGACGTCGTCCAGCGCTCAGTCGCCCTTCACGTTCACGATCTGGCGCAGCACGTGCCGGACCTCGACGAGGTCGGCGGCGTCGGCCATCACCCGGTCGATGTCCTTGTACGCCGCCGGGATCTCGTCGATGAACGCGTCGGTGTCGCGGTACTCGATGCCCGCCATCGCCTCCCGCAGCTGCTCACGGGTGAAGGTCCGGCGGGCCTTCGACCGGGAGTACTCCCGGCCCGCGCCGTGCGGCGCGGAGTTGAGTGCGACCGGGTTGCCGAGGCCGCTGACGACGTACGACGCCGTCCCCATCGACCCCGGGATCAGGCCGGGTCGACCCCGCTCCGCGTTGATCGCGCCCTTCCGCGACAGCCACACGTCCTTGCCGAAGTGGCGCTCCTGCTCGGTGTAGTTGTGGTGGCAGTTGATCTCCTCGACCCGCTCGAGCTCGTCGGCCGAGCCGAGGCCGACCCACTCCGCGAACTGCCGGACCACCCGGTCCATCATCTCCTCGCGGTTGAGCAGGGCGTAGCGCTGTGCCCACCGCATCTCGCGGATGTAGGCCCAGAACTCGTCGGTGCCCTCGGCGAGGTAGGCGAGGTCCTTGTCGGGCAGGTCGATCCACCACTTCGCGCACAGGTCGCGGGCGACCCCGATGTGCTTCTGCGCGATCTTGTTGCCGACGCCGCGCGACCCGGAGTGCAGGAACAGCCAGACGCGCTGCTCCTCGTCGACGGTCACCTCGATGAAGTGGTTGCCCGACCCGAGCGTGCCCAGCTGGAGGTCCCACTGCCTGGCGTAGCGCCCGGGCTCGAAGCCCGCCTGCTCGGCCAGCGCGGTGAGCTCGGCGAGCCGGCGCTCGGTGTGCTCCCTGCTGATCGTGCGGTTGGCGGCGCCGGCCGAGAGCGGGACCGCCCGCTCGATGGCCTCCCGCAGGGGTCGCCGGTCGGCGGGCAGCTGGTCGGTGGTGAGCCGGGTGCGCACGGCGATCATGCCGCAGCCGATGTCGACGCCGACCGCGGCCGGGATGATCGCACCGAGGGTCGGGATGACCGAGCCCACCGTCGCGCCCAGGCCCAGGTGGGCGTCGGGCATCAGCGCGAGGTGCGGGTGGATGAACGGCATGCGTGCCGTCGTCACCGCCTGGTCGCGCGTGCCCTGCTCGAGGATCGAAGCCCAGCTGAGGAGCTTCGGGGTGATCTTGTCCATCGTGGTGTCCTGCGTCGTGGCCCTTCTCGTGTCGTCGGTCCGCGGGGTGCGGACCGGCGTACGACGCTAGGTGCCCGGAAATGCGTTGCACACGTCATTTCCGCAGCGGTAGCCGCATCCAGACGCTGTCCGGTCCGCCGAGCTCGTCGGCGCTGCGATGGGTCTCGGTGAACCCGTGGCGCTCGTAGAACGCGCGCGCCCGGTCGTTTCCGGCCATGTGCGCGAGCCGGATCTCGCCGGCTCCCGCGCCCGGGCCGGTCACGACCGCGTCGAGGAGGGCGGCGCCGGCGCCGGTGCCCTGCGCCTCGGGCACGACGTACAGCTTCCAGAGGTCGACGACGTCGCCGTCGATCGAGTACGTCGCCACGCCGGTCACCTGCCCTCCGGACTCGGACACGAGCACCCGGCCGGCGGTGATCGCTCGCGCGGTGCCCTCGGGCGACCACCACTCGGCGAGGCCGCGGCGGACGTACTCCTCGCCGGCGATCGGGGTGTAGGTGGCCGGCCAGGTCGCGTGACCGACCGCCACCACGGCGTCCACGTCCGCAGGCGTGGCCGGGCGGACGTGGACGCTCATCGGTGCCTCAGACGACCGGGACGTTCGCCAGCGCCTCGGTCAGCGCCTCGTCCGACAGCGGGTCGTCCTCGAGCCTGCCGCTGAGGAAGCTCTCGTAGGCGCCGAGCTCGAGCAGGCCGTGCCCGGACAGCCCGACCACGATCACCGGGGAGGTGCCGGCCTCGGTCGCGGCGAGCGCCTCGCGGCGTACCTGCGCCAGGGCGTGCGAGGACTCGGGCGCCGGGACGATGCCCTGGGTGCGGGCGAACTCGACGGCAGCCTCGAAGCACTCGCTCTGGTGCAGGGCGGCGGCGTCGATCAGGCCCTCGTTGACGGCGTGCGAGACGAGCGGCGCCATGCCGTGGTAGCGCAGGCCGCCGGCGTGGATGGGCGACGGGACGAAGTCGTGCCCGAGCGTGTGCATCTTCATCAGCGGCGTGAGGCCGGCGGTGTCACCGAAGTCGTAGCGGTACTCGCCGCGGGTCAGCGTCGGGCACGAGCTCGGCTCGACCGCGAGGATCCGCGGTGCCTGGTTGCCGGCGAGCTTCTCGCGCAGGAACGGGAACGCGAGACCGGCGAAGTTCGAGCCACCGCCGGCGCAGCCGACGACCAGGTCGGCCCCGGTCTCGCCGGCCTTGGCCAGCTGGAGCAGCGCCTCCTCGCCGATGACCGTCTGGTGCAGCAGCACGTGGTTGAGCACCGAGCCCAGCGCGTACTTGGCCTCCGGGTCCTGCGCCGCGACCTCGACCGCCTCGGAGATCGCGATGCCGAGCGAGCCCGGGTGCTCCTCGGGGAACGCCTTGCCCGACTCCGTCAGCCGGCTCGGCGAGCGGTGCACCTTGCCGCCGAACACCTCGATCAGGGTGCGGCGCTGCGGCTTGGTGTCGTACGACGCCCCGACCTGCCACACCTCGCAGCTCACGCCGAACAGCGCGCTGGCGTAGGACAGCGCCGTGCCCCACTGCCCGGCGCCGGTCTCCGTCGTCAGGCGGGTGATGCCGTTGATCTTGTTGTAGTAGACCTGCGGCACGGCCGTGTTGACCTTGTGCGAGCCGGCCGGCGAGACGCCCTCGTACTTGTAGTAGATCCGGGCGCTGGTGCCGAGCTTCTGCTCCCAGCGGCGGGCGCGGTAGAGCGGGCTGGGCCGGTACTGCCGGTAGACGTCGAGCACGGGCTCCGGGATGTCGACGTACCGCTCGGCGGTGACCTCCTGCGCGATCAGCTCCGGCGGGAACAGCGGCGCCAGGTCGTCCGGCCCGACCGGCTCGTGGGTCCCCGGGTGCAGGGGCGGCGGGGGAGGCGTCGGCAGGTCGGCGACGATGTTGTACCAGCGGGTCGGCTGCTCCTCCGGCTCGAGGGTGTACATCACCTGGTCGTCGCTCATGGGGGCGTCCTCTCGGTCTGCGGTTGTCGGTCCTGGCTGGTTCGGATCGTAGGGCAGGATGTCGTCCGTGAGTGCTGACGACGCCCGGGCCGAGCTCCACCGACTCCGGTCGAGCATCGACAACCTCGACGCCGCCCTCGTGCACCTGCTGGCCGAGCGGTTCAAGTGCACCGAGGCGGTCGGTCGCCTCAAGGCGCGCGCCGCGATGCCGCCGGCCGATCCCGCTCGCGAGGCGGTCCAGATCGCCCGGCTGCGGTCGATGGCGGAGAGCTCGGGGCTCGACCCCCACTTCGCCGAGAAGATCCTCAACGTGATCATCGCGGAGGTCATCCGCAACCACGAGCAGTTCGCCGAGGAGAACGAGGACTGACGGAGCTCCTCAGGCGCTCGCCGGCTCGCGCGCGCCGAGGTGGGCCAGGAGCAGCGCGGCGACCTGGTCCGGTGCCTCGTACGGCGCCAGGTGTCCGACACCCGGCAGCACCTCCAGCCGGCCGGCCGGTACGGCGTCCGCGAGCCCGGCCAGCACCGCCGGAGGTGTCGCGAGGTCGTCGGCGCCGGCGACCGCGAGCAGCGGGACGCCCACCTCGGCGAGCCGTGGGCGCACGTCGAAGCCGGCCAGCGCCTCGCAGACGCGGGCGTAGCTCTCGGGGTCGACCGCGGCCAGGTCGGTCGCCGCAGCCGCGCGGCGTGGGTCGTCGTCGGCGAGCGCGGAGCCGAACCAGCGTGCGGGGGAGGAGGCGACCATCGGCGTCATCCCCTCGGCGCGGACCAGCGCGGCCCGCTCCGGCCACGTGGACCAGGTGCCGAAGGCGGCCTCGCTGCACAGCACGGCCAGCGAGCTGACCCGCTCGGGGTCGTCGAGCGCGAGCTGGAGCCCCACGGCACCGCCGACCGAGTCGCCCGCGTACGCGAACGGGACGTCGCGACCGGCCGTCTCGGACACCGCTGCCAGCACGGCCGCCGCGAGCCCCTCGGCGGAGAAGCCGGGAGTCAGCCGGTCGACCGCCGGGCTCGCGCCGTGGCCGGGCAGGTCCCAGCCGAGCACGTTCCACCCGGGGAGCCGGGAGGCCACCGGACCCCAGAGCCGGTCGACCGTCGTACCGAGGGAGGGCCCGACGACCAGCAACGGCCGGGCCGGCCTGCCGGACAGGTGACGCACCGCGATCGAGGGCAGCATCAGATCGCCGACGGGTGCTCGGTCAGCGCGGTGACCTCGATGCTCATGTAGGGGAACAGCGGCAGGTTCGACAAGATCTCGTGCAGGCGCGCGTTCGAGTCGACGTCGAAGATGCTGATGTTGGAGTACAGCCCGACGATGCGCCAGATGTGCGCCCACTCGCCGCTGCGCTGCAGCTCCTGGGAGTACGCCCTCTCCCGCGCGACCGTGTCCTCCCTCTCTGCAGGGTCGAGGTCGCGCGGGATCGAGACGTCCATCCGGACACAGAAGAGCATCAGCGGACCGGGTCGAGCACGAAGCCGTAGTCGACGGTGACCGAGCCGTCGGGCTGCGGCTTCGGGTCCAGCAGCAGCTCGGGCTTGACGGCCGAGGCGATGTCGTCGTCGTTGTGCTCGTCGCCGGGGAAGTAGAGCTGGGCGGTGAGCAGCTCGTGGCCGGGCGCCGACACCTTCACGTGCAGGTGCGCCGGACGCCAGGCGTGCCAGCCGGCGGCGGCGATCAGCTTGCCGCAGGAGCCGTCGGTGGGGATCTGGTACGGCGCCGGCTGGATCGTGTGGATCTCGAAGCCGCCCGCGGCGTCGGTGCGGAAGTTGCCGCGCAGGTTCCACTCCGGGATGCCGGGGGCGAACTGCGAGTAGAAGCCGTCGGCGTCGGCGTGCCAGAGCTCGACGAGGGCGCCCTCGAGGACGGTGCCGTCGGTGGAGGTGACCGTGCCGGTCCACACGAGCGGGGTGCCGGACTCACCCTCGCGCATGTCGATGGTGCCCGAGCTGCCGTGCTCGGGCGCGTTCGGTACGTAGTAGGGGCCCTCGATGGAGCCCTTGTTGCCCTCGCGGTGGGCCGTGTTGACGTCCTCGACGACGTGCTCGAGCCACACGTCCAGGAAGAGCGGCCACTCGCCGTCCTCGCCGACGTTGATCATCCACGCCTTCAAGGCGTTGAACTCGTCGTAGGTGACCTTCTCGTCGCGGACCGTCTGGTAGACGGCGTCGAGCACGCGGCGGGCGAGCCGGTCGACCCGCTCGGGCGGCGTGCCCGCGACGGCGGCGAAGGGCGACTTGTCGGTGTGGAAGCGCTCGGTGGCGCTGGCGCCGGAAGCGGCGGCGGTGGCGACCTCGGTGGTCATGGCGGTGTCCTCTCGGGTTGGGTGGTGCGGGTCAGGAGTCGGTGCGGTAGCGGCGCAGCTTGTCGTCGTCGATCTCGACGCCGAGTCCGGCGCCGGGACGCAGGGCGAGCTCGCCGTTCTCGATGCGGAGCGGCTCGGTGAGCAGGTCGTCGCTCATGTCGAGGAAGTTGGACAGCTCGCCGGCGTGCAGGCTGCTGCGCTGGTGGGCGGCGCCGAACGCGACGGTGCAGATCGAGCCGAGCTGGCCGTCGATCTGGTTGCCCATGACCACCTCGAGGCCCAGCCCCTCGGCGAGGTGGAGCACCCGCTGCGAGCCGGTGAACCCGGTGCGGGCGGTCTTGACCGACAAAGCGGTGGCCGAGCCGCCGAGGACCTCGCGGGTCACCTCGGCCGGCGTGGTGGCCGACTCGTCGGCGATGAACGGCACGTCGAGCTGCTGCACCAGCCAGCGCCGGCCGAGCACGTCGTCGGCGGGGTTGAGCTCCTCGGCGAAGGCCAGGTCGAGGTCGGCCATCTGTCGCATCGCCCGCGCCGACTCCGACGCGGTCCAGCCGCGGTTGCCGTCGACGTACAGCACGACGTCGGGCCCCAGCCCCTCCCGCAGTGCGCGGACGACGGCGACGTCGAGCGCGGCTGGGCGGCGCCCGACCTTGACCTTGAACGTGGTGATGCCGTGCACGTCGCGCATCCGCTCGGCCTCGTCGACCATCGCGGCCGGCCGGTCGAAGCCGAGCATGTGGGAGACCCGCATCCGGTCGGTGTAGCCGCCGAGCAGCTCGGAGACCGGCAGCCCGAGGGTGCGGCCGAGCGCGTCCCACACGGCCATGTCGATCGCGGCCTTCGCCGTCGGGTTGCCGACCGTGCGGCCCATCAGCGCGGCCATCTGCTCGCGATCGGTGAGCGCGAGGCCGACGACCTGCGGGGCGAAGATGGTCTCGATCACCGCGAGGATCCCGCGCTGCGTCTCGCCGTACGTGAACGGCCGCGGCGGCGCCTCGGCGACCCCGACCACCCCGTCGTCGGTGTGCACGCGGACCAGCACGTGGTCGGCCACGTGGACCTCGCCGCTGGCGAACTTCAGCGGCTTGACGTAGGGGATCCGGAAGGGGATCGCGTCGATCGCGGTGATCTTCATGGGAGTCCTCAGGAGGCGGTGGTCGGGGAGGGGGCGGCGGTGAAGAACCCGTTGCGCTCCAGCACGTCGAGCGCGCCGGCCACCAGGGCGGACGGGTCGTCCGCGCGCCAGGCGAGGGAGAGGTCGATGGTCGCGGCGTCGGCGACGTCGCGGAACACGACGCCCTGCAGCTGCATGCTGCGCACCGACTCGGGCACCAGCGCGACGCCCAGCTGCGCGGCGACGAGCGCGAGCAGCGCGGCGGTGCCGGGGGCGCGGTGGGTGATGTTGGGGGAGAAGCCGGCGCGCAGGCAGCTGGACACCATCGCCTCGTTGACGGCCGAGCGGGTGTCGGCGTACGCGACGAACTCGTCGGCGGAGACGTCGACGACCTCGAGCGCGGGCTCCGCGGCGAGCCGGTGGTCGGCCGGGAGGGCGAGCACCAGCGGCTCCTGCAGCAGCGACCGGGTCTCGATGCCGGGCTCGGCGACCGGCCCGCGGAGCACGCCGAGGTCGAGGCGGCCGTCGGTCAGCCGCTCGACCTGACCGGGGGTGAGCAGGTCGGCCTGCACCTCGAGCGCGACGCCGGGCAGCGAGGAGCGGACGATCCGGGACAGACGGGCCAGCTGGGTGAACGCGCTGGTCCCGGTGAACCCGACCCGGAGCAGCCCGCGGCTGCCCTCGGCGATGCTGCGGGTGCCGACCACGCACGCGTCGAGGTCGCCGAGGATCCGGCGCACCTCGCGGTGGAAGAACTCGCCGGCCGGCGTCAGGCTGACCTGGCGGGTCGTGCGTGCCAGGAGCAGGACGTCGAGCTCGGCCTCGAGGCGTCGTACGGCCTGGGAGAGGGCGGGCTGGGCGAGATGGAGGCGCTCGGCCGCCTGGCCGAAGTGACAGGTCTCGGCCACGGCGTCGAAGTAGCGCAGCTGCTTGAGATCCATGGGTCGTCACCTCCTCCTGTCGGCCGGGCCGGTGACGGGGCCGGTGTGGTGGGCGTCACGCGGTCCCACCACGCTAGATCCGGTCGATCCAGAAACACAAAGACCAATAGTTCGCTGATTCATAACTCCCAACTATGAATCGGACCCCGGGCAAGACCTAGCAAAAGGCCTCGTGTGACGGCCGCCACGGAATGCTTGAGTTCCCGGCATCGTCCGTCGCAGACCCCACCGGGAGGACCCATGACCGAGATGCTGGACCGGATCGGCAGCGTGCTGGCCGACGCCGTCGTCGAGGAGCCGGAGGCCGGGATCTACCGCGCCAACCGGCGGATCTTCACCGACGAGGAGGTCTTCGAGCTCGAGATGAAGCACATCTTCGAGGGCAACTGGATCTACCTCGCCCACGAGAGCCAGGTGGCGAACCCGGGTGACTACTTCACGACCTACATCGGGCGTCAGCCGGTCGTCATCACCCGCGGCAAGGACGGGGAGCTGACCTGCCTGATCAACGCCTGTGCGCACCGCGGCGCGATGATCTGCCGGCGCAAGACCGACAACCGGATGACGCTGACCTGTCCCTTCCACGGCTGGACGTTCCGCAACGACGGCACCCTGCTCAAGGTCAAGGACCCCGACGGCGCCGGCTACCCGGCCTCCTTCGACCAGGGCGGCTCGCACGACATGACGAAGGTGGCGCGGTTCGAGAGCTACCGCGGCTTCCTGTTCGGCAGCCTCAACGAGGACGTCAGCACCCTGGCCGAGCACCTCGGCGACACGACCAAGGTGATCGACATGCTCGTCGACCAGTCGCCCGACGGGCTGGAGGTGCTGCGCGGCTCGTCGACCTACACCTACGACGGCAACTGGAAGGTGCAGGCCGAGAACGGCGCCGACGGCTACCACGTCACCGCCACGCACTGGAACTACGCCGCCACCACCTCGCGCCGCAACACCGGCGAGTCCACGAACGAGACGAAGACGCTCGACGCCGGCCAGTGGGGCAAGTCGGGCGGCGGCTACTGGTCCTACCCGAACGGGCACCTGTGCCTGTGGACCTGGGCCGGCAACCCGCAGGACCGCCCGCTGTGGGACCGGATGGACGAGCTCAAGGAGCAGTTCGGCGACGCCAAGGGCGAGTTCATGGTCAAGGGCTCGCGCAACCTGTGCCTCTACCCGAACGTCTACCTGATGGACCAGTTCTCCACGCAGATCCGGCACTTCCGCCCGATCGCGCCGGACCGGACCGAGGTCACCATCTACTGCATCGCCCCGAAGGGCGAGAGCGCCGCGTCGCGCGCCTGGCGGATCCGCCAGTACGAGGACTTCTTCAACGCCTCGGGCATGGCGACGCCGGACGACCTGGAGGAGTTCCGGTCGTGCCAGCTGACCTTCCGCGCGACCGCGGCGCCCTGGAACGACATGAGCCGCGGTGCCGAGCACTGGCTGACCGGACCCGACGAGGTCGCGAGGTCCCTCGGCATGGAGGGCGTCATCTCGGCCGGGCTGAAGAACGAGGACGAGGGCCTCTACCCCGTCCAGCACGGGTACTGGCGCGACACCATGCTCGCCGCGCTCGAGAAGGAGGCGGACAAGTGACCACGAACGCCCTCGCTGCCGAGACCGGCGCGAAGCTGATCACCCAGAACGCCATCGAACAGTTCCTCTACCGCGAGGCCCGCCACCTCGACGACCGCGAGTTCGAGAAGTGGCTCGAGTGCTACGCCGACGACGTCGTCTACTGGATGCCCGCGTGGACCGACGACGACGAGCTCGTCGAGGACCCCGAGAAGGACGTCTCGCTCATCTACTACCCCAACAAGGGCGGCCTGGAGGACCGGGTCTTCCGGATCCGCACCGAGCGGTCGTCGGCGACCTCGATCCCCGAGCCGCGGACCAGCCACAACATCAGCAACGTCGAGGTGATCGAGCGTCGCGGCGACACCGTGGACGTGCGCTTCAACTGGCACACCATGTACTTCCGCTACAAGACGGTCGACCCCTACTACGGCACGTCGTTCTGCACGATCGACTTCTCAGGCGAGCAGCCGCTGATCCGCCGCAAGACCGTGGTGCTGAAGAACGACTACATCCACCACGTCGTCGACGTCTACCACTTCTGAGGGGGACCGCATGTCCGTCGACACCGAGGTCGCCACCCATCAGGTCGCGCTGTCCTTCGAGGACGGCGTCACCCGGTTCATCACCTGCCGCGCCGACCAGACGGTGGCCGACGCGTCGTACCGCCAGCGGATCAACATCCCCCTCGACTGCCGCGACGGCGCGTGCGGGACCTGCAAGGCGCTCTGCGAGTCGGGGGAGTACGACGCCGGCACCTACATCGACGACGCCCTGCCCGCCGACGAGGCCGAACGCGGCTACGTGCTGCCGTGCAGCATGCGGCCACGCTCCGACCTGGTCCTGCAGGTCGCCAGCACGTCCGAGGTCGCGAAGACCCGCGCGGCGACGTACGACGCCCGGGTGACCGAGCTGACCCGGCTCTCGACCACCACCGTCGAGCTGGCCGTCGAGATCCCCGATCGCGGCGAGCTCGCCTTCCTGCCCGGCCAGTACGTCAACATCGCCGTGCCCGGCACCGACGTCACCCGGTCCTACTCGTTCAGCAGCGCGCCCCACGAGGAGCGGCTCTCGTTCCTGGTCAAGCTCACGCCCGGGGGAGCGATGTCGACCTGGCTAACCGAGCGGGCGCGCGTGGGCGACGCGTTGAGCCTGACCGGCCCGCACGGCTCCTTCTTCCTCCGCGACACGGAGCGTCCGGTGCTGCTGCTCGCGGGCGGCACGGGCCTGGCGCCGGTGCTGTCGATGCTGCGCAAGATGCGCGCCGACGCCTCGACCCGCAAGGCGCACCTGGTCTACGGGGTCAGCACCGACGAGGACCTGGTCGCGCTCGACCAGATCGCCGACGTGGCGGCCGGACTGCCCGGCCTCACCTGGGACCACTGCGTCTCCGACCCGGCGAGCACCGCGGCCAACAAGGGCTACGTGATGGGCCTGATCCGCCCCGAGCACCTCCACGACGGCGACGTGGCGATCTACCTGTGCGGTCCGCCGCCCATGGTCGAGGCGGTGCGCACCCACGTCGCCGACGCCGGCATCGAGCCGACCGGCTTCTACTACGAGAAGTTCGCACCGGCCGTGCCCGAGGCGACCTCTCCCGCCGCCGCGGCGCCCGTCGCGCCGGCCGAGGCGGGCGCCGACCCCGAGGACGAGCTGATCATCGCCCGGGACGCACGCGGCATCGCCGGCCGCACCGTCTTCGTCGCACAGACGGCCGCGTCCTCCGGGCCGGGCGAGTACGAGATCGGTGAGGAGCACCCCGACGTCCAGTCCTCCGACGCCCTCTTCGAGGCCCGCGAGGCCCTCGAGCTCGGCGCACTCGAGCTGACCATCGGCCGGCTCGGCTCCCAGCAGCTCACCGGCTACCGGCTGCTGGCCGAGGCCACGCTGCCGTACGTCGACGGCGACCGCTTCGTCGACGCCGCCTCCTACACCGAGACCAACGCGGCCTTCCACGACTACCTCTTCGTGCAGACCGGCAACGAGCACCTGCTGCAGGCCTACCAGGCCCTCGGCGTGAAGGGCCGGATGGGCGAGGTGCTGCGCAACGCGACCTGGTGCCACCCGCGCTGCGCAAGCGACCACGTCGAGATCGTCGAGGCGTTCGAGGCCGGTGACCGCGAGGTCGCCCGGCAGCTGATCGTGGCGCACGCCGATCGGTCGAAGCAGACCATGCGTCGCGCCATGTCCGAGGCCGCCGCCGCCACTCGACCGCGCTTCGTCACGCCCGGTCGGTTCACCGGGAAGGTCGTCGTGGTGACCGGTGCCGCCCAGGGCATCGGCGCGCAGGTGGCGCGCCGGATCGCCGCGGAGGGTGGTGCGCTGGTGCTGGCCGACCGGTCGGGGCTGGTCGCGGAGCTGGCCGGCGAGCTCGCCGGGCAGGGCGCGAGCGTCGTACCGGTGACCTGTGACCTCGAGGCCTGGACCGGTGCCTCCGAGCTGGCCGAGGCGGCTCGGCAGCGGTTCGGCCGGGTCGACGTCCTCGTCAACAACGTCGGCGGCGCGATCAACTTCAAGCCGTTCACGGAGTTCACCGCGGACGAGATCGCCGCCGAGCTCGACCGCTCGCTGATGACCACGCTGCTGACGTGCCGCGCCGTGCTCCCCGGCATGGTCGAGCGCCACAGCGGCGTGATCGTCAACGTCTCCTCGGCCGCGACGCGCGGCATCCACCGGATCCCCTACAGCGCGGCCAAGGGCGGCATCAACGCGATCACCGCCTCCCTCGCCCTCGAGTACGCCGACCGCGGGATCCGGGTCGTCGCCACCGCACCCGGCGGCACGGAGGCCCCGCCGCGCCGGATCTCCCGCGGCACCCCCGAGCCGCGGACCGCGGAGGAGCGCGCCTGGTTCCAGGCGCACATCGACCAGACCCTCGACTCGTCGTTGATGGGCCGCTACGGCACCCTCGACGAGCAGGCCGCGGCGATCACCTTCCTCGCCTCCGACGAGGCCACCTACATCACCGGGACGGTGCTGCCGGTCGCCGGTGGGGACCTCGGCTGACAAGCGTCCGGGCCCTACGGTGACCTTGTGACCCCCGGCCCGCACCTCGTGCCGACCCGGCGTCGAGCGCTCGACGACCTGGCCGGCACCGCGGCGCGACTGGTGCTCGTCACGGCGCCGGCGGGCGGCGGGCTGAGCACCTTCCTGCGGGCCTACGCCGAGGCGGCCGACGCCACCCACCGGCTGCTGGGGCTCTCGTGGGAGGACGCACCGGGCTCCGCTCTCGCCGGAGCCGATCCCGGCGGCGGGGACCTCGTGGTCCTCGAGGACGCGCACCATGCCGACCCGTCGTCCGTCCAGGCGCTGGTCAGCGCTGCCCGCGCCGCCGACGGGCCGCGCGTGGTGCTCGGCTGGCGGGTGCCCGGTGGCGCGGATCCTGCGCAGGACCTGCTCTTCGACAGCGTCCGTGCCGCCGCCGACGAGGTGGTCCCGCTGGCCGCGCTGAGCGCCGAGGACGTCGCGGCCCTCGCCGAGCAGCGCGGCGTCGTGCTGCCCGCGAGCCAGGTCGACCGGCTGCTGCGGCACACCGGCGGCCGGGTCCGGCACGTGGTCGAGCTGCTCGACGACGTGCCCGCGAGCGACTGGACCGCGCCCTGGTTCGCGCTGCCCGCGCCGGCCACGGCCGCCCGCGCGGTGCGGGCTGCGCTGGGCGAGCTCGATGACACCGCCCGGTCCCTGGTGCAGGCCGTCGCGGTGCTGGAGGCCGCCGACCGGCACGCCCGCGCGGTCCCGGTCGAGGACGCCGGGGCGGTCGCCGACCTCGACGCCACGACGGCCGCGATCGGTCACGCGGTCCGCAGCGGACTGCTGGTCAGCCTCGACGAGCACGACGCGTGGGCGCGCCTGCGCGATCCCGTCGTACGCCGGGAGGTGCTCGACGACCTCGGTCCGGTCCGCCGGTCCGAGCTCCACCACCGGGCGGCGGAGGTCGTCGCCGACCCCGCGGTGGCGCTGCGGCACCGGTGGTTCGCGCACCCGCGGCCCGACGACGCCCTGGCCGACCAGCTCGACGCCCTCGCGGCACAGCGGGCCGGACAGGGCGCGTGGAGCGCTGCGGCCGACCTGCTGGTGCTGGCGTCGCAGGCGAGCGCGGACCGCGAGGCCCGCGCCGACCGGCTGGTCCGTGGCGTCGACGCGCTCGTCGGTGCCGGCGAGGTGCCCCGGGCGTCGCGCTACCTGCCCGAGCTCGAGTCGTTGCGCGAGACCCCGCTGCGCAACGCGGTCCTCGGCTACCTGGCCGTCGTGCGGGGCCGGCCCGCCGAGGCGGAGAGCCGGCTCGGCCGGGCCTGGGAGCTGGTCAACCCCCGCCGCGAGGCGGGCACGGCGTCCCTCGTCGCCCAGCGCTACGTGCTGCACCACCTCGCCCGCTGCCGGCCGCGCGACCTGGTCACCTGGGCGGACCGCGCGATGGAGCTGGTCGACCCGGCCGCGCCGACCGCCGTCGAGGCGGCTGCCGTCCGTGGACTCGGGGTCGCCCCGACCGAGGGGATCGACGTCGCCCTCGACGGCTACCGAGCGTTGATGGAGCGCGTCCCCGAGGGGCCGGTCGCGCAACGGGTGACCATGGCGTCAGGCTGGCTGCACCTCGCCGCCGACGACCCCGACCGGGCGCGTGAGGAGCTGGAGAGCGCCGTACCCACGGACTTCCTGGGCGGTTCGCTGCGGATCTCGCTGTGGGCGCGGGGCTGGCTGGCGCGCGTGCAGTTCCAGGCCGGCGACTGGGACGAGGCGATGCGTACGGCGAGTGCCGGCCTCGAGCTCGCCCAGCGCTCCGGGATGAGCCTGCTGGTGCCGCTCCTGGCCTGGACGCGCACCCAGGTGCTCGCGCTGCGCGGGGACTGGGAGGCCGCCGAGCAGTCGCTGCGGACGGGCGACGCCGTGAGCCGCGACTACGAGCTGATGCGGGTGCCCGCGGCGCTGGCCCGGGCGGCGTACAGCGAGGCGCGGGCGGACTACCCCGCCGTGGTGCGGGCGCTCGCGCCGCTCACCCAGCCGTGGGCACGCGACTGGGTCGAGCAGCCGGGCTACTGGCCGTGGGCCGACGTGCACGCCAATGCGCTCGTCCTGGTCGGCCGGCAAGACGAGGCAGACGCCTTCCTGGCCCGGCACGAGCAGGTCGCCCGCGAGCACGGCCACATGTCCGCGACGGCCCGGCTCGCCTACGCCCGCGGCCGCTGGTACGGCGTGCGTGGCGACCTCGACGCTGCCCGCGCCTGCTTCCAGGAGGCGATCGCGCTGCTCGAGCCGCTGCCGCTGCGCTACGACCGGGCCCGTGTCCACTTCGCGTTCGGCCAGACCCTGCGCCGGGCCGGCCGGCGGGCCGAGGCGGACGCCGTGATCACCGCCGCCCGCGACGCCTACCTCGCCCTCGGCGCCGCGACGTACGTCGCCCGCTGCGACCGCGAGCTCGCCGCGGGTGGCGTCAACGTGGTGCGGGGGCACCGCGAGTTCGACGACCTCACCCCGCAGGAGGAGGCCGTGGCCGGACTGGTCGCGCAGGGCCGCAGCAACAAGGAGGTCGCCGCCGAGCTGTTCTTGTCGGTGAAGACCGTGCAGTTCCACCTCACCCGGGTCTACGCGAAGCTCGGCGTCCGCTCGCGCGCCGAGCTCGCCGCGCGGCGGTCGCGATGAGCGCGGTGCCGCTCGTCGCCGAGCCGTGGGCGGAGCCCTCCGCCGGCTGAGCCTCGCGGCCGAGGTCGTGCCGGACTGTCGTCGCGAGGTGCCCATCCATCACCCGGCGTGATGGATGGGCACCCGGGTCAGGACCGGCAATTGCCCTCGGGTGACGGCGGTCACGTCTTGGCAGGGTCGTGCCCGACCCGATCCCTCCCCTCAGGAGCAGCCCGATGACCACCCACCCACCCACCGCACCCGGCGACCGCCGTACCGTCGCCTGGGCCGTGGCGCTGTGCGCCGCCGCCCTCGTCTTCGACGGCTACGACCTCGTGGTCTACGGCACCGTCGTCCCCGTCCTGCTCGGCGACCCGAGCCAGCTCGGGGCGCTCACCCCGGCCGCCGCCGGGCGCCTCGGCAGCTACGCCCTGGTCGGCGTGCTCGTCGGTGCGCTGGCCGCCGGTGCCGTCGCCGACCGGATCGGGCGCCGGAGGGTGGTGCTGGTCAACCTGGTCTGGTTCTCTGTCGGCATGGGGGCGACCGCGACGACGCACAGCGTGGCGGCCTTCGGGATCGGCCGGTTCCTGACCGGCATCGGCATCGGTGCGCTGGTGGCGACCGTGGGTGCCCTGGTCGCCGAGCTCGCCCCGGCCGGGCAGCGCAACCGCTTCAACGCCGTCGTCTACAGCGGGATCCCCGCCGGCGGCGTGCTGGCCGCGCTCGTCGCGCTCGTCCTCGACGACGTGACCGGCTGGCGCGGCCTGTTCTGGGTCGGGGCGCTGCCGATCGTCGTGCTCTTCCCGCTGGCCCTGCTCAAGCTGCCCGAGTCGCCGAAGTGGCTCGCCGAGCGTGGCCGTCCGCGCGCCACCCGCGAGCCCGTCGGCTTCGCCGCCCTCGCCAGCCGCCGCTACGGCCCGGCCACCCTGCTGCTCGGCACGATGAGCTTCGCCGGCCTGCTGCTCACCTACGGCCTCAACACCTGGCTGCCCGAGATCATGGGACAGAACGGCTACGGCAAGGACTGGGCGCTCACCTTCCTGCTCGTCCTCAACGGCGGTGCCATCGTGGGCGGCCTGCTCGCCTCGACCGCCGCCGACCGCCTCGGCGCCCGCAGCGTCGTCGTCACCACCTTCTTGATGGCGACCGTCGCGCTGCTGCTCCTGCCGCTCGGGCTGCCGCTCGGCGTCCTCGTCCTCGCCGTCGCGGTCGCCGGCATCGGCACGATCGGCACGCAGGTCCTCGTCTACGGCCTGGTCTCCAACTACTACCCGACCTCGGCCCGGGGTGCGGGTGTCGCCTGGTGCGCCGGCTTCGGTCGCCTGGGCGGCATCCTCGGCCCGGTCATCGGAGGTGCCCTCGTCGGTGCGGGCCTGGGCGGCGGTACGGCGTTCCGCATCTTCGCCGCGGTCGCCGTCGCCGGTGCCGTCGTGACGCTGCTCGTGCCGCGCTCGCGTGCCGAGGAGGAGGCTGCCCCGGTCGCCGGACAGGACGGCCTGGCCG
Source organism: Nocardioides kongjuensis (assembly GCF_013409625.1). Taxonomy (NCBI): domain Bacteria; kingdom Bacillati; phylum Actinomycetota; class Actinomycetes; order Propionibacteriales; family Nocardioidaceae; genus Nocardioides; species Nocardioides kongjuensis. The sequence goes on from NZ_JACCBF010000001.1 coordinate 5,211,384, forward strand.
TGGCGGCCACGTGACCCGACCCCGCCCGCGAGACGTCGTCCGCGACCTCGGCCCGACCGAGGTCGCGAACGGCGTCGTCGGCGCGATCTTCGCGATGACCGGCCCGGTGGCGGTGATCCTGACGGCGGCCGCGAGCGCGGGCCTCCCGCCGGACCTGGTCAGCTCGTGGATCTTCGGGGTCTTCGTGCTCAACGGCGTGCTCACCGTGCTCGCGTGCTGGGCGTACCGCCAGCCGCTGGCCTTCTTCTGGACCATCCCCGGAACCGCACTCGTCGGGCAGGCCGCCGACCACCTGCCGTGGTCCGACGTGCTCGGCGCCTACCTGCTGACCGCGCTGCTGCTCGTCGCGCTGGGCGCGGTCGGTCGCGTCGACCGACTGATGGCTGCCCTGCCGATCCCGGTGGTGATGGCGATGGTGGCGGGTGTCTTCCTCGGCTTCGGGACCGGGCTCGTCTCCGCGCTCGGCACGACGGCCCGGGTCGCCGCACCGATGGTGCTGGCCTTCGTCGCGGTCGCCCTCGTCCCGCGGGCCCGCGCGGTGCTGCCTCCGGTCGTCGCCGCCGTCCTCGTCGGCGCCGGGGCCGTCGTGGTCACCGGCACCGGCGACCCGGTCGCGTGGCCCGAGAGCGTGTTCGCCGCCCCCGTCCTGCAGGCGCCGACCTTCTCCTGGGCGGCGGCTGCCGAGCTCGTGCTGCCCCTCGCGGTCACCGTGGTGTTCGTCCAGAACGCCCAGGGGATGGCGGTCCTGGCGGCGGCCGGACACCGCGCGCCGATGCGCTTCGTGACGATCGCATGCGGCTTGGTGTCCGTCCCGGCCGCCGCGGTGGGCGCGGTCAGCAGCTGCCTGACCGGGCCGACCAACGCGCTGCTGACGGCGTCCGGCCGGCGCGAGCGCCACTACGCCGCCGGCATCGTGTGCGGCATCGTCGCGGTCGGCTTCGGCGTGCTCGCGCCCCTGGCCGTTGCGCTGCTCGGCGCCGCGCCGGCGGCGTTCGTCGCGGCCCTGGCCGGACTGGCCCTGCTCCGTGCGCTGCAGAGCGCGTTCGCCACGGCCTTCGCCGGACCCGACGTCACCGCGCCGCTGCTGACCTTCCTGGTCACCGCGTCCGGCGTCACCTTCCTCTCGCTGGGCGCACCCTTCTGGGGCCTGGTGACCGGGGTGGTCGCGACCTGGCTCGCCGACCGGCGCTCACCGGAAGGTCAGCCAGGCTCCGACCGCGGTCGTGAGGGGAGCCGCCACCAGCCACCAGGTCAGCGCTGAGCGGTGGTGGATCGCCCGACCCGCGACGACCGCGATGGCCATGAACGCGCCGGCGATCACGTTGAGTCCGGCGCGGGCCGCGGTCGCCGCGGGGTCGATCTCGAGCGCGGCGACGACCATCCCGGCGGCGAGGTGCGCGGTGGTGAAGACCATGAGGGTCGACATCACCCATCGCTGCACGTTCGTCAGGGCCCGGTCGTTGACCGGGCGGACCGGGTGTGCCGGGTCCATCAGGTGCCGGCGGCGACGAGGTGCGGCGTCCATCCGCATGTCGGTCGTCATCGTCAGACCTCCACCGGGGCGCCGATCAGCGATCCGTACTCCACCCACGAGCCGTCGTAGTTGCGGACGTCGGGCAGGTCGAGCAGCTCGTGCAGGACGAACCAGGTGTGCGCGCTGCGCTCGCCGACGCGGCAGTAGACCGTGACCGGGCTGCCGTCGAGGGCCAGCCCGGCGCCGCCGTACAGGGCCCGGAGCTCGTCGTCGCTGCGGAAGCTGCCGTCCTCGGCGGCCGCCTGCGACCACGGCACGTTGACCGCGGTCGGCACGTGGCCGGGCACCTGCGGCTGCTCCTGCGGGAAGTGCGCCGGCGCGAGGATCTCGCCGCTGAACTCGGCGGGGGAGCGGACGTCGACGATCTCGCGGACCCCGATCGCCGCGATCACGTCGTCGCGGAAGGCGCGCAGAGCCGGGTCGGCCGGCCCGGCGGTGTACGTCGACTCCGCGCGGTGGGTGACGACGTCGTCGAGCGGGCGGCCCTCGAGCTCCCACTTCTTGCGGCCGCCGTCGAGGAGGCGGACGTCGGTGTGGCCGTAGAGCTTGAGGACCCAGTACGCGTAGGCGGCGAACCAGTTGTTGTCGCCGCCGTAGAGGACGACGGTGTCGTCGTTGCCCACCCCGTGCCGGCTCATCAGCGCCGCGAAGGCGGACTGGTCGACCACGTCGCGCCGGGGCACCTGGCGCAGGTCGGTGGACCAGTCGAGGCTGGTCGAGCCCGGGACGTGGCTGGTGCCGTGGAGGGCCGGGTTCTCGTCGACCTCGATCACGACGAGGTCCGGGGCGCCGAGGCGCTCCTCGAGCCAGTCGCCGTCGACGAGGACATCGCTGCGGGCCATGGGGTCTCCTCAGGTGTTTGGTTTGTGTGGCAATGGTTTGTACACCAACTATTGCTACGCTAACAACATGCCGGCCGTCCCTGATTCCCGTCCGCAGGTCGAGAACCCGCTCGCGCTCGACCAGCAGGTCTGCTTCGCCCTGGCGATCGCCTCGCGCAACGTCATCGCGCTCTACCGGCCGCTGCTCGAGCCGCTCGGCCTGACCCACCCGCGGTACCTCGTGATGCTCGCGCTGTGGGAGGGCGAGCCGCTGCGCGTCACCGAGCTCTCGAAGCTGCTCGACCTCGACCCCGGCACCCTCTCGCCGCTGCTCAAGCGGCTGGAGGCGGCCGGCTACCTGCGCCGTGAGCGCGATCCCCGCGACGAGCGCGCGCTCGCCGTCGTGCTGACCGAGCGCGGCCGCGCCCTGCGCACCGACGCCGAGGCGATCCCGCCCGCGATCGTCGAGCGGCTCGGGATGCCGCTCGAGGAGCTCCTCGACCTGCACGCCCGGCTCACGGCCGTGATCGCCGCTACCCGCTGACCAGCTCGCGCACCAGGCCGAGCGTGCGCAGCAGGTGGGCCTCGGTCCGGTCGCTGCGGTGCGCGACCGCCAGCTCGACGGTCGGGACGGGCCGGGCGAGCGGGACGTAGACGACGCCGCTGAGGGCCAGCGCCTGCACCGGCTCGGGGACGACGGCCACGCCCAGTCCACCCGCGACGAGGGTGGCCAGGGTGGAGGTCTCGCCGACCTCGTGCCGGATGTGCGGGTCCACGCCGGCCTGGGCGAAGAGCGCGCGAACCACGCCGTACATCGCGGAGCGCCGGCCGGCCGAGTGCACGATCAGGTCGGTCCCGGCGAGGTCGGCGACCCGCAGCCAGCGTCGGGTGGCCAGACGGTGCCGGACGGGTACGGCGACCACGAGTCGCTCCTCGCGCAGCGTCGTGAGCGTCAGCGAGGCGTCGTCGACGGGAGGTCGCAGCAGGGCCAGGTCGATCGCGCCGGTGCGCAGCGCCTCCACCTGGTCGGCGACGAGCATCTCGCCGCGGAACGCGAAGTCCACGCCGGGCAGCTCCTCGGCCAGCCGTCGGGACAGGTCCGGCAGCAGGCTGTAGGTCGCCGACCCGACGCAGCCGATCGCGAGCCTGCCGACCGCGCCGGCGGCGACCCGGCGGGCCTCGTCGGCGGCATCGTCGACGGCGGCCAGGATCGCCCGGGCCCGCTCCAGGTAGGCGGATCCGGCCGCGGTCAGGTCGACGCGACGGGTGGTGCGGACGAACAGCTCGGCGCCGACCTCCGCCTCCAGGCGGCGGATCTGCTGGGAGAGCGGGGGCTGGGCCATGTGCAGCCGCTCGGCGGCGCGGCCGAAGTGACGTTCCTCGGCGACGGTGACGAAGTACCGCAGGTGGCGCAGCAGATCCATATCTCAGATCGTCTCAATCGTGTCGAATACTGATCCTTCACAATATCAACTCGGCCGCCTAGCGTCGGAGACGTGAGCTCCTTCGTCTACGCAGCGGTCCGCACCCCGTTCGGCCGGTTCAACGGCTCCCTCGCCGGTGTCCGCACCGACGACCTCGGTGCCGCCGTCGTCTCCTCGGTCCTGGCCCGCACGCCCGGCCTCGACCCCGCCGCGATCGGCGACGTGGTCTGGGGCAACGCCAATGGTGCGGGGGAGGACAACCGCAACGTCGGCCGGATGGCGACCCTGCTGGCCGGCGTGCCCGTCAGCGTGCCGGCCACCACCGTCAACCGCCTGTGCGGCTCCAGCCTCGACGCCGTGATGATCGGCTCGCGCACGATCGAGACCGGTGACGCCGACATCGTCCTCACCGGCGGCGTCGAGTCGATGACCCGGGCTCCGTGGGTGCTGCCCAAGCCCGACCGGGCGTTCCCGGCCGCCGACGTCACCGCGGTCTCGACGACCCTCGGCTGGCGGCTGGTGAACCCGCGGATGCCGAAGGAGTGGACGGTCAGCCTCGGCGAGGCCAACGAGCAGCTGCAGGAGAGGTTCGGGATCTCCCGCGAACGCCAGGACGAGTTCGCCGCGCGCTCGCACCGGCTCGCCCACCAGGCCTGGGAGGACGGTTTCTACGACGACCTCGTCGTCCACGTCGACGGCAGCGACCTCGTCCGTGACGAGGGCATCCGTCCCGGCAGCACGCCCGAGTCGCTCGGCGGCCTCAAGCCGGTCTTCCGCAAGGACGGCACGATCACCGCCGGCAACGCCTCCCCGCTCAGCGACGGCGCCTCCGCCGTCCTGCTCGGCTCGGAGGCCGCCGCCGACCGGATCGGTACGACGCCACTGGCGCGCGTGGCCGGCCGGGCGGCGTACGCCCTCGAGCCGCAGGCCTTCGGCTACGCACCCGTCGAGGCCGCCAACGCCGCCCTCGCCCGCGCCGGCATCGCGTGGTCCGACGTCGGAGCGGTGGAGCTCAACGAGGCCTTCGCCGTCCAGTCCCTCGCCTGCGTCGACGCCTGGCCGATCGACCCCGAGATCGTCAACCAGCGCGGCGGCGCGATCGCCCTGGGCCACCCGCTCGGCGCGTCCGGCGGCCGGCTGGTCGGCACGCTGGCCAAGGTGCTGCGCGAGACCGGCCAGCGCTGGGGCGTCGCCGGCATCTGCATCGGCGTGGGCCAGGGCCTGGCCGTCGTCCTCGAGAACCCGGAGGCCTCCTGACATGGCTCGCACCCAGCTGATGGAGACCACCGACGAGGCGGTCGCGGGCATCGAGGACGGATCCACCGTGCTGGTGGGCGGGTTCGGCCTCGCCGGCATGCCGTTCGACCTCATCGACGCGCTGATCCGGCAGGGCGCCAAGGACCTCACGATCGTGTCCAACAATGCCGGCAACGGCGAGGTCGGCCTGGCCGCGCTGCTCAAGGCCGGCCGCGTGCGCAAGGTCGTCTGCTCCTTCCCTCGCCAGGCCGACTCCTACGTCTTCGACGAGCTCTACCTGTCCGGCGAGCTGGAGCTCGAGGTCGTCCCGCAGGGCAACCTCGCCGAGCGGATGCGGGCCGCTGGTGCCGGGATCGGCGCGTTCTACAGCCCCACCGCCGTCGGAACGCCGCTCGCGGAGGGCAAGGAGTCGCGGGTGATCGACGGGCGGGAGTACCTGCTCGAGTACCCGATCAAGGGCGACTACGCGCTCATCTCCGCCCACACCGCCGACCGGCTCGGCAACTTGGTCTACCGCAAGACCGCCCGCAACTTCGGCCCGGTGATGGCCGCCGCGGCCACCACGACCATCGCCCAGGTGAGCAGCGTCGTCCCGACCGGCGCACTGGACCCCGAGGCCGTCGTCACCCCGTCCATCTACGTCGACCGCGTGGTCGCCGTCGAGGCCCGCCACTACACCGTGCAGGGAGCCCGCTGATGACCGTCGAGCACTTGGACCGCGGCCCGCTCACGATGGACGAGCTCGCCGAGGTGATCGCCCGCGACATCCCCGAGGGCTCCTTCGTCAACCTCGGCATCGGCCAGCCGACCAAGATCGCCGACCACCTCCCGGAGGAGCTCGGCGTCATCTTGCACACGGAGAACGGCATGCTCGGGATGGGCCCGGCCGCCCACGGCGACGAGGTCGACGCCGACCTCACCAACGCCGGCAAGGTGCCGGTCACCGAGCTGCCCGGTGCGTCGTACTTCCACCACGCCGACTCCTTCGCGATGATGCGCGGCGGCCACCTCGACGTCTGCGTGCTCGGTGCCTACCAGGTCGCCGCCAACGGCGACCTCGCCAACTGGCACACCGGTCGCCCGGACGCCATCCCCGCCGTCGGTGGCGCGATGGACCTCGCCATCGGCGCGAAGGACGTCTTCGTGATGATGGGCCTGTTCGGCAAGGACGGCTCGCCCAAGCTGGTCCCCGACTGCACCTACCCGCTGACCGGCGTCGGCTGTGTCAGCCGGGTCTACACCGACCACGGGATCTTCGAGGTCGGCGGCCCGGCTGTCGTCGTACGCGAGACGTGGGGGATCTCCGTCGAGGAACTCGGTCGCCGGCTCGGCGTGGCGTTGGCTACAAAGGAGGGGTGACCCCCGACGCCGACTCCTTCCGCGCGCTGGCGCGCAGCTCGCCGTGGCGCTGGCGCACGGTGCACCTGCGCGCGCGGTCGTCGGGCTGGGCCGACGTGGAGGCCTACGTACGACGCCCGGACGGCCTCGCGACCCGGGTCGGCGACCAGGTCCGGGTCGAGACCTTCCCGTACGACGCCGAGCTTCGGCGACAGCGCCCGGTGCTGCGCCCCGACGGCCTGGTTGCGGAGCGGCCGCTGCGGTGGTGGCTGGTCGACGACCCGATCTGGCGTGACTACTACTGGGTCGCGATGCTCGACCCGGAGGAGCTGAGCCACGACGTCGCCATCGACCGTTTGCGCGAGGAGGAGCTCGACGGCCGGCCCGTGTGGCGCGCGGACCTGACGCCGCAGCCGGGCTACGAGGCCCGGTGCGGAGGCGGCTGCTGCGAGCTGTTGTTCAGCGAGGTCTCGTGGCGCAGCGAGGGCAACAGTCGTCCGTTGCCGCAGGGAACCGTCTTCGCGAGCCACTACGACGTCGCCCTCGACGTCGAGAGCGGGATCGTCGTGCGCAGCCTGCCGGTCGGCGCCGAGACGCCCTGGCTGGAGGTCGACGTGCTCGAGGTCGACGGCCCGCCCCCGGGCTGGGCGCAGTTCGAGGCATGACCGACGCCGACGCCCAGCAGGTCCTGCAGCGCTTCCTCTCCGCGGACGGGCGCCTCCTGGACCTGCCCACCCGGCACGCCAAGCGCCTGGTCGTGCTCGACCACGTCGCCCAGCGCTTCGAGCCGGGCCGGCGCTACGACTGGCGCGAGGTCGATGCCCTCCTCGTGCAGGTGCACGACGACCACGCGGCCCTGCGCCGCGCACTCGTCGACGAGGGCTTCTTGACCAGGCAGAGCGACGTCTACTGGCGCAGCGGCGGCACCGTCGACGTCTGATCCTGTCCCAGGCGTGGCCACCGGAGCCGTCCGCCGTCCCCAACCTGCGTCGCGTCGCCCGCTGTCCACAGCCCTGCGGCTCACCCGCGGCACCGTGTCGCACGCTCCGGCCAGCGTCGTGTCCTCCACGACCAACGGAGGTGCCCATGACGGGAGATCGGTACGACGCGCGTGCGGCGCGTGAGGTGTGGCAGCGGCTGCTGTGGCGGCCGACGGAGTCACGACGGGTCCCGACGGCGGAGGCCGAACGGCTCACCGCCTTCTCGGTGACGATCGTCGACCAGATGGCCGAGCGGATCCTGCTGCAGTCCGTCGCCTCGGCGTACGGACTGGGCTGGCAGCCAGCGGAGGTCGTCCACGCGGTGACCCGTCGACTCGGTCGCACCGGCGGCCGGCTGGTCGACCTGGCGGTCGTCGCCGACCACGACCGGCGGGCCGGGACCGTCCACCCGCGCTGGCAGGCCCAGGTGGACCGGCTGTCGGCGTCCTCGGAGGCGACCCGGCTCGACTGGCTGCGCCGCTGGCGGCGGCGCGGCGCCGTCGACCGGCCCCGCTGCTACGACGCCGCGGCCGACGTGTGGCGGGTGCTGGCGCGGCTGCCCCGGGTCCCGCTCCTCGTCCCGCCTCCCGGGGCCGACCCGTCGATCGTCGAGATGGCCTCGCCCACCGGACCGACCGCCGCTGACCCGGCCCTGGAGCGGATCCGCAAGCTGCTGGCGAAGGCGGAGTCGACGGCCTTCGAGGCCGAGGCGCAGGCGCTGACGGCGAAGGCCCAGGAGCTGATGGCCCGCCACGCCGTCGACCGGGCGCGGCTCCTGGGCCGGGCGGCCGACGACCGGCCGCGGATGATCCGCATCCTCCTCGAGCCCCCGTACGCCGCAGCGAAGGGCGTTCTCCTCGCCGCGGTCGCCCGCGCGAATCGCTGCCGTTCGGTCGAGCTCGGCGGGCTCGGCCTCGCCGCCGTCGTCGGGCACGCGGAGGACCTCGCCACCGTCGAGGTCCTGTTCACCTCGCTGCTCGTCCAGGCGGGCCACGCCCTCGCAGCCGCGGCCCACGGCGCCGGCAGCGGCGAGCGCCCCCGGTCGGCCGCCTTCCGGCAGTCCTTCCACCTCGGCTTCGCCGCGCGGATCCGCGAGCGTCTGGTCGCCGTCGAGGCGCAGGTGCTCGCCGACCCGGGATCCTCCGGCGCGCTCCCGGTCCTGCGCTCCCGCGTCGCCGAGGTCGAGGAGGAGTTCGAGCGGCTGTTCGCCGGGCGGCTGCATGAGCGCAACGTCGGCGGACGGTACGACGCCCTGGGCGCGGCGCAGGGGCGCACGGCGGGCGACCGGGCCCGATTGCACGCTGGCGAGCTCTCAGCGTGACGAGGCACGATGAGGCACCCGGCGTCGCCCGCCCCGGGGCGCACCCGAGCGGACCTCGACCGGGTGCCCGACGACGGCGACCGCCACGAGTGGCCGCGCCCTCGACCTCGCGCTCGTCCCGGCGCGCCCGCTCGACTGATCGCTGCCGGGGGAGTTCCCCAGTTCGCCCACCGCGAACGCCGGAACACCACGAACCCGGAACGCATTGGAAGGTGCATGACGAACCCGATCCAGCTTCCGGTGCTGTTCCTCTCCGACGTGGTGGTGCTCCCCGGCATGGTGGTCCGGGTCGAGCTCGACGAGCCCGCCCGCGCTGCCATCGACGCCGCCCAGATCGCCTCCCGCGAGAGCGGTGGGACCGCCCAGGTCCTCCTCGCGCCCCGCTTCGAGGACCGCTACGCGTCGTACGGCGTCGTGGCGAGTGTCGAGAAGGTCGGCCGGTTCTCCGGCGGTGAGCCCGCTGCGGTGCTCAAGGCCGGTGGACGTGCCCGCATCGGCAGCGGCGTGACCGGTCCCGGCGCGGCCCTGTGGGTCGAGGTCGAGCCGGTCGACGGCGGTGTCGTGGACGACGACGTCCGCGCGCTCGCCGAGGACTACCGCAAGCTCGTCGTGGGCCTGCTGCAGCGCCGTGAGGCCTGGCAGGTCGCCGACCAGGTGACCCGGATCGACGACCCGGCGACGCTGGCCGACACGGCCGGCTACGCGCCGTACCTCTCCGACGACCGCAAGCGCCAGCTCCTCGAGACCCCCGAGGTCGCCGAGCGGCTGCGGCTGCTGGTCGAGTGGACCCGCGACTTCGTCGCGGAGTCCGAGGTCAGCGACAAGATCGACGCCGACGTGCGCGAGTCGCTGGAGAAGAACCAGCGCGAGTTCCTGCTGCGCCAGCAGCTCGCCGCGATCCGCAAGGAGCTCGGGGAGGGCGACCCCGAGGGCGGCGACGACTACCGTGCCCGGGTCGAGGCCGCCGACGTCCCCGACGCGGTCCGCGAGGCGCTGCTGCGCGAGGTCGACAAGCTCGAGCGGTCCAGCGACCAGAACCCCGAGGCCGGCTGGATCCGGACGTGGCTCGACACCGTCCTCGACCTGCCGTGGAACGTCACGACCGAGGACGACACCGACGTCGTCGCCGCGCGGGCCGTCCTCGACGCCGACCACCACGGGCTGGACGAGGTGAAGGACCGGATCACCGAGTACCTCGCCGTCCGGGCCCGCCGCGCCGAGCGCGGCCTCGAGGTCGTCGGCGGCCGCGGCTCCGGAGCCGTCGTGCTGCTGGCCGGACCTCCCGGAGTCGGCAAGACCTCGCTCGGCGAGTCCGTCGCGCGGGCCCTGGGCCGCAGGTTCGTCCGCGTCGCGCTCGGTGGAGTCCGCGACGAGGCGGAGATCCGCGGCCACCGGCGCACGTACGTCGGCGCGCTGCCCGGCCGCGTCGTGCGGGCCATCAAGGAGGCCGGCTCGATGAACCCGGTCGTGCTGCTCGACGAGGTCGACAAGGTCGGCTCCGACTACCGGGGGGACCCGGCGGCGGCCCTGCTCGAGGTCCTCGACCCCGCGCAGAACCACACCTTCCGCGACCACTACCTCGAGCTCGACCTCGACCTGTCCGACGTGCTGTTCATCGCGACGGCCAACGACATCGGCTCGATCCCGGCCGCGCTTCTCGACCGCATGGAGCTGGTCTCCATCGACGGCTACACCGAGGAGGACAAGGTCGCGATCGCCCGCGACTTCCTGGTCCCGCGCCAGCTCGAGCGGGCTGCGCTGTCGCCCGACGAGGTGACCATCACCGACGAGGCGTTGCGCGAGATCGCGGCGAACTACACCCGCGAGGCCGGCGTGCGCCAGGTCGAGCGGCTGCTCGCCAAGGCGTTCCGCAAGGCCACCGCCCGGCTGGCGTCGGGCGCGGCCGACCGCGTCGACATCGGCGTCGACTCCCTGGTCGAGCTGATCGGCCGGCCGCGGTTCACCCCCGACGTCGAGGAGCGCACGTCGGTCCCCGGTGTCGCCACCGGGCTCGCGGTCACGGGCATGGGCGGAGACGTCCTGTACGTCGAGACCTCGGTCGCCGCGGGGGAGACGGGCCTGACGGTCACGGGTCAGCTGGGCGACGTGATGAAGGAGTCGGCGCGGATCGCGCTCTCGTGGGTGCGCTCGCACGCCGCCGAGCTCGGCATCCCGGCCGAGGCCTTCGAGCGGTCGATCCACGTGCACTTCCCCGCGGGCGCGGTGCCCAAGGACGGGCCGTCCGCCGGCGTCACCATGGTCACCGCGCTGGTCTCGCTGCTGACCGGTCGCCCGGTCCGCTCGGACATCGCGATGACCGGCGAGGTCACCCTGTCCGGCCGGGTGCTCCCGATCGGCGGGGTGAAGCAGAAGCTGCTCGCCGCCCAGCGTGCCGGCGTCGCCGAGGTGTTCATCCCCGAGCGCAACCGCCCCGACCTGGACGACGTCCCGGCCGAGATCCTGGAGGCGCTGACCGTCACCCCCGTGGGTGCGGTCACCGAGATCCTGGAGCGGGCGCTCGTGGTCGCGGACACCGCCTCGGCCGCGGCCTGACCTGCCTGCGTCGCAACGACCGGGTTCGTCGTGGGATCAGCCGATCCCCGGCGAGCTCGGTCGTTGCGACGTCCACGCTCAGGCGCCGGCGAGGTCCTCGGCGTCGATGATCCGGTAGGCGTAGCCCTGCTCGGCCAGGAACCGCTGCCGGTTCTGGGCGAACTCCGCGTCGACGGTGTCGCGCGCGACGATCGTGTAGAAGTGCGCGACCTTCCGCTCGCCACCGGGCCCCGGGGGCCCCGGGCGGAGCAGGCGGCCGAGCCGCTGCGCCTCCTCCTGCCGCGAGCCGAACGACCCGGACACCTGGATCGCGACCTCGGCGGTCGGCAGGTCGATCGAGAAGTTCGCGACCTTCGAGACGACCAGCAGCCCGATCTCGCCGGAGCGGAAGCCGTCGAAGAGGCGTTGCCGCTCCTTGACCGTGGTCTGCCCGGTGATCACCGGCGCGTCCAGCGCGGTGGCCAGCTCGTCGAGCTGCTCGAGGTACTGGCCGATGACCAGCGTCGGCTGCCCGGCGTGCCGGGCCACGAGGTCCCGCACCACGCCCAGCTTCTCCGGCGTGCACGCGGCCAGCCGGTAGCGCTCCTCCGGGTCGGCGGTCGCGTACGACATCCGCGACGCGTCCGGGAGCGAGACCCGCACCTCGATGCAGTCGGCGGGCGCGATCCAGCCCTGCGCCTCGATGTCCTTCCACGGGGCGTCGTAGCGCTTCGGTCCGATCAGCGAGAACACGTCGCCCTCGCGGCCGTCCTCGCGCACCAGCGTCGCGGTCAGCCCGATCCGCCGCCGCGCCTGCAGGTCGGCGGTCATCCGGAAGATCGGCGCCGGCAGCAGGTGCACCTCGTCGTAGACGATCAGGCCCCAGTCGCGCGCGTCGAACAGCTCGAGGTGCGGGTAGACGCCCTTCCGCTTGGTCGTGATGACCTGGTACGTCGCGATGGTGACCGGCCGGATCTCCTTGACGGTGCCGGAGTACTCGCCGATCTCGTCCTCGGTCAGTGACGTGCGGCGCACCAGCTCGTCCTTCCACTGCCGGGCGCTCACCGTGTTGGTGACCAGGATCAGCGTGGTCGCCTGCGCATGGGCCATGGCCGCCGCGCCGACCAGCGTCTTGCCGGCGCCGCAGGGCAGGACGACGACGCCCGACCCGCCGTGCCAGAACGACTCGGCCGCGTCGCGCTGGTAGTCGCGCAGCGTCCAGTCCTCCTCGGCCAGCGCGATGGGGTGCGCCTCGCCGTCGACGTAGCCGGCGTAGTCCTCGGCCGGCCAGCCCAGCTTGAGCAGCGCCTGCTTGAGGTTGCCCCGCTCCGAGGGGTGGACCGCGACGGTGTCGTCGTCGATCCGGGCGCCGAGCATGCCGGCGACCTTCTTGGCGCGCAGCACCTCCTCGAGCACCGGCCGGTCGCTGGAGGCCAGCACCAGCCCGTGCACGGGGTGCTTCTCGAGCCGCAGCCGGCCGTAGCGCGCCATCGTCTCGGCGACGTCGACCAGCAGCGCGTGGGGGACCGGGTAGCGCGACCAGGTCAGCAGCGTGTCGACGACCTGCTCCGCGTCGTGGCCGGCGGCCCGGGCGTTCCACAGACCCAGCGGCGTCAGCCGGTAGGTGTGGATGTGCTCGGGGGAGCGCTCCAGCTCGGCGAACGGTGCGATCGCCTTGCGGCACTCGGCGGCCTGCGGGTGGTCGACCTCCAGCAGCAGCGACTTGTCCGACTGCACGATCAGGGGTCCGTCTGTCACCGCACGAGTTTACGAGACGGGGACCACCCGGCTGATCCGGTGCACGGGATACCGGCGCTCGGCGTCCGGGTCGTCGTCGGCCGCGTCGGCGTCGAACGCCGTGAGCTGGCCGCCCTCGACCATCAGTGGCAGCACCGCCCGCTCCGAGACGACCCCCTGGTTGTCGGTGAACCCGATGAGGACCACGCCCCGCCGCTCGATCGCCTCGCGCAGCGCCGAGAGCACACCCCCGCCTGCGGTGGAGGCCGACGCTGGCCGTGATCGCGCAGCCTCGTCGCCCTCACGCATCGTCGCGACCGCGGCGACGACCTGGGCGGCCTGGCGGGCCGTCGCCCGTGCCGCGTCGGCGCTCTCCCGGGTCCGCGGGGTGCGGGCACGCAGCGAGTCCGTGGCGCCGACCCGGACCACGCCGTCCGGTCCCTCGACCACGGGGGCCAGGCCGAGCTCGCGCAACCGCGGGAGCAGCACGTCGATCGGCAGCGTCGAGACGACGACGGTCGGGGCGATCCGCTGCAGCCCGAGCGCCGAGGCCTTCGGGTGGTTGACGAGCGCGGCCAGCGCCGCCTCGTCCTCGGAGCGCACGAAGGACGACGCCAGACCGACGCGCAGCCGGCCGAAGGAACGGACCACGTCGTCGATCAGGTAGCTCAGCGGCTGCGGGACCGGCGTGCGGGACGCGGCGAGCACGAACGCGTGCAGCTCGGCCGCGGTCCAGCCGGCGTCCAGCGCACGTCGTACGGAGTCGGCGGTGAAGCGGTAGACCGTCGCGGCGCCGTGCGAGTCCACGTCGGCGACCTGCTGCAGCTGCCGCGCCAGGTCCGGCTCGAGCGGGCCGGGCGCGACGGCGGTCAGGTCGGCCTGGATCAGCACGTGGTCGACGGGCGGTGGCAGCAGCTCGGCCAGCGCGGGCGTCGGGTCCTCGCCGGCCAGCAGCAGCCGGGCGTACGACGCCAGCACGTCCGCGCCCGTCAGGCCGAGGACGGCCGCCTCGGCGACCGCCCACGCCACCAGGTCGGGACGGGTCCGGGGCCGGCGCGGCCGCTCCCACGCGACCCGCGCGACCAGCGACGGCAGGCCGGTGCCGGCGGCGAGGCCGTGGCCCTCGGGCAGGTCGGCGAGGACGGCGAGCGCCATCGCCTTGGCCTCGGGCATCCCGGCCGCCGACAGCTCGGGGGTCAGCGCGTTCCACGGCTTCTGGTCTGGGCCGCGCTCGCCGACCAGCGACGGCAGCCGCGGGCTCGACAGCCAGGCCCGGGCCAGCACGGTCCACCGCTCGGCGACCGGGCGCTCGGCCCACTCGTCGAACGCCGACGTCGGCACCCACACCGGGTTCCCGTCGGCGTCCGCCCGCGTGCCGGCCAACCCGGCCTCGTGCGCGAGCTCGACGATCAGGGCGGCCTCGGGCTCGGAGACCTGCAGCTGGTTCGCAGCCGCCCTCAGCTCGCGGACCCCGAGGCCCGTGGTGCGCAGCGCGGCCGCCGGGCGGGTGCCCCACCACTCGAGGAGCAGTCCGACGCGTCGTACGACGTCCGTGGCGGCGCCCAGCGCGGCGCTCGCCGCCAGCCGTGGCGACCGCTCCTCCGACGCGACCGGTGGCGCGACGTCGACCGGCTCGGTCGTCGTACGGCCACCGCGGACCGCGATCCCGACCTCGCCGGGCACGACCAGCAGGCCCGACAGGAGGGACCCGCCCGGCACCAGCAGCCGGTGCGCGACGAGCAGCTCGGCAGGCGTGTCCGCGTCCTCCGGGCGCAGCCCGACCCGGACCGACCCGGACTTGGCCGTGCCCCCCTCGGCGATGACGTGGTCGAGCAGCGCGCGGGCGCCCGGCGGCAGCGCCGCCAGCGCCTCAGCGATCTCCTCGGGCGCACGCGGGGCGGCCGTCCGCGGTCGCAGCCCGCTGACGCCGGCATCGGGTCCGCCGACCATCGCGTCGGCGACGCCGCTCAGTGCCCGCAGACCCTCGGGGGAGTCCCACGCGACCGCGAGGTCGCGCAGCCGGGCGAGTGTCGTGGCGACGTACGCCGGCTCGGCGCGGACGATCGCGGCGAGTTCTGGATCGGTGGTTTGACCGGCGACGACGAGGGCATCCAGTACCGAGAGCTCGCCTCGGGTGAGGCCGTCGAGCGCGCGAGCGATCGAGTTCCTCACCGCAGCGCGGGACGCAAGTTGTCCGAAGTCGTGAGGGGCAGGGGTGGCCAGGTCGGGACGAGCGGTGAGCAGGCGCTGGAGCCGATCGTCGGGCCACGACCGCAGCTGGTCGGCCAACGACCGGTGTCCGCTCGGTCCCGCTCCCACGGTGCCAACGCTAGGGCACGCATGAAGCGGGTCGAGCTGCAGCACGGTGCCGCGACCGACGTCGGCCGGGTCCGGCAGGTCAACGAGGACGCCTTCCTCGCCGATCCGCCCGTCTTCGCGGTGGCCGACGGGATGGGCGGGCACGACCGCGGTGACGTCGCCAGCCGGTACGCCGTCGAGGAGCTCGCGCACCTCGCGCACCGCAGCTACGAGCTCGAGGACGGCACCACCGCCGTCGACGCCGCGCTCCAGGCCGCCCAGGACCGACTGCTCGCCTACGACGAGGAGCAGCGCGCGGCCGGCGCCGGCGACGGCTTCGCGGCCGGGACCACCGTCGTGCTCGCCCTGCTCGTGGAGTCGGTGGACGGGCCGCACTGGCTGCTCGCCAACGTCGGCGACTCCCGGATCTACCGGTGGAACGACGGGGAGCTCGAGCAAGTCAGCGTCGACCACAGCCTGGTCCAGGAGCTGGTCGACGCCGGCCGGATCTCGCCCGACGACGCGGCCGTGCACCCGAACCGCAACGTCATCACCCGCGCCCTGGGCGGCGCGGCGATGCCGGGCGCCGTGAGCGGCGCCGCCGACTACTACCTGCTGCCCCTCGCGGCCGCCGAGCGGCTGCTGCTGTGCTCGGACGGGGTCAGTGGCATGGTGGACGACGTGACCATCGCCTCGATCCTCGCCGAGCACGACGACCCGCGCGATGCCGCGGACGCCCTCGTCGCCGCCGCGGTCGCCGCGGGCGGGCACGACAACGCCACGGCGGTCGTGGTCGATGTGGTGGGATTGGCACACGTTGACCCGTACGACTCGCGCACGCAGCGGCTGAGTCTGGAGCAGAAGTTGGGGGCCCTCCCATGAGCGAGACCGGCACTGCCTGGTCGTACCGGACCGGCACGTGGTTCGCGGTCTTCGGACCCGAGGCCGCCATCGTCCTGCCGCAGTCGCAGAAGGACCAGGTCGTCGCTCTGTGGGCGATGGTCGACGGCGGCGCCGGCTTCGACGAGGTGCTCGACGGCCTGCTCGCCTCGGGACTGAGCCGGATCCCCGGCTTCGTGCTGGTCTCCACCGACGAGGGCCCGACCCGCTTCCTGCTGCGCGGCGCCGACGTGGTCGCCACCGTCACCGCTGCCGGGGAGACCGTGACCGTCGACGGCGGCGCCAGCCACACCTGGGTCGAGCGCAGCCTCGACGACGTCACCGCGCTGAGCATCAGCCTCCCGGCGGGCGACGGCGAGGTCGACGACACCGACTTCCCGATCCTCACCGGGCTGGTCCGGGTCGGCCGGATCGACCGCCCGGCCGTCGAGACCGCTGCGGCCGCACCTGCGCCGCTCGCCGAGCCCGAGCCGGTCGCCGAGCCGGAGGCTGCTGCCGAGCCGGAGCCCGAGCCCGAGCCGGAACCCGAGCTCGAGCCGGAGCCCGAGCCGGAGCCCGCCGTCGAGTCCCAGCCCGCGCCCGCACCTTCGCTGGGCGGCGCGCACCTCGCGCTCGACGAGCCCAGCCCGCTCGACGAGCGTGCGTCGGCGGTGACCGAGGCGGCATACCTCGACGACGGCCCCGCCACCGAGGTGATGGACGTCGTCGACGAGTCGATGGACGAGCCACTCGCCGAGGCACCCCAGGAGCCCGCGCCCGACGGCTGGGTGACCCCGTGGGACACCCCCGGGGCCGACGGCGCCGTCACCGACGACGCCGACGACGCCGCGGACCCGCTCGACGAGCCGCCGACGCCCGCCGTACCCGCCCCGTCGTTCCCGCCGCTGGGCGGTGCGACCGAGGTCGCGCCGCCGGGCTGGGTGCCGCCCCCGCCGCCGGGCCCGCCCGCGCCGCCCGTTCCCGGGGCACCCGACCTGCCCGACGCACCGCCGCTGCCGGTCGGCTCGTGGGAGCCGGTGGGAGGGGTCTCCGCGCCGCCGGGCCCCGGCATCGAGCACGACGGCTTCACCGTCGCGGGCGCCGGCGAGCCGCCGGCACCGCTGGTCCCGCCGGTGCCCGGCACCCCCGCCGCGCCGCCGGTCACCCAGCCGGTCGCCAAGCTCCTGGTCTCCGACGGCCAGTCGATCATCGTCGACCGGGCGGTCCTGATCGGCCGGGCACCGGAGGCCCGCCGGTTCACCTCGACCGAGCAGCCGACCCTCGTCACGGTCCCCAGCCGGCTCCACGAGATCTCCTCCACGCACGTCGAGGTCCGTCCCGGCACCGGCGCCGACCTCGGCACCGCCGTCGTGACCGACATGGGCTCGACGAACGGCACCGTCCTGGTGCAGCCGGGCCTCGGTCCGGAGGACCTCAAGCCCGGAATCGCCGTCCAGCTGATCCCCGGAGCCACCATCAACCTCGGTGACGGGATCACCATCCAGGTCACCCGTCCCTGACCCTGCCGCTACTCGGAGCGCCCTGCATGTCGCACGTCCCCACCCCGCCACCCCTCGCCGCCGGTGATCTGCGTCCGGCGGAGATGGAGCGACGGTTCACCGCCTTCGTCATCGACCGGGCGGTGGGCTGGGGCGTCGCCGCAGCGGCCGCCGTCGGCGTGTGGCGGCTGGTCGACCCCGACAACGGTGCAGTCGTCGTGCTCACATTCCTCGGCGTCGCGGCGCTGGTCGGGCTGGTGCTCGCCGTCCTGGTCGGTACGACGGGACTGACCCCGGGCAAGGCGGCCACCGGACTGCGGGTGGTGCGGCGCACGACGGGCCGCCCGATCGGCGTCGGCGCCGCCCTGCTGCGGGCGATCGTGCTCGGCATCGCCGGGCTGCCCACCGCCGGGCTCGGCCTGGCCACCTTCGCCTGGACCGCCGCGATGGACCCCGCGCGCCAGCGCCGCGGGCTGCACGACCGGATCGGCGACGCGATGGTCGTCGACGTCCGACCGGTCGAGGTCGAGGTGGCGCCGGTGGTCGAGCGGCCGCAGCAGATCGTGAACCTCACCGCCATGCGGCTGCTGCCCTCGCCGGTCGAGGAGCACCCCACGCCGATCCCGGAGCCCACGCCCCCGACGCCCACCCCGACGCCCACCCCGACGCCCACCCCGACGCCCGTGCCCGCACCGGTCGCGACGCCAGCTCCAGCACCGGCTCCCGTCGCATCTCCGGTCCCCGCTCCCGCGCCGGTCCCGGCCGCCGGGCCGGCCCCGGTTCCCCAGGCCCGCCCGACGCCGCCGGCACCGCCGCCGGCCGCTGCTGCGGCCGCCGCGCCCCGGGTCCCGGTCGAGCAGACCCGTGTGCGTCCCGAGCCCGGCGCCGACCCGGCAGCGGTGCCGCCGAGCCCCGCGACGGTGCGGTGGCGGGTGGCGTTCGACACCGGGGAGGCGTTCGTCGTCGAGGGGCTCGCGCTCGTCGGCCGACGCCCGGAGCCGCGGCCGGGGGAGGAGGCGCGGCACGTCGTCCCCCTGCGCTCCTCCGACATGTCGCTGTCCAAGACCCACGCCCAGTTCCAGGTGGCCCCGGACGGTGCGCTCGTGGTGATGGACCGCGGGTCGACCAACGGCTCCTACGTCATCCGCAAGGGCATGTCGCGCTCGCTGTCGCCCGGCCGGCCGAGCACGCTGCTCGCCGGTGACGAGGTGCGCTTCGGCGACCGCACGATGCGGGTCGAGCGCGAGTCCTGAGCGTCGGGACTCAGGCCGAGGCCCACTCCCGGCGCAGCAACCCGTAGACCGCGGTGTCGCTCCACGTCCCGTCGCGGTCGGCATAGTCCTCGCGGGTGTGCGCCTCGTGGCGCATCCCGAGCCGCTCGCACAGCCGCGCCGAGGCGAGGTTGCGCGGGTCGAGCCGCGCCATCAGCCGGTGGAGGGGGTAGTGCGTGAACGCCAGGTCCACCAGTGCCCGGGCCGCCTCGGTCGCGAAGCCGCGGCCGGCGTGCTCGGGCGCGAACACCCAGCCCAGCTCGCCGATCCCCGGCGGGTCGCTCTCCCCGTGGCGGTCGGTGAAGCGCAGCATCAGGTCGCCGACGAGCACGCCGTCGTGGACCGCGGCCAGGGCCAGGATCTCGCCGGGCACCGACGGCGCCGTACCGGCGACGAGCCGCTCCATCCGTCCGGCCAGCCCCTCGGCGTCGAGCGCCGGGAACGGCAGGTAGCGGGTCACCTCGGGATCGGAGCAGTACGCGCCGATCGCCGCACCGTCCGAGGCCACGATGGTCCTCAGCACCAGCCGCTCGGTCGTGAGGGGCAGGGGCGGTGCCGGCAGCACGGGGGCGGTCAATTCGGTTGCCACGTCGGTGAGAATAGGTGGCGGCACGGACACTACGATGTGCCGCGCGTGCGCCCGACCGGTGCGCACGCCTGCGATGACGAGAGGTTGGGCGGACCCGTGCCGACTGGCAAGGTGAAGTGGTACGACGCGGAGAAGGGCTTCGGCTTCCTCTCCCAGCAGGGCGGCGAGGACGTCTACGTCCGCGCCGACGCACTGCCCGAGGGCGTGACCACCCTCAAGGCGGGCACCCGCGTCGAGTTCGGCATCGCCCAGGGGCGGCGCGGCGAGCAGGCCCTCCAGGTCCGCGTCCTCGACGCGCCCGCGTCGGTCTCGCGCAACCAGCAGCAGGCCAAGCGCAAGAAGCCCGAGGAGATGGTCCCGATCGTCGAGGACCTGATCCGCCTGCTCGACGGCGTCGGCGAGGCCTACCGCCACGGTCGCCACCCCGATCGTCGTACGGCGCAGCCGGTGGCCAAGCTGCTGCGCGCGCTGGCCGACGAGCTGGAGTCCTGAGCGCGGTCCGGTTGCTCAGGCAGCCGGCGCCGGCCTCGGCGCGGGTCGCTGTGGCCGGCTGCGCAGCACGAACACCGCCCAGGCCGTCAGCAGCACCGCGGCGAACGCCAGCCCCACCCCGTTGACGGCGGGGTAGGACATCACGACGCCGAGGAAGCCGCCGAACACCCACGCCAGCTGCAGGGTGGTGTCGCCCTTGGCGAAGGCGCTGGCGTGCGCGCGCACGGGGACGCCGATCTGGATCGTCGAGTCGAGGGACACCTTGGCGAGGTACTGCATCAGCCCGACCGTCAGGCCGAGCGCCAGCAGGGGGAGCAGGCCGTAGAACACCGTCGCCAGCACCAGCGCGACGATGTCGGCGACGAGGGCGACCACGACCATCACGGCCGGGTTGATCCTGCGGGCGAGCGAGGCGACCACGATCCCGAGGGTGTTGCCGAGCCCGGCGGCGCCGATGACCAGGCCGACGAGCAGCGTCGAGCGGGTCTTGGTCTCCCAGCCGTCGAGGGGCTCGGTGGCCAGCACGAAGGTCATGAACATGGTCAGGAAGCCCGACAGC
This sequence comes from Nocardioides kongjuensis, assembly GCF_013409625.1. Taxonomy (NCBI): domain Bacteria; kingdom Bacillati; phylum Actinomycetota; class Actinomycetes; order Propionibacteriales; family Nocardioidaceae; genus Nocardioides; species Nocardioides kongjuensis. Next base: position 5,231,915 of record NZ_JACCBF010000001.1, read on the forward strand.
AGCCGGGGACCGCAGTTGGCGCGCAGCGCGAACGCGACCTTCGGGGGCAGGCCGTTGCGGCGCGCGCCCGCACCGCGTCCGCCGAGGGACTCCTCGCCGGACGACGCGTCGACCCGGCTCGGCAGCAGGATCGCGGCGATGGTGCCGATCGTGAACACGACGAAGGCGTAGCGACAGGCCCACTCCGGACCGATCCAGTACGCCGCACCGGCGAGCGGCCCGGACACGCAGGCACCGACCACGCCCGCGAGGGCGACCCGCCCGTTGGCCTTGACCAGGGTGATCTCGCTGGGCAGCAGCCGGGGGACGGCGGCAGCCTTCGCGACGCCGTAGGCCTTGGAGGAGACGAGGACGCCGAGTGCGGCGACGTAGAACCAGGGCGAGCCGTCGCCCAGGGTCCCGGCCAGCACCCAGCACAGGAACGCCCGCAGCGCGAAGGTGGCGCCGATCGCCCAGCGGCGCCCGTGGCTGAACCGGTCGAGGAAGGGGCCGATCAGCGGCGCGACGATCGCGAACGGGACCATGGTGAGGCCGAGGAACAGCAGCACCGGACCGCGCTCGCCGCTGGTCGCGCCGGCGAAGAAGACGGTGCCGGCGAGCGCGATCGCGAACGCCGAGTCGCCGGCCGCGTTGGCGGCGTGCAGCTCGATCAGCCGGTTCAGCCCGGACCGCTCGGCACCCTGCGCGCCCGCGGCCCTGCGGGCCTGGCGCACGGTCGCCCGGCTGGCCCGGCCGGTCACGGTGGCGAATCCCTTGAGCCCGCGGGCGGTCGCCTTGGCGCCGGTGCCGATGGTGGAGCCCACGGCCCGCATCGAGCCGGTCTCGGTGAGCTCCGGGCTCGGTCCGCCCCCGGCGCCCGGTGGGCTGGCCGGTGGGCTGGCCGGCGGGCGCTGGTCCGGACCGTGCGTGCTCACGCCTCTATCTTGCCTGCCCCGACGTGACGACCACCGGTGGCATGGGGGATGCTGTGCCGGTGTCCACCCTGGAGCGCAAGCTGACCGACGCCGCCACCGCCGATGCCGTGGACGCGGCACGCGCTGCGCTGCTCGAGGAGGTCGACGCGTCCGACGTGGGCGAGCACACCGGCCACCAGGTCGACGGGCTCCGCGTCGTCACCCACCTCTTCGAGTGCTCCCGCAAGGGCTACCGCGGCTGGCACTGGGCGGTCACGCTCACCCGCGCCTCCCGCCAGCGCAAGGTGACCGTGGTCGAGGTCGTGCTGCTGCCCGGCCCCGACGCGATCGTCGCCCCGGCCTGGGTGCCCTACCGCGACCGCCTGCGCCCCGGCGACATGTCGCCCGGCGACCTGCTGCCCGTCGCCGACGACGACCCGCGCCTGGTGCCGACGTACTCCTTCGGCGACGACCCGCTCGACACCGACGAGAAGGCCCAGATCCGCGCGGTCGCCAAGGACCTCGGCCTGGGCCGGGTCCGTGTCCTGTCCCCGGAGGGCCGCGACGCCGCCGCCGAGCGCTGGTACGACGGGGAGGCCGGCCCCGACGCGCCGATCGCCAAGTCCGCCCCGCACCACTGCTACTCCTGCGGCTTCCTGGTCCGCCTCACCGGCCCGCTGTCCGAGCTCTTCGGCGTGTGCGCCAACGGCGACGCCAACGACGACGGTCGCGTGGTCGCGCTCCAGCACGGCTGCGGCGCGCACTCCGAGGTGCGCCTGAGCAAGCGGCAGCAGCCGCAACCGCCCGCGCCTCCCGTCGTCGACACGATCTCGCTGGACGACCTCGAGCGTTTCTGAGTCATTCGGCTCGCTTCGCTCGCATGTCGGGCGCCCTTTGGCGCGTGATCTTCCCTCGCTGCGCTCGCTTCCTCGCTAGCGCTCGGTCGCTCGCTCCGCTCAGTCCAGATCACGCGGGGCGCCCGACGGGATCCAGCCGAATGACGCTCGTCCGCGCAGGACAATCAGCCGAGCCCCGTCGCGCGCGCCGCGTTGCCTGGACGGAGCGAAGCGAGCGCCAGCGAGCGCAGCGGAGGAAGGCAACGCGTCCAAGCGCGCGCGACATGCGCGAGCGAAGCGAGCGCCAGACCAACACCGTCAGTCCCTTGCGGAGCGCACCGACCCGCGCCACCCGACCCAACGGCATCAACCCTGCGCCAACACCGCCACCGAGTAGAGGTCGTCCACGGGGCGCAGGTCGTACCCACCGAACCGGTGCTGCACGACCAGCCCCGCCGCCGCGACGTCGGCGACGAACTCGTCGAGCGGGTACACCCGTGCGGTAGTCGGGCCCTGCTGCAGGTGGAAGCCGACCAGGATCCGCCCGCCCGGCGCGAGCAGTGAGCCGAGGCGGCGCAGCACCGCGACCTCGGTGTCCTCGGCGACGAAGGTGAGCACGTTGCCGACGCAGACGACGAGGTCGTAGGCGAGCGGTGCGCCTGCGGCGGCGAGCGCCTCGGGGGACAGGGCGAGGATCTCCAGCGGGATGACCGGCAGCTCGGGGAAGGTGCGACGCGACTGCTCGACGAGCGCCGGGTCGGGCTCTGCGGCGGTGACCCGGTGGCCCAGGGAGAGCAGGTGGGCGCCGATCCGGCCCATGCCGGACCCGGCGTCGAGGATCGTCGCGCCGCGCTCGACGAGGGTGTCGGCCAGGCGCGCCTCGCCGACCACGTCGGCGCCGTCGGCGATCAGCTCGGCGAACCGCGCGCCGTACCCCGACGTCTTCGCCCCGCCCAGCGCCCACCGGGTGGGCGGCAGGGGAGCCTCACCCATCGACATCGACACCGGCATCGGGACCAGCGCCCGCATCCAGCTCGCGCTCGGCGCGGACCTGGCGCCGGCGCTTGCAGTACTCCGAGCCGAGCAGGCCGAGTCCGACGCCGGTCAGGCACATCCACAGCAGCCAGGTGCGCCCGTCCTCCTGGAGCCGGCCGTAGAACGGCAGCAGGCCGAGGAAGGCGACGAGGAACAGCGCAGTGCCGACCTGGACCGTCCGCACGCCGTCGACGTCGAGCGGCTCGACGGGGGCGATCAGGTAGGTCCGGTTGCCGAACTCGTGCTGGGTCGGCTGGTCGTCGCGGAGCTCCACGCAGATCACTCTACTCCGGGCGGAATGATTACCGAAGGTAATGACTTATGCTAACGACATGCCGACTCTGGAGAAGCACGTGCGCAGCAATGCGGGGCTCGCGACCGAGCTCCGCTTCGCGGTCATGCGCCTGCGGCGCCGGCTCGCCCGCGAGCGGCATCCCGACAACGACCTCAGCGTCTCGTCGATGGCGGTGCTCTACGCGCTCAACCGCCACGGCGACCTCACCATCGGCGCCCTGGCCGCGCGCGAGCAGGTGCAGCCGCCGAGCATGACCCGCACCGTGACGGCCCTGGCCGAGGCCGGCCTGGTCGAGCGGTGCGCCCACCCCACCGACGGCCGGCAGGTCGTCGTACGCATGACCGACGAGGGTCGAGCGGTGGTCGCCGCCGACCTCACCCGCCGCGACCGCTGGCTCTCGCGCCGCCTCGAGGACCTGAGCGCCGAGGAGCGTGACGTGCTGCGCCGCGCGGCCCCCATCCTGCAACGCCTGGCTGAAGCCGACTGACCCGAAGGAGATCCCACGAGCCCCCGATTCCGCTCCCTGTCCCACCCCAACTACCGGCTGTACTTCGCCGGCAGTCTCGTGTCCAACGTCGGCACGTGGATGCAGCGCGTCGCCCAGGACTGGCTGGTCCTGACCATCCCCGGCAACGGCGGCGCCGCGCTCGGCATCACGACCGGCCTCCAGTTCCTCCCGGTCCTGCTGCTCTCGCCCTACGCCGGCGTCGTCGCCGACCGCATCTCCAAGCGGGTCCTGCTGCAGGTCACCCAGGCGATGATGGCGCTGGCCTCGCTCGCGCTCGGCCTGATCGCGGTGCTCGGCACGGCGCAGACCTGGCACGTCTACGTCATCGCGTTCGTGTTCGGCATCGGCGCGGCGTTCGACGCACCCGCCCGGCAGGCCTTCGTCTCCGAGATGGTCGGCGCCGAGGACGTCACCAACGCGGTCAGCCTCAACTCCGCCGCGTTCAACGCCGCGCGGCTGATCGGACCCGGGCTGGCCGGCCTGCTGATCGGCCTCGGCGGAGGCGGGATGCGCGCGACAGGCTGGGTCATCCTCGCCAACGCGCTGTCCTACCTGGCCGTGATCGCCCAGCTGCGCCGGATGGACGCCTCGGCCCTCCACTCGCCCCGCCCCGCCGCCCGCACGCCCGGCATGCTCCGCGAGGGCGTGACCTACCTGCGCGGCCAGCCGAAGATGCTGATGATCCTCGTCCTCGTCTTCTTCATCGGCACCTTCGGGATGAACTTCCAGATCACCTCCGCGCTGATGGCGACCGAGGTCTTCGGCAAGGGAGCCGAGGAGTACGGCGTGCTCGGCTCGGTCCTCGCGATCGGCTCGCTCACCGGAGCCCTGGTCGCGGCCGGCCGGACCCAGGTCCGGGTCCGGCTGCTGATGGGCGCCGCCGTCGCGTTCGGCGCGCTCGAGATCGCGGCCGGCCTGGCGCCGACGTACCTCGCCTTCGTGCTGCTGTGCCCCCTGCTCGGCTTCTCGGTGATCACCGTGCTCAACTCGTGCAACGCGCTGCTGCAGACCGAGTCCGCGCCGGCGCTGCGCGGGCGGGTGATGGCGATCTACATGACGATCGTGATGGGCGGCACCCCGCTGGGCTCGCCGGTCATCGGCTGGATCGGCGAGCAGTTCGGAGCACGCTGGACCCTGGTCGTCGGTGGGGCCCTGGTGCTGGTCGGTGTCGGGCTCGCGGTCGTCGTGCGCCGGGCGGCGGTGGCGCGCCTCGAGCCGACCACCGGCTCGACCCCGGCCGTCGCGCCTGCCATGCTTCGCCCGTGAACTCGGCCGAAGACCTCGCCCCCGCGAACCCGATCGACCGCTTCTTCCGCATCTCCGAGCGGGGCTCCAGCCTCGGTCAGGAGCTCCGCGGCGGCGTGGTCACCTTCTTCACGATGGCCTACATCGTGGTGCTCAACCCGCTGATCCTCGGTTACGCGACCGACATCGACGGCAAGTTCCTCGGCGGCGGCAGCGCCCCGAACCTCGCGGCGATCGCCGCCGGCACGGCGCTGGTGGCGGGCGTGCTGACGATCCTGATGGGCGTCGTCGCCAACTACCCGCTCGCGCTCGCCACGGGCCTGGGCCTCAACGCGTTCCTCGCGTTCGCGGTCGCCAGCCAGATGACCTGGGCCGACGCGATGGGCCTGGTGGTGATCGAGGGTGTCCTGATCCTGGTCCTGGTCCTCACCGGGTTCCGCACGGCGGTCTTCCGCGCCGTCCCCGCCCAGCTCAAGGTCGCCATCTCGGTCGGCATCGGCCTGTTCATCGCCCTGATCGGCTTCGTCGACGCCGGCGTGGTGAAGCGGATCCCCGACGCCGCCAAGACGACCGTCCCGGTCCAGCTCGGCGCCGACGGCAGCCTGAGCGGCTGGCCGGTCCTGGTCTTCGTGGTCGGCCTGCTGCTGATGCTGGCCCTGTGGGTGCGCAAGGTCCGCGGGTCGATCCTGATCTCGATCGTCGTGATGACGGTGGTCGCGGTCGTGGTCGAGGCGGTCGGTGACCTGGGTGCCTCCGCGGAGAAGGCCGGCGGCTGGGCGCTCACCGTGCCCGCCTGGAGCGGTGACTTCCACGCGCCCGACTTCGGCACCCTGGGCGAGTTCGACCTGCTCGGCTCCTGGGACAAGGTCGGCGTCGTGACGGTCCTGCTGCTCGTGTTCTCGCTGATGCTCGCCGACTTCTTCGACACCATGGGCACCATGACCGCCATCGGCGCCGAGGCCAACCTCCTCGACGAGGAGGGGATGCCGCCCCACGCCGACCGGATCCTCGTGGTCGACTCGGTCGCCGCGATCGCCGGCGGCGCGGCCGGTGTCTCGTCGAACACCTCGTACATCGAGTCGGCCTCGGGCGTCGGCGAGGGCGCCCGCACCGGGCTGGCCTCCGTGGTCACCGGCGTGCTCTTCCTGGCGACCATCTTCGCCTCGCCGCTGGTCGCGATGATCCCCTCCGAGGCCGCGGTCCCCGCCCTGGTCCTGGTCGGCTTCTTGATGATGCAGCAGATCACCGGCATCTCCTGGGACGACGTCGAGATCGCGATCCCGGCCTTCCTGACCATCGTCCTGATGCCGTTCACGTACTCGATCTCGGTCGGCATCGGCGCCGGGTTCGTGTCCTACGCGTTCCTCAAGGTGGTCCGCGGCAAGGCCCGCGAGCTGCACCCGCTGCTGTGGGTCGTGGCCGGCCTGTTCGTCATCTACTTCGCCATCGACCCGATCACCCGCTGGCTGACCTGAGCCCACGCCGCTCAGGCGTGCGTCCCGCATTTTGACCCGCGTTCGGGGCGGCCGGTAATCTCGAATCTCGTGTCTGGGGCCACCCGGCACGTCGAGCATGCCCTCAGCCCGCCGCCCTCATCGGCGTGGCGAGCGGGGGAGCGCTCCCGGCACTCCGCATCACCGCATCACCCCGAGCCCGGCACCGCGCCAGGCCGTGATTACCACCGAAAGGGAACCACCAGGTGCCCACCATCAATCAGTTGGTCCGCAAGGGCCGCCAGGACAAGGTGTCGAAGACCAAGACGCCTGCCCTGAAGGGTTCGCCCCAGCGTCGCGGTGTGTGCACCCGCGTCTACACCACCACCCCGAAGAAGCCGAACTCCGCCCTCCGGAAGGTCGCCCGCGTGCGCCTGTCCAGCGGCGTCGAGGTCACCGCCTACATCCCGGGTGAGGGTCACAACCTGCAGGAGCACTCGATCGTGCTCGTCCGTGGCGGTCGTGTGAAGGACCTGCCCGGTGTTCGCTACAAGGTCATCCGCGGCGCTCTGGACACCCAGGCCGTGAAGAACCGTAAGCAGGCTCGCAGCCGCTACGGCGCCAAGAAGGAGAAGAGCTGACATGCCGCGCAAGGGCCCCGCGCCGAAGCGCCCGATCGACGTCGACCCGGTCTACGGTTCGCAGCTGGTGACCCAGCTGGTGTCGAAGGTGCTCCAGGACGGCAAGAAGCAGGTCGCTCAGCGGATCGTCTACTCCGCCCTGGAGGGCACCCGCGAGAAGACGGGCGTCGACCCGGTCATCACCCTCAAGCGTGCGCTCGACAACGTGCGCCCCGCGCTCGAGGTCAAGTCCCGCCGCGTCGGTGGCGCGACCTACCAGGTCCCGATCGAGGTCAAGGGCAACCGCGGCACCACGCTGTCGCTGCGCTGGCTGGTCGGCTACGCCCAGGAGCGTCGCGAGAAGACCATGGCCGAGCGCCTGCAGAACGAGATCCTCGACGCAGCCAACGGCCTCGGTGCCGCGGTGAAGAAGCGCGAGGACACCCACAAGATGGCCGAGTCCAACAAGGCCTTCGCTCACTACCGCTGGTGATCCTCACCGGGGCGGGCCCGCTACCGCGGCGCCCGCTCCGGCACCACCAGTTCCATCCCCTTACCTAAGGAACGCTGACTCACGTGGCAGTCGACATCACGACGGACCTGAACGTCGTCCGCAACATCGGCATCATGGCGCACATCGACGCCGGCAAGACCACCACCACCGAGCGCATCCTGTTCTACACCGGCATCACCTACAAGATCGGTGAGGTCCACGATGGCGGCGCCACGATGGACTGGATGGAGCAGGAGCAGGAGCGCGGCATCACGATCACGTCGGCCGCGACGACCTGCTGGTGGAAGAAGCACCAGATCAACATCATCGACACCCCCGGGCACGTCGACTTCACCGTCGAGGTCGAGCGCTCGCTGCGCGTCCTCGACGGCGCCGTCGCGGTGTTCGACGGTGTCGCCGGCGTGGAGCCCCAGTCGCAGACCGTGTGGCGCCAGGCCAACAAGTACGCCGTCCCGCGGATGTGCTTCGTCAACAAGCTCGACCGGACCGGTGCGGACTTCTACCGCGTCGTCGACTCGATCGTGCAGAAGCTCAACTCCACCCCGCTGGTCCTCCAGATCCCGATCGGTGCCGAGCAGGACTTCATCGGCGTCGTCGACCTGGTCGAGATGAACGCCAAGGTCTGGCGCGGTGAGACCCAGCAGGGCGAGGACTACGTCGTCGAGGAGATCCCCGCCGACCTCGCCGACAAGGCTGCGGAGTACCGCGAGAAGCTCATCGAGACCCTCGCCGAGGCCGACGACGAGATCATGGAGGTCTACCTCGAGGACGGCGACACGTTCGACGTGCCGACCCTCAAGGCCGCCATCCGTCGCGCGACCCTCGCCGACAAGGTCAACCCGATCCTCACCGGCACCGCGTTCAAGAACAAGGGCGTCCAGCCCCTGCTCGACGCGATCGTCGACTACCTCCCCTCCCCGCTCGACGTCGACGCGATCGTCGGCCACAAGCCGGGCGCCGAGGAGACCGAGGAGAACGAGGTCGTCCGCAAGCCGTCGAGCGACGAGCCGCTGTCCGCCCTGGCGTTCAAGATCGCCGCTGACCCGCACCTGGGCAAGCTGACCTTCGTCCGCGTCTACTCGGGCAAGCTCGAGGCCGGCGCGACCGTGCTCAACGCGAGCAACGGCCGCAAGGAGCGGATCGGCAAGGTCTACCAGATGCACGCCAACAAGCGTGAGGAGATCGCGTCGGTCGGCGCCGGTCAGATCGTCGCCGTGATGGGTCTCAAGGACACCCGGACCGGTCACACGCTCTCCGACAACGCCAAGCCCGTCGTGCTCGAGTCGATGACCTTCCCGGCCCCGGTGATCTCGGTCGCCATCGAGCCGAAGACCAAGGCCGACCAGGAGAAGCTCGGTGTGGCCATCGGCCGCCTCGCCGAGGAGGACCCGACCTTCGTCGTCAAGACCGACGAGGAGACCGGCCAGACCATCATCTCCGGCATGGGCGAGCTCCACCTGGAGATCCTCGTCGACCGGATGAAGCGCGAGTTCAAGGTCGAGGCGACCGTCGGCAAGCCGCAGGTCGCCTACCGCGAGACCATCCGCGGCAAGGTCGAGAACCACAGCTACACCCACAAGAAGCAGACCGGTGGTTCGGGTCAGTTCGCCAAGATCGTCATCTCGATCGAGCCGAACATCGACCCGGAGACCGGCCTCGGTGCTGGCTACGAGTTCATCAACAACGTGACCGGTGGTCGCGTCCCGCGTGAGTACATCCCGTCGGTCGACAACGGCGCCCAGGAGGCCATGGAGTTCGGCGTCCTCGCCGGCTACCCGATGGTCGACGTGAAGGTCGCCCTCGAGGACGGCGCGTACCACGACGTGGACTCGTCCGAGCTCGCGTTCAAGATCGCCGGCATCCAGGCGTTCAAGGAGGCCGCGCGCCAGGCGCGTCCGGTCCTCCTCGAGCCGATGTTCGCCGTCGAGGTGACCACCCCCGAGGACTTCCTCGGCACGGTCATCGGTGACATCAACAGCCGTCGCGGTCAGATCCGCGCGCAGGAGGAGCGTCACGGCGACATCGTCGTCAGCGCCCTCGTGCCGCTGTCCGAGATGTTCGGGTACGTTGGCGACCTGAGGTCCAAGACCTCCGGTCAGGCGTCGTACTCGATGGAGTTCGACTCGTACGCCGAGGTTCCCACGAACATCGCCGACGAGATCATCAAGAAGGCGCGCGGCGAGTAGTCCCCACCCGGGACTGCTCCATGCAGACCCTCGGCGCACCACCCCTTTAGTACGAGTCAAGTAACAACACACCAGGAGGAGCCCCAGTGGCTAAGGCGAAGTTCGAGCGGACCAAGCCGCACGTCAACATCGGCACGATCGGTCACATCGACCACGGCAAGACCACGCTGACGGCGGCCATTTCGAAGGTCCTGCACGACGCGTACCCGGACCTCAACGAGGCCTCGCCGTTCGACCAGATCGACAAGGCTCCCGAGGAGCGCCAGCGCGGTATCACGATCTCGATCGCGCACATCGAGTACCAGACCGAGGCGCGCCACTACGCGCACGTCGACTGCCCCGGTCACGCGGACTACATCAAGAACATGATCACCGGTGCCGCCCAGATGGACGGCGCGATCCTGGTGGTCGCCGCGACCGACGGCCCGATGCCGCAGACCCGTGAGCACGTGCTGCTCGCCCGCCAGGTCGGCGTCCCCGCCCTGGTCGTCGCGCTCAACAAGTGCGACATGGTCGACGACGACGAGCTCATCGAGCTCGTCGAGATGGAGGTGCGCGAGCTCCTCTCCGAGTACGAGTACCCGGGCGACGACGTTCCGGTCGTGCGCGTCGCGGCCTTCCCGGCGCTCAACGGCGACGAGAAGTGGGGCCAGTCGGTCCTCGAGCTCATGTCGGCCGTCGACGAGTACATCCCGCAGCCCGAGCGTGAGGTCGACAAGCCCTTCCTCATGCCCGTCGAGGACGTCTTCACGATCACCGGTCGTGGCACCGTCATCACCGGTCGTATCGAGCGCGGCATCGTCAAGGTCAACGAGGAGGTCGAGATCATCGGCATCCGCGAGGGCTCGCAGAAGACCACCGTCACCGGTGTCGAGATGTTCCGCAAGCTGCTCGACGAGGGCCAGGCCGGTGAGAACGTCGGTCTGCTCCTGCGCGGCACCAAGCGCGAGGACGTCGAGCGCGGCATGGTCGTGGTGAAGCCGGGTACCACCACCCCGCACACCAACTTCGAGGCCAGCGTCTACATCCTCTCGAAGGAGGAGGGCGGCCGTCACACGCCGTTCTTCAACAACTACCGTCCGCAGTTCTACTTCCGGACCACCGACGTGACCGGCGTCGTGACCCTTCCCGAGGGCACCGAGATGGTCATGCCGGGCGACAACACGGACATGACGGTCGAGCTCATCCAGCCGATCGCCATGGACGAGGGTCTGAAGTTCGCGATCCGTGAGGGTGGCCGCACCGTCGGCGCCGGCCGGGTCACGAAGATCACCAAGTGATCTGACCTGCTCTCGACGGAGACCCCCTGCTGCTTCGGCAGCAGGGGGTCTCCTGCATTTCACGGCGCCTGATTTCTGGGCACGGGCCCGAGCCGGGAGAATGGCCGGGTGGCTGAGCAAGACAACGGGGGAGTGCGCCCGGCGCGACCGCACCACAAGGAGACCGACGACGGCCGGCGGATGCGCGAGGTGCTCACCTACACCCGGCGCGGCAGCCGGCTCTCCCCGAAGCAGCAGGCCGCCTGGGACACGTACTCCGAGCGGTGGGTCATCCCCGACGAGGCGGTCGACGTACCCGACTTCTCCTTCGCCGCGTGGTTCGGCCGGGAGGCTCCGCTCGTCGTCGAGATCGGCGGTGGTGTCGGCGAGGCGACCGCGGCGCTCGCGGCCACCCGTCCCGACGTCAACATCCTCGCGCTGGAGGTCTGGGGCCCCGGCGTCGCCGAGGGCCTGGGCCGGGTGGGCGAGGTGGGTGCCACGAACGTCCGCTTCTGCAGCGTCGACGCCGTCTGGACCCTGGAGCACCTGATCGCGCCCGACTCGATCAGCGAGCTGTGGACCTTCTTCCCCGACCCCTGGCACAAGAAGCGTCACCACAAGCGGCGCCTGGTCAACCCCGAGTACGCCGCGATGATCGCCTCCCGGCTGGTCCCGGGCGGGCTGTGGCGGCTGGCCACCGACTGGGCGGACTACGCCGAGCAGATGGTCGAGGTGCTCGACGCCGAGCCGATGCTGGAGGGTGGGGTCGTCGAGCGCTGGGCAGAGCGGCCGGTCACCAAGTTCGAGCGCAAGGGGATCGCGAAGGACCGCGTGATCACCGATCTCACCTACCGGCGGCTCTGAGACCGGGCTGGGCCCGCTGGACGTAACAGGACGTTCATCGAGCCGTCAGGGCGTGTCGCGCTATTCCTCCGGGCCGCGCGGGTACCTTCCGGATCAGTGGCAGGTGGGGAAGCCGGCCACATCGGGAGGCCGGACGTGAAGATCCACGAACCAGCAGCCCGGTCCATCTACCAGGGATAGGGCCGGGCGGCCCCTGGTGGGCGCGTGCGGTCCGGTGAGGTGAGTCGTGGGAACCAGTCACGATGGGGCACAGACCAACGCGCAGCGCCGTACGTACGTCCTCGACACCAGCGTCCTGCTGGCCGACCCGGGTGCCCTCCGGCGCTTCGCCGAGCACGAGGTCGTCTTGCCGGTGGTCGTGATCACCGAGCTCGAGGGCAAGCGGCACCACCCCGAGCTGGGCTACTTCGCGCGCAGCGCGCTGCGGATGCTGGATGAGATGCGGGTCAGCCACGGCCGGCTCGACACGCCCGTCCCCGTGGGGGAGGAGGGCGGCACGGTCCGCGTCGAGCTCAACCACACCGACGCCTCGTCGCTGCCGTCGGGCTTCCGCCTCGGCGACAACGACACGCGGATCCTGGCGGTCGCCCGCAACCTCGCCGACGAGGGCCACGACGTCACGCTGGTCTCCAAGGACCTGCCGATGCGGATCAAGGCCTCGGCGGTCGGCCTCACCGCCGCGGAGTACCGCGGCGAGACGATCAGCGACTCCGACACCGGCTACTCCGGCATGGCCGAGATGGAGGTGAGCGCGGCCGACCTCGACGAGCTGTACGACGACGCGACCCTCGACCTCCCCGATGCCCGCGAGCTGCCCTGCCACACCGGCCTCGTGCTGCTCTCCGAGCGCGGCACCGCCCTGGGCCGGGTCGGGCCCGACAAGCAGGTCCACCTGGTCCGCGGCGACCGGGAGGCCTTCGGCATCCACGGACGCAGCGCCGAGCAGCGCGTCGCCCTCGACCTGCTGCTCGACCCCGACGTCGGCATCGTCTCCCTCGGCGGCCGTGCCGGCACCGGCAAGTCGGCGCTCGCCCTGTGCGCCGGCCTGGAGGCGGTCATGGAGCGCCAGCAGCACAAGAAGGTCGTCGTCTTCCGGCCGCTGTTCGCCGTCGGCGGCCAGGAGCTGGGCTACCTGCCCGGCTCGGAGTCGGAGAAGATGTCGCCGTGGGGCCAGGCGGTCTTCGACACCCTCGGCGCCCTGACCTCCAAGGACGTCGTCGACGAGATCCTCGACCGCGGGATGCTCGAGGTCCTCCCGCTGACGCACATCCGCGGCCGCTCGCTGCACGACTCCTTCGTGATCGTCGACGAGGCGCAGTCGCTCGAGCGCAACGTGCTCCTCACGGTGCTCTCGCGCATCGGCGCCAACTCGAAGGTCGTGCTCACCCACGACGTCGCCCAGCGCGACAACCTGCGGGTGGGTCGTCACGACGGCGTGGTCGCGGTCGTGGAGAAGCTCAAGGGCCACCCGCTGTTCGCCCACGTCACCCTCACCCGGTCCGAGCGCTCGCCGATCGCGGCGCTGGTCACCGAGATGCTGGAGAACGTCGTCGTGTGACCTGACGAGTTCGTCGTGGCCCGCTCGGCGCCGTCCCGTGTCCGGGGCGGCGCCGAGCGTCGTCGTACGGGACCGTGTCCCGACCCTGGGGCTGCTGTGACTCGTGTGAACGATGGGCCGAGGGGAGCTGGAGAAGGGCTGGGGAAAACGGCCGTTCGGTTTGCCTGAGCCCTCCTCGTCAGGCATGGTGGTCGCTGGCCGCTGGCGGTGACGACAGCGAAGTCGGGCCCGATCGGGCGGTGGCCTCCCCCCATGCAGTCGAGCCTGAATACGAGCACTTGTCGAAACACGCGAAGCCGGCGCCCAAGCACCGCGGTGCGCCGAAGCACGCCCACATCGCACACGCGCCCCGTAAGGCCGCCCGCAACGTCGTCGTCCTCTCGTCGGTCGCGGTCGCGGTCACGGGTGTCTCGGTCGCCGCGGGCATGGCGGGCCAGCAGGCCACCCCGGCTGCCGCGGGTGCTGCCGACGTCGACGCCTTCACCAACGTGGGTGCCAGCGCGCTGCCGACCGACACCACCGAGCGTCGTGAGCCCGTCATCTCCCGCGACGACCGCCGGCCCGAGGCCGTGCCCGCCAAGTCGATCGACCTCGCCGGCTCCCGCACGGCGGCGATGACCGACAGCCGCGAGCTGTCCGACTCCGACCCCCGCGACATCGCCCGGGCCCTGCTCGGTGAGTTCGGGTTCTCCTCGAGCCAGTTCGGCTGCCTCGACTCGCTGTGGACCCGTGAGTCCAACTGGCGGGTCAACGCCGACAACCCCAGCTCGAGCGCCTACGGCATCCCGCAGGCCCTCCCCGGCTCCAAGATGTCCTCCGCCGGCCCCGACTGGGCGCACAACGCGGAGACCCAGATCCGCTGGGGCCTCGGCTACATCAAGTCCCGCTACGGCAGCCCCTGCGGCGCCTGGGGCCACTCGGAGTCTCACGGCTGGTACTGAGCCGATGGCGCGAGCGCGTCGCTCGTGCCTCGCGCCGCGCTGCCGCGCACGCGGTTGGCTTCCGTAGGAGTGTCGTCCGCGTGGCGGCAAGCCGGCGGCACGGCGGGAACGTCGCGCCGGGGCGCGAGCGCGCATCACGCCACGCCGGGGTCCGAGCTGGCCGCCGTCCGCAGCCTGACCGCTCGACGGGTGCATGATGCCCCCAGGGACGGGACTCGGGTGTCCCGTGCGACGTGAGGAGCCCGCCATGCTGTGGACCATCATCGTGACGATCGTCGGTGGCGCGATCATCGGAGTCATCGGCAAGGCCGTGGCGCCGGGCGACCGCACCAAGTTCCCGTTCTGGCTGACCGTGCTGTGCGGCATCGTCGGCATGCTCGTCGGCAGCTTCCTCTACTGGGGCATCGCCGGTCACGACAACGGCTCGTTCGACGGGCACGAGGCCACGTGGGACAACGCGACCAACGGCATCGACTGGATGCGGCACCTGTGGCAGGTCGTGGTGGCGGCGGTCGCGGTGATCGTCGCCGCAGCCGTCACGGGGCGCAAGCGCTCCTGAGGCGCGCCGCTCAGGGGTGGGTCATGGACGCCAGGTCGAGTGCGGCGTCCAGCTCCTCGAGGGTCAGCTCGCCGCGGTCGACGTACCCCATCGCCAGCACGGTCTCGCGGATCGTGCCGCCGGTGGCGAGCGCCTGCTTGGCGACCTTGGCCGCCGCCTCGTAGCCGATGTGCTTGTTGAGCGGTGTGACGACCGAGGGTGAGGACGCGGCGTAGCGCAGCATGCGGTCGGCGTCGGCCGTGATGCCGTCGATGCACCGCTCGGCCAGCGTGACGGAGGCGTTGGCGAGCAGGCGGATCGACTCGAGCACGTTGCGGGCCAGGACCGGCATGGCGACGTTGAGCTCGAAGCTCCCGCTCGCGCCCGCGGCAGTGACCGCAGCGTCGTTGCCGATCACCTGCATGCAGACCATCAGCGTCGCCTCCGGCAGCACCGGGTTCACCTTGCCCGGCATGATCGAGGAGCCCGGCTGCAGGTCGGGCAGGTGGATCTCGGCGAGGCCGGTGGTCGGTCCGGAGCCCATCCAGCGCAGGTCGTTGCAGATCTTGGTCAGGCCGACCGCGATCGTCTTCAGCACGCCGCTCAGCTCGACGAGGGAGTCGCGGGTGCCCTGGGCCTCGAAGTGGTTGCGGGCCTCGGTGAAGTCCTGGCCGGTCGCCTCGCTCAGCGCCGTGATCGCCGCGTCGGCGAAGCCGTGGGGGGTGTTGATGCCCGTGCCGACCGCCGTGCCGCCGAGGGGGAGCTCGCGCACCCGGGGGAGCACGCCGACGAGCCGCTCCACGCCGTACCGGACCGTGGCGGCGTAGCCGCCGAGCTCCTGGCCGAGGGTGACCGGGGTGGCGTCCATCAGGTGCGTCCGGCCGGACTTCACCAGTCCGTGGAACTCCGCCGACTTCGTGGCCAGCGAGGCCGTGAGCCGCTCGAGGGCCGGGACCAGCTCGTCGGCGACCGCCAGCGCGGCAGCGACGTGGATGGCCGTCGGGAAGGTGTCGTTGCTCGACTGGCTGGCGTTGACGTGGTCGTTGGGGTGCGCCGTGACGCCCTCGCGGGCGCACAGCGAGGCGATCACCTCGTTGGCGTTCATGTTGGAGCTGGTGCCCGACCCGGTCTGGAAGACGTCGATCGGGAACTGGTCGTCGTACCCGCCCGCGGCGACGGCCTGCGCCGCGGCCGTGATCGCGGTCGCCACCTCGGGGTCGAGGACGCCGAGGGCGAGGTTCGCGCGCGCGGCCGCCGCCTTGACGTGACCCAGCGCATGGATCAGCGCCGGCTCGATCGGCGTACCGCTGATGGGGAAGTTCTCGACCGCCCGCTGGGTCTGCGCCCGCCACAGGGCGGCGGCTGGGACGAGGACCTCGCCCATGGAGTCGTGCTCGGTGCGGAAGGCTGCGTCGCTCACGTGACGAGCCTACGCACCCGCGGAACCGCCGTCGTCAGTCGAAGAGCTCGCTGAGCCAGGACTCGCGCTTGCGCTTCTTGTAGTGCTTGTCGTCGTAGCGCTGCTGCGGCGCGCGGTATTCGTCGTACTGCGGGGCGCGCGGTGCCTGCGGCTGAGCAGCCGGCTGCGGCATGCCGACGGAGCGGTCGATGATCTTGTCGAGCTCGCCGCGGTCGAGCCACACGCCCCGGCACTGGGGGCAGTAGTCGATCTCGATGCCGTTCCGCTCGCTCATCACCAGCGTGGACTCGTCGATGGGGCAGCGCATGCCCGGTGAACGGACGGGGACGGTGCGAGGTTCCCGGTTCAGTCGTCCCAGGGCGCGGTGTCGCCCATCTTGCGGTAGTACTTGGCCAGGTGGCTCCTGACCCGATTCACGTCCTTGTCCGGGAGGTCGACGCCGCCACGAGCGCCCTGCAGGACGTTGCCGGCCGCCATCACGCCCCGCGGTACGGCGACCAGCCGGTCGTCCACCACGTCGGCGACGAGCAGCTTGTACGCCGTGAAGTTGTCCTTCTCGTCGGCGTCGTACCAGACGTGGGCGTCGCGGTACTTCTCGTTCGGCTCGTCCTCGGCGCCGGCCCAGCGGCGCACGCGCTTCTCGGCGGCGTCGCCGTCCCACGCGCGGTCGCGGTCAGCGAGGGGCAGGTCCTGGAATGCGGTCACGGCCATGCCCGGGCCGTACCCGGACCGGCCGCGCCCACCCGGGGGTCACTGCGCCGAGCGGACCCGGATCCCCGAGATCGGCACCGTGACGGCGCCGCTCGGGTCGGTGAAGAAGTCGTTGCCCTTGTCGTCGACCACGATGAAGGCGGGGAAGTCCTCGACCTCGATCTTCCAGACCGCCTCCATGCCGAGCTCGGGGTACTCGATGACCTCCTGGCTCTTGATGCAGTCCTGGGCCAGGCGCGCGGCCGGGCCGCCGATCGAGCCGAGGTAGAAGCCGCCGTACTCGTTGCACGCCTCGGTGACCTGCTTGGAGCGGTTGCCCTTGGCGAGCATGACCATCGAGCCGCCGGCGGCCTGGAACGACTTCACGTAGGAGTCCATCCGGCCGGCCGTGGTCGGGCCGAAGGAGCCGGACGCCATGCCCTCGGGGGTCTTGGCCGGGCCGGCGTAGTAGACCGGGTGGTTCTTCAGGTAGTCGGGCATCTCCTCGCCGGCGTCGAGGCGCTCCTGGATCTTGGCGTGCGCGATGTCGCGGGCCACGACGAGCGGGCCGGTGAGGGAGAGCCGCGTCTTGACCGGGTACGACGAGAGCTGGGCGAGGATCTCGCTCATCGGCTGGTTGAGGTCGACCTTGACGACCTCGCCGCCGGAGATGTCCTCGGCGACACCGGCGTCGGGCATGTACTGCGCCGGGTCGGTCTCGAGCTGCTCGAGGAAGACGCCCTCGGACGTGATCTTGCCGAGTGCCTGGCGGTCGGCGGAGCAGGAGACGGCGATCGCGACGGGGCAGGAGGCGCCGTGCCGGGGGAGACGCACCACGCGGACGTCGTGGCAGAAGTACTTGCCGCCGAACTGCGCGCCGATGCCGAAGGACTGGGTCAGCTTGAAGACCTCCTCCTCCAGCTCGAGGTCGCGGAAGCCGTGGGCGTCCATCGAGCCCTCGGTCGGGAGGTTGTCGAGGTAGTGCGCGCTGGCGTACTTCGCGGTCTTCAGCGCGAACTCCGCGCTGGTGCCGCCGATGACCACGGCGAGGTGGTACGGCGGGCAGGCGGCCGTCCCGAGCGAGCGGATCTTCTCGTCGAGGAACTCCAGCATCCGCTTCGGGTTGAGGATCGCCTTCGTCTCCTGGAACAGGAACGACTTGTTGGCCGAGCCGCCGCCCTTGGCCATGAACAGGAACTTGTACTCCGGGCCCTTCTCGCCCTGCGTCGTGGAGTAGAGCTCGATCTGGGCCGGCAGGTTGGTCCCGGTGTTCTTCTCGTCGTACGTCGTCAGGGGCGCGAGCTGGCTGTAGCGCAGGTTGAGCTTCGTGTAGGCGTCGTACACACCGCGTGAGATCCACTCGGCGTCGTCGGTGCCGGTCAGCACGCCCTCGGACTTCTTGCCCATCACGATCGCGGTGCCGGTGTCCTGGCACATCGGCAGCACGCCACCGGCGGAGATGTTGACGTTCTTGAGCAGGTCGAGGGCGACGAAGCGGTCGTTGCCGGACGCCTCGGGGTCGTCGATGATCTTGCGCAGCTGCCTGAGGTGCGCGGGCCGCAGGTAGTGGCTGATGTCGTGCATCGCCTCGGCGGTCAGCTGCTGGATCGCCTCGGGGGAGACCTTGAGGAAGGTGCGCCCGTCGGGGCCTTCGACGGTCTCGACTCCCTCCGTCGTGATCAACCGGTAGGGGGTGTCGTCCTTGCCGGTCGGGAGGAGGTCGGAGTAACGGAACTCAGCTTCAGCCACGGCTACCGAGGATATCCCGCTGCGGGAACCGCCGAGGGGCCGGCCCGCCTGCTGGCGGACCGGCCCCTCGGGCAGGTGCTGCGGGTTGCTCAGGCAGCCGGCGGGGCGATGGCCGTGTAGGCCACACCCAGCTCGATGACCGCACCGACCGGGAGACCGGCCTGTGCGGTGTCGAGCGTGATCCGGACCGCCGTGATGGCGTTCTGGAAGGCGCCGGCGGTGCTGGTCTGCTGCAGGTTGAGCGCGACCTGGCCGAGACCGGCGATGTTGAGGATGGTGTTGGGCGACACGTCGATCGGGATCGTCTGGCCCGCGATGACGAGGTTGACCAGCTCCATCTTCATGCTGCCGGTGTAGGCGCCGTCCTGCAGCTTGCCGGAGGCGGTGACCTTCACGGCGGTGGCCTTCACCAGGCCGCCGAGCAGGTTGATGCCCGCGGTGCGGTTGGTGTTGGTGATCTCGCCGTTGCCGAAGGCGTCCTTCTTCGACGTCGTGGTCGAGGTGATCGCACCGGTGGTGAGGATGCCGGGGACCTTGACCGAGAGGGTCGAGTTGGTCAGCGTGCGGCCGTTGCTGCCGCCGACCGGCGTGCCGACGCGGGCGGTCGGGTCGCTGACCACGGTGATGTCGTCGCCGACGTGGGCCTGGATCCGCGAGCCGTAGGCGGTGCCGCCGAAGGAGGCGCCGGAGGACGGCGAGACCTCGGAGAGGTACTGGTTGACCGGGTTGACCAGCAGCGTGACGCCGGCGGAGTAGCCGCCGAGCGGCTGCAGCAGGGTGACGCCGACGGCCCAGCCCATGGTGCCGATCAGGTCGCCCTCGTCCTGGTCGTACTTGCCGTGCAGCGTGTAGTTGAGGGTCACGCTGGCGACGCCGGGGATGGTGACGGCGTAGTTCTTGGGGATGTTCAGCGGCAGCTTGACGCCGGCGATCTTGATGTTCGCCAGCTTGCTGTTGGCGGTGTACGAGCCGTTGCCGTCGGCGCGACCGGTGGTGGTCACGTCGGTCTCAAGCGCGTCAGCGGTGATCAGGCCGCCGAGCAGGCTGACGTTGGCCACCCGTGCCCACGACTTCAGCGTGGTCTGCGGCTGCCCGAGGACCTGCGAGACGACGGCGTCGGTCTTGGTCTCCACGGCGCCGAGCTGGGCGAGGTTCAGCACGTTGACCGCAGCGGTGCTGTTCTTGGAGCTGCTGGACTTCGCGCCCCCGGTGACGCCCGACTGGGCGGTCAGGTCGGACTGGACGACACCGTCCAGGACCTTGACGTACGTCGCACCCGTGCTGGCTGCGTAGGACCAGTAGACCGGGTCGGCGGCGTGGGCCGCAGGTGCCGGAACGGCGACAAGACCTGCACCCGCCAGGGCGAAGGCGACAAAAGAGGCGAACTTCCGCACGTTCACGGGACCCCATTCCCATCCGTGTGTTGACTGCTTGTGTTGTGTCGAGCCCCCCAAGCAAACCATCACCAGGGCACGCCGAGCGAGCCGAGGACCGGTTTCCCGAGAGATTTAACGAAGAATCACTCACAATGGCACGGCCCGGGGCATATCTGGGCCGGAACCGACGTTTTCGACCTCGTGCACGTGTACGACGCGGTGGTCATCGGGGCCGGCCAGGCCGGCCTCTCGGCGTCCTTCCACCTGACCCGGCTGGGCATCGACCACGTCGTGCTCGACGGCAACGACCGGCCGGGTGGCGCCTGGCAGCACCGGTGGGACTCGCTGTCGATGCACGACGTGCACGGCGTGGCCGACCTGCCCGACGCGCCGGCGCCCGGTGGCTCGCGGGAACGGGCCAACACGGTGGTGCCGGCGTGGTTCGGCCGCTACGAGGACGAGCACCGGCTGCCCGTCGTGCGCCCCGTGCGGGTCGACCGGGTGAGCGACGACGGCGACCTGCTGGTGGTCCACGCCGGCGAACGGACCTGGACCACGCGGACCCTGGTCAACGCCACCGGCACCTGGACGCAGCCGTTCGTGCCCTACTACCCGGGGGCCGAGACCTTCCTGGGGGAGCAGCTGCACACGGCCGACTACCCGGGCCCGGAGCACTTCCGCGGCAAGCGGGTGGTGGTGGTCGGTGGCGGCGCCTCCGCGGTCCAGTTCCTCGGCGAGCTGGCGCCTCGCACCGACGTGGTGTGGGTGACTCGCCGCCCGCCGGTGTGGCGCGACGACTTCGACGAGAACGTCGGTCGGCACGCGATCGGCCTGGTCCAGGAGCGGGTCCGCGAGGGACTGCCGCCCGCGAGCGTCGTCAGCGTCACCGGGCTGGCCCGGCGTCCGCAGGAGCAGGAGGCGGCCCGGCTCGGCGTCTACGAGCGGCGCCGCGACATGTTCGCGCGGATCGAGCCGGACGGCGTGCGCTGGGCCGACGGGTCCTTCGAGCGCGCCGACGTGATCTTGTGGGCCACCGGGTTCCGGCCGGCCGTCGGCCACCTCGCGCCGCTGCACCTGCGCAGCGAGCGCGGCGGGATCGCCCTGCTGCAGAGCGGCGCCGACGTGCAGACGGCCACGACCGCCGTCCGTGACCCGCGGGTGCAGCTGGTCGGCTACGGCCCCTCCGCGAGCACGATCGGCGGCAACCGGGCTGGGCGGGCGGCTGCCCTGGCGGTACGCCGGTTCCTCTCGTCGCACGATGCTGCTAACGTCACGGCCGACAACCCACGGGAGTCCGCGGCAGCGGGCTGAGAGGGAGCTGGAGCCGCTCCGACCGTCACACCTGATCCGGATCATGCCGGCGAAGGAACGGAACGATGACGCCTCACCTCTTCTGCCTCGTCTCGCAACGCGACGACCTCTCCCTGCTGCCTGCCCTGGCGGACGCCGGTGTCGACGGCTTCCAGGTCCGGGACAAGTCCCTGGCCACCGCAGCGCTGGTGGCACTCACCCGTGCGGTGGTGGCCGCGGTGCGCCCGGCGGGAGCGGTGGTCGTGGTCAACGACCGGCTCGACGTGGCCCTGGCCGCGGGTGCCGACGGTGTGCACCTGGGCGCTGACGACCTCGCCGTCGCCGACGCCCGGCGACTGGCTCCCGGCCTGGTGATCGGGGCGACCTGCCGGTCGCGGGCCGAGGTCGTGACCGCCGCCGGCGCGGGCGCGGACTACGCCGGCTTCGGGCCGGTCTTCGCCTCGGCCTCCAAGGCCGGGCTGCCCCTGCCGCTGGGTGTGCCTGCTGTCGCGGACGCGGCCGGCTCGCTGCCGCTCGTCGCGATCGGCGGGATCACCGCGGCGACCGCGGGCGAGGTGCGGGCCGCCGGGGCCCAAGGGGTGGCCGTGATCGGCGCGATCTGGCGACAACCCGATCCCGTGGGTGCAGCGAAGGAGCTCGTCGCGGCAGTGGCCTGAGGTGGCCGGGATGCGGGTCGACGTGCTGGGCGCGGGGATCGTCGGGCTGACGGTCGGCGAGGAGCTGGCACGCCGCGGCCACGACGTGGCGGTGGTCGACCCCCAGCCGGCCGGCGGGGCGTCGTACGCCGCCGCGGGGATGCTCTGCCCGGCGGCCGAGGTGTGGCACGGCGAGGAGGAGCTGCTCCGTCTCGGTGTCGCCTCCTTGGGGCTGTGGCCGGCGTTGGCCGCGCGGCTGGGCGTGGCGCTGCGGCGCAGCGGCACCCTGCTGGTCGGGTACGACGCCGGCGACCTCCAGCAGGTCGAGCGGCAGGCGGCGCTGCTGCACCGGCACGGGCACCCGGTGGAGCTGCTCGGCCGGGCCGGGGTCCGGTCGGCCGAGCCCACCCTGGCCCGCGTCGCCGGCGGCGCGCTGCTGCCTTCCGAGGCGAGCGTCGACCCGCGGGCGGTCTGCGACGCGCTGCTGGACCGGGTGGTGCTGCGCGGCGCGCCCCGCCCGGACGCCGAGGTCACCGTGGTGGCGACCGGCTCGTCGCTGCCGGAGCCCTGGTCCGGCCTCGTGTCCGGCGTCCGCGGCGAGATCCTGCGGCTGCGCTCGGACGACCCGCCCCGTCGTACCGTCCGCGGCTGGGTGGGCGGCGAGGCCGTCTACCTGGTGCCGCGCGGGGACGGACGGGTGGTGCTGGGCGCCACGTCGGAGGCGCACGCGGCGCCGCCCGTGGTGACCGCCGGCGGGGCGCTGCGGCTGCTGGCGGCCGCGCGGGCGCTGTGGCCCGCGCTCGACCGGGCCGAGCTCGTCGAGGGCACCGCCCGCGACCGCCCGGCCACCGTCGACGGGCTGCCGCTGGTGGGTCCCAGCGGCGTCGACGGCGTCGTCCTCGCGGCCGGTCACTACCGGCACGGCGTGCTGCTCGCGCCGCTCACCGCGCAGCTCGTGGCCGACCACCTCGACACCGGACGGGTCGACCCCGTCCTCGATCCCCGCCGGACGATGCAAGGAGCACGATGATCACCTGCAACGGAGAGGCGATCGCCGACGCGGCGACCGTCGCCCAGCTCCTCGAGCGACGCCTCGGCGACGCCCGCCCGCACGGAGTCGCGGTCGCGGTCAACGAGGAGGTCGTGCCGCGCGGCGAGTGGGCGTCGTGGCGGCTGGCCGACGGCGACGTCGTCGAGGTCGTGACGGCGGTGCAGGGCGGATGATCACCCCACCGAGTTCTTCTCCTCCGCTGCGCTCGCCCGAACAACTCGTCGGGGACCCCGGGATGAGCACCGTGTCGATCGCAGGCGAGTCGCTCTCGTCACGGCTGTTCCTCGGCACGGGCGGCCTGCCGCGCACCTCGCTCGTCGAGCCGGTGCTGGCCGCGGCGCAGCCCGGGCTGGTGACGGTCTCGATCCGGCGCACCTCGACCCTGGCGGACGGTGGACTGCTCGCGGCCCTGCGCGCTGCGGGCGTCCGGCTGCTGCCCAACACCGCCGGCTGCCTGTCCGCCCGGGAGGCCGTGCTGACCGCCGAGCTCGCCCGCGAGGCGCTCGGCACCGACTGGGTGAAGCTCGAGGTCATCGGCGACGAGCACTCCCTGCTGCCCGACGCGATCGAGCTCCTCGATGCCGCGGAGCAGCTGGTCCGGCGCGGGTTCGTGGTGCTGCCCTACACGACCGACGACCCCGTCCTCGCGCGCCGGCTGGTCGACGCCGGCTGTGCCGCGGTGATGCCGCTCGGCTCGCCGATCGGCTCGGGCCTGGGCGTCCTCAACCCGCATGCCATCGCTGCGGTCCGCGCCGCGGTCGACGTACCCGTGGTCCTCGACGCCGGGGTGGGCACGGCGAGCGACGCCGCGCTGGCCATGGAGCTCGGCTGCGACGCGGTGCTCGCCGCGACCGCCGTGACCCGCGCCGACGACCCGGTCGCGATGGCCGCTGCGCTGCGGATGGCGGTCGAGGCGGGCCGGCTGGCGTACGGCGCCGGCCGGGTCCCGCGTCGCGCCGGGGCCCGCGCCTCCAGCCCCGTCCTGGGGCTGATCTCGTGACCCGCCGGGTCGTGGTGCTGACCGACCGCACCCAGGTCCCGGACGGCCGTTCGCTGCGCGACGTGCTCGCCGCGGCCGCCGACGGCGGGCTGACCACCGTGCTGCTGCGCGAGGTGGACCTGCCCGACGACGAGCGCGCCAAGATCGCCGACCACGCGCGCACCTGCGGGCTGGAGGTGATCGCCGCCCACCGCGCCGTTCCCGGCTGCAGCGGGGTGCACCTGCCGGCCGATGCGTCGCTCCCGGAGGTCGCCACCCGCTGGGGACGCTCCTGCCACGACCGCGCCGACCTGCTGCGTGCCGCGGCCGACGGCGCGTGGTGGGCCACGCTGTCGCCGTACGCGACGACGCAGAGCAAGCCCGGCTACGGCCCACCGCTCCCGGCCTCGGCCTTCGCGCAGGCACCGCTGCCGGTGTTCGCGCTCGGCGGGATCACGCCGGCCAACGCGGCCGCGGCGCGGGCAGCAGGTGCCTGGGGCGTCGGCGTGATGGGTGCGGTGATGCGCGCGCCCGACCCGTCGGCAGTCGTCGCCGCGCTGCTGCAGGCGGCGGGATGACCCCGCCCGTCGTCGTCACCGTCGCCGGCACCGACTCGAGCGGGGGTGCGGGCATCGCCGCCGACCTCGCCACCTTCGCGGCCCTCGGCGTGCACGGAGCGTGCGTCGTCGCCGCCGTCACCGCCCAGGACACGACCGGGGTGCGGGCCGTCCACCCGGTCCCGTACGACGTCGTCGCCGCGCAGCTCGACGCGGTGCTCGAGGACCTCGACCCGGTGGTCGTGAAGACCGGGATGCTGGCGACGCCCGAGGTCGTCCGGCTCGTCGCCGAGCGCTGTGCGGGCCGGCTGCTGGTGGTCGACCCCGTCCTGGTCGCGACCTCCGGCGCCGTGCTGGCCGGCGACGACGTGCGGCGGGCGTACCGCGAGCACCTGCTCCCCGTCGCCACCGTCGCCACCCCCAACGAGGAGGAGGCGCTGGCGCTGGACCTGGGCGACGGTCCCCGGGTCGTCGTGACGCGCGGCGGGCGGGTTCCGACCACCAACGACCACGGCACCGGCTGCACCCACAGCAGCGCGCTCGCCGCCCACCTCGCCCACGGAGCCGACGTCGCGACGGCCGCGGCCGGCGCGGCGTCGTACGTCACCGGACAGCTGACCCTCGGCAAGGACTGGACCCTCGGCCGCGGCCGCGGACCGGTCGCCCACATCCACGCCCCCACGCAAGGAGAGATCGCATGACCGTCCACCCCGCCCACACCCGCATCCTCAAGACGGACGGGACCGATGACCTGGCCGTCCCCTTCACCCGGGTCGCGCTGACCAACGGCGAGACCTTCGACCGCTACTGCACCGAGGGCCCGGGCTCGGACCCCGAGGTCGGGCTGGCGCCGCTGCGCGCCGGCTGGATCGAGGGACGCGGCGACGTGACGCCGTACGACGGCCGCGAGACGCAGCTCCTCGACAACGGCCGCTCGGCGGTCCGCCGCGGCGCGGCCCGGGGGGAGTGGCGCGGTGAGCGGCGGCGCCCGCTGCGGGGCAGGAACGTCACGCAGATGGCCTACGCCCGTGCGGGGATCGTGACCGAGGAGATGCGGTACGTCGCCGTCCGGGAGGGCTGCGACGTCGAGCTGGTGCGCAGCGAGGTCGCCGCCGGCCGGGCGATCATCCCGGCCAACGTCAACCACCCCGAGTCCGAGCCGATGATCATCGGCCGCCGGTTCCTGGTGAAGGTCAACGCCAACATCGGCAACTCCGCCGTCACCTCGTCGATCGCCGAGGAGGTCGACAAGCTCACCCACGCGATCACGTGGGGCGCCGACACCGTGATGGACCTCAGCACCGGCGAGGACATCCACACCACCCGCGAGTGGATCATCCGCAACTCGCCCGTCCCGATCGGCACCGTGCCGATCTACCAGGCGCTGGAGAAGGTCAACGGCGAGGCGGACAAGCTGAGCTGGGAGGTGTTCCGCGACACCGTCATCGAGCAGTGCGAGCAGGGCGTCGACTACATGACCATCCACGCCGGAGTGCTGCTGCGCTACGTGCCGCTCACCGCGAACCGGGTCACCGGGATCGTCAGCCGTGGTGGGTCGATCATGGCCGGCTGGTGCCTGGCCCACCACGAGGAGAACTTCCTCTACACGCACTTCGACGAGCTCTGCGAGATCTTCCGGCAGTACGACGTGTCGTTCTCGCTCGGCGACGGGCTGCGCCCGGGCGCGACCGCCGATGCCAACGACGAGGCCCAGCTCTCCGAGCTGCGCACACTCGCCGAGCTGACGTCGCGGGCCTGGGAGCACGACGTCCAGGTCATGGTCGAGGGCCCCGGCCACGTGCCGCTCGACCTGGTCGAGGAGAACGTCCGGCTGCAGCAGGAGTGGTGCCACGGCGCGCCGTTCTACACGCTCGGTCCGCTGGCGACCGACATCGCGCCGGGCTACGACCACATCACCTCCGCCATCGGTGCGGCCACGATCGCGATGCACGGCACCGCGATGCTCTGCTACGTCACGCCCAAGGAGCACCTGGGCCTGCCCAACCGCGACGACGTGAAGACCGGCGTGATCACCTACAAGCTCGCCGCCCACGCCGCCGACATCGCGAAGGGCCACCCCGGCGCCCGGGACTGGGACGACGCGCTCTCCAAGGCCCGCTTCGAGTTCCGCTGGCACGACCAGTTCGCGCTGTCCCTCGACCCCGTCACCGCCGAGTCCTTCCACGACGAGACGCTGCCCGCCGAGAACGCCAAGACCGCCCACTTCTGCTCCATGTGCGGTCCGAAGTTCTGCTCGATGCGGATCAGCCAGGACGTGCGGGAGCGGTTCGCCACGGACGGGATGGCGCAGAAGTCCGCGGAGTTCATCGAGATGGGCGCGTCGGTGTACGTCGAGCCGTCGGGGGTGTGAGGGCGACGGTGGTGGGCGTGTGAGCGTCGCCCGCGGCCGAGGCTCGAGACCGCCGGCTTCGTGCTGCGGGGACTGTGCTCGGGCCTTCGGTTGCGTAGCCGGGTTCGTTCCGAAAGGGCAGTGACGAGAAGGGTGGGGAGGTGGCTGGGTTCCGCGGTCGGCTTGCGGTCCCGAGGTCACATTCGTGACGGTCGGTGACGTCGGTTCTCCACACCCCGGGAATCGAGTTTCCCCTGTCCCCAGGCGGGTTCTGAACGTTCGCTTCTGTCGGGGGTGGGTGGGAGAATTCAGTCATGGATCTCGGAACCCGGCCCCGTTCGACAGCAGCTCTGCTGTCGCGGGTGGGCGACCGGATCCGCTCCCGCAACACCCTCGTCATCGAGGAGTGGCAGGACATCACGGCCTGGGCGAGCGACCACGTCGTCACCGGACCCGAGGGTGCGGCGACGATCACCGAGGGCTACCTCGACACCGGCGTCCCCATCGCCGGACCCGGCGCCCCGCTGGTCAGCGAGTTCGCGTTGATGGAGCTCGTCGCGGTCCTCGGCCGCACCCCCGACGGTGGCAAGGCCTATGTCGGACGGGTCATCGAGTGCGCCTGGCGGCTGCCCAACGTCTACGAGGCCGTGGTGACGGGGCGGTTGGCGCCGTGGCGTGCTGAGCGGATCGCGGACCTCACCCGCAGCCTGTCGGCTGAGGCCGCGGGGTTCGTGGACCGGCAGCTGTGGAACGCCTCCGGCATCGGGTGGGCCCAGCTCGAGCGCCTCGTCGCCGAAGCCGTGCTCCGCTACGACCCCGAACGCGCCGAGGCCGACCGCCAGAAGGCCGCCGACCACCGCCACTTCGACATCGATGACGTCGACGAGCACGGGCTCGTGCACCTCGACGGGCTGATGGATGCCGCCGACGGCCACGACCTCGACCAAGCCGTCGGCCGCCGGGCCGAGGTGCTCAGTCGGTTGGGTGACGAGAGCTCGTTGGACGTGCGCCGGTCGAAGGCCGCTGCCGAGCTCGCCCGTCAGGACCTGGCCCTGGACCTGCTGGTCCCGGACCCCGCCACCGGGGAAGGTCGTCGCGACCGTCCCCGGCCGCAAAGTCGTGCTCAACGTGCACGTCACCGACACCACCCTTGCTGGCCGGAACCCGGTCGGGCGGTGGGACGAGGGCCGCTGCCCCGTCACCACCGCCCAGATCAAGGAGTGGCTGCGGGCCCGGCACACCACCGTGATCGTCCGGCCGGTGATCGACCTGGCCGACCACGTCCCCGTCACCGCCTACGAGATCCCCGACCGCCACAAGACGCGGGTCGCGTTGCGGGACCACACCTGCCGGTTCCCCCACTGCACCCGTCCCGCGACCCGGTGCGACATCGACCACCACCAGCCCCACGACCGGGGCGGGCCGACCTGTCCGTGCAACCTGGTCCCACTCTGCCGGCGGCACCATCGCGCGAAGACCCACTCAGCCTGGCGTTACGAGACCCCGATGCCCGGGTCCTACGTGTGGACCAGCCCGAGCGGCTACCGGTTCCGGGTCGACCACCGCGGCACCCACCCGGTGCACCCGCCCGACGAGTAGCGACCCCGCCCCGCACCCCGCAGGACCCTGTGCCTGCGGGGTTCAGGCGCGTCGTCGCCGAGACCGGCGCTGCCGAGCAGCCTCGTGCGCCTCGCGCAGCAGGAGCAGCGCCGGAGCCAGGGTCTCCGGTCCGGGACTGACGATCGCCACCCAGCCCTGAGCGCCGTACGAAGGGTGGGGGAGCAGGGTGTCGGTGGCGGCGAGGTCGATCTCCTCCTCGGCCTGCGCCTCCGGGTCCTCGCCCAGCAGCTCGACGTACCGGATCCTCCCGACGTGGATGTTGAGCCGCCATCGTCCTGGCGCGGCCAGGTGGCTGGCCGTGTCGTCGGGGTAGTCCTTGGTCACGATCGTGGCGTAGGGCTGCTCGTTTGCCGGCACCTCGCCGTCGGGTGCGCAGTAGAAGAAGTGGTCGCCCCAGGCGATCTCGGGATACGCGCTGCCGGCGGTCGGTGCGAGCTCCAGGACGTCGGGGAACGACCGGATCGTGGCGAGGACCTGCTCCATACTCGGGTCTGTGGTCATGGTTCGAGTGTGGAGTTGAAGTGCTTGTGGAGGGTTCGACCGCGGAGGTCGCCGCTGCGACCGGCTACTCGCCCCAGCAGGTGCGCAACCTGGAGGCGCTGGGGGTGATCCCGCCCGCGCCGCGGACGCCCAGCGGCTACCGGCAGTTCTCCGCCGTCCACGTCCGCGACCTCGTCGCCTATCGCGACCTGGCGCTGGCCGTCGGACCGGTCGTCGCCCGCCGGGCGATGCGCGACCTGCGCGCCCTGGCGGTCGAGGACGCGACCGCGCTGGTGGGCTCGTTGCATGCCGGGCTCGGTGCCGAGAGGGAGCAGGCGCTCGCGGCCCGGGCGGCCCTGGTCGCGGTCAGCGCCGAAGCGTGCACGGAGGCTCCGCCGGTCGCGGCCGACTCGATGACGATCACCGAGCTGTCCGACGCCCTCGGGGTCCGCGCGTCGACCTTGCGGTTCTGGGAGCGCGAAGGCCTGCTCGCGCCTGAGCGGATCGCGACCCCGGCCGGCGCCGCCCGTCGCTACCCGGTGAGCGCCGTACGGGAGGCACGGATCGTCGTCGCACTCCGCGCCGCCGGCTACCGGGTCCCGGAGGTGCGGTCGGCGATCGGCGCGGTGCGTGAGCTCGGCGACACCGCCCGGTCGCTGACGACGCTTGACGCGAGGCTGGCCACGATCGCCCAGCGGGTGCTGGCCCTGATGCGCGCCGGAGCCGTGCTCGCCGAGATGGTCAGCGCGCCGCGGCCGCCGCAGCCGCGGCCCGCTCGACCCACTTCGGGATCTCGCCGTAGCGCTGGCTCGGGATGAGCCGGCCCGCCGCCGAGTCGTCGACCAGCTGGGCCATCCGCCGGTCGCGGGTCGCCTCCTGCTTGGCGGTGACCACCCAGTTCATGCAGATCCGGCGGTAGGTGTTGGTCGCGGCCTCCCAGAACGCGGTGGCGGCGGGGGAGGCGGCGAGCTGCGCGGCATAGGCCGGCGGCAGGGCCAGTCCGGGGTCGGCCTCGTGGGTGTAGGGGGCGACGTCGCGGCGTCGCGCCTCGAAGATCGCCAGCCCGGAGGGCTGCATCCGGCCCTCGGCGCGCAGCTTCTCGACGAGGTCGATGTTGACCTTGCTCCAGTTGCTGGTCTTCTTGCGTGGGGTCCAGCGCTGACGGGTGGCGTCCTCGTCGATGCGCTGGGCGACCGAGTCGATCCATCCCCAGCACAGCGCCTCGGGGACGGCGTCCGCCCAGGTGAGGCCACGCTCGGGCACGTGCTTCTTGTACAGGCCCATCCACAGCTCGGTCTCCGTGTCGTGGTGCGCCGCCAGCCATGCGCCGAACTCGGCGGCGTCGGCGAAGAAGCGGGCCGGCCGCTCGGGGCTGCCGCCCATCCGCCCGGGGGTCGTGTCACGTGCCATGCGACGAGCCTGCCACCGTCGACCGACAGCGGTGCGGAATGCTGGGCACATGACCCTTCCCACCGTGGCGATCGGCGCGCTCGGCGGCACGATCGCGTCCACGTCGAAGGACGGCACCGAGGTGGTGCCGACGCTGTCCGCGGCGGCCCTCGCCGCGGCCGTCCCCGGGCTCGAGGAGACGGCGACGGTGCGTGCGGAGACGCTCGCCTCGCTGCCGAGCCCGTCGCTCGACGAACCGACCGTCGTGCGCACCCTGGCCTGGGCGCAGGCCGCGGTCGACGCCGGTGCGCGGGGCGTCGTGGTCACCCAGGGGACCGACACCCTCGAGGAGTCGGCGTACCTGCTCGACCTCTTCTGGGAGCGCCCCGAGCCGCTCGTGGTCACCGGCGCGATGCGCTCGCCGCAGGCCGCCGGCGCCGACGGCCCTGCGAACCTGTTGACGGCCGTGCGCTGCGCCCTCGCGTCGGACTCGCGGGAGCGCGGCGTGCTCGTCGCGTTCGACGACGAGCTGCACCAGGCCCGCTGGGTCGCCAAGACCGACTCGATGTCGACCAGTGCCTTCCGCTCGGCGGTGTTCGGCCCGATCGGGCGCTGCGTCGAGGGCGAGGTCGTGTACGGCGTACCGCCGGGCCGGGTGCCCGCGCTGCGGCTCGCGCCGGGGCAGGAGGCACGCGACCCGCGGGTGCCGCTCGTGGCGACCTACCTCGGTGACGACGGGTACGTCCTCGACGCGATCCGGGCCGAGGACGTCGACGGCGTCGTGATCGCAGGCTTCGGCGCCGGGCACGTGTCCGCGCGGATGGCCGAGGCGGTCGGTCGGCTCGCCCGCCAGGTCCCGGTCGTCTTCGCCTCCCGCACCGGTTCGGGCCCCACCGGAAGGGCGATGTACGGCTACCCGGGCTCCGAGATCGACCTGCTCGCCCGGGGAGCCGTCGGCGCCGGCTGGCTCTCGCCGGTCAAGGCGCGGCTGCTGCTGTGGGCGCTGGCCCTGCGGGGGCCGCTCGCCCGGGCGGACGTGGCGGCCGAGTTCGAGCTCCGCGGTCGGCCGTGAGGCAACCCCTTCAGCCCGGTGCGCTGCGCTGAGGCATCACGCCCGGCTGAGTCTCGTCGCGCGCGCCGCGTTGCCTGGACGGAGCGGAGCGAGCCCAGATCACAGAGTGTCAGGCGGGCGGTGCGGGAGCACGTTGGCGACGTAGTCGCGCGCGGAGTCGTGGATGTCGACCTCGTGCCCGGCGGCATCGGAGAGTGCCCAGCGGTGCTCCATCACCTCGTGGAAGTACTCCGGTGCCGAGATGGTGCGGCGCATCTCCGGCGGCAGCAGGTCGACGATCGGCGTGTAGACGTTCGCGAGCCAGCGTCGGGCGACGGCCTCGCGGTCCTGGTCCTCGTACCCGCCGTGGGCGGTGAACGCCGCGAGGTCGTTGAGCAGCTTGCGGGCCTGGCTGTCCTCGGCCACCAGGCCGGTCAGCTCGCGCAGCTCGCGCCGGTGGTGACCGGCCTCGACGACCTTGGGCTGGATCCGGACCCGGTCCGACTCGGTGCGCACGTCGAGCTCGTCGACGTCGAAGCCGAGGTCGTTGAGGCGCGCGATCCGCTGCTCGACGCGGTACCACTCGTCGGCGCCGAACTCCTCGGCGGCGGTGAGCTCGTCCCACAGCGCGTGGTAGCGCTCGGCGAGCTGGTCGACGATCGCGAACCCGTCGACGTCGATGTCCGTGTCGCCGCTGGCCTGGAGGTCCATCAGCTCGGCGAAGATGTTCTCGACGCCGACGTTGACGTCCTGCTCGCGCATCGCGTCCGAGATCGACGAGCGCAGCTCGCCGGTCTCGGCGTCGACGAGGTAGGCCGCGAAGCCGCCGGCGCTGCGGCGGAAGAGGGCGTTCGAGAGCGACACGTCGCCCCAGAAGAAGCCCGCCAGGTGGAGCCGGACCAGCAGCACGACGAGGGCGTCGACGAGGGCCGGGACCTGCTCGGCGCGCAGCCCGTGCTGGAAGACGGTGCGGTAGGGGAGTGAGTAGTGCAGGTGCTCGGTGAGCAGCGCCGCGGGCAGCGGTTCGCCGCCGGCGCCCGTGCGTCCGGTCACCACGCCCCGCGGTACGACGGCCGGCTGGTCGAGCCGTTGGAGGTCTCGCAGCAGGTCGTACTCCCGCAGGGCGATCGCCTCCTCGGTCTCCTTCACCGCGAGGAACTGGCGGTTCACCTGGACCACCCGGACGACGTGGCGGGACAGGCCGAGGGGCAGCGGCACGACGTACCAGTCCTCCCAGTCCGCCAGCGGTCGCGACCACGGCAGCCGGAACAGGGCCGGGTCGGTGCGAGCGGCGACGACGTGCAGCGCCATGGCGCCAACCTACGCCAGCTCCACCACGTCTGAACCCGCCCCGAGCGGGCACCGCTGCCCTGCCGGGTGGGCATCGGGGTAGCACCTGGCCGTGGACAAAGTCCGCGACGTAGGGGTACTACTGAGTGACGCACGCCACATCCTCGGGAGGGGTGACCAGGGCGATGAGATCGACCAACGACCCGCGGGGACGACGTTCCCGACATCGACGCCGCGCTGCGCTCGCTGCCGTCGCTGCCCTCGCAGCCGGCAGCCTGACGGCCTGCGGTGGCTCCGGGAAGCCGACGCTGAACTGGTACGTCAACCCCGACGGGGTCGACACCTTCCAGAAGTACGCGAAGTCGTGCAGCACCGACCAGTACGACATCGCGGTGCAGCTGCTCCCCAACGGCGCCACCGACCAGCGCACCCAGCTCGCGCGACGGCTCGCGGCCGAGGACTCCTCGACCGACCTGATGAACCTCGACCCGGTCTTCGTCGCCGAGTTCGCCAACGCCGGCTGGCTGCAGGAGGTCGAGGGCGACCTCGCGGACTCGATCACCAGCAGCGTCGAGGGTGACGGCGACTACCTCTCCGGCGCCGCCGAGACGGTCACGTGGGACGACAAGGTGTTCGCGATCCCGCTGTGGGCCAACACCCAGGTGCTCTGGTACCGCAAGTCGCTCGCGCAGGCCGCCGGCCTCGACATGACCCAGCCGGTCACGTGGGACCAGGTGATCAAGGCGGCGGCCGACCACGACGGCACGGTCGGCGTCCAGGCCAACAAGTACGAGGCGTACGTCGTGTGGATCAACGCGCTCGTCCAGGGCGCCGGCGGCGACATCGTCTCCGACACCGAGGCAGGCCGCGACGCCAAGGTCGACATCGGCTCCGACGCCGGGCGCAAGGCCGCCGAGATCATCAAGGAGCTCGCCGACTCGAAGGCCGCCCAGCCGGACTTCACGGTCTCCAACGAGGGCACCAGCCTCGGGCAGATGTTCCCCGAGAGCGGAGCCGGTGAGTTCATGGTCAACTGGACGTTCGTCTACAAGAACTACGAGGGTCAGGTCGGCTCCGGCCTCACCGACGAGCAGTTCGCCGACCTGGGCTGGGCCCGCTACCCCGCGACCGTCGAGGGCGAGGCGTCGAAGCCGCCGATCGGCGGCATCGACATCGGGGTCGGCGCCTACAGCGAGCACCCCGACTTCGCGATGGAGGCGGCTCGCTGCATCACCTCCGAGCAGGCGCAGGTCGACCTCGCGCTCGACAACGGACTGATGCCGTCGACCAATGCGGCCTACGACAAGGTCTCGGCCAGCGGGGACTACCCGGCCGACCTGATCGAGCTGTTCCGCACCAGCGTCGACGAGGGCGGCCCGCGGCCCAAGAGCGCCTTCTACGCGATGATCTCCGGCGCCATCCAGGCCCGGTGGCACTCGCCCACCTCGGTCGAACCCGGCAGCACGCCGAAGGACTCGGCGACCTACCTGGAGGACGTGCTGGAAGGGAAGTCGTTGCTGTGACCACCGTGACCGCACCCGTGAAGCCCGCGACGGCCAAGCCGGTCGCCAGCGACCGCGCCCGCGCGGAGACCCGTCTCGGCCAGAAGCTGGTGGCGCCGGCGATCGTGCTGATGCTGCTGGTGACGGCGTTCCCGATGCTGCGGGCGCTCTACCTGTCGACCTTCGACTACGCCCTGACCGCACCCGACGAACGCGACTTCGTCGGGGTCGGCAACTACCTCACGGCCCTCACCGACCCGCTGTTCTGGCAGACCACCGGCGTGACGGTGCTCTACATGGTGGTCACGGTGGCGATCGAGCTGGTGATCGGCTTCGCGTTCGCCCTGGTGATGCACCGGGTGATCTTCGCGCGCGGCGTCATCCGCACCTCGATCCTGATCCCGTACGGCATCATCACCGTGGTCTCGGGCTTCGCGTGGCAGTTCGCCTTCTCGTTCCAGAACGGCTTCGTCAACGGGTGGCTGCCGTTCGTCGGCGACGACTTCAACTGGTTCGGGCAGACCGGCTCGGCGGTGGTCGCGATCATGGTCTCGGAGATCTGGAAGACCACGCCGTTCATGTCCCTGCTCCTGCTGGCCGGTCTCGCACAGGTCAGCGAGGACATGATCGAGGCGGCCAAGGTCGACGGCGCCACCTCGTGGCAGCGACTGTTCAAGGTGATCCTCCCGAACATGCGGGCCGCGATCATGGTGGCCGTCCTGTTCCGTGCGCTCGACGCCTACCGGATCTTCGACAACATCTTCGTGATGACCGCGGGCGCGCAGAAGACCGAGTCGATCAGCTTCCTCACCTACCGCCAGACCATCGAGCAGTTCCAGCTCGGCATGGGCTCCGCCCTGTCGGTGCTGCTGTTCTTGTCGGTGCTCGTGGTGGCGTTCGCGATCGTGAAGGTCTTCCGCGTCGACCTGGCCCAGGCCCGGCAGGAGGCATGACATGAAGAACCGGATCGGTCTCGTCGTCGGGTGCCTGCTGATCATGGCCTGGTGCCTGCTCCCGGTGGCCTGGATCATCTCGCTGTCGTTCAAGTCGGAGGCCGCGATCACCAACGGCAGCCCGGGCTTCTTCCCCTCCGACGGCGGGGGAGCGGGCTGGGACAACTACCGCGCGGTGTGGGACAACGACCAGTTCCGCCGGGCGATCGCCAACTCGATCGGCATCAGCCTGATCGCCACGCTGCTCTCGGTGATCGTGGCCACGCTGGCGGCCTACGCCATCGCCCGGCTGGAGTTCCGCGGCAAGAAGGCGGTGCTCACGATCGCGCTGGCGATCGCCATGTTCCCGGTGGTGTCCCTGGTCGGTCCGCTCTTCGACATGTGGCGGGCGATCGGGCTCTACGACACCTGGCCGGGCCTGATCATCCCGTACATGTCGTTCACGCTGCCGCTGGCGATCTGGACCCTGTCGGCCTTCTTCCGTGAGATCCCGTGGGAGATGGAGCAGGCGGCGCAGGTCGACGGGGCGACGTCGTGGCAGGCGTTCCGCAAGGTGATCGTGCCGCTCGCCGCACCCGGCGTCTTCACGGCCGCGATCCTCACCTTCTTCTTCGCGTGGAACGACTTCGTGTTCGGCATCTCGCTCACCTCGACCGAGAACGCCCGCCCCATCCCGGCGTCGTTGTCCTTCTTCGTCGGCTCCGACCCGTTCAACCGGCCGGCCTCGCTGCTCGCCGCGGGAGCGGTCATCGCGACCATCCCGATCGTCGTCATCGTCCTGATCTTCCAGCGCAAGATCG
The DNA here is from genome assembly GCF_013409625.1 of Nocardioides kongjuensis. Taxonomy (NCBI): domain Bacteria; kingdom Bacillati; phylum Actinomycetota; class Actinomycetes; order Propionibacteriales; family Nocardioidaceae; genus Nocardioides; species Nocardioides kongjuensis. Next base: position 5,267,843 of record NZ_JACCBF010000001.1, read on the forward strand.
TCGCCGGCCTGACCTCCGGCGCCGTGAAGGGGTGAACCACTGATGGCTGCCATCACGATGAACCACATCGTCAAGCAGTACGGCGACGGCTTCCCGGCCGTCAACGACGTCTCGATCGACGTCGCGGACGGGGAGTTCATGATCCTCGTCGGGCCCTCGGGCTGCGGGAAGTCGACGCTGCTGCGGATGATCGTGGGCCTGGAGGACATCACCTCCGGCGACATGATGATCGGGGACAAGCGGGTCAACGACCTCGCGCCGCGCGAGCGGAACCTCGCCATGGTGTTCCAGAACTACGCGCTCTACCCGCACCTGACGGTCTACGAGAACATCGCCTTCCCGCTGCGCCTGGCCAAGAAGCCGGACGCCGAGGTCGACAAGCTGGTGCGCGAGGCGTCGGCGACCCTCGAGCTTGACGAGCACCTCGAGCGCAAGCCCGGCAACCTGTCGGGCGGCCAGCGGCAGCGGGTGGCGATGGGACGGGCGATCGTCCGGCAGGCCGACGCCTTCCTCTTCGACGAGCCGCTGTCCAACCTCGACGCCAAGCTGCGCGGGCAGATGCGCACCGAGATCGCCCGGCTGCAGAAGCGGCTCGGCATCACCACGGTCTACGTCACCCACGACCAGACCGAGGCGATGACGCTCGGCGACCGGGTCGCCGTGCTCAAGCGAGGTGTGCTCCAGCAGCTCGCGACGCCGCGCGAGCTCTACGAGAACCCGGGCAACCTCTTCGTGGCGGGCTTCATCGGCTCCCCGCCGATGAACTTCCTCCCCGCGACCGTCGAGGGCGGCCAGGTGAAGCTGCCGTTCGGCAGCGTCGAGATCCCGGCCGACAAGGCCGAACGCGCCGCCGGGCGGGGCCTGCTGATCGCCGGCATCCGGCCCGAGCACTTCGAGGACGCCTCGCTCGCCGCCGCCGAGGGACGCAGGGGGTCGACGTTCTCGGCCCGGGTGGATGCGGTCGAGTGGCTCGGGAACGAGACCTACGCCTACATCCCGTTCGAGGCGCCCGACGAGGTCAAGCAGCAGCTGCAGCAGCTCGAGAAGGACCTCGACGGCGAGGCGATGCGCACCCAGCTGGTCGTCTCTCTCGACGGCGCGAGCCGGATCACCGAGGGCCAGGACGCCGGCATCTGGGTCGACGGCAGCCGCATCCACCTGTTCGACCCGGCCTCCGGTGAGAACCTCACCGTCGACCGGGAACGGGCCGGCCGGATCCCCGGTGCGGAGGTCAGCGCCGGCTGATACATCCGGGGATGGACGACGTCCCTCCCACGGGCCCGCGACAATGAGCGCATGAGCGGGGCGATCGACACTGCCGTGTGGCAGGACTCGCGTCCGACGCGCGCCCAGGTCCTCTTCGACGTCGTGACCGCGGCCGGGTTCGGGCTCTTCGCGCTCCTCGCCCAGCTCACCCAGGGCGGCTTCACCCTGGTCGCGGCGGGGCTGCTCGTCGTCGCGCTCGCCGTCCGGCGCTGGTGGCTGCCCGGCATGGTTGCGCTCGCCCTCGCTGCCGCCGTCGGCCAGCTGGTCGACCGCGAGATCGCGTTCGTCGCCGACACCGCCTACTTCCCGCTGTTCTTCACCCTCGGCGCGTCGCAGCGTCGCGGCGTACGACGCTTCGGCCTCGCCGCCGGCGTGGTCGCCACCGGTGTCGCGGGCGCCGCGATGGCGCTGAACGCGCAGCTGTCGCGCGAGTGGTTCGCGTCGGCGAGCGAGACGGCGTTCGCCGCGGTCAGCACCGCGGCCATGTGCGCCGTCTTCACGCTCGGCGGCTGGCTGGTCGGCTACCTGCGCTGGCAGAGCCGGCAGACCGTCCAGGCGCGCGTCGACGCTGCGCTCGAGGCACGCGTCAACGCCGTCGAGCAGCAGCGTCTCGCCGAGATCCTGCGCCAGGAGGCCGAGCGCAGCCGGATCGCAGCGGACATGCACGACGTCGTCGCGCACTCGTGGGCGGTGGTCGCGGCCCAGGCCGACGGGGCGCGCTACGGGCTGCGCACCCACCCGGAGGAGGCGGAGGGTGCCCTCCGCACGATCGGCGAGACGGCGCGCACCGCGATGGCCGACGTACGACGCCTGCTCACCCAGCTCCGGGACCGCGAGACCGACCCGGTGCCGTTGGACTTCGAGCGACGCGGCGAGCTCCTCGGCCGGATGCGTGCGTCGGGGATGACCATCGTCGAGACGTCGTACGGCACGCCGCCGGAGCACCGGCTGCTGACCGTCACCGCCCACCGCATCCTCGGCGAGGCCCTGACCAACGCCCTCAAGCACGGTGACCTGGCCCGGCCGGTCGAGGTCTCCGAGGACTGGACGCACGGCTACCGGCTGCGGGTCCGCAACACGATCCCTCCGGGCGCTCCACGGGAGGGCGAGCACGGCGGGCACGGGATCGCCGGGATGGCGGAGCGTGCCGAGGTGGCGGGCGGGACCTTCGCGAGCCGTAGGCTGCCGCCCGAGGCAGGGCGCCCGGCCACCTGGGAGGTCGCGGCCTTCATCCCGACGACGGAGGACGAGTGAGCGAACGGATCCGGGTCCTGCTCGTCGACGACCAGCCGCTGTTCCGCACCGGGATCGGCATGCTGCTGCGCTCGCAGGCGGACCTCGAGGTGGTGGGCGAGGCGAGCAACGGAGCCGAGGCGGTCGAGCTGGCGCGCGGCACCGGGCCCGACGTCGTGCTGATGGACGTGCGGATGCCGGTCCTCGACGGTGTGGCGGCCACCGCCCGGATCGTCGAGGAGCACGGTGACGACGGCCCGCGGGTGCTCGTGCTGACCACCTTCGACCTCGACGAGTCGGCTGCCTCGGCCATTGAGGCGGGCGCCTCGGGTTTCGTGCTCAAGGAGGCCGAGCCCGAGCTCCTGCTGGCCGCGATCCGGTCGGTCGCCGCCGGTACCCAGGTCGTCGCCGCCGGCGCGACCCGACGGCTCTTCGAGCGGTTCCGCGGCCGGACCGCGACCCCCGGCCCCGAGTACGACGCCCTGACCCCACGCGAGCGGGAGATCCTGCTGCGTGCCGCTGCTGGGCTGTCCAACGCGGAGATCGCGGCGACCGAGTACCTCTCCGAGGCGACGGTGAAGACCCACATCTCGCGGATCCTGTCCAAGATGCAGCTGCGCGACCGGGTGCAGCTGGTCGTCTACGCCTACGAGCACGGGCTGATCTGAGGGTTCCCCGCAGGTCGGCGTACATCTCCAGGTGTAGGCCGGTTCGATCCTGCGCCCGATGTGCGCGGCTGCGCGGATTCCTAGCGTGGTGGTCATGAACCAGCCGACCTACAGCCCGCCCCTGCAGCCCGACTCCGCCGTGGTGCGGTTCCGCGGCGTGACCCGCACCTACGGCACCGGCGCCGGCCAGGTGCGCGCGCTCGACGGGATCAGCGTCGACATCCAGCGCGGCGCGTTCACCGCGATCATGGGGCCCTCGGGCTCCGGCAAGTCGACCTTCATGAACGTCGCGGCGGGGCTGGACGACCCGACCAGCGGCGAGGTCTGGGTCGCCGGCGCGCCGGTGCACACGATGACCGACGACCAGCGCACCCTGCTGCGCCGCGAGCACGTCGGCTTCGTGTTCCAGTCGTTCAACCTGGTCCCGACCCTGACGGCGTACGAGAACGTGCTCCTGCCGTTCGAGCTCGCCGGTCGCCGCGTCGACGCCGAGCGGACCGCGTGGATCCAGCAGATCATCGCGACCCTGGGCCTCACCGACCGGGTCGGCCACCGGCCGAGCGAGCTGTCCGGTGGCCAGCAGCAGCGCGTCGCCATCGCTCGCGCGCTCGCCGCGACCCCGCAGATCATCTTCGCCGACGAGCCGACCGGCAACCTGGACTCCCGCAGCTCGCGCGAGGTGCTGTCGCTGCTCGGCACCGCGGCCCGCGACTACGGCCAGACGATCGCGATGGTGAGCCACGACCCGGTCGCCGCGTCGTACGCCGACCGGATCCTCGTCATCGCCGACGGGCGGATCGTCGGCGACCACGGCCGGATGAGCCCGCAGGAGATCTCCCACCTGCTGATCTCGTTCGAGGAGCAGGTGGCATGAGCAGCCGCACCCTGGTGATGGGGTCGATGCGGGAGCTCGGCACCGTCGGGCTGGTCGCCGGGCTCGGCTCGGCGTACGCCGCCGTGCTGATCATGACCAGCAGCTTCCTCAGCACCATGGCGAGCGCGGGCGGAGGTGTCGGCGTCCTGCTCGGATCGGTCGCGACCGTGTTCATCCTGATCGCGCTCTACGTCTCGGTCGTCGTCATCGCCAACTGCGTCGACACCGTGATCGCGGGCCGGCTGCGGCACATCGCACTGCTGCGCCTGCTCGGTGCGCGCGGTCCGTACCTTCGCCGATCGGTCATGCGCGCCACCGCGCTCGTCGGCCTGGCCGGCGGCGTCGTCGGCGCGGTGGCGGGCGTCGTGCTCGCCGACCTGACGCGGATCGTCCTGGTCGCCCGGGGCACCCTGCCCGAGGCCGACTACGGCCTCGTCCACCCGCTCGTCCTGCTCAGCGTCGCCGCCGTCGCGGTGGCCGCCACCCTGGCCGGCTGGCTCGGGTCGCGGGCCGTGCTCCGGGTCTCTCCAGCCCAGGCGATGAGCGGTACGGCGACCGAGATGCCGCGGTCACGGGCAGGGTCCGTCCTCAGGGCGATCGCCTCGCTGATGCTGATCGGCGGCGGTTTGCTCGTCCTGCTCGTCTCGATGTGGCTGGGCGAGGACGGCAGTGCGGCCGGCTTCCTCGCTGCCTTCTTCGGCTCCGTCGTCTCCGCGACCGGGCTGCTCCTCGGTGCCCGGTTCGTGATCCCGGCCCTGGTCGGGCTCTGCGCGCGCCTGGTCGGCACCGAGCCCCCGGCCGTGCTGGCCCGTCGCAACGCGGTCAAGGACCCGCTGCGCACGACCCGGTCGACGATGGGCCTGGTGATCGGCGTGACGCTCGTGACCACCTTCGCCTCCGGCATGCAGGCGCTGCGCGCGTCGATCGCGACCTGGCCCAGCGACGCCGAGCACCAGGGGGAGATGGACCAGATCCTCGCCGCGGCGACCGCGATCCTGATCGCTATCGTGGTGATCTCCTCGGTCATCGCCGCGGTCGGGTTCGTCTCGACGATGTCGCTGACGGTGATCCAGCGCCAGCGGGAGATCGGCCTGCTCCGATCCCTGGGCTTCACCCGCGGCCAGGTCCGCTCGATGATCACGCGGGAGTCGGTCGCGCTGTCGGCGACCGCGGTCGCGTTCGGCATGGTGCTCGGACTGGTCTACGGCTCGGTCGGCGCCCAGTCGCTGATCGGGTTCGGGACCGACGGCTTCGTGTGGGGCGTGCCGTGGCTCGTGCTGGCCGGGATCGCCGTCTGCGGCGTCGTGCTGGTGCTCGCCGCGAGCCGCGCGCCCGCCCGCCGCGCCGTCATGGTCACTCCGATCGAGGCCCTGCGGATCGAGGCGTGAGCGCGGCCCGGTCGGCGTTGCGCCGGATCGCCGTCGTGAACGTCGGGAACAGTGCGGCCGGCAGGTCGTGTCCCCAGCCCTCGATGAAGGTCACCCGCGCTCCCGGCACGGCGGCCGCAGTGGCCCGGCCGCCGGACACGTGGACCATCCGGTCGGCGAGGCCGTGCATCACCAGGGTGGGTGCGGTGATCCCGGCCAGGGCTCGCGTCCGGTCCGGCTGGGTGAGCACCGCCATCATCTGGCGCAGCACGCCCGCGCGGGAGACGCCGCGGTCCCAGGTCTCGCCGGCGCGCTTGCGCAGCTTCTCCTCGGTCTGCGGGAACCGCGGGGAGCCGATGATCCGCCAGACCGCGAGGCTGCCGCGGATGTAGTCCTCGCGCCCGGGGCCGCGCCCGGCGATCAGCGTCGGCAGCAGGCTGGGGTGCTGCCGCCCGACCGTGCGCCGTCCGGTCGTCGACATGATGCTGCTCAGGCTCAGCACCCGCTCCGGCGCGGCCAGCGCCATGGTCTGCGCGATCATCCCGCCCATCGACACGCCGGCGACGTGGGCGGACTCGATGCCGAGGTGGTCGAGGAGGCCGAAGGCGTCGCCGGCCAGGTCCGCGATCGAGTACGGCGCCCGGGCGGGTGCCCCGACGAAGGCGCGGACCAGGTCGGCACGGCGTACCCGACCGGGGGAGCGCGACGAGCGTCCGGTGTCGCGGTTGTCGTAGCGGATCACGTGGAAGCCCGCGTCGGCGAGCTGCGCGCACAGCTCGGCGTCCCACCAGGTCATCGGGCCGCCGAGGCCCATCACCAGCAGCAGCGGCTCGGCGCTCGGGTCGCCGAAGGTCTGGTAGCAGAGCTCGACGTCGGGGGAGACCGGTGCGAGCAGCTCGTCGGAGGCGGACATGACACCCAGTTTGACAAGTTGCGAGTAGTTGTCGATTCAACTGGGTAACGTTTGTGACGTGAGCAACACGTTGGCGCCCTGGCTGCTGCCCGACGGCTACGGCCGCCCGGCACTGGCCGCGCTGCTGCGCGAGGGCAGTCTGGTGACCGAGGCGGGCCGGTTCGCGGCCCGTCGTGGCGCGACCCGACGCGTGCGTCGCCGTACGCCCGTCGCGGGTCGCTCGGCGACCCGCGTCGCCGAGCCGGTGCTGCTCATCCCCGGCTTCCTCGCCGGCGACTGGACCCTCACCGCGATGGCCGCCGAGCTGCGCGGGCGCGGCTTCCGGACCTACCGCTCCCACATCCACGCCAACGTCGGCTGCACCCTCGGCTCCGCGCTCGCGCTCGAGGCGCGCCTGGAGCAGATCGCCGAGCGCCGCGACGCGCGGGTCCAGATCGTCGGGCACAGCCTCGGCGGCATGATCGCGCGTGGCCTCGCCGCCCGCCGCCCCGACCTGGTGGCCGGCATCGTCACCATGGGCAGCCCGATGCGTGCCCCCGCGGCCCACCACGCCCTGCTGACCCGCGGCGTGCGCGTGCTCAACCGGCTCTCGGAGGCCGGCGTCCCCGGCCTGATGAGCGAGGACTGCGTCGCCGGCGAGTGCGCCCACCTCAGCTTCACGGAGTCGCAGGAGCCGCTGCGCCCCGACGTCGCGATGACCAACGTCTACTCGCGCCGCGACGGCATCGTCGACTGGAAGGCCTGCATCGATCCCGCCGGCCGGCCCGTCGAGGTGCGGGCGTCCCACATCGGGATGGCCGTCGACCCGCGGGTGATCGACGTGGTCGCGGAGGCGCTGCAGGTCCCGGACGTGCGTCGTACCCGGCACCTGGGTCGCGACTCCGCCTGAATCACGACCCGAGTGCCGGGTACGACGGGAAGACCCGGTCCGCGGGTCACATCGTGTTGACGATGAGCCCGATGTGGGTGAAGAAGTTCATCGCGCCGAACAGCAGGAACAGCGCGCCCGACACGCCCCACAGCCAGCCAGTGACCCGGCCCCAGGCGCCCGGCGTACCGGTGCTGCGGACCCGGTTCACCAGGACGGCGAAGGCGAGGGCGCCGAGACCGACGATCGCGATGAGCAGCGACATGAAGGTCGCCTCGACCATCGGGTGGTTGGCGAACTCACCCGAGATCGGCTCCTCCGCAGGCGCTGCGAACAGCTGGTACTTGATGCCCGCGACCGCGATCGCGACCAGGCTCAGGCCGAGGCCGCCCACGAAGACGGTGATCTGACGTCGTGCGCGCGCCGATGACGTTCGGCTGAGTGCTTTCCGTCGGGCGCGCCGCGTTGCCTGGACGAAGCGGAGCGAGCGCCAGCGAGCGCAGCGGAGGAAGGCAATGCGTCAAAGCGCGCCCGACATGCGAGCGAAGCGAGCCAAACTCAGTCGAAGTCGATGGCCGAGAAGCCGCGCAGCTTGGACAGCTGGTGCTCGGAGGTGATCGTGCGGATCGTGCCGCTGCGCGAGCGCATGACCAGCGACTGGGTGACCGCGCCGCCGGCGCGGTAGCGGACGCCGCGGACCAGCTCGCCGTCGGTGATGCCGGTGGCGACGAAGAAGCAGTCGTCACCGGTGACCAGGGTGTCGGTGGTGAGGATGTGGTCGGGGTCGAGGTCGTGGCCGGCGTCGATGGCGCGCTGGCGCTCCTCGTCGTCGGTCGGCCACAGCCGGCCCTGGATGGTGCCGCCCATGGCCTTCATCGCGCAGGCGGCGATGATGCCCTCGGGGGTGCCGCCGATGCCGAGCAGCAGGTCGATGCCGGTGTCGGCGCGGGCGGCCATGATCGCGCCGGCGACGTCGCCGTCGGTGATGAACTTGATCCGGGCGCCGGTGGCGCGGATCTCGTCGACGAGCTGCGCGTGGCGCGGGCGGTCGAGGAGGACGACGGTGACGTCGGAGGGGTTGGAGCCCTTGGCCTTGGCGACCTGGTGGATGTTCTCGGCGACGGGGTAGCGGATGTCGACGACCTCGGCGGCCTCGGGGCCGGTGACGAGCTTCTCCATGTAGAAGACGGCGGACGGGTCGTACATCGTGCCGCGCGGGGCGACGGCGAGGACGGCGACCGCGTTGGCCATGCCCTTCGCGGTCAGGGTGGTGCCGTCGATCGGGTCGACGGCGACGTCGCACTCGGGGCCGGTGCCGTCGCCGACGTTCTCGCCGTTGTAGAGCATCGGGGCGTTGTCCTTCTCGCCCTCGCCGATGACCACGGTGCCGTTCATGCTGACCGTCGAGATCATCACGCGCATCGCCTGCACGGCCACGCCGTCGGCGCCGTTCTTGTCGCCGCGGCCGACCCAGCGTCCGGCTGCCATCGCGGCCGCCTCGGTGACGCGCACCAGCTCGAGGGCGAGGTTGCGGTCGGGGGCGGGCGGCTCCACGATGAGGGCGTCGTTCATAGGGCGAACCCTATCGGTCCCCGAACTACCTGGCGTACACCTCGACCTCGGTGGCCTTCACGACGAAGGTGACGGCCGCGCCCGGGGCGAGTCCGAGCTCGGCGACCGAGGCCATGGTCACGTCGGCGGCGAGCTCGCCGGCCCGCACCCGGACCAGGTCGCCCAGCGGCTCGAGCTCGGTGACCACGACGGGCAGCACGTTGCGCGGGCTGCCGCCCGGCGGCTGCGCGTGCACGGCGACCGCCGAGGGCCGGAACACCGCCACCGCGTCGGCGCCGTCGACGGGCGGGGGGTCGCCGGGGGTTCCGTGCAGGAGCAGGCCATCCGGACGTCGTACGCCGTCAGGGGTGGCGGTGCCCGCGACCAGGTTGAGCCCGGCGAACCGGGCGGCGAAGCCACTGCGCGGGCGGGAGAGCACGTCGGCGGTCGCGCCCTGCTCGACCACCCGGCCGCCGTCGAGGACCACGACCCGGTCGGCGAGCAGCAGCGCGTCGAGGACGTGGTGGGTGACGATCACGGTGGTGCGGTCGGCGAGGACGCGGCGCAACAGGGCGCGCAGCGCAGGCGCGACAGCCACGTCCAGGGCCGCCATCGGCTCGTCGAGCAGCAGCAGCCGCGGTTCGGCGGCGAGCGCCCGGGCGACCGCCACCCGTTGGGCCTGGCCGCCCGAGAGCTGCGCAGGACGGCGACCGGCGAGCTCGGCGGCGTCGACCTCGCCCAGCCAGTGCCCGGCGGCGGTGCGGGCGGCGCGGCGGCCGGAGCCGGTGCTGCGCGGGCCGAAGGCGACGTTCTCGAGGACGGAGAGATGGGGGAACAGGAGCGGGTCCTGCGCGAGGAGAGCGGTACGACGCGCGTGCGGTGCCACCCAGCGCCCCGGCCCGGTGAGCTCCTCGCCGTCGAGCAGCACCCGGCCGGCGTCGGGGCGCAGCAGCCCGCCGAGGACCGCGAGGGTGGTCGACTTGCCGGCGCCGTTGGGGCCGAGCAGCGCGACCGTCTCGCCGTCGGCGACGTCGAAGGCGACATCGACGCCGCGCTCGGCGACGACCACCTCGACCTGCGCGCTCACAAGGCCCCCTTGGGACGGACCAGCCCGATCACGAGGACCGCGACGACGACCAGGACGAGGGACATCGCGACCGCGGCGTCGGCGTCGGTGACCCGGAGGTTGTAGATCAGCAGCGGCAGGGTGCGGGTGGTGCCCTCGAGGCTGCCGGCGAAGGTGATCGTGGCACCGAACTCCCCGAGGGAGCGGGCGAACGCGAGCACCGCGCCCGAGGCCAGGCCCGGCAGCACGAGCGGCAGGGTGACCCGTCGCAGCACCGTGGTGGGCCGGGCGCCGAGGGAGGCCGCGACGACGTCGTACCGCTCCCCGGCGGTGCGCAGCGCGCCCTCCAGGCTGACGACGAGGAACGGCAGCGACACGAACGTCTGGGCGAGCACGACCGCGACGGACGTGAACGCGATCCGGACCCCGAGCGCCTCGAGCTCGGCACCGAGCAGACCCTGCCGGCCGAAGGCCGAGAGCAGCGCGATGCCGCCGACGACGGGCGGCAGGACGAGGGGGAGCAGCACCAGCGAGCGCAGCACACCGAGCCAGCGGGCCTCGCTGCGTGCGAGGACGGTCGCCAGCGGGATGCCGAGCAGCAGGCACAGCACCGTGCTCGCGGTCGAGGTCCTCAGGCTGAGGACCAGTGCGGAGCGGGCCGCCTCGGAGGTGACCAGCGAGGGGAGCTCGCCCCAGTCGATGCGGGTCGTCATCGAGGCGACGGGGAGCACCACGAACAGGCCGGCCAGCAAGGCGGGCGCGAGGAGCCAGCGCGGCAGGCCGACGTGCCGGGTGCGGCTCACGACGCGGGGGCTCCGAACCCGGCGTCCTGCAGCACCTTCTGGCCCGCGCCCGTGACGAGGTCGATCCACTGCTGGGCGAGGTCGGCCCGCTTCGAGCCCTCGACCGCCACGATCGGGTAGTGGTTGACCGCGCCCGCCGCCTCCGGGAAGGCGATCCCCTCCAGCGCGTCGCCGGCGGCGGCCACGTCGGTGACGTAGACCAGGCCGGCATCGGCCTCGCCGTCCTCGACCTTGGTCAGCACGCCGGCGACGGACTCCTCCTCGCTGACGGGCTCGAAGGTCAGGCCGGTGGCCTCGCCGACCTTGAGAGCGGCGCTGCCGCACGGCACCTCCGGCTGGCACAGCACCAGGTCGACGTCCTTCCTCGCGAGGTCCGCGAGGCTGGTGATCCCGGCCGGGTTGCCCGGGGGCACCGCGATCATCAAGGTGTTGGTCGCGAACTCCAACGGGTCGCCGGAGGCCAGCTTCGCCGCGACCAGCTTGTCCATGTTGGCGGTGTCGGCGGAGGCGAACACGTCGGCCTGTGCGCCCTCGGTGATCTGGGCGACCAGGTCCGAGGAGCCGCCGAAGGAGAGCTTCACGTCGACCCCGGGGTGGGCGTCCTCGAACTGGCCCTCGAGCTCCTCGAAGGTCGTGGTCAGGGACGCGGCCGCGAAGACGGTCAGGGTCTGCTCGTCCGTGCCTGCCTCACCACGGGAGCCGTCGTCGTCCGCGCAGGCGGCGAGGGAGAGGGCGAGCAGCGCGGCGGCGCAGGTGGCGCCGAGCCGGAGCCAGGTCTTCTTCATCGGGTCTCAGGACCTCCTCGGGACGGGTCGTTCGACGACGACGGTGGTGGACTTGACCGACGCGATCGCGCGTACGCCGGGCGCGAGGCCCAGCTCGTGGGCTGCCTCTGCGCTCATCAGGGACACCACCCGGTACGGCCCGCAGACCATCTCGACCTGGGCCATCACCGTGTCGGCGAGGACCCGCGTGACGATCCCGGTCATCCGGTTGCGGGCGCTGACCTCGCCGGCCCGGGTGCGCTCCCGGTCGGCCTCGTCGACCAGCGAGGCCGCCAGGCCGGCGAGGTCGACCCCCGGGACCACCGTGCGTCCGTCGACCGTGCTGCTGGGCAGCCGTCCGGCGTCGATCCACCGGCGGACGGTGTCGGTCGAGACGCCGAGCAGCTCGGCGGCCTCGGAGACGCGGTAGTCGGCCATGGCGCCACTCTGGCGCATCTGCGTCTGTTTTGCCATCAGATCAACGCATTTGCGTCAGTCGTCGGGGCTGAGGACGATGGTTGGGGACAGGGCTGGGACACTGGACCCGTCATGAGCACCCAGCAGCCGCAGCAGTCAGAGCGCCCGGGCCGCTACCAGCGGTCCGCGGTCGGGCTCGTGACCTCCCTGGTCGTCACCGTCGTCGCGATCGGTGGCCTCCTCTACTTCATGGGCGCCTTCCGCCCCGACTTCGAGGTCAAGCCCGAGGCGGTCGACTACGTCGAGATCGTCCAGTCCGCCCAGCAGGCCGGGCTGACGCCGGTCTACCCCGACGCCTTGCCGAAGGGCTGGATCTCCACCGGCGTCGACGTCGAGCCCGGTGACCACCCGGTGGTCATGGTCCGCCTGCTCACCGACAACGGGAAGTTCGTCGCGGTCCGCCAGGAGGACGCCTCGCTCACCGCGATGCTGTCCCAGTGGGTCGACGAGGACACCGAGACCCGCCCCGGCTACACCGTCCCGGCCGAGGTCGCGAGCCCCGTCGCGCGCGACTGGAAGGGGTACGCCGACGCCGGTGGCGACTCCGCCTACGCCGCCGACGTCGCCGGTCAGACCGTGCTGGTGTTCGGCTCCGCGCCGGCCGAGGACCTGCGCACGATCGTCGACTCACTGGTCACCACGCCGATCGGCTGACCTGCTCCGGGGAACCGGCGGCTCGCCCCGTGCGTCCATGAGGCATGGGGCGACTCCTGCTGCCGGCCGTCGTGCTGTGCCTGCTCCCGCTGACGGCCTGTGGCACCGACGGACCGGGTGGCCTCGGAGGCCGCGGACGTGCGGAACACGCCGCCGAGGATCCGTGGGCGCGGCTGCCGGACCTGCCGCTGGCGCGACGTGACGGCCCGGTCGTCGTGTGGACCGGCGCCGAGGTGCTCGCGATCGGCGGCGACGCCGGGGACGAGTGCCCTCCCCGCGCGGACTGCGCAGCGCCGAACAGCGCCGCCGTCGACGGCGCGGCGCTCGACGTCGCGGACCGCACCTGGCGGCCGATCGCCGACGCGCCGCGGCCGGTACCGGCGTACTCCCCGCACGCGCTGGTGGGTGAGGAGCTGTTCGTCGTCGTCGCAGGGACGGTGCTCGTCTACGAGATCGCGGAGGATCGCTGGACGACGCTGCCGCGCCGGATCGACGGCTGGTACCAACCGGTCGCCGACGTCGACCGCCTGGTCCTGGTGAGCGGAAGCGACGAGCAGGGCGGGCGTGCGGACCTGGTCTGGACGCCGGCCACCCGGACCTGGTCAGAGCTGCCCGACGATCCTCTGGGCCCGTCCTTCGACCGCACGCTCGTCAGCACGCCACGGGGGCTCGTCCTCGGCGCCCACGACCTCGTCGAGAGCCCCGGCGCCGGCGCCGACCCGTCGTACGTCGAGGCCGCCCTCCTCGACCGCGGGACCGGGAGGTGGCGGACCTTCGGCCCCAGCGGACAGCTGGGCGCACCGTGGGCCGTGGTCGGGGACCGGCTGGTCGCCGTCAGCCTCGACGGCACCGACGGCGGCGGTGACCCGCCGGGCGACTACGGCCGGCGGGTGCCGTTCGGTGGTCGGCTGGACCTGGCCACCGGAGCCTGGTCGCCCCTGCCCGACCCGCCGCAGCCGCCCGCCCCGGGCGCCGGCGGGTGGCCCGTCGTCGCGCTGGACGGGCCGCTGGTGGCCGCCTCGGGCCAGCTGTACGACGACGCGACCGGGACCTGGCGGGAGGTCCCGCGCCCGGCGGGCCCCGTGGCGCTCCCGGGACCGGCGGTGTGGGCAGGCGACGCCCTCGTGGTGGTGACCGGCGAGGAGGAGGGAGACAGCTGGGACCAGGTCCGCAACAACGGCGTCTGGGCGTGGACGCCCGAGGCGCCGTAGCGCTCAGTCCTCGTCGTCGACCCCGTCCTCGCCCAGCACCGACTCCAGCCGCGCCCGGGCGCCGTCGAGCCAGCCCTGGCAGGTCGTGGCGAGCGCCTCGCCGCGCTCCCACAGCGCGAGGGACTCCTCGAGCGTCGTGCCGCCCGCCTCGAGCTGACGGACCACCTCGACCAGCTCGGCGCGCGCGTCCTCGTAGGACAGCTCCTCGCTCGGCTCCGGGGGCGTGGTGTCAGTCATGGATCTCCTCGGCGATCGGCTCGGAACGGGTGGCGGTGACGTGGATGCGGCCGTCGGCGACCCGGACCGACAGCGTGGCGTCGGGGGAGACGGCACCGACGGAGGTGACGACGTGGCCGTCGGCGTCCTGGAGGACGGCGTACCCGCGGCGCAGGGTGGCGAGTGGCGAGAGGGCACGGACCCGGGCGCGGCGGTGGTCGAGGTCGTCGACAGCGCGGTCGAGCTGCCACTCGAGCTGGCGGCGGATCCGCGAGCGCCAGTCGTCGAGCTCGTCGAGGCGCGCGTCGATCATGGTGCCCGGGTGGGCGAGCGCGGGCCGGGAGCGCAGGGTGTCGAGCTGGGCCTGCTCCCGGTCGAGGCGGTGGCGCACCGCGCGGCGCAGGGCGTCGCGCGCGCGGTCGACCATCATCCGCTCCTGCGCCATGTCCGGCACGATCAGCTTGGCCGCATCGGTGGGCGTCGAGGCGCGTACGTCGGCCACGAGGTCGAGCAGCGGGGAGTCCGGCTCGTGGCCGATCGCGGACACGACCGGGGTGCGGGCGGCGGCGACCACGCGGATCAGGCCCTCGTCGGAGAAGGGCAGCAGGTCCTCGACCGAGCCGCCGCCCCGGGCCACCACGATGACGTCGACCTCGGGGTCCGCGTCGAGGCGGCGTACGGCCTCGATCACCTCCTCGGCCGAGCGCTGGCCCTGCATGGCGGCGTACGCGGTGGTGAAGGCGACCCCCGGCCAGCGCCGCGTGGCGTTCTCGAGGACGTCGCGCTCGGCGGCCGAGCTCGGCGCGGTGACCAGCCCGATCCGGCGGGGCACGGCGGGCAGCCGGCGCTTGCGCTCCTGGGCGAACAGTCCCTCGGCAGCCAGCAGCTGCCGGCGCCGCTCGAGCCGGGCGAGCAGCTCGCCGAGACCGACCATCCGGATCTCGCGGGCGTTGAGGGAGAGGCTGCCGCGGTTGGCGTAGTAGGACGGCCGTGCGTGGATGACCACGCTGGCGCCCTCGGTGACCGGCGTCGGCAGGCCGTCGAACATCACGCGCGAGCAGGTGACCGGCACCGAGATGTCGGCGACCGAGTCGCGCAGCGTCATGAAGACGGTCGCCAGGCCGGGGCGCCGGCTGATCTGGGTGACCTGGCCCTCGACCCACACCGCGCCGAGCCGGTCGATCCAGCCGGCGAGCGCGTTCGCGATCGCCCGGACCGGAGCCGGCTTCTCCAGCGACGTCTCGAGGGCCACGGCCGCGAGCCTATGGGACAGTGTCGACATGACGGCGACGGCGCTCGTGATCGGCGAATCCGTGCTCGACGTGGTCGACGGCGACGGGAGGCCCGGCGGGTCCGCGGTCAACGCCGCCGTCGCGCTGGCCCGGCTGGGCAGGCCGGCCCGGCTCGCGACCGCGTACGCCGACGACCCGGCCGGTTCGTCGATCGCCGGCCACCTCCGGTCGGCCGGGGTCGAGCTCGCCGGCGATCCGCACGTGCTGGCGTCCACGCCCCGCGCGGAGGCGGTGATCGACGCGACCGGCGCGGCGACCTACACCTTCGACATCGGGTGGCAGCTGCCCGGCATCGCCGACGAGGCGGCGCACGTCGTCCACGTGACCTCCCTGGCCCCGCTGCTCGACCCGGGCGCCGAGGACGTGCTCGCCCTGGTCGAGCGGATCGCGTCCACCACCTGTCTGACCTACGACGTCAACCTGCGCCCCGCGATCACCGGAACCCGCGCGCAGGTGCTCGACCGGGTGCTGCGGACCGCGTCGTACGCGACGCTGGTGAAGGCGTCCGACGAGGACCTGGTCGCGCTCTGGCCGGACCGGTCGGCGGGGGAGTCGGCCTCGGCGCTGCTCGCCCTGCCCGGCGGCCCCGTCGCGGTGATCGTCACCCACGGCGCCGAGGGGGCCTCGTGGCACGCCTGCTCCGGACCCGACTGGACCACCGGCGGCGTGCACGCCGAGCCGGTGGACGTCGTCGACACCATCGGCGCCGGCGACACCTTCGCCGCCGCGCTCATCGACCACCTGTGGCCCCTCCTCGGCGCCGGTGCCCGGGGACGACTCGCCGCGCTCGGGCCGGAGGAGTGGAGCGCTGCGCTGACCTACGCCGCCCGGGTCGCCGCAGTCACCGTCGGGCGGTTGGGTGCGGACCCGCCGACGCGAGCGGAGGTCGGTGGCCCGGCGTGACTCACTCGAGCGCGCGGTGCCGCTGAAGGGGTTGTCGTCGGGCGCCCCGCGTGGTCTGGACTGAGCGGAGCGAGCGACCGAGGAACGAGGGAGCGAGCGCAGCGAGGGAAGACCACGCGCCAAAGGGCGCCCGACATGCGAGCGAAGCGAGCCAGACAAACACCGTGAGTTGTGTTGGGCACCGCACCAACCCCGCGCAAAAGGTTCCCCTAGGCTGACCCGGTGCGCCTGCGGATCGACCTCGCCTACGACGGCGGTGACTTCCGGGGCTGGGCGTCACAGCCGGGACTGCGCACGGTGCAGGCCGAGCTGACCGCCGCACTGACGACCGTGCTGCGGCTGCCCGAGGGCTCGCTGCGGGTGACCTGCGCGGGCCGGACCGACTCGGGCGTGCATGCCCGCGGGCAGGTCGTGCACGTCGACGTACCCGAGGACCCGGAGGAGGGCTCGCCCACCGCGGCCCGCCAGGTCACGCAGCTCGACGTCCTCGCCCGGCGGGTCAACGGGGTGCTCGACAAGACGGTGCGGGTACACCGGATCAGCGAGGCGCCCGACGGGTTCGACGCGCGGTTCGCGGCGCTGTGGCGGCGCTACGCGTACCGGATCGTCGACGACCCGGCACGCGCGGACCCGCTGACCCGCAACCACGTGCTCTTCTGGCCGCGCCGGCTCGACGTCGCCGCGATGGACGAGGCCGCACGCTCGCTCGTCGGGCTCCACGACTTCGCCGCGTTCTGCAAGCACCGCGAGGGTGCCACGACGATCCGCACCCTGCTGGAGTTCGGCTGGACCCGCACCGACGACGGCCTCGTCGTCGGGCACGTGAAGGCCGACGCGTTCTGCCACTCGATGGTGCGTGCGCTGGTCGGCTGCATGATCGCCATCGGCGAGGGGCGCCACGACCCCGCCTGGGCAGTGGAGATCCTCACCGGGCGCCGGCGCGACCAGGGCGTGATCGTCGTACCGGCGCACGGGCTGACCCTGGAGGAGGTCGCCTACCCCGACGCCGCCGGGCTGGCGGCGCGGGTGGCGCAGACCGCGGCCCGTCGTACCCACGCGGAGACGGACGGAGCCGAAGGGGCCGAGGGGGCCGAAGGGTGAGCGACGAGCACTACTTCTCCGCCGACCCGTCGGTCGCGTTCCAGCGCGCGCCGGTCGAGGCCGACGTCTGGGGCCACGGGCTGCGGCTGGTCAGCGGGTCCGGTGTGTTCGCACAGGGCCGTCTCGACATCGGTACGTCGGTCCTGTTCCGCGAGACCGAGCCGCCCGCCGGTGGGCGGATCCTCGACCTCGGCTGCGGGTACGGCGTCATCGGGATCGCCTGCGCCGTCGCGGCCCCCACGGCCACGGTCACCGCGGTCGACGTCAACCAGCGCGCCGTCCTGCTCGCCAACGAGAACGCGGCCGCACTCGGTCTCGCCGACCGCTACACCGCGCTGGTCCCGGAGCAGGTCGACCCGGCGGAGACCTACGACGAGATCTGGTCGAACCCGCCCATCCGGATCGGCAAGACGGCGCTGCACGAGCTGCTGCTGACCTGGCTGCCGCGGCTCGCGCCCGGGGGTCGCGCGGTGATGGTGGTCGGCAAGAACCTCGGCGCCGACTCGCTGCAGCGGTGGCTCGGCGAGCAGGGGTACCCGACCGAGCGGATCGCCAGCGCCAAGGGGTTCCGGGTCCTCGAGACCCGTCGCGCCTGACCGGGCGGTGCCTAGAGTGGCGCCATGCCGACCGAGTTCACCGTGCGCGGGTCGCACTCCGCCTTCCAGCCGCCCGAGCGCGGCACCGCGCAGGTCACGCTGTCCTTCCAGGGCCCCGCGCTGCAGCCGGTCTACGACCGCGTCGCGGCCGACCTCGAGGCCGTGAAGGCATCGGTCCGGGAGCTTCACGACCCGGCCGCCGGTCCCGTGACCTGGTGGTCCACCCAGCACGTGCGGACCTGGGCCGAGCGGCCCTGGAACCAGGACGGCAAGCAGCTCCCGCTCGTCCACCACGCCAGCGTCGGTGTGCAGGTGAAGTTCCGCGACTTCGCGCGGCTCACCAGCTGGGTGGGCGGGCTGGTCGGTTCGGCCGAGGGCTTCCATCTCGACGGCGTGCAGTGGGCCCTGACCGAGGCGCGCCGGGTCGAGCTCGAGCACACCGTCCGCGCCCGCGCCGTGCAGGACGCCGCCCGTCGTGCCCAGGAGTACGCCGACGCGCTCGGCCTCGGACCGGTGCGGCCCGTCGCCGTGGCCGACGCCGGCATGCTCGGCCCGGGCATCTCGCCGATGGGCGGCGCCGCCCCGGCGGCGTACCTGAGGATGGCGGCCAAGGACACCGGCGGTGGCGCCGAGCTGGAGCTCTCGCCCGAGGACATCGAGGTCTCCGCGGAGGTCGACGCCCGCTTCGTCGCGGACTGATCGTGCCCGCTCCCACGCTGTCCGACATCGCCCGGCTGCTCGACCGGCGCGGCGAGCTGACCCACGAGCGGGCCGCCGTCCTGCAGCAGGCGGCCGCGGCCGACCGCCCGGAGCGCTACAAGTGCACCCACCCGGAGCTCGCCGGCGCCGGGTGGTCGCACCCGTGGCCGGACGAGGAGATGTACCCGCACGCCTGCTGCCGGCTGCACGAGCACTGCCCGGCGGAGTGGGTCAGGACGTGACCTTCGCCTGGGCGAGCACGTCGGCAGCCGGACCGGCCGCCGGCATCCGGCCCCAGAGCATGAGCAGCAGCTCCGCGGCCGGGGCGGCCAGCTCGACCGGCTCCCCGGCGGCGTCGGGCTCGAGGACCAGCGAGCGGTCCAGGTCGGTGGCGACCAGGCGCACCGGCGCGGGCAGCGGCTCGGTGCGGCCGAGCCGCACCTGGCGGGGGTAGAAGAGCGTCGCGACCTCGTCGACGCCGTCCCAGCCGAGCTCGGGGCTCACCCGCCATTCGGCCGTGCGTGCCTGGGAGTCGAGGGCGTCGTGCAGGTGCATGGTGACCTCGTGGAGCTGGCGCCGCCGCCAGAAGCCGGCCCGCGAGTCGGGGCCGAAGGTCCACACCGGTGCGTCGGGTGCCGTGTGCCGGAGCACCTCGAGCAGACGACCGGCCGCCGCCCGGTAGCCGTCGACCAGCGCATCGCGCTCCAGCCCGGGGGCCGGGGTGTCGCCGTCGGGGGAGTGGTCGGTGACGGCGTGCGTCGCCCAGGCGTGCACCCACCGGGTGTGCTCGCCCAGGTCGGCGAGCGTCCAGCCCGGGCAGGCCGGGACGGGGGCGGCGAGGTCGCCGGTCGCGAGCACGTCCGCGAAGTCGCCGGTGGTCTTCTCCAGCAGGTCGATCCACTCCATGGCGAGATCCTTGCAGGCGCCGACGACGGCGTGCCGCTGGACATATGGATACGCCGTATGCATACTCCGTACTCATGTCCATCAAGCACGGTCTCCTGGCGCTCCTGGCGCCGGGCCCGAAGTACGGCTACCAGCTCAAGGCCGAGTTCGAGGCCACGACCGGGTCGGCCTGGCCGCTGAACATCGGGCAGGTGTACTCGACCCTCCAGCGCCTCGAGAAGGGCGGCCAGATCGAGGCCGACGGGGAGCCGGACGACGACGGGCGCGTGGTCTACGCGCTCACCCCGGCCGGGCGCGAGGAGCTCGCCGGCTGGTTCAGCTCGCCGATCGCGCAGGAGTCGCGCCCGCGCGACGAGCTCGCGATCAAGCTGGCGATGGCGGTGAACACCCCGGGCGTCGATGCGCGCGAGGTGGTGCAGGCCCAGCGCCGCCAGGCGATGAGCTCCCTGCAGTCCCTGACCCGCGTCAAGGCGTCCGTCCCGGACGAGGACCTGGCCCGGGTGATGGTGGTCGACTCGCTGATCTTCGCCGTCGAGGCCGAGGTCAGCTGGCTCGACCGGTGTGAAGCCCGGCTCCGCAAGGCCCGAACCGCAAAGACCCCCGAGAAGGAGGCCGTCCAGTGACCGCCAACCCCGTCCTGGAGATTCGCAACGCCGGCAAGGTGTACGGCGTCGGCGAGACCCTGGTGACCGCCCTGCACGCCGCCACGCTCACCGTGGGCGCGGGCGAGCTGGTCGCCGTACGCGGTGCCTCGGGCTCCGGCAAGAGCACCCTGCTGCACCTGGCCGGCGGCCTCGACGCCCCCAGCTCCGGCGACGTCCTCGTCGAGGGCCAGTCACTGGGCGGCCTGTCCCGCAAGGACCTGGCCCGGCTGCGCCGCCGCTCGATCGGCTACGTCTTCCAGGACCTCAACCTGGTGCCGTCGCTGAGCGCTGCCGAGAACATCGCGCTGCCGCGCGAGCTCGACGGCACCTCGGCCACCGAGGCCCGGACCGAGGCGCTCGCCGCGCTCGAGGAGATCGGGCTGCGCGAGGTCGCCGACCGGTTCCCGGACGAGATGTCCGGCGGCCAGCAGCAGCGGGTCGCGATCGCCCGCGCCCTGATCGGACCGCGGCGCCTGGTGCTCGCAGACGAGCCGACCGGGGCGCTGGACAGCGAGACCGGAGAGGGCGTGCTGCGCCTGCTCCGGGCGCGTTGCGACGCCGGTGCCGCCTGCCTGCTGGTCACCCACGAGCCCCGGCACTCCGCCTGGGCCGACCGCGTGGTGTTCATCAGCGACGGCGCCATCGTCGACGAGACCACCGCCGACGCGCCGGCCGTCCTCGACCTCGGGGCGCTGACGTGAGCGTGTGGAAGCCCGCCCGGCGGATGGCGCGACGCTCGATCCGCCGCAACCTGGCGCGATCGATCCTGATCGCGCTGCTGATCGGGCTGCCGGTCGCGGTGGCCACGTTCAGCGACGTGCTCTACCGGTCGAGCGACTCGCCGGTGGCGTACGCCGAGCGGAACCTCGGCAGCGCCGACGCCAAGCTCGTCGTCACGCCGGCGGAGCGGATCAAGTACTTCGAGCTCGTCTCCGAGTGGAGCGGTGGCTACGACACCGTGGGCGAGCGCGATCCCGCCACGGTCGACCTGGACCGCCTGCTGCCGCCCGGCACCCGGACCGAGGTCGCATCGTCCAACGACGGCGGGGCGTTCCTGCTGCTCCGCAAGGGTGACCGGTACGCCGAGGCGTCGCTCGCCGAGGCCACGATGCCGTCGGCCTTCCAGCCCGATCGCGTGCAGCTGCGTGACGGGAAGTACCCCGGGCCCGGCGAGGTCGCGATCACCCAGGGGGCCGCGGACAAGCTCCGCGTCGGCCCGGGCGACGTCGTCACCGATGATCTGACCGGCACCCGGATCACGGTCAGCGGCGTCGTCCGCGACGAGCAGTGCCTGCGCTGCACCGACGTCTACGCCCAGCCGGGGCAGGAGATCGTCCCGAGGCGCCAGGCTGACGGGCCCTACGACACCACCTCGACCTACCTGGTCGACCTGCCTCCCGGCGTCAGCGCGAACGCACTCGCCCACCGGCTCGCGGAGCACGGGGTCGTGCTCTACCCGCGCGACACCTACGTCCACCGCGACCAGTACCAGGCCTGGGACGAGCCGGTCACCCTCGACCAGGTGCGCGGAGCCGCGCTCACCACCCTGATCGTGGGCCTGGGCCTGCTCGAGGTGATCCTGCTCGCCGGCGCGGCCTTCGCGGTCGGTGCCCGCAAGCAGGTCCGCGACATGGGCCTGATCAGCGCCGGGGGTGCCTCGCCGCGCCAGCTGCGCGCGGTGCTGCTCGTCCAGGGCGCCACGCTCGGCGTGATCGGGACCGTCGGTGGTGTCGCCGTCGGCCTGGTGGTCGCACGGCTCGGCTGGCCGTTGTGGGAGTGGCTGAACGGCTCGACGATCCCGGTCTTCCGGCTCGGCCCGGAGGTGCTGATCGCGGTCGTGGTGGGCGTGCTGTCCGGAGTCCTCGCGGCCGTCGTCCCCGCCATCGGCGCCGCGCGACGTCAGCCTCTGGACGCGCTGTCGGGGAGGTTCCGCATCACCCGGGAGCGATCGCGCCGGGTCGCGCTCGTCGGCGCCCTCGGGATCGGGACCGGCATCGTCCTGGGCCTGGTCGGGAGCGGCATGATGGCCTCCGACTTCGCGGCGTACGCCGACGCGCTCACCACGGCCCGGCTCACGGGGATCTCGCTCCAGCCGCCCAGCCCGACCGTTCCGATCGCCCTCGTCCTCGCCGGGGCGGTCCTCGGCGTTGCCGGCCTGGTGCTCGCGATGCCGTCGCTCCTCGGCCTGCTCGGCAGGTTCGGGGCCCGGCTGCCGCTGCCCGGACGGTTGGCAGTACGCGACGCCGACCGGCACCGGCACCGCACCGGACCGGCGACCAGCGCGATCATGCTGGCCGTCGCCGGCTCGGTGGTCGCGGCCTTCGCGATGACCGGGTCGGCACGGGCCGACGAGGCCCTCTGGTTGCCGGACCAGCCGGAGCACACGATGCGGGTCTACACGCAGTACGGCACCGACCAGGCCGAGAACGCGGCGATCACCAGCGCCGCGGTCGAGCGGGCGGCAGCGGTCCTCCCCGAGGCCCAGGTGCTGGCCCCCTCCGAGCTCGGCTACGCCATCCCGGAGTCCCAGCAGGAGCAGGGCCTGGCGCCGATCCAGCCGATCTGGTTCGACGACCACGTCGGCTGCGACTCCAGTTGCATCACCTACGGAAGCGCCGGCACGGCGGCGATCGCGGACCCGACGCTGGTCCGGCTCACCCTCGGGAGGGACCTGAACGCCGCGGAGCGGGCGGCCCTCGAGCGGGGTGAGGTGCTCGTCACCTCGCCGTCGATGATCGACGCCGACGGCAACGCCACGGCGAGCCTCTTCTACAAGGACGAGGCCGGCTCGGAGGCCAGCTCGGAGGAGGACGCCCCGACGCTCGCGCTGCCCGCCGTCGCTGCGCCGCGCACGACCTTCTACACCTCGCTGCCCGGCGTCTTCATGAGCGCCGAGACGGCCGCCGCGAACGGACTGGTGACCAATCCCGAAGCCACCCGGCTGATCGCCTACGCCTCCGACGCCACGCCGGCGCAGGTGAAGGCCGGGCTCCGCGCTGCGCGGGAGGGACACCGGGCGGGCGCCTCGATCGGTGAGCCGTACCACGACGACCACCGCCTCGGCCTGCTCGTCGTCGGCGGCATCGCCACGCTGGTCACCCTGATCGGCGTCGCCATCGCCGTCGCCCTCTCCGCGGCCGAGGGCCGGCGCGAGCTGGCGACCCTGTCCGCGGTGGGAGCCGATCCCGCCGTACGACGCCGGCTGGCCGGCGCGCAGGCCCTGGTCATCTCGGGGGTCGGCGCTCTGGTCGGGGTGGTGCTCGGGAGCTTCGTGTCCTACGCCCTGCGGGCGACGTTCGGCGCGCCGTCCTTCACGGTGCCCTGGGCGAACCTCGCGGGCGTGGGGCTCGGGGTCCCGGTGCTCGCGGCACTGGTCACGGCGGCGTGCACGCGCTCGCGGGTGCCGATGCTCGAGCGCCGGGCGTGATTCGGGGTTAATCGGTTCGCAGCCGGCGGCCTCTTCGCGGACAATCGACCCTCGTGGGTCATGTGGAGGTCGCCGGCGTCCGGTACGAGCTGCCCGACGGGCGGGTGCTGCTCGACGACGTGTCGTTCCGGGTCGGTGAGGGCGCCAAGGTCGCGCTGGTCGGCGCCAACGGCGCCGGGAAGACCACGCTGTTCCGGATCATCACCGGCGACCTGCAGCCCCACGCCGGCGCGGTGACCCGCTCCGGCGGGCTCGGGGTGATGCGGCAGATGGTGGACCGCGGCCTGGGCGAGGAGCCGACGATCGCCGACCTGCTGCTCGGTCTCGCGCCCGAGCGGGTCCGGCGCGCCGCCGCCGAGGTCGACCGCTGCGAGCTGGCGCTGATGGACACCGACGACGAGGCCACGCAGCTGGCCTACGCGCACGCCCTGGCGGAGTACGCCGACGCGGGCGGGTACGACGTCGAGGTGGTCTGGGACGTGTGCACGGTCAAGGCGCTGGCGCTGCCCTACGACCGGGCGAAGTACCGCGAGCTGCGCACGCTCAGCGGCGGCGAGCAGAAGCGTCTCGTGCTCGAGTACCTCCTCGCCGGACCGGAGGAGGTGCTGCTGCTCGACGAGCCCGACAACTTCCTCGACGTACCCGGCAAGATCTGGCTCGAGCAGCGCATCGCCGCCTCCGACAAGACGATCCTGTTCATCAGCCACGACCGCGAGCTGCTGGCCAACGCCGCCACCCACGTCGTCACCGTCGAGCTCGGCGCGGGCGGCGGGGGCAACAGCGTCTGGACGCACCCGGGCGGCTTCGCGTCGTACCACGAGGCGCGCAAGGACCGCTTCGCCCGCTTCGCCGAGCTGCGTCGTCGCTGGGACGAGGAGCACGCCAAGATCAAGGCCCTGGTGCTGCGGCTGAAGATCAAGGCCGAGTACAACGACGGCATGTCCTCGCAGTACCGGGCGGCGCAGACCCGGCTGCGCAAGTTCGAGGAGGCCGGCCCGCCGACCGAGCAGCCGCGCGAGCAGCAGGTGACGATGCGGCTGTCGGGAGCGCGCACGGGCAAGCGCGCGGTCGTCTGCGAGGAGCTCGAGCTCACCGGGCTGATGAAGCCGTTCGACCTCGAGGTCTGGTACGGCGACCGGCTGGCTGTGCTGGGCTCCAACGGCTCCGGCAAGTCCCACTTCCTGCGGCTGCTCGCCGCGGGCGGCACTGATCCCGACGTCGAGCACCGGCCCGTGGGCGACGTGCCGATCGCACCGGTCGCGCACACGGGCCGGGCCCGGCTGGGTGCGCGGGTGCGGCCCGGCTGGTTCGTGCAGACCCACGAGCACCCCGAGCTGGTCGGACGGACCCTGGTCGAGATCCTGCACCGTGGCGACGGCGTTCCCAACGGTCGGCAGGGGATGGGCCGTGAGCAGGCGAGTCGGGTGCTCGACCGCTACGAGCTCGCGGCCAGCGCCGAGCAGCCCTTCGAGTCGCTGTCGGGCGGGCAGCAGGCCCGCTTCCAGATCCTGCTGCTCGAGCTGTCCGGCGCGACGCTGCTGCTGCTCGACGAGCCGACCGACAACCTCGACGTGCAGTCCGCCGAGGCGCTCGAGGAGGGGCTGGCTGCCTTCGACGGCACCGTCGTCGCGGTCACCCACGACCGGTGGTTCGCCCGCGGGTTCGACCGGTTCTGCGTCTTCGGCGCCGACGGCACGGTCTACGAGTCCGACGGCCCGGTCTGGGACGAGGGACGGGTGGCGCGGGCCCGGTGAGCGACCTGCAGATCACCCAGATCGGTCCCGACGACGAGCCCGGGCTCGCCGCCTGGTCCGCCGTGGTGGCCGCCTCGGAGCGTCACGAGCTCGGAGTGCACGCCACGACGGCCACTGCGCAGGAGCAGGCCGTGCTGGTGCGCGACGCCGGCCGGCAGCGGCGGGTGGTGCTCCTGGCGGGGCGCGTCGGCGGGGAGACCGTCGCTGCCGGCTGGCTGTCGCTGCGCCTGCTCGACAACCTCGACGGCGCCGAGATCGACGTCCACGTCCGTCCCGACGTGCGACGGCGCGGACACGGTTCGCGCATGCTGCGCCGGGTCGAGTCGGTGGCCGCCGCGGCCGGCCGGTCGCGCTTCGACACGCGCGCGCAGTGGCTCGAGGGAGGTCCCGCCGACGGGGCGGGGATGCCCGGGATGGAGTTCGCTCGGGTCCACGGCTACCGCTTCGGCATCGGCGAGGTGCAGCGTGAGTTGCCGCTGCCCGTTGCGGCCGACCACCTCGCGCGGCTCGCCGCCGCGGCCGCACCGCACCACGCGGCGTACCGGATCCGGACCTGGTCCGGCCCGGTGCCCGAGGACCTGGTGGCCGGTTGGCTGGCCGTGTCGACCACCCTGATGACCGAGGCGCCTGCGGGCACGGTCGAGCGCGAGGACCTCACCGCGGACGTCGCGGCGCACCGGGAGGCGGAGGCTGCGCAGGCACGCCAGCGGCGCACCCCCTGGCACGCCGTCGCCCTCGACCCGTCCGGCGAGGTGGTCGCGCAGTCGATGCTGATGGTCCCCGAGCACGACCCGGTCTTCGTCCACCAGTGGGGCACGCTCGTGCGTCGCGACCATCGGGGCCACCGGCTCGGGCTGGCCCTGAAGGTCGCCAACCTGCGTGCCCTGCAGCACGATCTCGACACCGAGGGCCGTCGGGTGGTCACCTGGAACGCCGAGGACAACGGTCCGATGATCGACATCAACGAGCGGCTCGGCTTCGTGGCGACTGCCCGGTCGGCTGACCTGCAGAAGATCGTCGCCCCGCCCCGTTAATCCCTTGGTTCCCGGGCGACGGGATGCAACGGTGGGGGAGTCACCCTCAGTTGCTGCGGAAGGACGACCATGACTGCCAACGGCGCGAACGACGATCTCAAGGCGAAGATGCGCGAGGCCCTCGACCGCAAGAACCACAAGGAGCAGGGCGTCCACGCGGACGGGCCCACCAAGGAGAAGGCCCACGGCTCCGAGGTGGTCGGCGGTGCGCCCAAGATGCACCGCCGCAAGGCTGGGGGCGGCGGCTCCTAGGCCCAGGTCCTAGGAGTCCGAGCCGAGCTTGAGCTCGGTCGTGCTGTCCTTGCCGTCACGCAGGTAGGTCACCTTGACCGTGTCGCCGGGGCGGTAGGCGCGGATCGTCGCGATCAGTGCCTCGCTGCCGTCGATCTGGTGCGAGTCGATCGCGGTGATCACGTCGTCCTGCTTCAAGCCGGCCGCGGCCGCGGCCGAGCCCTTCTCGAGCTGGGCGATGCGGGCTCCGGTGAGCGTCGTGTCGCTCGAGCCCGCCGTACCGGACACGTCGGAGACCTGGATGCCGAGCCGGGCGTGGGTCGGGGTCTCGCCGGCGCGGAGCTGGTCGATGATCGGCAGCACCTCGTCGATCGGGATCGCGAAGCCCAGCCCGATCGAGCCTGCCTCGGCGCCCTGACCGGAGCCGGTCGAGCGGATCGAGGCGTTGATGCCGACCAGCTGGCCGTCCATGTTGACCAGCGGGCCGCCGCTGTTGCCCGGGTTGATGGCCGCGTCGGTCTGGATGGCCGGGTACGCCGTGGCGTTGCCCTGCGCGTCACGCGCGACCTCGACCGGGCGGTCGAGCGCGCTGACGATGCCGCTGGTGACCGTGGCGTCGAGGCCGAACGGCGACCCGATCGCCACCACCTGCTCGCCCACGTCGAGGTTGCTCGACTTGCCGATCGTGATCGGCTTGAGGTCGGAGACGCCCTCGACCTTGACCAGGGCGGTGTCGGTGAGCGGGTCGGTGCCGACCACCGTCGCCCGCACCTTCTTGCCGTTGCTGAACGACACCGTCACCTCGGCCTGGTCGGCTGGGATCTGCCCACCGAGCGTCACCACGTGGTCGTTGGTGAGGATCGTGCCGCTCGTGTCGAGCACGACGCCCGACCCGCTTCCGGCCGCCCCGCCGCCGCTGACCTCGAGGGCCACCACCGACGGCAGGACGGCCGCCGCGACCGACTCCACGCTGCCCGACGCCGGCTTGGGGTTGCCGTTGTCGACCACGGAGAGCGGTGCGGTGGCGGAGCCGCCGGAGCCGCCCGTGGCGTTGTCGTAGATCGCGGCCGTCGCGATCCCCGCCCCGCCGCCGACCACCAGGGCGCCGGTCAGCACCGCCACTGCGAACCCGGACCGGCGCGGACGTCGCTGTGGGGGCGGCGTCTGCCCGAACGGGGCCGGCGGGAACGGGGGCGGCGGCGGCAGCAGCTGGGTCATGCCTCCACTGTGCGAGCGGTCCCTGTGAGCGCCCTGAGTGCGCGTTGAGGACTTCTGATGAGTGGTGCCCGGCGGCGCGGCCCGGTCGGGCTGTAACACGTTGATCACTGCACTTCCCCGCGCCAGTCAGCAGATCTGGGCCATGTGACGGGCGTTTTCTGCTGGGAACGGGCGACCAGTGGCGCGAACCACGTGTTACATCACCCGCCACACGAGCCCCGCGCCAGGACACCGGGCCTCCCCAGAGGGCCTCGGCCTCGAGGTGGTCCACAGGCCGGCCGGACCGTACGGACGCCGGGGCTTCGGGGGCGGATCGTGTCCGGGGTGAACGCTCGGGTCGTAGCACTGATGGGTGCGCAGTGGGGACTGGTCACCAGGCGGCAGGCGATGCGAGCCGGCATGGCCGGGCACCGGATCGACAGCCTGGTTCGCTCAGGAACGTGGGTCGCGGTGCGACGCGGGGTGTACGCCGAAGCGGCGTACGTCGCTGCGCTGACGACGCACGTGCAGCGGCGAGTGCTGGCCGACCGCGCGGTGAGCCTGCGGATCCACGGCCCCCATGCGATGTCCCATCACTCCTCGGCCCACCTCCAGCAGCTGGACGTGCTCCGCGAGCAGGAGCCGCGCACACACATCGGCCGGCCCGGCGTCGCGGGTTCGCACGTGCGCGACGCGGTGCAGTACCACCTGGCGCCGTATGCGTCCGATCAGGTCGTGCACGTCGACGGCGTGCCGGCGCTCGATGGGGCGCGGACGAGCCTCGACATCGCTCGCGAGCACGGCTACCTGCACGGTCTGGTCGCCGCGGACTCGGCCCTCCGGTCGGGTGCGACGCGCGCCGACCTCGAACGAGCGGCGAGTGCGATGACACGGTGGCCGCACGTGAGCGTGGTGAACGATGTCGTCGCTTCCGCATCGCACCTGACCGACTCGATCGCGGAGTCTCTCGGCCGGGACTTCGTCACCGAGCTCGGGTACGGCGTGCCACAGCCGCAGTTCGGCCTCACCGCCGACGGTCGGACCGCGTGGTGCGACCTGCGCCTGGGAAGGCACTTCTTCGAGGTCGACAGCAGGCTGAAGCTGCGCCTCGTGAGCGCAGGCGGCTTCTCCGTGAAGGACCCCGAGGAGACGCTGTGGGAGGAGAAGCTGCGCCAGGACTTCGTCACCGGATTCAAGACCGGCATGTCACGGCTGACCTGGAATGACTTCTTCGGTCGGCAGCGCCGGATGGCGCTCGAGCGCTGTCGGCGCGAGTACCTCGACACCTGTTCCCGCTTCGGCATCGACGCCTCCGACCTCGCGCCGTTCCGTCCACGGCACCCCAAGCCGCGGCTCGTCGTACGACGTGGACCGGTGCTGCCGCCGTGGTCGCCGTGACGGCCGGGGCGCGGGCTGTAACACGTGGTTCGCTGCTCTGCTCGGCGCTTGTCCGCAGGGATGGGCCGGAAAGTGGGCGGATCCTGCTGAGAACCGCCGACCAGTGAGGCGGACCACGTGTTACAGCCCGCCTGGCCGGGCCGCGCCGCCCTCAGACCTGGCGGGCCTGGTCCTCCCAGTACGGCTTGCGCAGCTCCCGCTTGAGGATCTTTCCGGTGGGGTTGCGGGGGAGCGCGGTGATGATGTCGACGGACTTCGGCGCCTTGTAGTGCGCGAGCCGCTCGCGGGTCCACTCGATCAGCTCGGTCTCGGTGGCGTCCGAGCCCTCCTTGAGCGCCACGACGGCCTTGACCGACTCGCCCCACGTCGCATCGGGTACGCCGATCACCGCGACCTCGAGGACACCCGGGTGCTCGGAGAGGACCCGCTCGACCTCGGGGGAGTACACGTTCTCGCCGCCCGTGATGATCATGTCCTTGAGCCGGTCGGAGACGAAGACGTAGCCGCCCTCGTCGACGTGGCCCATGTCGCCGGTGCGGAACCAGCCCTCGGCGGTGATCACCTCGGCGGTGGCCTCGGGCTTGTTGAGGAAGCCCTTCATCAGCTGCGGGGTCTTCAGCCAGATCTCACCGTGCTCACCCACGCCGACGTCCGTCAACGACGCCGGGTCGACGATGCGGACCTCGCACTCCGGCAGCGGCTTGCCGGCCGAGACCAGCCGCTCGGGGTGGCCGGACGACTCGGCGGTGCGGTGGTCCTCGGGCATCAGGTGGGTGGCGACGCCGGCGACCTCGGTCAGGCCGTAGACCTGGATGAAGTCGGTGTCGGGCCAGGCCTGCATCGCGGCGCGCAGCAGCGGCGGCGGCATCGGCGCGGCGCCGTACGTGTAGGTCTTGAGCAGCCCGAAGAGCTTGACCGCGTCGGGGCCGGCCTGCAGCACCTGGGCGAGGACGGCCGGCACCAGGAAGGTGCGGTTGGCGCCGGCCATGATCGCGCCGGCCAGCGAGGCCGCGTCGGGCTCGCGGGTCATCACGCTGGGGATGCCGTCGTGGATGCCGAACAGGACGTAGGACGACCCGCCGACGTGGAAGAGCGGCATCGCCACCATCGACTTGTCGCCGGGCTCGAACCCCCAGCCGTCGTGTCCGTTGATCGTGTGCCGGACCATGTTGCGGTGCGTGAGCATCACGCCCTTGGGCCGCCCGGTCGTGCCGGAGGAGTACATGACCAGGCACACGTCGTCCTCGAGCACGTCGGGCCCGTCGTCGCACGGCGTGGACGAGGCGAGGAACTGCTCGTACTCGTCGTCCTCGCCGCCCTCGGGGGTGACCTCGATGATCTTCTGCACGTTGGGCAGCCGGTCGCGGATCGCCGCGATCGTCGGCATCAGCTCGCGGCCGACGAAGAGCACCTTCGCGCCGGAGTCGTTGACGGCGTAGTCGATCTCGTCGCCGGCCGAGCGCCAGTTGATGATCGCGTTGGCCGCGCCGATCGATCCCGCGGCGAGGCTGATCTCCACGCAGGCCGGGTGGTTCTTGTCGAGGAAGGACACGACGTCGCCGCGCGCGATGCCGAGGTCGCGCAGTCCGCCGGCCGCGCGGTGCACGCGGTCGTGCCACTCCTTCCAGGTCCAGGTGCGGCCGAGGTAGGTCATCGCCTCGGCGTCCGGCGTGGCCTCGGCCCAGTAGTTGAGCCGGTCCTCGACGTAGGTCGGCTCGGGCGGCGTTGCGGGCGGCCAGGCCTTGGTCGGTGCGGTGGTGGACTCCGTCGTCGCGCTCACCTCGCAGATTGTGTCCCAGGTCACAAACCGGCACAACCAGCCGCGCCCCGACACGCCATCCTCCGTTCACCTGCATCGACGAGGATCGAGAGGTGAACCCCCTGCTCCGCGGCGCCGAGGCACCCGCGCCGCGCACGCTCGTCGAGGCCTTCCGGCGCACCGCGGCCGCCCACCCCGACGCGATGGCGCTCGACAGCGGCAACGACACCGTCACCTACGCCGAGTTCGCGGAGGCCGCCGAGGTCGTCGCCCTCGAGCTCGCGGAGCTCGGGATCGGACCGGGGGACAAGGTCGGCGTCCGGCTGCCGTCGGGCACGACCGACCTGTACGTCGCCATCATGGGCGTCCTGTTCGCCGGCGCGGCCTACGTCCCGGTCGACGCCGACGACCCCGAGGAGCGCGCCCGCCTGGTGTTCGGCGAGGCGCAGGTCGCCGCGCTGATCGGCGCGGGCCTGGTCATCGAGTCCCGCCGCGAGGCGGCAGCGCGGGCCCGGCGCGACCCCACGCCGGAGGACGACGCCTGGGTGATCTTCACGTCCGGCTCGACCGGCACCCCCAAGGGCGTCGCGGTCACCCACCGCAACGCCGCGGCCTTCGTCGACGCCGAGTCGCTGATGTTCCTGCAGGACGACCCGGTCGGCCCGGCCGACCGCGTGATGGCCGGCCTCAGCGTCGCGTTCGACGCGAGCTGCGAGGAGATGTGGCTGGCCTGGCGGTACGGCGCCTGCCTGGTCCCCGCGCCCCGCGCGCTGGTGCGCAGCGGCGTCGACGTCGGCCCGTGGCTGACCGCCAACGACATCACCGTCGTCTCCACGGTCCCGACCCTGGTCAGCCTGTGGCCCGACGACGCGCTCGAGCGGGTCCGGCTGCTGATCCTCGGCGGCGAGGCGCTCCCACCCGAGCTGGCCGCTCGCCTGGTCAGGCCCGGTCGCGAGGTGTGGAACACCTACGGCCCCACCGAGGCGACCGTCGTCGCGTGCGGCGCCCTCGTCGACGCCGAGGGGCCGGTGCGGATCGGCCTCCCGCTGGCGGGCTGGGACCTGGTCGTGGTCGACCCGGCGAGCGGCGAGCCCGTCGGGGAGGGCGAGCGCGGCGAGCTGATCATCGGGGGCGTCGGCCTGGCGCGCTACCTCGATTCCGCCAAGGACGCCGAGAAGTACGCGCCCATGCCGACGCTCGGCTGGGAGCGCGCGTACCGCAGCGGCGACATCGTCGTCAACGACCCCGCCGGCCTGCTCTTCGCCGGCCGCGCCGACGACCAGGTCAAGGTCGGCGGGCGCCGGATCGAGCTCGGCGAGATCGACTCCGCGCTGCTCGCGCTGCCCGGGGTGAGCGCGGCCGCGGCCGCCGTGCGCCGCACCAGCACGGGCAACCAGCTCCTCGTCGGCTACGTCACGACCACCGCGGAGTACGACGCTGCTGCGGCCACCGCCCACCTGCGGGCCACGATGCCGGCCGCGCTCGTTCCCCGGCTCGCCGTGGTCGACGACATCCCGACCCGCACCTCCGGCAAGGTCGACCGTGACGCGCTGCCGTGGCCGCTGGCCGCCGCCGACCCCGCGGACGCCGGCCTGCACGGCACCGCGGCCCGGATCGCCGAGGTCTGGCAGAAGGTGATCGGTGCCGCGCCCGACGGCCCGGGGTCCGACTTCTTCGACCTCGGCGGCGGCAGCCTGACCGCCGCGCAGGTGGTCACCCTGCTCCGCGCCGACCACGCCGAGCTGACCGTCGCCGACCTCTACGAGAACCCCACCGTCGACGGCCTGGCCGCGTTCCTCGACTCCCTGGAGCCGAGCGCACTGGCCGAGCAGAGCCGCAAGGTGAAGCCGATCCCGCGCAAGACCCAGGTCGGCCAGGTGCTCGCGGTCCCGTTGCTGCGCGCCCTGGCGGCGCCGCGCTGGATCGCCGGGATCCTCACCCTCGCGCGGCTGGGCCACGACGTCCTCGACGTCGCCTGGCTGCCCGTCGTGCCGTGGTGGGCGCTCGCCCTGCTGCTCGTCGTCCTGGTCAGCCCGCCGGGACGGATGTTCGTGGCCGCCAAGCTCGCCCAGGCGGTGCTCGCGGGGGTGAAGCCGGGGGCGTACCCGCGTGGCGGCAAGGTGCACCTGCGGATCTGGACCGCCGAGCGGCTGGCCGACGAGCTCGGCGCGACCCGGCTCGCCGGGGCGCCGTACATCACCTGGTACGCGCGCCTCCTCGGCGCCAAGGTCGCCCGCGGCGCCGACCTGCACTCGCTGCCGCCCGTCACCGGCCACCTGACCGTCGGCAAGGGCGCCTCGATCGAGCCGGAGGTCGACCTGACCGGGTACTGGATCGACGGCGACACCCTCCACGTCGGCGGCATCCGGATCGGGCGCCAGGCCCGGGTCGGCACCCGGTCCATGCTCTGCCCGGGCGCGGTGGTCGGGGACGGTGCCGAGGTGGCGCCGGGCTCGGCGGTCTTCGGCGAGGTGCCGACCGGGGAGTTCTGGTCCGGGGCACCGGCGGTCCGGATGAGCTCGGTCGCCCGTGGCCCGTGGGCCGAGCGCCCGCCCGCGTCCCGCCGTTCGCTGCGCACCTGGGCGGCGGCGTACGGCGTCGTCGCCGGCCTGCTGTCGTGCCTGCCCGCCGTCGCGGTGCTCGTCGTGGCCGTCCCGGTCCTGCTGCTCGCCGACATCGGCGGCACGACCAGCGCCGGGGACGCGGCCGCCGCGCTCGCGCCGTGGTTGCTGCCCGCCGTGCTCGCCGGCTTCGTGGTCCTGGCCGCCCTCGTCCTCGGCGCCGTGCGGCTCCTCGCCCTCGGCGTGAAGGCCGGGGCGCACCCGCTGCAGAGCCGACCGGCGCTGTGCGTGTGGTCGACGATCCGGGTGCTCGACGAGGCCCGGACCTGGCTGTTCCCGCTCTACAGCTCGCAGCTCACGCCCGGCTGGCTGCGACTGCTCGGCGCGAGGATCGGCAAGGACGTCGAGGCCTCGACCGCGCTGATGATCCCGTCGCTGGTGAGCGTCAGCGACCAGGCCTTCCTCGCCGACGACACGCTGATCGGCGGCTACGAGCTCGGCGGCGGCTGGCTGCGCGCGGAGCGGGTCAAGGTCGGCAAGCGCGCCTTCGTCGGCAACTCCGCGATGGCCGCGCCCGGCCGCAAGGTGCCGAAGCGGTCGCTGGTCGCGGTGCTCTCGGCGGCCCCGGCCCGCGGCACGGTCAAGGCCGGCGAGTCCTGGCTCGGCAGCCCGCCCGCACCCCTGCGCCGTGCCGCCCAGGGATCCGCCGACGAGCGCACCTACGCCCCACCGACCCGGCTCAAGGCCGCCCGTGCCTGCTGGGAGGTCGCCCGGCTGCTGCCCGTCACGCTCGCGGTGTCGCTGCACGTCGCCGTCGTCCTCGCGACCCTCGCGGTGTGGGACCGGTGGGGTGCGCTCGCCGGACTGCTCGTCGTACCGCTCCTGCTGTGGGCGGCCGGCCTCGTCGCCGGCGTGGTCGCGGTGCTCGCCAAGTGGCTGCTCGTCGGCCGGGTCCGCGCCGGGTCGCACCCGCTGTGGAGCTCGTTCGTGTGGCGCAACGAGCTCGCCGACACCTTCGTCGAGGTCGTCGCGACGCCGTGGTTCGCCGGCCTCGCGACGGGCTCGCCGCTGATCGCGGTGTGGTTCAGGGCGTTGGGCGCGAAGGTCGGCCGCGGCGTGTGGTGCGAGTCGTACTGGTTGCCCGAACCCGACCTCGTCGACCTCGGCGATGGCGCGACCGTCAACCAGGGCAGCGTCGTGCAGACCCACCTGTTCCACGACCGGCTGCTCGCCACCGACACCGTCCGGCTGCACCGCGGTGCCACGCTCGGGCCCAACTCGGTGGTGCTGCCTGCGGCGTCGTTGGGCAAGCACGCTACGGTCGGCCCGGTGTCGTTGGTGATGAGGGGGGAGTCGGTGCCGGACAAGACGCGCTGGATCGGCAACCCCATCGGTCCGTGGGCCGAGTGAGATGCCGCACCTGCCCACCGCAGACCCGTACCTGCCCGGCCACGGCGACCCGTCGTACGCCGTGCGGCACTACGACCTCGACCTCGCCTACGTCCCCGACGGCAACCGCCTGACCGGTACGGCGGTCCTCGACCTGGTCGTTCGCGAGCAGACCGCACGCCTGGTCCTCGACCTCGCACACCTGCGGGTGTCGAAGCTGCGGATGGAGGGCGCCCGGGTCAAGAAGTGGTCGGCGCGCGGCCACCGGCTCGTCCTGCAGCTCGACCGCCCGGTCGACGCCGGCACGGAGCTGACGCTGACGGTCGTGTATGGCGGATCGCCGAGGCCCGTCATCGACAAGCACCAGGGTGACGCCGGTTGGGAGGAGCTCGAGGACGGCGTGATCGTCGCGGCCCAGCCGCACGGCGCGCCCACGTGGTTCCCGTGCAACGACCGGCCCGACGACAAGGCGACCTACCGGATCGCCCTCGCCGCGCCCGCCGGCTACACCGTGGTCGCCAACGGCACCCTCGCCGCGCACCAGCGCCGTGCCAGCGGCGAGAGCTGGACCTGGGTGATGGACCGGCCGATGGCGACCTACCTCGCGACCGTCCAGATCGGCCGTTACACCACGACCGAGCACGACGCCCGCACCCGCACCATCGGGCCTCCCGATGCCGACCTGGTCGACTCCTTCGACCAGCAGCCCGCGATGCTCGCCTTCTTCGAGCGCGTCTTCGGGCCCTACCCCTTCGACGCGTACGCCGCCGTGATCACCGACGACGACCTCGAGATCCCCCTCGAGAGCCAGAGCCTGTCGACCTTCGGCCGCAACTTCTGCTCCTCCGACTGGTCCCAGGTCCGGCTGATCGCCCACGAGCTCGCCCACCAGTGGTACGGCAACGCCGTCACCCTGCGTCGCTGGCAGGACATCTGGCTGCACGAGGGTTTCGCCTGCTACGCCGAGTGGCTGTGGTCGGAGGAGAGCGGCGGCCCGCGCACCTGCGACGAATGGGCCCGCCACCACCACGAGCGGCTCGTCGACCTGCCCCAGGACCTGCTCCTCGCGGACCCCGGCCCGGAGCTGATGTTCGACGACCGCGTCTACAAGCGCGGCGCTCTCACCCTCCACGCCCTGCGCGTCGCGGTCGGCGACGACGCCTTCTTCGCCGTCCTGCGCGACTGGGCCTCCTCCCGCGCGGGGGAGTCGGTCACCACCGAGGACTTCCTCGAGCTCGCCTCCGCGCACACGGGTGCCGACGTGGCGGCGCTGCTGCGGCCGTGGCTGTACGACGTCGCTCTGCCGCCCTACCCGCGGGGCTGACGGTCCGCTAGGCGGGCGCCAGGCCAAGCGTCACGAGCTCCTCGCGCAGCGAACAGGCGTCGGTGAACACGATCCCGGCCATCCCGACCGTCCGCGCCGCCTCGACGTTCGACGCCTTGTCGTCGACGAACACCAGCTGCTGCGGCGCGAGGCCGGAGCGCTGTGCGGCGAGCAGGTAGATCCGCGGGTCGGGCTTGGCGATGCCCTCGGTGCCCGAGACGACGACGTGGTCGAGCAGGTCGAGGAGCTCGAAGCGTCCGGCGGCATGGGCGTGGTAGAGCTCGTGGGACCAGTTGGTCAGGCCGCACTGGGGCACACCGGCGGCGTGCAGGTCGCGCACGACGGCGACGGACGCGGGGAGCTCGGTCAGCGCGGCGGCGAAGTTCCGGTGGTAGGCGCGGGCGTGCGCCGACCACTCCGGGTGGGTGCGGTCGAGCTCGGCGAGCGCCTCGGCCCAGGGCCGCCCGGCGTCGCAGGCGTGGTTCCAGGAGCCGAAGTCGAACTCGGTGAGGAACCGGTGCGCCTCGGCCTCGCCGACCCCCGCGGCCACCGCGTCGAGCGGGCGCCAGTCGATGAGGACGTTGCCCAGATCCCACACGACCCCGACCACTGCGGTGGTCGGGGTCGGGTCACGATGCATCTGCGGGGGCGTGGTCAGGCCCAGCGCTCCTCGGCGGGAACGAAGGTCAGGCCGCGGTCGCCGGTGTAGATCTGCTTCGGGCGGGCGATCTTCTGCTCCTTGTCGCCGGTCAGCTCCAGCCACTGCGCGAGCCAGCCGGGGGTGCGACCGATGGCGAACAGGACCGTGAACATCTCGGGCGGGAACTCGAGCGCCTCGTAGATCAGGCCGGAGTAGAAGTCGACGTTGGGGTAGAGGCGCCGCTTGACGAAGTACTCGTCCTCGAGCGCGATCTTCTCCAGCTCCTGGGCGACCTCGAGCAGCGGGTTGACCCCGGTGACCTCGAAGACGTCGTCGCAGGCCTTCTTGATGATCTTGGCGCGCGGGTCGTAGTTCTTGTAGACCCGGTGGCCGAAGCCCATCAGGCGCTCTTCGCCGTTCTTCACGCCCTCGATGAAGGCGGGGATGTTGTCCTTGGTGCCGATCCGGCGCAGCATCCGCAGCACCGCCTCGTTGGCGCCGCCGTGCAGCGGGCCGAAGAGGGCGCCGATGCCGGCGGCCACGGCGGAGTACGGGTCGACCTGCGAGGAGCCGACCGAGCGGACCGCGTTGGTCGAGCAGTTCTGCTCGTGGTCGGCGTGCAGGATGAAGAGCACGTCGAGCGCCTTCACGATGCGCGGGTCGCCGGCGTACTTCGACTCGCTCATCTTGAACAGCATCGAGAGGAAGTTCTCGGCGTACGACAGCTCGTTGTCCGGGTAGACGTACGGCTTGCCCTGCGCGTGGCGGAAGGCCCAGGCCCCTAGCGTCGGCATCTTGGCGATCATCCGGACGATCTGGATGTGCCGGTTCTCCGGGTCCTCGATGCGGGCGGACTCCGGGTAGAACGTCGAGAGGGCCCCCACCGACGCCATCAGCATCCCCATCGGGTGCGCGTCGTAGCGGAAGCCCTCCATGAAGCCCTTCACGTTCTCGTGCACGAACGTGTGGTAGGTGATCTCGTGCACCCAGGCGTCGTACTGCTCCCTGGTGGGCAGCTCGCCGTGGATGAGGAGGTACGCCACCTCGAGGAAGTTGGACTTCTCGGCGAGCTGCTCGATCGGGTACCCGCGGTACTCGAGGATGCCCTTGTCGCCGTCGATGTAGGTGATGGCGCTTCGACAGGAGGCCGTGTTCACGAAGCCCGGGTCGTAGGTGGCGAGGCCCGGCTCGTCGTCGTTGAGCTTGATCTGCCCGAGGTCGGCGGCCTTGATGGTGCCGTCGGTGATCGGGATCTCGTACTCCGCGCCGGTGCGGTTGTCGCGTACGGTGAGAGAGTCAGTCACCCTTGCAACCTAGTCGCCCACGTCACCGTGCCAAAAGGCGGTGTCCCGAAGCGTGGTTCCGGGGCCCGGGATTTGCCCGTCGGTGACGCAGCACCGTAGCCTTGCAGGTCGCGTCTTCTGCCGCTTCGTACGCCGCCCTCCGGGCCGGTCGTCGGGGCAGACCCGGATCGCTCACGGATCGTCGAGAGACGAGCGTGCGTGGGCCGGGCTGAGTTCGTCAGGAGACGTCGCCCGAGCGGCCCACCCGGACCGTGACGGCACACCCGGGCGGCGACCGTCGTGCGGGCAACGAACTAGCAAGGAGGGTACGCACCATGCGCACCTACGCTCCGAAGCCCGGCGACGTCGAGCGCGCCTGGCTCGTGATCGACGCGACCGACGTCGTCCTCGGTCGCCTGGCTGTCACCGCCGCCAACCTGCTGCGCGGCAAGCACAAGGCGATCTTCGCTCCGAACGCCGACACCGGTGACTACGTCATCGTCATCAACGCCGACAAGGTCGCCCTGTCCGGCAACAAGCGTGCCGACAAGATGGTCTACCGCCACTCGGGCTTCCCGGGTGGTCTGACCGCGACCCCGATCGGCGAGGTCCTCGACAAGGACGCCCGCAAGGCCGTCGAGAAGGCCGTGTGGGGCATGCTGCCGAAGAACCGTCTCGGCCGGCAGATGATCAAGAAGCTGAAGGTCTACAGCGGCCCGGCTCACCCGCACCAGGCCCAGAAGGCCGTCCCCTACGAGATCTCCCAGATCTCCCAGTGACTTCTCGACAGATCTGAACGGACTGAGGACTAATCAATCGTGACTGAGAACACCACCGAGGTCGAGGAGACCTTCGAGACCGACGAGCAGGGTGTCGCCTACACCAGCGAGACCGCTCCGTCGGCCGTCGCCGACAACCGCCCCGTGACCGTCGCCCCCGGCGCGGCCACCGGTCGCCGCAAGGAGGCCGTCGCCCGCGTGCGCATCGTCCCCGGCACCGGCAACTGGACCATCAACGGTCGGACCATCGAGGACTACTTCCCCAACAAGCTGCACCAGCAGGTCGTCAACGAGCCGTTCGCGGCTCTCGGCCTCGAGGGCCGCTTCGACGTGATCGCCCGCATCCACGGCGGCGGCATCACCGGTCAGGCCGGCGCCCTGCGCCTCGGCGTGGCCCGCTCCCTCAACGGGGTCGACGTCGAGGCCTACCGCCCGACGCTGAAGAAGGCCGGTCTGCTGACCCGCGACGCCCGTGCGACCGAGCGCAAGAAGGCCGGTCTCAAGAAGGCCCGCAAGGCTCCGCAGTACTCGAAGCGCTGATCTCTCCGGAGATCTCACGACAGGGCCACGCACCGCAGCCGCGGTCCGTGGCCCTGTCGCCATTTCCAACCGAATTCCACCGAACAACCGCAGGGGGAGCACGTGCCGCGCATCTTCGGGACCGACGGCGTCCGTGGCCTGGCCAACGACAAGCTGACGGCCGAGCTGGCCGTCGACCTGGGCAGCGCCGCGGCCCGGGTGCTGGTCGAGCACGGCGGCTACAGCCGCCCCCGCCCGCTCGCCGTGGTCGGTCGTGACACCCGGATCTCCGGGCAGTTCCTCGAGCACGCCGTGGTCGCGGGCCTCGCCTCGGCCGGGGTCGACGTGCTGCGCCTGCGGGTGCTGCCGACGCCGGGCGTCGCCTACTTCACCGACGCGCTCGGCGCCGACGTCGGCGTCGTCATCAGCGCCTCCCACAACCCGATGCCCGACAACGGCATCAAGTTCCTCGCCCGCGGCGGCGTCAAGCTCGACGACGCCCTCGAGCGCGAGATCGAGGCGCTCCTGGGCCAGGACTGGGACCGGCCCACGGGTGCGTCCGTGGGCCGCGTGACGCCGTACGGACCCACCGTCAAGGAGTACGTCGACCACCTGGTCCGCACCCTCGACGCCCCGATGGGCAAGCCGCTCGCCGGGCTCAAGCTGGTCCTCGACTGCGCCCACGGGGCCGCCAGCGAGGTCGGCCCGCGCGCGCTCACCGCGGCCGGCGCCGAGGTCGTCACCATCGGTGCCTCGCCCGACGGCCTCAACATCAACGACGGCTGCGGCTCCACGCACCTCGAGCCGCTGCGCAAGGCCGTGCTCGAGCACGGTGCCGACGCCGGCTTCGCGGTCGACGGCGACGCCGACCGCTGCCTGGCCGTCGACCACACCGGCGAGGTCGTCGACGGCGACCAGATCATGGGCATCCTCGCCCTCGCCCTGCGCGAGGCGGGCGGCCTGGTCGACGACACGCTCGTCGCCACCGTGATGAGCAACCTCGGCCTGCTCCAGGCGATGGAGCAGGCGGGCATCGACGTCGTGCAGACCGCCGTCGGTGACCGCTACGTCCTCGACGAGATGCGCCGCGGCGGGTTCAGCCTCGGTGGCGAGCAGTCCGGTCACGTCATCATGCGCGAGCACGCCACCACCGGCGACGGCATCCTCACCGCACTCCACGTCGCCCGCCGGATGGCCACCACCGGTCGTTCGCTGCGTGAGCTCGCCGGCGTGATGACGCGCCTCCCGCAGGTGCTCGTCAACGTCGCCGGCGTCGACCGCGCCCGCACGGACGACCCGGCGCTGCTCGAGGCCGTGGCCGGCGCCGAGGCCGAGCTCGGCACGTCCGGCCGGGTGCTGCTGCGCCCCTCGGGCACCGAGCCGCTGGTCCGGGTGATGGTCGAGGCCCCCACCGCCGAGCAGGCCGACGCGGTCGCGCAGCGGCTCGCGGACGTCGTACGGGAGCGCCTGGCGCTCTGAGCGGGTTGCCCGGGGTGACGACCCGTTGCGCCTGACTGGCAAGGTGTCACCATGAGTGCCCCCTCGCTGGCCATCGAAGGCCTCACCAAGCAGTTCGGTGCGGTCCGCGCGGTCGACGACCTGACGTTCACCGTGCGGCCGGGTGTGGTCACCGGCTTCCTCGGCCCGAACGGCGCAGGGAAGACGACGACGCTGCGGATGCTGCTCGGCCTGACCAGGCCGAGCGCGGGCCGGGCGCTGGTGGGCGACAGGGAGTACGCCGCCCACCCGCGGCCCGGACGTGTCGTCGGGGCCGCACTGGAGGCGTCGAGCTTCCACCCGGGGCGCACCGGCCTGGCCCACCTCGAGGTGTTCGCGCCGCAGGTGGGGGTCTCCCGCAACCGCTGCCGGCAGCTGCTCGAGGCGGTCGGCCTCGACCACGCGGCCAAGCAGCGGGTCGGCAAGTACTCCCTGGGCATGCGCCAGCGCCTCGGCCTGGCGACCGCGCTGCTCGCGGACCCGCCGGTCATCGTCCTCGACGAGCCGACCAACGGGCTCGACCCCGAGGGCATCGTGTGGATCCGCCGGCTGCTGCGGCAGTTCGCCGGCGAGGGGCGCACGGTGCTCGTGTCCAGCCACCTGCTGCGCGAGGTCGAGGCCAGTGTCGACGAGGTGGTGGTCATCGCCGAGGGCCGGCTGCGGCACGCCTCGACGCTCGCCGAGCTGCGCACCCGGGCCACGCCGGCGGCGTACGTCGCCGGACCGCGCCCCGAGGCCCTCGCCGCTCTCGCGGCCGACCGTGGCTGGGTGGCCACCGCGAACGGCGACGGGCTGGTCGTCGACGGTGCGACCGCGGCCGAGGTGGGTGCCGCAGCGCACGCGGCCGGGATCGAGCTGCACGAGCTGGTCCGCCGCGACGTCGACCTGGAGGCGCTCTTCTTCGAGCTCACCCGGCCGGAGGCGGAGCGATGAGGGCGGCGCTGCTGGCGGAGTACCGCAAGCTCGTCACCACCCGGATCTGGTGGCTGATGCTCGTCGTGATGGTCGGCTACCTCGCCTTCATCGGCGTCGCCGTCGCTGCCTCCTTCGTCTTCGTCCCCGACGGCGCCGAGGCGCCGCTCGTGGGGGAGGACGCGGCGCGGGCGACGTACGCCCTCGTCAACGGCGTCGGCTACGTCTTCCCCCTGGTGATCGGCAGCCTCGCGATGACCACCGAGTTCCGGCACAAGACCATCACGCAGAGCCTCCTCGTCGAGCCGGACCGCACGAGGTTCCTGCTGGCCAAGCTGGCCTCCGTCGTCCCGATCGGGCTGGTGGCCGGCCTCCTCGGCCAGGGCGCCGTGGTCGCCGGCGGGGCCCCGCTGCTCGCCGCGCAGGGCGACGGCGCCTTCCTCGGCGACGGCGACGTGCTGTCCGGGCTGGCGCTCGGCGTGGTCGTCGTGGCGCTGTGGGCCGTCATCGGCGTCGCCTTCGGCAGCTTGGTGCCCAACCAGGTCGCCGCGATCGTGGTCATCCTCGCGTTCACCCAGTTCGTCGAGCCGATCGCCCGGCTCGGGCTCGGCCAGGTCGACGCGCTCGCCGGCGCCGCCGCCTACCTGCCCGGTGGCGCCGCCGACTCGCTCATCGGCGCATCCTTCCTCGGCAGCACCGGCACCGTCGACCTGCTGCCGCGGTGGGCGGCGGCCCTGGTGCTGGTGGGGTACGCCGCCGGGTTCGCGGTGATCGGCAGGCTGACCACCCTGCGTCGTGACATCGGCTGAACCGGAGACCTCCTCGCCCTTAGGCTGACCTCGGGTCTCGGGACGACCTCGTGGGGGATGGCATGGCGAGACTGCGGGCATGGGCCCTGGGGACCGCAGGTGTGCTGGTCGGGAGCCTGCTGGCGGTGCTGGGGACCGCGGGTTCTGCGGGCGCCGCGGCCGCGCCGTGCACCGGTGCGGTGCCGCCGGGCCTGACGCGCTTCGTCTGGGACGGGAGCACCGGCAACGGTCGTTGGGACACAGCGACGAACTGGACCGTCGAGGGCGTGGCCGACAACGACGGCAAGCCGAACTACTTCGGGACGCCGGCCAGCGACGACAGCACGACGGGCTACGTGTGCATCCCGTCGGGCAGCGGCACCATCAGCCTCGACGGGACGGTCAACGTGCACGTGATCGCCTTCGTCGTCGGTTCCGACACCACCCTCGACGCTACGGGGAACGCGCGCATCTGGGTCTACGGCCACACGGATCCCGCCAAGGACTTCGACTCCTCGATCGCGGCGACTGCCAGGGTCAGCCTGCGGAATGCGACGCTCGGTGGGCCCGGGGCGATCGACGTCGCCGGAACCGTCGAGTGG
The DNA here is from genome assembly GCF_013409625.1 of Nocardioides kongjuensis. Classification (NCBI taxonomy): domain Bacteria; kingdom Bacillati; phylum Actinomycetota; class Actinomycetes; order Propionibacteriales; family Nocardioidaceae; genus Nocardioides; species Nocardioides kongjuensis. Next base: position 5,311,009 of record NZ_JACCBF010000001.1, read on the forward strand.
GGGCGTGCGGGCAGCGGTGTCTCGACGCTCGACAACGACCTGTGCGCCTTCCTCCAAGGAATGGGGCAGGCGGTCCAGGCATGCTCGGGCATCGCGGTGTCGGGCGTCCTGAGCGTCCAGTCGGGGGGCCTGCTCGAGGTCGGGGGCCGCGGCGTCAACCTCTTCGACGGCTACTCCGTCGACGTCCAGTCGGGTGGTCGCCTCAGGATCTCCGGATCCGGGTACGTCGCCGCCGACCGCGACACCGCGATCACGATCGAGTCCGGCGGAACCCTCGAGCTGGCGGGCGACGCCAGCGTGTTCGAGGGCAAGACCAACAACCCCCTCGACACCGACCTGGCCGCGCTGACCAACAACGGGACCGTGGTCAAGTCGGCCGGCACCGGGGCGAGCGCCCTCAACGTCGACTACACGGGCAGCGGGAAGGTCGACGTGCGCACCGGCGGCCTCAGCATCGCCGGCACCGCGCCGATCACCGGCGACCTGCGCGCCGGCGCGCGCCTCGGTACGGCGTCCTGCGGTGACCCCGGCCCGGCGAGCGACGCCGCCCGCCCGTGCCTGCCCGCCACCAGCGCCAAGGACCCCCAGGTCGCCGTGCTGTCGCCGCAGCAGGCCGTGTCCGGCGTCGTGCTCCAGGAGGGGGCGGTCCCTGCGGCGAACGGGGACCTCCAGCCCGCCGTCAGCATCGCGGCCCCGGCCGTGCCGAGCACGCTCTACCTCGAGCTGCAGGACTCCCGGCCCGCGGCGGAGCTGACGGTCTTCCGGTCCCGCCCCGGGCTCCAGCAGCGGATCCCGCTGTGCGGTGCCGGGGGAACGCTGCCGGCCGGTGTCAGCGCCTGCATCGTCGGGCGCCGCGGCTCCGGCGGGCGCTCCCAGCTCGAGGTCGTCACGACCGACCCCAGCGGCCTGTGGAGCCTGCGTCCCTCGGCGGTCGACTTCGTGCGCCTGGTCGACCCGCTGGTCGGTGCCCGCGAGGGTTGCGCGGTCAGCCAGCCGTCGTACCCGTTCGTCGCCCGGGAGCAGGTCCGGCTGCTGCAGGGCGGCGGCTACGCGCTCTACTTCTCCGCCACGGAGACCGCCGCGACCGCCGGGGCGCCGGTTCTCACCGGTGTCGCCGGGCCCGGCGTCACGCAGGTGCCGATCCCGGTGACGGGCAACGGCTGGGTCGCGGTCGTCGCGACGGGCGTCAACGGACAGCCCGAGTCGACCGGGTCGTTCCGGGTGGTCGCCACACCGGCCGTGAGCTTCCGCAAGCGCAGCCGCGCGGCGGTCGCCGGCCGGCCGTTCGTGATCGAGGGCCGGGTCAAGCCGAAGGGGCGTCGTACCGTCGACCTGTACGCCGTCCGTGTCACCGGCAGCAGCGGGATCCTGGCCCGCACCAAGGTCCACGTGCGTACCGACAGGAAGGGCCGGTTCCGCGTCGTCCACCGGCCGAGCAGGGCCGGGCGCTGGGTGTACGCCGTCCAGGTGCGCGGCAAGGGCGCGCTGAGCACGGCGATGTCGCGGCAGGCCGTCCGGGTCAGCGTCCGCGCGCCCGCCCCGGCCCCGGCGCCGACCGTGGTCCGCAACGTCCGGGCCGCCGAGACCACCACGACCGCACCGTCGGCGCCGTCCCCCGGGGCCGAGCCGCCGGTCGACCCGCTGGACCTGATCGGCCCCTTCTACCCGGGCCGGGTGCAGCGGGCCGCCGCGGCCTGCCGGTTCCAGGTCGCCCGGTGAGGTGCCGATGATGTTCGGCGTCGTCGCCGATCGGTACGAGCTGCTCGAGATCGTCGGTAGCGGTGGCATGGGCGTCGTGTACCGCGCCCGCGACCGGGTCCTCGGCCGCACCGTCGCGGTCAAGGTGATCCGCCAGGAGCTCGTCGACGACGAGTTCGTCCGGCGCTTCGAGCGCGAGGCCGCGATCCTCGCGCGGGTGCGCTCGCCGCACATCGTCGTCGTCTTCGACTACGGCAGCAGCGACGGCCAGTTCTACCTCGTCACCGACTTCCACGCCGACGGCGACCTGGTCGGCTGGCTGGAGCAGCACGGCCCGATGCCGCCGCGGCTCGCGGCGGAGGTCACCGCCGCCGTCGCCGAGGGGCTCGCCGACGCGCACGCCGCCGGCGTGGTCCACCGCGACGTGAAGCCCGGCAACGTGTTGCTGTGGCGTCGCGGCGAGCAGCTGCTCCCGGTCCTCGCCGACTTCGGCATCGCCACCGCCGAGGACGGCGGGATCACCGTCACCGGCGGCGTTCCGGGCAGCCCGCCGTTCATGGCGCCCGAGCGGCACCTCGGGCAGGCGGCGACGGCGGCCACCGACATCTACGCCCTCGGCTGCCTGCTCTACAACCTGCTGACCGGCCGGCCGCCGTACGACGGCACCAGCTTCCAGGCCGCGAACGCCCACATCAACGACCCCGTCCCGCACCTCCCGGCCGACCTCGAGCGGGTCGCGGGCCTCGACGCGATCGTCGCGCGGTGCATGGCGAAGGCACCGGAGGACAGGTACCCGACGGTCAGCGAGGCCGCCGAGGCGCTGCGAGCGTGGATCGCGGCCGGTACGCCCGTCCCGACGGCCCCGGCCACCGTGACCACGCCACCGCCGCTCCCGCCCGAGCCCGGGCCGGGACCAGCACGACGGCGGGTCCTGCCCGTGGTGCTCGCTGCCGCGGCACTGGTGGCGGTGCTCGGGGGCGGGGCCTGGTGGCTGGGGCGCGACGAGCCGTCGGTGGCCGGGGCTCGGGATCCGGTGACGACCGGGACACCGACCGTCGAGCCCGAGGCCCGGTTGATCCCGGTGGACGGAGCGTGCGGCTACGTCGTGACGGTGCAGGGCAGGGAGGTCCAGGTCGCCTGCCGGTGGTTCGACGTGCGGGCCCGGGGGCTGAGTGCCGGTGCGTCGGTCACGGTCGAGCTCGAGCTCGCGGTCGACGGCAGGTACTCCGACGACGTGGCCCGGACCCGCCGCACCGTCGCGGCCGACGGGACCGTTGATGTCGGGCAGCACGAGGCCGTGAGCGAGTACGACGGCCTGTGCCCGAGTGGCACCTGCGCCGGTGGGTTCCCGGTGGCCGACCGGGCGACCGGGGCGCGGCTGACCGTCCGCGACGAGGACGGGAAGCGGCTCGTGCGTGTGAAGTACGTGCTCGCGGACCTCAGATCTTCCTGAGCCGCACGTACTGCACCGCGTGGTCCGCCGCCTTGCGCAGCACCAGCGTCGCCCGGGACCGGGTCGGCAGCACGTTCTCGGTCAGGTTGGGCCCGTTGATCGAGTCCCAGATCCGGCGCGCCTCGTCGACGGCGGAGTCGTGGCTGAGGGCGGCGTAGCGGGCGAAGTAGGAGTTGGGGTCGCGGAACGCGGTCTCGCGCAGCCGCAGGAACCGGTCGACGTACCACTCCCGGATGTGGTTGGTGTTGGCGTCGACGAAGATGGAGAAGTCGAAGAAGTCCGACAGGCCCAGGCCGGTGCGGCCGTCCTCGCGGACCCGGGCGGGCTGGAGGACGTTGAGGCCCTCGACGATGACGATGTCGGGCCGTTTCACGACGACCCTCTCGTCGGGTACGACGTCGTAGACCAGGTGGGAGTAGACCGGCGCCTCGACCTCGTCCTTGCCGGACTTGATGTCGATGACGAACTTGAGCAGCTTGCGGCGGTCGTAGGACTCGGGGAAGCCCTTGCGCTGGAGCAGCCCGCGCGCCTCGAGCTCGGCGTTGGGGTAGAGGAAGCCGTCGGTGGTCACCAGCGCGACGTTGGGGTGCTCGGGCCAGCGGGCCAGCATCTGCTGCAGCACGCGCGCGGCGGTCGACTTCCCGACCGCCACGGAGCCGGCGAGGCCGATCACGAAGGGTGTGCGCGGGGGAGTGCGACGGTGCAGGAACTGCTCCTGCTCGTGGTGCAGCCGGGTCGCGGCGTTGACCCGCAGCGACAGCAGCCGGGACAGCGGCAGGTAGACGTCGCGGATCTCGTCGAGGTCCAGCGAGTCGCCCATGCCGCGCAGTCGGACGACCTCCTCGCTGGTCAGCGGGCTGCCCTGCTGGCGCCACTCGTTGGCCAGGTCGGCCCAGGTCGCACGGTCCAGCTCGACGTACGGCGAAGCCTCCCGCGACGACTCCTCGCCGTGGTGGGTGTCCGCCGGGGTGCCCGTCGTCATGGCGCCGATTGTTCCAGCCGGACCCGGAGGTGGGTCCGGCGCATCCCCGATCCGGACCCGTAGACTGGCCGATCATGTGCGGGATCGTCGGATACGTCGGGCCTCAGTCGGCCCAGGACACCGTCATCGACGGTCTCCGCAGGCTCGAGTACCGCGGCTACGACTCCGCGGGGGTCGCCGTCGTCCACGAGGGCACGCTGAGCGTCGAGAAGCGGGCGGGCAAGCTCGCCAACCTCGAGAAGGTGCTCGGCGAGCAGCCGATGCCGGTCGCCGAGGTCGGCATCGGCCACACCCGGTGGGCCACCCACGGCCCGCCGAACGACGTCAACGCCCACCCCCACACCGGCCCCGCACGCCGGGTGGCGCTGGTGCACAACGGCATCATCGAGAACTTCCTCGACCTGCGTGCCCGCCTCGAGGCCGACGACCACGAGCTGCTCTCCGACACCGACACCGAGATCGTCGCCCAGCTCCTCGAGCTGCAGGTCCAGTCCGGGGAGGACCTGACCACCGCGATGCAGCGCGTGTGCCAGACGCTCGACGGCGCGTTCACGCTGGTCGCGATCGATGCGGGGGAGCCCGGCAAGGTCGTCGCCGCGCGCCGCAACTCCCCGCTGGTGGTCGGGCTGGGCGAGGGCGAGAACTTCCTCGGCTCCGACGTCGCCGCCTTCATCGAGCACACCCGCGAGGCGCTCGAGCTCGGCCAGGACCAGATCGTCGTGATGACCCGCGACGCCGTGGAGGTCACCGACTTCTGGGGCCGCCCGGTCGAGGCGCGCCGCTTCCACGTCGACTGGGACCTGTCGTCGGCGGAGAAGGACGGCCACGACTGGTTCATGCGCAAGGAGATCTTCGAGCAGCCGCGGGCCGTCGCGGACTCCCTGATCGGCCGTCGTACGCCGTCCGGGCAGCTGCAGCTCGACGAGATGCGCCTGGCCGACGAGGAGCTGCGCGACGTCGACAAGATCATCATCATCGCGTGCGGGACCTCGTTCTACGCCGGCATGGTCGCCAAGTACGCCATCGAGCACTGGACCCGCACCCCGGTCGAGGTCGAGCTCGCCTCCGAGTTCCGCTACCGCGACCCGATCATCGACTCGACCACGCTGATCGTCGCCATCAGCCAGTCCGGCGAGACCGCCGACACCCTGCAGGCTATCCGCCACGCCCGCTCGCAGCGGGCCAAGGTGCTGGCGATCTGCAACACCAACGGCTCCTCGATCCCGCGCGAGTCCGACGCGGTGATCTACACCCACGCCGGCCCCGAGATCGGCGTCGCGTCGACCAAGGGCTTCCTGACCCAGCTGGTCGCCTGCTACCTGCTCGCGCTCTACATCGCCCAGGTCAAGGGCACCCGGTTCGGCGACGAGATCGACGAGATCATGCGCCACCTCGAGGCGATGCCCGACCACATCGAGACCGTCCTCGGCACCGCGGAGCAGGTGTACGCGCTCGCCGCCGACCACGCGAGCACCCGCTCGGTGCTCTTCCTGGGCCGGCACGCCGGCTACCCGGTCGCCCTCGAGGGCGCGCTCAAGCTCAAGGAGCTGGCCTACCTGCACGCCGAGGGCTTCGCCGCCGGGGAGCTCAAGCACGGCCCGATCGCGCTCGTCGAGGACGGGCTGCCGGTGCTGTGCGTCGTACCCCCCAAGGGCCGCGACCACCTCCACGGCAAGATGCTCAGCGGCATCCAGGAGGTGCGCGCCCGCGGCGCCCGCACCATCTGCCTGGCCGAGGAGGGCGACCACTCCATCGAGCCGTACGCCGACGCCCTGATCCGCCTGCCCAAGGTGCCCGTGCTGCTCCAGCCGCTCGTCTCGATCGTGCCGCTGCAGCTGTTCGCCTGCGAGTTGGCCACCGTGCTCGGCCACGACGTCGACCAGCCGCGCAACCTCGCCAAGTCCGTCACGGTCGAGTGACGGGGCTGACCTGATGCCTGTCGTCGGCGTCGGCATCGACGTGTGCGAGATCGCCCGCTTCGAGGAGTCCTGCCGTCGTACGCCTGCCCTGGTGACCAAGCTGTTCACCGAGGCGGAGCGCGACCTGCACATCCGGTCGATGGCGGCCCGGTTCGCGGCCAAGGAGGCGCTCGCCAAGGCCCTGGGCGCCCCGCGGGGGATGTCGTGGCACGACGCCGAGGTGGTCTCCGAGGAGTCCGGCCGGCCCCGGTTCGTGCTGCGCGGCACCGTGCTCGCCGAGGCCGACGCGCTCGGCGTCACCTCGGTGCACCTCTCGCTCACCCACGACGGCGGCATCGCGTCGGCCGTGGTCGTGCTGGAGTCCTGATGCTGCACGCGCACACCGTCGAGCAGGTCCGGGCCGCGGAGGCCGACCTGCTCGCCCGGCTGCCCGAGGGTGCGCTGATGCAGCGTGCCGCCGCCGGGCTGGCGTACGCCGTGCTCGACTTCCTCGGCACCGCCTACGGCCGCCGGGTGCTGCTGCTCGTCGGGTCCGGTGACAACGGCGGTGACGCCCTCTACGCCGGCGCGCTGCTCGCCCGGCGCGGTGTCCAGGTGGAGGCGTGGCTGCTGTCCGACGCAGCCCGCGCCGCCGGCGTCGACGCGCTTCGGGCCGCCGGTGGCACGGTGCTCGCAAGCCCACCGATTGGGCAGAGACCGCACGCCCCGGCCTCCGAATTCCGCGGTTTGGTCCCAAACCGCGCAACCTTCGACGTGGTGGTGGACGGCATCGTCGGCATCGGCGGACGGCCAGGCCTGCGTCCCGAAGCAACGAAAGCGCTCGAAATGCTGGCCGGGATCCCGGTCGTGGCCGTCGACACCCCCTCGGGCGTCGACGTCGACACCGGCGAGACCGACGGGCCCCACGTGGTCGCCGACCTGACCGTCACCTTCGGCACCCACAAGACCTGCCACCTGGTCGACCCGGCCGCCCGGGCGTGCGGCGCGGTCCACCTCGTCGACATCGGCCTCGACCTGCCCGACGCCCCGGTCGAGGCACTGCAGGCCGCCGACGTCGCGGCGCTGCTCCCGCGTCCCGCGGCCGACGCCCACAAGTACACCCGCGGCGTCGTCGGCGTCCGCGCCGGCTCCGCCACCTACCCCGGTGCTGCCGTGCTCAGCGTCTCCGGTGCCGCGTGCGGGCTCGCCGGCATGGTCCGGTACGACGGCGACCCGGCGGCCCTCGACCAGGTCCGCGCCGCGCACCCCGAGGTCGTCGGTCCCGGCCGGGTGCAGGCGTGGGTGGTCGGCTCCGGCAGCGACGCGGGCGCCGAGGACGCCGTACGCCGCTCGGTCGCCGACGACGTGCCGCTCCTGATCGACGCCGACGCGCTCGCCTTCGCCGACCTCGCCCGCGGCCGCGCGACCGTGCTCACCCCCCACGCCGGCGAGCTGGCCCGGCTGCTCGACGTCGAGCGTGCCCAGGTCGAGGCGCGGATGCTCGAGCACGCCCGCCTCGCCGCGCGCCGGTACGACGCCGTGGTGCTGCTCAAGGGCCGGCACACCGTCGTCGCACGACCCGACGGGCAGGTCCGGGTCACCACGACCGGCACCCCGTGGCTGGCGACGGCCGGTGCCGGCGACGTCCTCGGCGGCCTGGTCGGCGCGCTGCTCGCCGCCGGCCTCGACCCCTTCGACGCCGCCTCGGCCGGCTCGTGGCTGCACGGCGCCGCCGCGACGCTGGCCGCCCAGGACGGCCCGATCGTCGCGAGCGACGTGGCGGCGGCCCTGCCGGTGGTCCTCGGGTCCCTGGTGGGAACATAGGCAGCATGGAGCGCCCGCCCCTCGGCCCGGCCGGGATCGTCGTCGACCTGGCGGCGGTCCGGGCCAACGTGCGGGTGCTGCGCGCCACGGCCGGCGTACCGCTCATCGCGGTCGTGAAGGCCGACGCCTACGGACACGGCATGGTCGCCTGCGCCCGGGCCGCGCAGCAGGGCGGCGCGCAGTGGCTGGCGACGGCGACCGTCGAGGAGGCGCTCGCCCTGCGGGCTGCCGGTCTCGACGGACCGGTGCTGTGCTGGCTCAACGGCCCGGGGAGCGACTTCGCCGCGGCGGCGGCGGCCGGCATCGACCTGACCGCCCACAGCGTGGCCGACCTCGACGCCATGGCCGGCGCGTTCGCCGGCCGCACCACACCGGCGCGGGTCCAGCTCAAGGTCGACACCGGCCTGTCGCGCAACGGCGCGCCCCGGGCGGCCTGGGCCGAGCTGTTCGCCAGCGCCCGGGCCGGTGAGGAGGCCGGGACCTGGCAGGTCACCGGCGTCTGGTCGCACTTCGCCTGCTCCGACGAGCCCGACCACCCCGCCAACGACCGCCAGGAGCAGGGCTTCCGCGAGGCGCTCGCGCTCGCCGAGGAGCACGGCCTGCGACCGCAGCTGCGCCACCTCGCCAACTCCGCCGCCGCGATCCTGCGGCCGTCGTCCCGCTTCGACGCCGTGCGCTGCGGCCTCGCGGTCTACGGACTCGACCCGGCGCCGGGGGAGGCCACCGACATCGGGCTGGTCCCGGCGATGACCGTCACCGCCCCGCTGCTCTCGGTCAAGGACCTCGTCCCCGGGGATGCCGTCTCCTACGGCCAGCGGTGGGTCGCCGAGCAGCCGACCACGGTCGGCCTGGTCCCGGTCGGGTACGCCGAGGGCATCCCGCGCAACGCGGGTCGGCCCGACGCCCCGGACCAGGCCGCGACGGTCGGCATCGACGGCAAGTGGCGACCGATCCGTGGCACGGTGTGCATGGACCAGGTGGTCGTCGACCTCGGGGGCGACCGTCCCTCACCCGGCACCGAGGTCGTCGTGCTCGGCCCGCCGGGCGCCGGGGGCCCGACCGCCCAGGACTGGGCGGAGGCGTGCGGGACCATCAACTACGAGATCGTCACCAGGATCGGGGGCCGGATGTCCCGCAGGTACGTCGACTCCGAAGGAGCCGTGGGATGAGCCGCCGCGGACGCGTCGTCGGGTCCCTCGCGGGCGCCCTCGGTGTCGCCGCAGGCACGGCGGCCGTCGGCATCCTGCGCCAGCAGCGGGCGATCAGCCGCCGGGCGGGCGAGGACATCCCGTTCGGGTCGCTGCGCTCGACGCCGGTGACGGTGGTCGCCGACGACGGCCTGCCGCTCCACGTCGAGGTCGACGAGGTCGAGCCCGTCGCCGGGTCCGGCCCGGTCGACCGGCTGCTGCGTCGTACCAGGTCCGACACGCCCCCGGTCACCGTCGTCTTCGTCCACGGCTTCTGCCTCAACCTCGACTGCTGGCACTTCCAGCGGGCGGCGTACCGCGGCCTGGTCCGCACCGTCTACTACGACCAGCGCTCCCACGGCCGCTCCGGCAGGTCCGACCGTGCCCACGCGACCATCGACCAGCTCGGCCGCGACCTGCACCGGGTCCTCGAGGAGGTCGTGCCCGACGGTCCGGTCGTGCTGGTCGGCCACTCGATGGGCGGCATGTCGATCGTCGCCTTCGCCGAGCAGTTCCCGGAGCTGATCGGCACCCGCGTCGTCGGCGTCGGCCTGATCTCGACCACCGCCGGCGGCCTCGACCCGAGCAGGATGCTGCTGCCCATGCTGCCGGCCCGCCTCGCCGGTCCGCTGGCGGGCAGCGCCATCCGCACCCTGCACCTGGGCCACCGCGCCGTCGACTCCCTGCGTCGTGCCGGCAGTGCCGTCGCCACTGTCGCCACCGACCGGTTCGCGTTCGGGGGCGACGCCCCGCGCGGCTACGTCGAGTTCGTCGACGACATGCTCGCCGCGACCCCGTTCGAGGTGGTCGCCGCCTTCTTCCCGCACTTCGCCGGCCTCGACAAGTTCGACTTCGTCGAGGTGCTCGGCCGGGTCCCCACCTCGGTCATCTGCGGCACCGACGACCGGCTGACGTCGATCGGTCATGCCCGCAAGCTGCAGTCGCGGATCCCCGGGTCACGGTTGCTCGAGTGCGAGGGAGCCGGTCACATGGTGACCATGGAGCGCCACGAGCTGGTCAACGCCGAGCTCGACCAGCTGATCACCGCCGCCTCCGCGAGGGCAGCGACGCGATGACGCTGGAGACGAGGCGCGTCGGCCCCGAGGCCGCCGCGGAGGTGCTGGCCGTGGTGAAGGCCGCGTTCGCGGACCGCCCGGCCCTCGACCCGCCGGCCGACGCCCTGGCCGAGACCGAGGACTCCATCGCCGCGATGCTCACCCCGAGCGGCGGTCTGCTCACGCTCGACGACGGGCGCCCGGTCGGCGCCCTGGTCCTCGACCCGGTCGAGGACGACGTCTACCTGCGCCGCGTGAGCGTCGACCCGGCCGCCCAGGGCCACGGCCTCGCGCACGGCCTGGTCCGCGCCGCGCTGCTCGACATCGCCCGCGCCGGTGCCCGCCGGGTCCGGCTGCTGGCCCGCCAGGAGCTGCCGCGCACCATCGGGTTCTGGCGTGAGCTCGGCTTCGTCGAGACCGGCCGCCACGCGCCGTACGTCGAGATGGCGCGGCCGGCGCCGGTGGTCGTCGACGTGCCCGGTGCCGACGACATGCGCGAGCTCGGCCGCCGGGTGGCGGCGTACCTCACCGGTGGCGACGTGCTCGTCCTCAGCGGTGAGCTCGGCGCGGGGAAGACCACGTTCACCCAGGGCCTCGGTGAGGGGCTCGGCGTGCGGGGCGGGATCACCTCGCCCACCTTCGTCATCTCGCGGGTGCATCCCTCGCTCGGCGACGGTCCCGAGCTGGTCCACGTCGACGCCTACCGCCTCGGCGGCCGGGCCGAGCTCGACGACCTCGACCTCGACACCGACCTCGACGAGGCCGTCACCGTCGTGGAGTGGGGGACCGGGATCGCCGAAGGCCTGGCCGAGGCCCGGCTCGAGGTGCGGATCACCCGTGCCACGGGACAGACCGTCGCCGACCCCGAGGCCGACCCGCGCGTCGTCGAGCTCGACGGCATCGGCGCCCGGTGGCTCGACACCGACCTGCGACCGATCGGCTGACCGGACCCGGGACTTCGTCCCTCGCGGGCGGGGACCCCCCGCCCGGACCCGATGGCCCGTTGAGGGCAGCGGAGTCGGGCCGCGCACCCGATCCGTCGACCCCTTCCTGATTCCTACGGTGATGACCGAGGGAATTCTTGGGGGGAACGAACGATGCGTTCTGTACGACTGCTCCTGGTCGCCGTGCTGGTGGCCGCCACGATCGGCCTGGTCGAGGGCCCGGCCTCTGCCGACGAGGCCCGGCCGGTGCTGGACCGGGTCGCCTCGCGCGCCGGCCAGCACGTGGTGTTCAAGGGCCGCGCCAAGCCGCGCCAGGTGGTCAGGCTGCAGGCCCGCGGGCCGTCGTACTGGACCACGGTCGGCAAGGACCGCGCCTCCCGCAAGGGCGCCTTCCGGATCTCCGTCCCCTATCCCGACCAGCCGCGCACCTTCCGGGTCGTGGCCGGCGGCAAGGTCAGCGGGACCCGCAAGGTCGTCCCGGTCGCCACGTCCTCGCTCAAGCCGAAGCCGCCCGCGCCGAGCGACACCTGCGGGGTCCGGCCCGAGCGGGCCGAGGGCGGCTACTACGCCTGCACCTTCCGCGACGACTTCGACGGCACCGCGCTGGACCGCAGCAAGTGGATGGTCCAGGAGACCCGGATCAGCGGCATGTACGGCGGCAGCCAGGGCTGCTACGTCGACAACGACCGCACCGTCGGCGTCTCGTCCGGCCTGCTCCGGCTGACCTCGACGATCCTGCCCGAGCAGTTCCTGTGCCGGAGCCCGTACGGCTCGTGGATGACCAACGCCGAGGTGTCCACCGTCGCCACCCGGTCGATGTTCACCCAGGCCTACGGCCGCTTCGAGGCGCGGATCAAGATGCCCGCCGAGTCCGGGATCGCCGGCTCGCACTCGGCGTTCTGGCTCTACCCGCAGGACCAGGCCTACGGTCGCTGGCCCGCCTCGGGTGAGGTCGACATCGCGGAGTGGTTCTCGGGCCTGCCCGCCAACGTCTACCCGTCGGTGCACTACGCCGGTGAGAACACCGCCCTGAGCTCCGGCTACTCGTGCCGGATGCCGACCTCGTCGACGGCCTTCCACGACTACGCGGTCGAGTGGACGCCGAGCGTCATGCGGTTCTACTACGACGGCACCCTGTGCTACTCCCACTCCTGGACGCCGACCGGGATGAGCGCACCGCAGCCGTTCGACAAGCCGTTCTACGTCGTCCTCACCCAGGTCTGGGGCCTGGGCTGGAACACCCGTGCCGCCGGCATGCCCGACACGTCCACGCTGCTCGTCGACTGGGTCAAGGCCTGGGAGTAGGCGTGGCGGTGGGCGGGCCACCGGGCCGGTAGCCTCGGAGCGTGCTGCTCGCCTTCGACACCGCCTCCTCGACGGTCACCGTCGCGCTCCACGACGGGACCGACGTGGTCGCCTCGGCGACCTCCGGCCAGGGCATGAAGCACGGCGAGCAGCTCGCCCCGCTCATCGAGCAGGTGCTCGCGCGCGCCGGTGCGGAGCCGGCCGCCCTGACCGGCATCGCCGTCGGCGTCGGTCCCGGCCCGTTCACCGGGCTCCGGGTCGGCCTGGTCACCGCCCGCACGATGGCCCACGTGCTCGGCGTACCCGTCCATGGGGTGTGCTCGCTCGACGTCCTCGCCCTCGAGGCGGTCGAGACCGGTGCCGTCACCGGCGCGTTCGTCGTCGCCTCGGACGCCCGGCGCAAGGAGGTCTACCTCGCGTCGTACGACGCCCGCGGTGCCCGCCTCGACGAGCCGGTCGTCGACAAGCCGGTCGTGCTGGCCACGGACGCACCGGTGGTCGGCGAGGGCGCACGCCTCTACCCCGACGCGTTCCCCGACGCCCGCGGTCCCGAGCGGCCCGACGCCGCCTGGCTGGCGCGCGGCGTGGTCGCCGGCCGGTTCACGGTCCTCGGCTCGGAGCCGCTCTACCTCCGGCGTCCCGACGCGGTGGCGTCCGCGCGATGAGCACCACCACCCGCCCCGCAGCCGCCGCCGACGTCGCGGCGATCGTCGCGCTCGAGGCCGACTCCTTCCCGCTCGACCCCTGGTCGGAGAACCTGGTCGGCGAGGGTGTCCGCGGGGCGCTGCCGACCGTCACCTACCTCGTCGCCGAGGACGACGGCACGTTCGCCGGCTACGCGGTGCTCAGCGTGGTCGACGTCGACGCCGAGCTCCAGCGGATCGCGGTCCCCGAGGAGCTGCGTCGTACGGGCGTCGCCACGGCGCTGCTCGCCGCCGTCCACGCCGCGGCGGCTGACGGCGGTGCCGAGCGGCTGCTGCTCGAGGTCCGCGAGGACAACCTGGCAGCGCGCCTCTTCTACGAGCGGCACGGGTTCGCCGAGCTCGGGCGACGCCCGCGCTACTACCGCGACGGCACCGACGCGCTGGTGCTGAGCGCACCCGTCACAATGGTCCCGTGACGACCCGCGACGAACCCCTGGTCCTCGGCATCGAGACCTCGTGCGACGAGACCGGTGTCGGCATCGTCCGCGGCCACACCCTGCTCGCCGACGCCGTCGCGAGCAGCGTCGAGGAGCACGCGCGGTTCGGGGGCGTCGTCCCCGAGGTCGCGAGCCGGGCCCACCTCGAGGCGATGGTGCCGACCATCCAGCGCGCCTGCGACACCGCCGGCGTGGCGCTGTCCGACGTCGACGCGATCGCAGTGACCCACGGCCCCGGCCTCGCCGGCGCGCTGCTCGTCGGCGTCGCGTCCGCCAAGGCGCTCGCGCTCTCGCTCGGCAAGCCGATCTACGGCGTCAACCACCTCGCCGCCCACGTCGCCGTCGACCAGCTCGAGCACGGTCCGCTGCCCGAGCCGTGCCTCGCGCTGCTCGTGTCCGGCGGGCACTCCAGCCTGCTCAAGGTCACCGACATCACCGGCTACGACGGCGGCGTCGACCCGATGGGCGCCACCATCGACGACGCCGCCGGCGAGGCCTTCGACAAGGTCGCGCGGCTGCTCGGGCTGCCGTTCCCCGGCGGCCCCCACATCGACCGGGCGGCTCGCGAGGGCAACCAGGTCGCCATCGACTTCCCGCGCGGTCTCAGCACCCGTCGCGACCTGGAGCGGCACCGCTTCGACTTCTCCTTCTCCGGCCTCAAGACGGCCGTCGCCCGCTGGGTCGAGGCCCGCGAGCGCTCCGGCGAGCCCGTGCCCGTCGCCGACGTCGCCGCCTCCTTCCAGGAGGCCGTGTGCGACGTACTGGTCCGCAAGGCCCTCGACGCCGCCAGCAGCGAGGGCATCGAGGACCTGATGATCGGCGGCGGCGTCGCCGCCAACTCCCGGCTCCGCGCACTCGCCGAGGAGCAGGCGACCAAGCTCGGCATCCGGGTCCGCGTCCCGCGCCCCGGCCTGTGCACCGACAACGGCGCCATGGTCGCGGCCCTCGGCTCGACCATGGTCGCCCGGGGCCGGACGCCCTCGACCCTCGACCTGCCGGCCGACTCCAGCCTGCCGGTCACCGAGGTGCTGGCGGGCTGAGGCTCTCGTCGCCCCGGGGTGATACGGATCGCCTCGCGGGCGGCGGCCGCCCGACGGCGCTGTAACACGTGGTTCGCCGCTCTTCGCGCCCCGTGTCGCCTGTAGCGGACCCGTACAGGCTCCCTTTCCGGTGGTCTTGGGGCTGGTAGTGCAGCCAACAACGTGTTACAGCGCTTCGAGGGGCGGTCGGCCGGCCGGAGGGCGCTGTAACACGCGGTTCGCCGCTCTTCGCGCCCTGCGTCGCCTGTAGCAGACCCGCACAGACCCCACTTCCGACGGTCTTGGGGCGGCTAGTGCAGCGAGCAACGTGTTACCAAGTCGCCAGCCGAGCCGCCCACGCCGCGACCGGACCCTCAGAACGGCTCGACGAGCAGCGCCGTCCCCTCACCGGACACCCGGGTCAGCACGATGGTCGCCTCGGCGTCGCCGCTCAGTGCGAGGCGCTTGCGCAGTGCCTCGGGGGAGACGTCGACGCCGCGCTTCTTGATGGTCAGCCGGCCGATGCCGCGTTCGCGCAGGGCTGCCTTGAGCTGCTTCTCGCGGTAGGGCAGGGTCTCGAGGACCCGGTAGCTGCGGGCGAACGGCGTACGGAACGGCTGGTCGGCGGTCACGTAGGCGATCTTCGGGTCGACCAGGCCACCGTCCACGCCGGCCGCCACGGCGGTGACCAGGCCGGCGCGGATCACCGCGCCGTCGGGCTCGTAGAGGTAGCGGCCGACCGCGCGCACCCCGACGACACCCGGGCCCGGGTCCTCCTCGTCGGTGATCGTGGCCAGGCCGCCCTCACCGATCACGGTCGCGCGGCGGGCGACGGTCGCCGTACGGCCCGCCCACAGGGCGGCCTCCTTGACCTCCCCGTCGTCGCTGACCCACTCGGCCTCGACGCCGTCGGGCACCAGCGCGTGCGGGATGCCGGGAGCGACCTTGACGCAGGCATCGCGGCGGAGCAGGTCCTCGACCCAGGTCCACGGCGGGGTCCAGTCCTCGACCCGGAAGCTGCGCCCGGCCCCGGACCGCCGCGCCGGGTCGGCGAAGGCGAGGTCGAAGCCGCTGTGGTCGACGGTCGTGGCGTCGGCGACCTGGACGGCTCCGGGCAGCCCGAGCGCGGCCAGGTTGGCCTCGGCGACGGCCACCCGCACCGGGTCCAGGTCGACGCCCGCGCACACGATGCCCGCCGCAGCGGCGGCGACCAGGTCGCCTCCGATCCCGCAGCCCAGGTCCACGAGGGTCTGCGTCCCGAAGGCCGCGGCGCGCCCGGCCCGGTGCCGGGCGACCCGCAAGCGTGTCGCCTGCTCGAGGGCGTCGGGGGTGAAGTACATGCGCGCTGCCAGGTCGCCGAACTTCGCGACCGCCCGTCCGCGCAGCTCCACCTGGGTGAGCGCCGTCGCGGCCCGCTCCGGTGTCGTCGTACGACGCAGCGCGGAGCCGGCCGCAAGCGCAGGTGTGCCGTCGGCGACCAGGGTGGTGGCCTCGGCCAGCAGCGCCTGCCCCTCGTCGGTCAGCAGCCACCGGAAGTCGTCGAGGTCCACCCCCCGATCCTGTCAGGTCCCCTCAGGGCGTCGCCTCACGGCGTGGGGACGAGCTCCCTCTCGGGCTCCTCGTCGCGCTTCTCGTCGCCGTGGCCCGGCCACCACGCGGCGTGGCCGATGAGCGCGGTGAGCGCCGGCGTGA
Source organism: Nocardioides kongjuensis (assembly GCF_013409625.1). Classification (NCBI taxonomy): domain Bacteria; kingdom Bacillati; phylum Actinomycetota; class Actinomycetes; order Propionibacteriales; family Nocardioidaceae; genus Nocardioides; species Nocardioides kongjuensis. The sequence continues at coordinate 5,327,207 of NZ_JACCBF010000001.1, forward strand.
AGAACATCGCCATCACGAAGGCGGCGACGCAGATGCCGAACGCGATCGCGAAGCCCATCGAGGTCATGAACGAGTTGCCGGCCAGCATCAGCGAGGCGAAGGTGCCGGCCAGGATCAGGCCGGCCGCGGCGATCGTCGGGCCACCGTGGTGGATCGCCTTCGCCGCCGCCTCGCGTGGGGTCAGGCCCTCGCGGGCCTCCTCGCGCAGCCGGGCCACCATCAAGATGTTGTAGTCGGTGCCGAGCGCGACCACGAACAGGTAGATGTAGATCGGCAGGATGAAGATCAGTCCGTCCGCGCCACCGATGAGCTGGAACACGATCGTCGTCGCGCCGAGCGTCGCCGCGAAGCCGAGGCCGACCGAGACCATGAGGTACCACGGTGCGACCAGCGAGCGCAGCAGCAGCGCGAGGATGATCAGGATGATCGCCGCGGCGACGGGGAAGACCACCTTGTAGTCGCGGTTCATCGCGGCCTGGAAGTCGACGAAGATCGCGGTCAGCCCGCCGACGTACGGCGTCGTGCCGTCCGGTGCTGCCTTCTCCGCTGCCGGACGCAGGCCCTCGCGTACGTCGTCCAGCGCGTCGTCGGACGACGGGTCGTGCTCGAGCGTGGTCATGAAGATCGCGGTCCTGCCGTCGGGCGCCGGGATCGGGTCGGCGACGTCGCTGACGCCCTTCGCGTCGGCCAGGGCGGCCTTGAACGCCGGGAAGGTCGCGGGGTCGAGCGCCTCGTCGGAATGCAGCACGACCGGGGCGGGCTGGGTCGCGCCGGCGGAGAAGCCGCCCTCCTCGAGGGTCTTCGAGGCCTTCGCGGACTCGATGTTCTTCGCCGAGCTGGACGAGCCGATGTCGAAGGTCGGCGTGAAGCTGAGCGCGAAGATCGAGAGCACCAGCAGGGCACCGCCGGAGACGAGCGCGTAGCGGACCGGGCTGCGGCCGACGGCGTTGCCGATCTTCTCGAACCGCGCACCCTTGGACGCGATCCGCCACTTCTTCGACGGCCAGAAGAAGGCGCGCCCGACGACGGTGGCGAAGGCCGGGATGAGGGTGAGCGCCGCGACGACGGACACCGCGACCGCGATCGCGAGCGACGGCCCGATCGAGCGGAACATGCCGAGCGTCGAGAGGAGCAGGGCCATGAACGCCGCCACGACGGCGCCGCCCGCGGAGGCGATCGCCTCGCCCGCCCGCTCGATGGCGTGCGCCACCGCTGCGCGGTGCTCCTCGCCCTCGCGCAGGCGCTCGCGGTAGCGGAAGACGAAGAACAGCACGTAGTCGGTGCCGACACCGAACAGCACCACGATCAAGATGACCGTCGTCGACGGGTCCTTCTGCAGGCCGAACACCTTGGCGGCGATGTCGATCAGGCCATTGGCCATCGGGGTCATGAACGCGATCACGGCCACCAGGGGCAGCAGCGTGATCAGCACGCTGCGGAAGATGATGCTGAGGAGCAGCACGATGAGGACGACGGTCGCGAGCCCGACGATCGCCTCGGCGTTTCCGCTCGACTGGATCTGGTCGTAGCTCTGGGGCAGGGAGCCGGTCGTCTGTGCTCGCAGGCCCGTGCCGTCGGTCGCCTTCTTCAGCTCGTCGCGCAGGTCCTTGACCTGGTCGAGCTCCTTCTCGTCCTGGCCGGTCACGCCCTCGGCGAGGGCGAGGTTGGAGATCGCGACCTCGCTCGTGGGGGAGAGCAGCGGCTCGCCGGCGGAGGTGAACACCTTCGGCAGGTCGAGGCCCTGCATGATCTCGCCGATCTTCGCGACGTCGGTCTCGGCGAGCTTCGCTCCGTCGGTGCGGTCGAAGACCACGGTCGCGCCGGAGTCGGTCTGGTCGGGGAACGCGTCGGCCATCAACGTGGCCGCCTTGATGGAGTCGTAGGAGTCAGGGAGGAAGTCCGCCTGGTCCGTGGTCGCCTCCACCTTGGGGTGGAACATCACGACGAGGACGGTCGCGACCAGCCACGCGGCGATGACGTACCAGGGGCGACGGGACACGAGACGGCCGAGGGCACCGAACATGCCAGGAACGCTATCGGCGCCCAGGGGGCTCGGGTCAACCGACTTTGGTAGGTCCTCGCCACATCCCGGAGCGGGGTGCCTCTGGCACTCCCTTGCGGAGAGTGCTAGTTTCGTTTCTGGCACTCTCACCGCGAGTGTGCCAGCGCAGGTCACCTGCAGGACACACCCAGACAGTCTTAGAAAGTGGAGGTCGACATCGTGTCGGTCAACATCAAGCCGCTCGAGGACCGGATCGTCGTCAAGCCCCTCGAGGCCGAGCAGACCACCGCCTCGGGTCTGGTCATCCCCGACACCGCCAAGGAGAAGCCCCAGGAGGGCGAGGTCCTGGCCATCGGCCCCGGCCGCGTCGACGACAACGGCAACCGCGTCCCGCTCGACGTCGCCGTGGGTGACAAGGTCATCTACAGCAAGTACGGCGGCACCGAGGTCAAGTACGCCGGCGCCGAGTACCTCATCCTCTCGGCCCGCGACGTCCTCGCGGTCATCGCCTGAGCTGAGTCTCGTACCGCCCGGGACGTCCGCATCCGTGCGTGACGTCCCGGGCGTTCGGCTTTCCACCCAAGGAGTGAAGTAGTGCCCAAGATCCTGGAGTTCGACGAGAACGCCCGGCGCGCCCTCGAGCGCGGCGTCGACGCCCTCGCCAACACCGTCAAGGTGACCCTCGGCCCGAAGGGCCGCTATGTCGTGCTCGACAAGAAGTGGGGCGCCCCGACCATCACCAACGACGGCGTGACCGTCGCGCGTGAGGTCGAGCTGGACGACCCGTTCGAGAACCTCGGTGCCCAGCTCACCAAGGAGGTCGCGACCAAGACCAACGACGTCGCCGGAGACGGTACGACGACCGCCACCGTCCTCGCCCAGGCGCTGGTCCACGAGGGCCTGCGCGCCGTCGCCGCCGGCTCGAACCCGATGGGTCTCAAGCGCGGCATGGACGCCGCCGCGGCCGCCGTGGCCGACGCCCTCAAGGCCGCCGCCCGCGAGGTCGACGACGAGAAGGACATCGCCTCCGTGGCGACCGTCTCCTCGCGCGACAGCCACATCGGCGACCTGCTCGCCGAGGCGTTCGGCAAGGTCGGCAAGGACGGTGTCATCACCGTCGAGGAGTCGAACACCCCCTCGACCGAGCTCGAGTTCACCGAGGGCATGCAGTTCGACAAGGGCTACATCTCGGCGTACTTCGTCACCGACGCCGAGCGCCAGGAGGCCGTGCTCGACGACCCGTACATCCTCATCCACCAGGGCAAGATCAGCGCGATCGCCGACCTGCTGCCGCTGCTGGAGAAGGTCGTGCAGGCCGGTCGTCCGCTGTTCATCCTCGCCGAGGACGTCGAGGGCGAGGCGCTCTCGACGCTGGTCGTCAACAAGATCCGCGGCGCTTTCAACGCCGTCGCGGTGAAGGCCCCGGCCTTCGGCGACCGCCGCAAGGCGATGCTGCAGGACATCGCGGTCCTGACCGGCGGCCAGGTCGTCTCGCCCGAGGTCGGCCTCAAGCTCGACCAGGTCGGTCTCGACGTGCTGGGCCAGGCCCGCCGCGTCGTGGTCACCAAGGACAACACCACGATCATCGACGGTGCCGGCTCGGACACCGAGGTGGCGGGTCGCGTCGAGCAGATCAAGAAGGAGATCGAGGCGTCCGACTCCGACTGGGACACCGAGAAGCTCCAGGAGCGGCTGGCCAAGCTCTCCGGCGGTGTCGTGGTGATCAAGGTCGGTGCGCACACCGAGGTCGAGCTCAAGGAGAAGAAGCACCGGATCGAGGACGCCGTCTCCGCGACGCGCGCCGCGATCGAGGAGGGCATCGTCCCCGGCGGTGGCTCGGCGATCATCCACGCCGCGGCCGCGCTCGACGGCGACCTGGGCCTCACCGGTGAGGAGGCCGTCGGCGTCCGCATCGTCCGCAAGGCCGTCGAGGAGCCGCTGCGCTGGATCGCCGAGAACGGCGGCGAGAACGGCTACGTCGTCACCCACAAGGTGCGCGAGCTCGGCGTCGGCAACGGCTACAACGCCGCCACCGGTGAGTACGGCGACCTGCTCGCGCAGGGCGTCATCGACCCGGTCAAGGTGACCCGCTCGGCGCTGGCCAACGCGGTCTCCGTCGCCGGCATGCTGCTGACGACCGAGACCCTGGTCGTCGACAAGCCCGAGGACGAGGAGCCCGAGGCGGCCGGTCACGGCCACGGGCACGGCCACGGCCACTGAGCCTCGCTCGAACGCTTCGGCCCGCCGCACCTCCGGGTGCGGCGGGCCGCTGCGTCTTGTGCCGGGTCGGCGGTTTCCGGGTGCTGGTTCGGGCCGGGTCGGCGAGTTCCAGGAGCCGGCTCGGGCCGGGGCGGCGGAGCGGGGCGGCCGAGCGGTCAGTCCCGGCCGCGCAGGAAGCTGACCCGCATCGGTCGCAGCTCGGGGGTCATCAGTCCGCCCGCGACCGCGGGGTCGGCCATCATGATCGCCCGCGCCGCGTCCTCGTCGTCGGCCTCGAAGATCGAGATGCCGGTGTTGACGTCGCCGAAGGTCGGGCCGGCGAGGACCAGCACGCCGTCCTCGAGGAGCTGGGCGAGGTAGCCGGCGTGGGTCTGCATCAGTGCTGCCTCCTCCTCGGTGATGGTGGCGACGAAGCGCTCCCGCGGCGGGTGGAGGAGGTAGATCCAGCTCGGCACCGTGCCACGGTCGCACAGCGTCGGCGGTGTCGTCACCCGAAACATTGATGATCGCCCCGGGACATGGATGTCTGGCATGGTGAGGACATGTTGTGGCGCGTGCGAGCCGGACTGCCCGACCGGCCCGGAGCCCTGGCGCAGCTGGCGGCTGCCTGCGGCCGGGCCGGGGTGAACATCCAGACCGTCCAGGTCTTCCCCGAGGGGACCTCGGTCACCGACGAGCTGGTGCTGCAGGTGCCGCAGGACTGGACGCCAGCGCAGCTGCGCGAGCTCGTGACGGCGGCGGGCGGCGAGGCGGTGAGCGCCGTGCCCGTGACCACGGCGGCGCTCGAGGACCAGCCGACCCGCTACGTGCAGGCGGTGCGCGCGATCATCGCGCAGCCGGCGACCTTCCCCGAGGTGGCCGCGCACCTCTTCGACGCCGACGTCGCGCCCAGCGACGGGTCGGAGGACGTGCTGGAGATGACGATCGGCGCGTCCACGACGATCCAGGTGCGCCGCAACACCCCCTTCACGTCCATCGAGCGCGCCCGGGCCGCGGCGCTGGCCGAGCTGGTGGGGGAGGTGCTGGCCGCGCAGGCCCCGCCGGCGCCGCACCAGCCGGCTGCCGGGGACCCCGACTTCGTCACGAACGGCGCTGTCGTGTCCGCGCTGGCGGGAGGCAAGGTCACCGGCCGGGCCGAGTTCACGCCGAGCGAGGGCGACGAGCCGTGGCCGGTGGACCTGTGGGTCGACCCGGCCTGGCACCGCCGCGGTGTCGGCACCCGGCTGCTCGCCGACATCGCCCGGGCTGCGCGCTCCGCCGGCGCGGAGGAGATCGTGCTGACCGCGCCCTCGGACACCAAGGCGGTGCTCCCGATGGTGCTCGCCGCGGGCATGCGCGGCCGGATCCGGATGGCGGGGGAGTCGCTCACCGTGCGGATCGCGCTGAGCGACCTGCGCCGCTGAACCGGTCCTGACGGGGGCTCGTGTGGCCGACACGACACCCGCCGTCACTTTGTGAACACATTCACAAGCGGTACGGTCGAGGAGTGCTGACCCCCCACGTCGTCACCGCCACCCTCGCCCGCCTCGCCACCGAGGCCGAGCCGCCCGGCCTGCTTCCTGCCCGCGAGCAGATGGCCCTCTCGCTGGGCTGGCACATCGTGCTCGCCTGCTTCGGCGTCGCGTTCCCCGCGATGATCTTCGTGATGCACCTGCGCGGCATCCGGCGCAACGACGCGGTCGCGCTCGGCCTCGCGAAGCGCTGGGCCAAGGTCTCGGCGGTCCTCTTCGCGATCGGCGCCGTGTCCGGCACCGTGCTCAGCTTCGAGATGGGCCTGCTCTGGCCCGGCCTGATGGGGACGTACGGCGACGTGCTCGGCCTGCCGTTCGCGTTCGAGGGCCTGGCGTTCTTCCTCGAGGCGATCTTCCTCGGCATCTACCTCTACGGTTGGGGCCGGATGCCCGCCAAGCGGCACGTGCTGATGGTCCTGCCGATGGCGATCACCGGCATCATCGGCGCCTACTGCGTGCTCGCGGTCAACGCCTGGATGAACGTGCCGACCGGCTTCCGGCTCGTCGAGGGCCAGGTCACCGACGTCGAGCCGTGGAAGGTGCTGTTCAACCGGCACGCCTTCCTCCAGTTCGCCCACATGTGGGTCGGTGCCTACATGCTGACCGGGTTCTCGGTCGCGGGCGTGTACGCCGTCGGCATGCTCCGCGGCCGCCGCGACGCCCACCACCGGCTCGGCTTCCTGGTCCCGTTCGTGTTCGCGTCGGTCGCAGCCGTGACCCAGCCGTTCGTCGGTCACGTGCTCGGCTTCGGCCTCGACGAGCGGCAGCCCGCCAAGCTGGCGGCGTTCGAGCTGGCCGAGACCACCGAGAGCCCGTCGCCGCTGCGGCTCGGCGGCATCCTCGTCGACGGCGAGGTCAAGGGCTCGATCGACATCCCCTACCTCGGCTCGCTGATCGCGATGAACTCGCCCGACAAGCCGGTCCCCGGCCTCGACACGATCCCCGAGGAGGACCACCCGCCGGTCAACATGACCCACCTGGCCTTCCAGACCATGGTCGGCATCGGCACCCTGCTCGCGGCCGCGGTCGTGCTGTTCTGGTTCCAGCGCCGTCGAGGGCGCGACCTGCTCGAGAGGCGCTGGTTCCTGCGCTTCGTCGCCGCCGCCGGACCGCTCGCGGTGATCGCCCTCGAGGCCGGCTGGATCGCGACCGAGGTCGGCCGCCAGCCGTGGATCGTCTACGACGTCCTGCGCACCACCGACGCCGTCGGCGACTACACCGCCAGCCTGTGGTGGCTGCTCGGCATCAGCACCGTCGTCTACACCGCGATGACGATCGGTGCCGTCGTCGTGCTCCGCTCGATGGCCCGCCGCTGGCGCGCCGGCGACGCCGACCTGCCCAGCCCGTACGCCCCCGAGGTCGCGGCCGCCCCGGAGGTGGAGGCATGAGCCTCGAGCTGGCCGTCGCGGCCGCCCTCTTCGTCGGAGTCATCGCGTACGCCGTGCTCGGCGGCGCCGACTTCGGGTCCGGCTTCTTCGACCTCACGGCGGGCAGCAGCAAGCGTGGCGCCGAGCTGCGAACGCTCGTCGACCACAGCATCGGCCCGGTGTGGGAGGCCAACCACGTCTGGCTGATCTACGTCCTGGTGATCTGGTGGACCGGCTTCCCCGAGTCCTTCGCCGCGGCCATGTCGACGCTGGTGCTGCCGCTGCTGCTGGCCCTGCTCGGCATCGTGCTGCGCGGCGCCAGCTTCGCGTTCCGCAAGTACGCCGCCACGCTGGCCCAGGCCCGGCTGTTCGGGATCGTGTTCGCGACCTCGTCGATCATCACGCCGTTCTTCCTCGGCACCGTCGCCGGCGCCATCGCCTCGGGCCGGGTCCCGCTCGACGGCACCGGCGACCGCTGGTCGTCCTGGGTCAACCCCACCTCGCTGTTCGGCGGGGTGATCGCCGTCGGCACCTGCGCCTTCCTCGCCGGCACCTTCCTCGTCGCCGACGCCCGCCGCAGCGGCCACGACCGGCTCGCCGACGAGCTGCGGGTGCGTGCGCTCGGCGTCGGTGCGGCGACCGGTGCGGTCGTGTTCGCCGCGCTGGTCCCGCTCGACCACGACGCCCCGACCCTCGCTGCCGGGCTCGAGGGCCGAGCGGCGCCGCTGGTCGTCCTCGCCGGGCTGGCCGGGCTGGGGACCATGGTGCTGCTGTGGACCCGCCGGTACGCCGTCGCGCGGATCACCGCCGTCCTCGCCGTCGCCGCCGTCTTGTCCGGCTGGGGTGTGGGCCAGTACCCGTGGCTCCTCGTCGACGAGGTCACCATCCACGACGCGGCCGGCGCCACCGCCACGCTGCAGGGGCTGCTCGTCGCGGTGGGGCTGGCGGTGGTGGTCGTCGTGCCGCCGCTGGCCTACCTCTTCAAGCTCACCCAGTCGGAGGAGTGGTCGCGCCCGGACCACTGAGGTCCGACCGGTCAGAACGGCGGCGGTCCGACGATCTCGATGCCGCCGTTCTGCTCGGCGCTGGCGGCGATGCGGTGGAAGTCGACGACGCACGCCGACCCCGCCAACGGCTCGCTGGCGCCGCGGTAGAACGGCTCACACCTGCAGGACGGCTGGATGCCGAGCACCTTCGCGGTCGGGCTCGTGACCACGAACGCGTGGGGAACGCCGGCCGGAACCATCGCGAAGTCGCCGGGGCCGAGCGCGTGCTCGTCGTCGACGATGCGGTACCGGATCCGTCCTTCGAGGACCCACATCGACTCCGAGACCGGGTGCGTGTGGACCGGGGTCCACTTGCCCTCGACCATGTCGACCTCGATCAGGCTGATGTCTCCGTCTCCGGCGCCGAGCTTCCAGGTGAAGACCCCGCCACCGAAGAACCACCGCTGCTCGCCCTCGCCGGTCCGGCGGACCACGGGCGCGGGCGTCGTCGATCTCGTCATCGCGGACTCCCTTCCTCTTCGTGGGACTGTAGTCCCATGATGAGATTCGCATACCATGTACATCGTGTCAACGGACTACACGGCATCGGGGCGGATGCGGCAGAAGCAGCGCACCCGTGACCAGCTCGTCGCGGCGGCGCGTGACCTGATCGCCACCGGCAGCACGCCGCGCGTCGAGGAAGCCGCTGAGGCGGCCGGCATCTCCCGGACCACCGCGTACCGCTACTTCGCGTCGCGTGCCGAGCTCCTCGTGGCGGCGTACCCCGAGACAGGTGCCGCTTCGGCGCTCCCCGACCCTGCGCCGGCGGACGTGGAGGAGCGGGTGGCCGCTGTCGCCGACTTCGTCATCGATCGCGTGCGGGTCGCCGAGCCGCAGCAGCGCTCGATGCTGCGGCTCTCGCTGGACGGCCGCCCGCACGAGCTCCCGCTTCGCCAGGGGCGCGCGATCGCGTGGTTCGAGGAGGCGCTCGCGCCGCTCGCCGGATCGATCAGCGACGACGGCGTCCACCGGCTCGCGCTCGCGCTGCGGGCGGCCTGCGGCATCGAGACCCGGGTCTGGCTGACGGACGTCGCCGGACTGGAGCCGGCGGACGTCGACGGCCTGCAGCGGTGGATGGTCGACGCGCTGGTCAGGCAGGCGGTCGCGTCGCCGCCGGCCTGAGCCCCTCGTCCGGCGCGTGGTTGCCGAGGCGCCAGCCGCCGAGCGGCAGGTCGAGCGCCGACGCCGGTCCCCACGTGCCGGCGGCGTACGGCTCCACCGGTGGGCGGCGGTCGAGCACCGGCTGGAAGATCTCCCAGATCCGGTCCACCTCCTCGGAGCTGATGAACAGGGTGCGGTCGCCGCGCATCACGTCGAGCAGCAGGCGCTCGTAGGCCTCCAGCGGATCGGCGCCGGGGACGTCGCCGACGAGGTCGAGGCGGAACACGCCCTCGACGACGGCCATGTCCGGCCCGGGCCGCTTGGCGCGCACGTCGATGGCGATCCGCGGCTGGTCGGCCAGCTCGATCACCAGCTCGTTGGGCTCGGGGTTCCCGCCGCCCTCGGGCTTGAGCCACCGGTGCCGCGGGTCGCGGAACCGGACCGTGATCGTGCGACGCCCGTCGGCCAGCGCCTTGCCGGTGCGCAGGTAGAACGGCACGTCGCGCCACCGGTCGTTGTCGATCCAGACCTCCGCGGCCACGAAGGTCTCCACGTGCGAGTCGGGCGCCACGTCGGGCTCGTCGCGGTAGCCGTCGTACTGGCCGAAGACGACCCGCTCCGGGTCGATCGGCCGGACGGCGGAGAACGTCGCGGCCTTCGCGGCGCGGATCGCCGACGCGCGGAACGCGTGCGGGTCCTCGAGCGCGACGAAGCCGAGCAGCTGCGCGAGGTGCGTGGTCACCATGTCCTTGAGGCAGCCGGTGCCCTCGTAGAAGCTGCCGCGGCCCTCGACCGTGAGCTTCTCGGGTACGTCGATCTGCACCGACTCGATCGAGTGCCGGTTCCACGCCGGCTCGAACAGGCCGTTGGCGAAGCGCAGCGCGAGGATGTTCTGCACCGCCTCCTTGCCGAGGAAGTGGTCGATGCGGAACACCTGGTCCTCGGCGAACGCCGAGCAGAGCACGTCGTGGAGCTCGCGGGCGGTCGCGAGGTCGGTGCCGAACGGCTTCTCGGCCACCAGCCGGGAGCGGTCCACGAGGTCCTCGCGGTGGAGCATCCCGACCATGCCCTTGACCGCGCCGGGCGGGACCGAGAGGTAGAGCAGGCGGCGCACGTCGCCCAGCAGGCAGCCGCAGCGCGCGAGGATCCGGTCCTCGGCGTCGGCGACCGCCCGGGCGAGCGCCGTGCCGTCGTCGGCCGAGGACGCGACGAAACGGGTCCGCTCGAGCAGGGGGCCGGCCACGGACTCGTCGACGTCGCCGACGAACTCGGCCAGGGCGTCGCGGACGTGGCGGCGGAAGTCGTCGTCGCTGCCGGGGGAGTGGCGACCGCTGCCGATCACCTCGACGTGGTCGGGAAGCCGGCCTGCGGCGGCCAGCCGGTACAGGCCCGGGAAGAGCTTGCGGGCGGCCAGGTCGCCGGTCGCGCCGAAGAGGACGAGGACGTGCGGGGAGAGGTCGGAAACCACCGTCCCAGCCTCCCGGATCCGTCAAGGGGCGAGCGCTGCGTGATGCGGCTCACGCCCTACACTGGTCAAGTGGAGGTCCCCGACAAGTTCGCTGCACTCGGTCTCACCTACGACGACGTCCTGCTGCTGCCGGGTCATTCCGACCTGGTGCCGGACGACATCGACACCACCTCGCGGTTGACCCGCGAGATCTCGCTGAGGTCGCCGCTGATCAGCGCCGCGATGGACACCGTGACCGAGTCGCGGATGGCGATCGCGATGGCGCGCCAGGGTGGCATCGGCATCCTGCACCGCAACCTCTCCGCCGAGGAGCAGGCCTACCAGGTCGACCTCGTCAAGCGGACCCAGACCGGGATCATCTCGAACCCCGTCACCATCGGCCCCGACGCGACCCTCGAGGAGCTCGACCGGATCTGCGGCGAGTACCGCGTCTCCGGCCTCCCCGTCGTCGACGCCGACAACCGGTTGCTCGGCATCTGCACCAACCGCGACCTGCGGTTCACCCCCGTCGCGGAGTGGGCCACCACCAAGGTCGACGAGGTGATGACCCCGATGCCGCTGGTCACCGGCAGCACCGGCATCTCCCGGGACGACGCCACCGCGCTGCTGCGCAAGCACAAGCGCGAGCGGCTCCCGCTCGTCGACGCCGACGGCCGCCTCGGCGGCCTGATCACGGTCAAGGACTTCGTGAAGTCCGAGCAGTTCCCGCTCGCCTCCAAGGACGGCGACGGCCGGCTCATGGTCGGTGCCGCGATCGGCTACTTCGGCGACGCCTGGGAGCGGGCCACCGGCCTGATCGAGGCCGGCGTCGACGTGCTCGTCGCCGACACCGCCCACGGGCACGTCACCCTGCTGCTCGACATGGTCCGCCGGCTCAAGTCCGACCCGGCCACCAAGCACGTCCAGGTCATCGGCGGCAACGTCGCCACGCGCGAGGGCGCACAGGCGTTCGTCGACGCCGGCGCCGACGCCGTCAAGGTCGGCTTCGGCCCCGGCTCCATCTGCACGACCCGGGTCGTCACCGGATGCGGCGTCCCGCAGGTCACCGCGGTCTACGAGGCCTCGCTCGCGGCCGGGCCGGCCGGCGTACCCGTCATCGCCGACGGCGGCCTCCAGCAGTCCGGCGACATCGCCAAGGCCATCGTCGCCGGCGCCGAGTCGGTGATGATCGGCTCGATGCTCGCCGGCTGCGAGGAGTCGCCCGGCGAGGTCGTCTTCCACCAGGGCAAGCAGTACAAGGCCTACCGCGGCATGGGCTCGCTCGGCGCCATGTCGAGCCGCGGCAAGAAGTCCTACTCCAAGGACCGCTACTTCCAGGCCGAGGTCACCAGCGACGACAAGATCGTCCCCGAGGGCATCGAGGGCCGGGTCGCCTACAAGGGCCCGCTCGCCGGCGTCGCCCACCAGCTCCTCGGCGGCCTGTCGCAGTCGATGTTCTACGTCGGCGCGCAGACCATCCCCGAGCTGCAGGCCAAGGGCCGGTTCATCCGGATCACCTCGGCCTCGCTCAAGGAGAGCCACCCGCACGACATCGAGATGACGGTCGAGGCGCCCAACTACCACCGGTAGGCGGCTTCCCGGCTCCCGGGTATGCCCTGCCGATGCGGCGGTACTGCATCGGGAGAGGCGGAGGGAGCCGAGATGGACGTCGAGAAGTGGTTCGCAGAGGCGAGCGATCCCGGGTGGATCGCGGTCTACGTGATCGTGGCGCTGCTGGTGATCGGCATCCTCGTGCTGGTCGCAACGCGACAGCGGCGCGAGCACAACCGTCACCGCGCGGACGAGCTCCGCACGCAGGCGCGCCAGCGCGAGGGAACCGTGCGCCGGCGCGACGCCGAGGCACGGCAGCTCGCCGCCGAGTCGGAGCAGGCCCGCGCGGAGGCGGACCGGCTCGAGGCCGAGGCACAGGAGAAGCGGGCCGTGTTCGAACGCGAGCGCGCCGCCCAGCAGCACCGGCTGCGCGAGGCGGACAAGCTGGACCCCCGCACGACCGGACGGCACGAGGGCGACCGCTGAGGCGAGGACGCTCCGCCTAGGCTCGACGGTGTGAGCGACCTCGCCATCCGCCCCTTCCGCGAGACCGACTGGCCGGCGGTGGCGGCGATCATCACCGAGGTGCTGAGCGCCGGTGAGACGTACGCCGTCCCGGTGCTCGACGACGCCGAGCTTCGAGGTGATCGGCACCGTCCCGGGCGCCTTCCGGCGACCTGACGGAAGCCTCGCCGGGCTGCACCTCATGTTCGTGGACCTGGCCCGGGGCCGCGGAGTGCGGGCCTGACCTCGCGCACCGATATCCTCACGTCGTGAGCGACATCGAGATCGGCCGCGCCAAGCGGGCCCGGACGGCGTACTCCTTCGACGACATCGCGATCGTGCCCTCCCGGCGCACGCGTGACCCCGAGGAGGTCAGCGTCGACTGGCAGATCGACGCCTACCGCTTCTCCCTGCCGATCCTCGCCGCGCCGATGGACTCGGTGATGTCGCCGAGGACCGCGATCGACTTCGGCCGCTTCGGTGGCCTCGGGGTGCTCAACCTCGAGGGCCTGTGGACCCGGTACGACGACCCGCAGCCGCTCCTCGACGAGGTCGCCGGGCTGCAGGGAGTCGAGGCCACCCGCCGCCTGCAGGAGATCTACACCGAGCCGATCAAGGCCGAGCTGATCACCGAGCGGCTGCGTGAGGTGCGCGAGGCCGGCGTGACGGTGGCGGGCTCCCTGTCGCCGCAGCGCACCAAGGAGTTCGCCAAGACGGTGACCGACGCCGGCGTCGACCTGTTCGTCATCCGCGGCACCACCGTCTCGGCCGAGCACGTGTCCAGCCAGGCAGAGCCGTTGAACCTCAAGGAGTTCATCTACGAGCTCGACGTCCCGGTCATCGTCGGCGGCTGCGCGACCCACCAGGCCGCCCTCCACCTGATGCGCACCGGCGCGGCCGGCGTCCTGGTCGGCTTCGGCGGCGGCGCCGCCCACACCACCCGCACCGTCCTCGGCATCTCCGTCCCGATGGCCTCCGCCGTCGCCGACGTCGCCGCCGCGCGCCGCGACTACCTCGACGAGTCGGGCGGCCGCTACGTCCACGTCATCGCCGACGGCTCCATCGGCACGTCCGGCGACCTCGCCAAGGCGATCGCGTGCGGCGCCGACGCCGTGATGGTCGGCTCGCCGTTCGCCCGCGCCACCGACGCCCCCGGCCGCGGCTTCCACTGGGGCGCCGAGGCGCACCACGCGGACCTGCCCCGCGGCCAGCGGGTCCAGTTCGACCAGGTCGGCACCATCGAGGAGATCCTGTTCGGGCCCTCCCGCGTCGCCGACGGCACGATGAACCTGGTCGGCGCCCTCAAGCGCTCGATGGCCACCACCGGCTACACCGAGCTCAAGGAGTTCCAGCGCGTCGAGGTCGTCGCGCACTGATGCTCGTCGCCGCCGCCCAGGCCGAGGCCCGCGCCGGCGACCTCGCCCACAACGTCGCCACCGCCGCCCGTCTCGTCCGTGAGGCGGGTGGGCGGGGCGCTCGGGTGGTGGTGCTCCCCGAGGCCTTCCTGACCGGGTACGACGCCAGCGCGTTCTGCGGCGACGTGCCGACCCCCGTCGACCTGGCCGGCCCGCTGCTCGACCCGCTGCGCGCGGCCGCGGCCGCAACCGGCGCCACGGTGGTCGCCTCCACCGCGCTGCGCCGCGACCACGGCCGGACCCTCGCGTCGGTGGTCGTCGAGCCCGACGGCACCACCTCGGCGCCGTACGACAAGCAGCACCTCGACGGTGACGAGCCGACCTGGTTCGTCCCCGGGGAGCACCCCGCGACCATCACCGTCGACGGCGTCGTGCTCGCGCTGTCGATCTGTCGCGACGGCAGCATCCCCGAGCACGCCGCGACCGCCGCGGCGGCCGGAGCCTCGGCGTACCTCGCCTCGGTCGCCTACTTCCCCGGCGGCGCCCGTCGCCTCGACGTCACCTACGCCGCCCGCGCGCTCGACCATCGGATGCACGTCGTGGTCGCCGGCCTGACCGGACGGTGCGGACCGTCCACCTTCATCGGCGGCTCCGCCGTCTACGGTCCCGACGCCGAGGCGCTCGCGCGGCTCGGTGACGAGGAGGGCCTGGCGCTCGCCGAGATCCGTTGAGGACGGGCCGGCTCGACCGGGTCAGGGGCGCAGGCTGCGCGCCAGGCTCGCGGTGAGCCGGTCGACCCAGGCGTCGTCGAGCTGTCCGGGCGTCAGCAGCACCCCGGCGATGATCGTCCCGATGATCGTCTGGATCAGGTCGTCGGCCCGGGCGTCGGGGTGCGCCTCGCCGGCCGAGACCGCGACCGCGAGCCGCTCGTCGATCGCCCGGAACGACCCGGCGAAGCGCTCCAGCATGGCCGTGTGCAGGTCGGGCCAGGTGCTGATCTCGGCCAGCAGGGCGGGCAGCGCGGCCGCGCCGACGGGGGAGCAGAGGGCGTCGCGGGCGCCCCGGACGATGCCGGCGAGGTCCTCCTCCAGCGGCCCGCCGAGGTGCATGTCGAGGGCGAGCTCGCTGGGGAACGCGGCCTCGTGGACGAGGTGGGGGAGCGCGGTCCAGCGGCGGTAGAGCGCCGCCTTCGTCGTACCGGCCCGGGCGGCGACGGCCGCGCCGGTGACGGCGGCGTACCCGCCCTCGGCGAGCAGGGCGCGGACCGCCTCGAGAGCGGCCTGCTCGATCCGCGGGTCCCGCGGACGGCCGGTCGCACGGGTTGCGGACATTTCCGTCCCCATGACCTCTTCCCCTCTTTCGATACCGAGGGTACCGTAACGCTCGACGTGACGTAGAACACGTTCTAGCAGTGTCGAGCCAGGAGGACCCGTGAGCGAGTTGCCCGCAGAGATGGCCGAGATGACCCTGCAGCGGTCGAGCCGCGACCAGGGTGCGGTCCACGACCGCCTCGAGGAGTGGCTCGCCGGCGTGCTGCCCGCCGGCGCCGAGCCGGTCGTCACGCTCCACGCGGGCGTCGACAGCAACGGCATGTCGAGCGAGACCGTGGTCCTCGACCTCACCCACACCGTCGACGACGAGCGGGTCACCGAGGAGCTGATCGCCCGGGTCGCCCCGGCGCCGGAGGACCTGCCGGTGTTCCAGGAGTACCGCCTCGGCGACCAGTACGACGCCATGCGACTGGCCTCCGAGCTGACCGACGTGCCGGTGCCGACGGTGCGCTGGATGGAGCCCACCGGCGAGGTGCTCGGCACGCCGTTCTTCCTCATGGACCGGATCGCGGGCGTCGTCCCGCCCGACGTGCTGCCCTACACCTTCGGCGACAACTGGCTCTTCGACGCCTCGCCCGAGGAGCAGGCCCGGCTGCAGCGCGCCAGCATCGAGGTGCTGGCCCGGCTGCACGCCATCCCCGACGCCGCCGCCACCTTCGCCTTCCTCGACCCCGCCGAGGCCGGGTACGACGGTGCGACCCCGCTGGCCCGCAACATCGCCAAGACCCGCGCCTGGTACGACTACGCCGTCAACGCCCCCGAGGGCAGCCCGCGCTCCCCGCTGGTCGAGCGCGGCCTCGCGTGGCTCGAGGCCAACCTCCCCGACGAGAGCGCCGACCCGGTGCTGGTCTGGGGAGACGCCCGCATCGGCAACGCGATGTACGACGACTTCCGCCCCGTCGCGGTCCTCGACTGGGAGATGGCGACCCTCGGCACCCGCGAGATGGACCTGGCCTGGATGGTCTTCGCCCACCGCGTCTTCCAGGAGATCGCGACCATGCTCGGCCTGCCCGGCATGCCGGACTTCCTCGACGAGGACGCCGCGCGGGCGACGTACGCCGAGCTCAGCGGGGTCGAGGTCGGTGACCTGACCTGGCACCAGCTGCACGCCGCCGTGCTGTGGGCCTGCGTCTTCATGCGCACCAGCGCCCGCCAGGTCCACTTCGGCGAGATCGAGAGGCCCGAGGACCCCGAGTCCGTCTTCCACCACCGCCCGCTCTTCGAGCGGCTCCTCGAGGAGGTCGGCGCATGAGCACGCGCAACGACCACGGCCTGCACGGCGAGTACTACGGCGTCGGGCCGCTCGACGAGTTCCCGATCCACCAGCTCCCGCGTCCCGTCGCCTGGGCGGGCAGCAGCGACCGCAACTTCTACGACCGCTGCTACCTCAACGCCCACGACCGCACCGGCGACCTGTTCCTCATCACCGGCCTCGGCTTCTACCCGAACCTCGGCACCAAGGACGCCTACGTCCTGCTCCGTCGCGGCGACGAGCAGACCGGCCTCCACCTCGGCGACGCCGCCGACCCGCGCGGCGCCGACCGGATGGACCAGCAGGTCGGGAACTACCGGATCGAGGTCGTCGAGCCGCTGCGCAGGCTGCGCGTCGTGCTCGAGGAGACCGAGGGCATCGCGATGGACCTGACCTGGGAGGGCTCCTTCCCGGTCGTCCAGGAGCTGCCCCACGTGATGCGTCAGGGCAGTGGTACGACGCTCGACGCGCAGCGCTTCGCCCAGGTCGGCACCTGGGAGGGCGTGCTCAGCGTCGACGGCACCGACATCGCCGTGACCCCGGACCGCTGGGTCGGCACCCGCGACCGCTCCTGGGGCATCCGGCCGGTCGGCGAGGCGGCGCCCGCGGGCAAGCCGGCCGACCCGGCCTTCGAGGGCATGTGGTGGCTCTACCTGCCGCTGCGCTTCGAGGACTTCTGCATCGTGATGATCATCCAGGAGACGCCCGACGGCTTCCGGACGCTCAACGACTGCACCCGCACCTGGAAGGACGGACGGGTCGAACAGCTCGGCTGGCCGCGCGTCGAGATCCGCTACGGCCCGGGCACCCGCGTGCCGACCGGCGCGACCGTCACCTGCACGACGCCCGAGGGCAAGGAGCTGGTGCTCGAGGTCGACTCGTTGCTGCCGGTGCCGATCCACGTCGGCGGCGGGTACGGCGGTGACTCCGACTGGACCCACGGCATGTGGAAGGGCGCCGCGTTCACCGAGCGGCTGACCTACGACATGCACGACTCGGCCGTCGCCGGGCGCGTCATGTTCGGCGTGATCGACCACGTCGGTCGGGCCACCGTGCACGGCGCCGGCGCCGGCGTGCCCGAGGGCAGCGAGGGGTGGGGCCTCTTCGAGCACGGCGCCCTCGGCCGGCACGACCCCAGTGGCTTCGCCGACTGGTTCACCCTCGCCCCCTGACCCCGCACCACCCGAAAGGAACACCCTCATGACCCTCGACCGCGACGCCCTCTTCATCGGCGGCACCTGGGCCAGGCCCGCCACCGACGCCGTGCTGGAGGTGGTCTCCCCGCACTCGGAGGAGGTCGTCGCACGGGTGCCCGAGGGGTCGACCGCCGACATCGACCTCGCGGTCGCCGCTGCCCGCAGGGCCTTCGACGAGGGCCCGTGGCCGCGGATGAGCCCGGCCGAGCGGATCGACGTCGTGCAGAACCTGTCCGGCCTGTACGCCGCGAAGCTGGAGGAGATGGCGACCATCATCTCCACCGAGATGGGCTCGCCGATCTCCTTCAGCTCGCTCGCCCAGGCGCCGGCGCCGTGGATGCAGATCGAGGCCTTCCTCGGCATCGCGCGCGAGTTCCCGTGGGAGGAGCGGCGCGCGGGCGTGCTCGGCGCGGACGTCGTCGTGCGACACGAGCCGGTCGGCGTCGTCGCGGCCATCCCGCCGTGGAACGTCCCGCAGTTCACGATCCTGTCCAAGGTCGTCCCGGCGCTGCTGGCCGGCTGCACCGTCGTCGTGAAGCCGGCGCCCGAGACCCCGCTCGACGCCTACCTCCTCGCGGAGCTGCTCGTCGAGGCCGGCGTGCCCGAGGGTGTCGTCTCGATCGTGGCCGGTGGTCGTGAGGTTGGCGAGCACCTGGTGCGCCACCCCGGCGTCGACAAGGTCGCGTTCACCGGCTCCACCGCCGCCGGGCGCAGGATCGGCGCGATCTGCGGTGAGCAGCTCAAGCGGGTCTCGCTCGAGCTCGGCGGCAAGTCGGCCGCGATCATCCTCGACGACGCCGACGAGGCCGCCGCGATCGAGGGCCTGAAGTTCCTCGGCGTGATGAACTCCGGCCAGGCCTGCGTCGCCCAGACCCGCGTGCTCGTCTCGCAGGAGCGCCACGACGCCTTCGCCGCTGCCCTGGCGTCCGCCATCGGTGCCATGAAGGTGGGCGACCCGCTCGACCCCGCCACCGAGATCGGCCCGATGGTCGCGCAGCGCCAGCAGGAGCGCGTGGCGTCCTACATCCGGATCGGCCAGGAGGAGGGCGCCCAGCTGCTGACCGGCGGCGAAGGCCGCCCCGAGGGCCTCGACCAGGGCTGGTACGTCCGCCCGACCGTCTTCGCCGGCGTCGACAACAAGATGCGCATCGCCCAGGAGGAGATCTTCGGCCCGGTCCTCTCGGTCATCCCGTACGTCGACGTGGCCGACGCCGTCCGGATCGCCAACGACTCGGAGTACGGCCTCGCCGGCACCGTGTGGACCGCCGACCAGGAGGCCGGCCTCGAGGTGGCCCGCGGCGTGCGCACCGGCACCTACGGCGTCAACACCTACACGATGGACTTCGCGGCGCCGTTCGGCGGCTTCAAGGCCTCCGGGCTGGGCCGCGAGTTCGGTCCCGAGGGCCTGGCGCAGTACACCGAGGCCAAGTCGGTGTACCTGTCCGCGCCGGCGATGTAGGCGGCTGCAAGCCCGCTGCAAGGCTGTCGGCGCAGGCTCGGTACTGCCACAATGAGCCGAGCCGAGGAGCCCGCGATGTCCCAGCAGCCGGTGGTCGACCGATTCCTCGAGGCCGTGCGCCTCGCCCGCATCGACGAGTGCGACGACGTGTGGGCGCCGGGCGCGACCCTCGCCGCGACCGTCCCGAACTGGCGGTTCCACCGGACCGGGCCGGAGCAGATCCGCGCGACCTACCGGGGCTGGTTCGCCGACCCGGGGCGGTTCGAGGAGTTCCGCCGCTCACCGGTGGCGGGCGGTGAGGTCGTGGAGTACCTGCTCACCTGGACCGAGCGGGGGATTCCTCACGCCGCGCACCACCTGCACTGGCTCGAGGTCGCCGACGACCGGATCGTCGCCGACGTGGTCGTCTGCGGGGGCCGCTGGCCGGCGTCCCTGCTGGCCGAGATGGAGGCCGCGGATGCCTGAGCGTCCCGTCCTCGACTCCGTCGCCGCCCTGCTCGACGGCGTGACCGATCGCGCGGCGCTCGACGCGCCGGGGAAGTCGGGAGCGGTTCTCGAGCGGGTGCGGATCGAGGGGCGCCCGTACGTCGTCAAGTACCTCGACCACGAGGCCGACTGGTCGCTGCGGGCGGCGGGGGTGCCCGGGTCCCCGACGGTGGCGCTGTGGGAGCGGGGGATCCTCGACGCGCTGCCACACGAGATCGTCCAGCCGATCGTCGCGGTCGCCCACGACCGGGATCGGCCGACACTCTCTGTCGTGCTCATGCACGACGTGGGTCCGTGGCTGGTGCCCGCCGTCGACGAGCCGATCAGTGCCGAGCAGAACACCCGCTTCCTCGACCACATGGGCGCGCTGCACGTCACCTTCTGGGAGACGGGGCTCGACGTCGACGTCGTCACCCCGCGCAACCGCTACCTCGAGCTGTCCCCGCGGATGGCGGCCGCCGAGGCCGCGCTCGGCTCGACCCACCTCGTGCCGAGCCTGGTGGCGGAGGGCTGGCCGCGGCTGGAGTCCGTGGCGCCCCGGGCCGCGGCGGTCGTCGTCCCCCTGGTCGAGGAGCCGGACCCTCTGCTGGCAGCGCTCGCGGCGACGCCGCAGACCTTCGTCCACGGCAACTGGAAGCTCGACAACCTCGGCACCGACGATGCGGGCCGCACCGTTCTCCTCGACTGGGAGACCCCGGGCCGGGGAGCGGGCACTGCCGACCTGGCGTGGTACCTCGCCATCAACTGCCGCCGGCTGCCGGTCAGCAAGGAGCGGGCGATCGACGACTACCGCGCTGCGCTCGAGCGCCGCGGCGTCGCGACCGAGCCGTGGTGGGAGCGGCAGCTCGCGCTCGCGCTGCTCGGTGCGCTCGTGCAGTTCGGCTGGGAGAAGGCGCTGGGTGGGTACGACGACGAGCTGGCGTGGTGGGAGGAGCGAGCCGTCGAGGCGGCGCCCCTGCTGCGATGAGCGACGCGATGCGGGAGGCCTACGACGTCGCCGCGCCCGCGTGGCGCGCAGGTCCGGCACGGCTCTACGCCCGGCTGGCCGCGGCCCTGGTCGACGGCCTCGACCTGGCCGGTGCCGCGGTGCTGGACGCCGGTGCCGGCACTGGCGTGGCCGGAGACGCGGCGCGTCGAGCCGGGGCGGCGCGGGTGGTCGCGGTGGACCTGGCCCCGGCGATCCTGCAGCGCCCGCCGGTCCTCGCGGTCGCTGCCGACCTGGCCCGCCTGCCCTTCGCCGACGGGTCCTTCGACGTCGCGCTGGCAGCCTTCAGCCTCGGCCACCTGACCGACCCGGTGCCGGTGCTCTCGGCGCTGCGCCGGGTCGCGTCCGTGCTCGCCGCCTCGGCCTTCGCGCAGGGCTGGACGCACCCGGCCAAAGACGTCGTCGGGCAGGTGCTCGCCGCGCACGGGTACCGGCCGCCGGACTGGTACGTCGCGTTCAAGGCCGGCTCCGAGCGCCGCATCGGCGACCCGGACCGGCTGGCCGCGCTGGTGTCCGCGGGCGGCTACGGGTCGGTCGCGGTCGACCGGGTCGAGGTCGCCACCGGCCTCGCCGATCCGGCGGACCTGGTCGCCTGGCGGCTGGGGATGGCCCACCACGCGCCCTTCGTCGCAGGCCTGCCTCCTACCGAGCGCGAGGCCCTTCGGGAGGAGGCCGCCCGGCTGCTGGACGGCGCGCCGCCGGTCGTCGTGCCGATGATCGTGGTCCGCGCACGATGAGCCCCAAGATCGGGCATGGCCGCACGCCTCGTCGGTGCCACGCTGGACGGGTTGTCCCGACGGAGGAGGAGCCATGCGCACGCGTTTCGTTCTTGGACTCGGTACGGCGGTCGCGGCCTGCGCGGTGCCCGCCGCGACCGCGGTGGCCCAGCCCATCGACAAGGGTCACTTCCACGACTCGTTCACCAGCGAGGTCTACGACTGCGACGAGACGCCGGCCCAGGACGCCATCGACGTCGAGGGCAGCTTCGTGCTCAACCAGCGCGGCTCGTCGCCGTTCCCGTACTACCGCGAGAGCGTGCACGGCTCGGTCGTGACGACCAACCTCGACACGGGAGGCACGTTCACCAACGTCTTCTCGGCCAGCAGCCGGGACCACACCATCGTCGACAACGGCGATGGCACCATCACGATCACGGTGTTCGCCTCGGGCGGGTCCCGCTACTACGGCGCGGCCGGGACGCTTGTGCTCAAGGACCCCGGGCAGACCCGCTTCGCGTTCGACATCGACTACAACGGCACGCCGGGCGATCCCGAGGACGACGTCGAGGTGCCGGACTCGTTCCGTGTCGTGAGGTCGTCCACGGGGCACAGCGACTTCTCCGACCGCGACTTCTGCGCCGACCTGGTGCAGTTCACCTCGTAGCTGCTGAACGCTCGACGGCCGCTGCCAGCTGCTCGGCGCGGGTCAGCCAGCGGTCCTCCCCGAGTGCAGCGCCGGTGCTGGCGGCCCACCACCAGGCCTCGATCCCGACCGCGTGCTCGACCCGGCCGAGGTCGCGCCACGCCGCCGCCCGGTCGACCGGCTCGCCGAGCGCGTGCGCGGCCCGGTGGACCAGGAGTCGGGCGCAGGCGTCGTAGCGGGGAACCCCGGCGGCCGCAGCGGCGTCGGCGAGGGCCTGGGCCACTGCGAGGGCGGGCTCCGGTTCCTCGCGCAGCAGGTGGACCTGTGCCTGCAGCAGCTGCAGCTTCATCGCCAGTCGCCACCCGAACACGAGGTCGCCGACCAGGGTCGCGCGGGCCCGGTCGAGCAGCGCGGCGGCGGCGTCGGGGTCGCCCGCGCGCAGCCGCTCCTCGGCCAGGTCCTCGAGCGCGGCGACCAGCACCTCCGGGATCACGACACCGTCGACCGCCTCCTCGGCCGCCTGCTGGTGGGCGTCGACGCCAGCCGCGACGTCGCCGAGGTTGCGCAGCACCCAGCCGGAGAAGTTCACCCCGCGCCCGGCGAAGCGGGGGACGTCGCGGCGCTCGACCTCGGTCGTGTAGCCGCGGAAGCAGGCCAGCGCCTCCGCGGCCCGGCCCGCGACGGCGAGGGTGTGCCCGGTGAACAGCAGCGCGTGCAGCGAAGCGGCCGTGTGCGCGACGCCGACCCCCGGCCGGGTCGCGGGCCGGAGCAGGGCCAGTGCGGCGTCGACCTCGCTGCGGTGCGCATGCAGCACCCCGAGCCAGGCCGCTGCCTCGATCCGGTCCTCGCCGGTCGCCTCGACCAGGGCGGTGCCGAGCCGCTCCCGGGCCCGGTCGAGCTCGCCGCGGGCGTGCAGGATCCGCCCGGACGCGACCAGGCAGCGGGTGCGCGACGCAACGTCGTCCGCCGCCAGCGTCCCGTCCTCGGCGTACGACGCGGCGTCGTCGAAGCGCCGGTCGAAGTACGCCGCCCACGCCGCCGTCTCCCAGCGCATCGGCCCGGAACGGGTGGCCGCGAGCGCGTCCTCCTCGGCATCGCGGTAGCGCCGACGCCGGATCCGGACCCGGGCCCGGGCGAGGAGGGTGTCGTCGTCGGCCGCCAGCGCGAGCGACTGGTCGAGCAGGTCCTCGGCGGTCGCGTGGTCGAAGCGCTCCGCGGCCCGGCCGGCGGCCGTGCGCAGCGCCCGCGCCGCGAGCTCCCCGTCGCCGCCGAGTCGGGCGTGCTCGGCGACGGTGGCCGGGTCGGCGTCGTGGCGTCGGGCGAACGCCCGCCCTGCCTCGCGGTGCAGGAGCGCGGCCCGGCCGGCGGTGGTACCGGAGACGAGGGCGGTGCGGACCAGGTCGTGCCGGAACCGCAGCCGGCCCGCGACCTCGACCAGCAGGCCGCTGCGAGCCGCGCGCTCGGCGTCGGTCAGGACGGCCAGGGTGCTGCGCCCGAGGATGCCTGCGAGCAGGTCGATGTCGAGGTCGCCGCCCAGGACGGCGGCGGTGCGCACCAGCTCGCCGGCGGAGCCCAGGTCGTCGCAGCGGGCGGTCACCGCGGCGACGAGGGACTCCGGTAGGTCGCCGGACGGCGCCGACGCCAGCTCGGCGAGGAAGAGCGGGTGGCCGCCCGAGCGCGCGTACAGCTCGTCGGCTCGCCGTTCGCCGACCAGCGCCGCGACGTGCGTCCGGTCCAGCGGACCGAGCCCGACGTGGTCGGTGGCGGGGAGGTCGTTGCCCTCCGCCGGGCGGGCCCCGAGCACGACGACGAGGGGGAGCGGACGGCGACGCAGGTGGGCCAGCCAGTCGGCCAGCGTCGGTCCGGCCAGGTGCGCGTCGTCGACGACCAGGACGAGCGGACGGTCCGCGGCGATCCGCGCGAGGGCACGGGTGAGCGCGGCGTAGAGCACGGACGGCCCGAGGGCGGGGTCGACGGAGCGGGCGGCGTCCGTGGAGCCGAGCAGGGCCTCGTGGTCGGCGTCGTCCAGGTGCTCGGCCAGGGCTGACAGGACGACGTCGAGCGGTGCCGCCCGATCGAGGGGACCGCAGGTCCCGAGCAGCACCCGGTCGCCCGCCGTACGACGAGATGCGGCCCAGCTGGTCAGCAGGGTGGTCTTCCCGATCCCGGCCTCGCCGGACACCACGGCGACCCGCGGCGCGTGGTCGGCGACAGCCCTGGTGACCAGCGAGTCGAGGTGCGCGAGCTGGCTGTCCCTGCCCACGAGCGCGGGCACGTGGGTCGCGGACCGGACGACCGGCAGCTCCCCGCGCAGGATCGCGGTGTGCAGCGCCGCCGTCTCCTCGTCGGGGTCGACGCCGAGCTGATCGGCCAGGGTCTCGCGCAGCGCGGCGTGCACCGCGAGCGCCTGGGCCGGGCGGCCCGACGCCGCGTGGGCCCGCATCGCCGTGCGAGCGGCCTGCTCGTCGAGCGGGTCCTCGACCAGGTCCGCCGTGGCCAGCTCCAGGGCGTCGCGCCACTCGCCGGCCGCCAGCAGGCTGCTCGCCGCGACCCGGCGGGCGCGCTGCACCAGCCGCACCGCCGCCGCCTGCTCGGCCGCGGCCCACGCCGCCTCGGGCCGCACCTCCGGCACCGGTCCTCGCAGCAGCGCGAGCACCGCCCGGGCCGCCGCGGTCGCCGCCCCCGGCTGCCCGGCCGCGTGGCGGCGCTCCGCCTCCCGGGTCACCGCGTCCAGCTCGACCAGGTCGCACCAGTCGGCGTGCAGGCGGTAGCCGCGGTCGGTCCGCTCGAGGCGCTCGCGACCCAGCAGGCGTCGTACCCGGCTCGCGAGGACCGCGACCTGGTCGCCGGGGCGCCGCGGCTGGTCGTCGCCCCAGAGCGCGTCGACGGCGGCCTCGACCGGGACGCTCGCCCCGCGGGCGAGCGCCAGCAGCAGGAGGAACCCGCGGGCCTTCCTGTCCAGCTGTGCGACGTCGAAGCCGTCGACGGTGAGTTCCCCGAGCACACGCACGGCGAGTGCGCTCACACGCGCCATCCTAGGCCGCGCGAGCGCCCGGCTCAGGGCTTCGCGTAGTTCGAGGCTCCCCACCAGTCGACGACCACGACCGGCTCGTCGCCGATCACCCAGGCGTCGTGGCCCTCCGGCAGCGAGGTCACGTCACCGGGGCGGGCGACCAGCTCGGTGCCGTCGGCCATCAGGATCCCGAGCTCGCCGCTGACGTGGTACTGGAAGTGCGGTGCCTCGCACAGGTCGGTGCCGGCGATCGGCTTCACGTGCTCGGACCACCGCCAGCCCGGCTGCAGGACCAGCCGGCCGATCGGCGTGCCGCCGACGGTGAGGATCTCGGCGACGCCGCGCTCGAACGAGCGGGTCTCGTCGGGGGTGCCGAAGCTCTTGTGCTCGGTCCGCTGCGTGCTGGCCGGGTGCTGGTGGTCGATGCTCATCGCGGTCTCCTGGTGCTCGGGGGCGACGCCTCTCGTCGCCGTGCCGACGAGCCTGCGCCGACCCACTTGCAGCCGGTTTGCAGCGGATCCGGCCCCCTTGACACGGGGGATGGATGTGTAAAGCGGCACATCTGCTACCGATCAGTAGATTCGGTGACTGCGGTCACCTACCCTCGTCCCATGAGCGAAGCGATTCCCGGCTCCGGCGCGTCTTCCGACGGCCCGGTCGTTGACGGTCCGCACGACCCCGAGCACGACCCGCGGGCGTCCTACGCCCTCGAGCCGGAGTACGTCGCCCGGCTGACCGACCGGATCCTCTCGACGACGGGTGCGACCAGCCAGGTCTTCTCGCCGATCAACGGCGCCCCGGTCGCCAACATCCCGCAGTCGAGCACCGACGACGTCGCCGAGGCGTTCCGCCGTGCGCGGGTCGCGCAGGCCGCGTGGGCGCGGGTGTCCGTCGACGAGCGGGCCCGGATCCTGCACCGGCTGCACGACATCGTGCTCGACCGCCAGGCCGAGATCATGGACCTGATCCAGCTCGAGTCCGGCAAGGCCCGCAAGCACGCCTTCGACGAGCCGCTGCACATCGCGCTCACCGCGCGCTACTACGCCCGCACCGCCCACCAGCACCTCGACACCCAGCGCCGCCCGGGCGTCGTGCCCGTGCTCACCAGGGTCGAGCTCAACCGGGTGCCCAAGGGCGTCGTCGGCATCATCTCGCCGTGGAACTACCCGTTCACGATGGCGCTGTGCGACGGCCTCCCCGCCCTGCTCGCCGGCAACGCCGTGGTCGCCAAGCCCGACGCCCAGACCATGCTGTCCGCGCTGCTCGGCGCCCAGCTGCTCGAGGACGCCGGCTTCCCGCGCGACCTGTGGCAGGTCGTGGCCGGACCCGGCCGTGAGCTCGGTACGCCGATCATCCAGCGCGCCGACTACATCTGCTTCACCGGCTCCACCGCCACCGGCAAGATCATCGCCAAGCAGGCGGCCGAGCGGCTGATCGGCTGCTCGCTCGAGCTCGGCGGCAAGAACCCGATCCTCGTGCTGCGCGACGCCGACGTCGAGCGAGCCGCCGAGGGCGCCGTGCGTGCCTGCTTCTCCAACGCCGGCCAGCTGTGCGTCTCCACCGAGCGGATGTTCGTCGCCGACGCCGTCTACGACCGCTTCGTCGAGCGCTTCGTCGCCCGCACCAAGGCGATGAGCCTCGGCGCGACGATGGACTGGGACGCCGACATGGGCACCCTGATCTCGGCCGACCAGCTCGAGACGGTCACCGCCCACGTGGAGGACGCGGTCGCCAAGGGTGCCCGGGTGCTCGCCGGCGGCAAGGCGCGGCCCGACCTGGCGCCGTACTACTTCGAGCCGACCATCCTCGAGGGCGTCACCCCGGAGATGACCTGCTTCGGCAACGAGACCTTCGGGCCGGTCGTGTCGATCTACCGGTTCCACGACGAGGCCGACGCGATCGCCCGCGCCAACGACGGCGAGTACGGCCTCAACGGCTCGGTCTACACCCGCGACACCGTCCGCGGCCGCGCGATCGCCCGCCAGGTCAAGTGCGGCACGGTCAACGTCAACGAGGCCTTCGGCGCGACCTTCGCCAGCATCGACGCCCCGATGGGCGGCATGCGTGAGTCCGGCATGGGCCGGCGCCAGGGCAGCGAGGGCATCCACCGCTACACCGAGACCCAGTCGGTCGCGACGCAGCGGCTGATCCGGTTCGGCCCGATGCTCGGCATGTCCGACGAGGGCTACGCCAAGTTCATGACCGCCTCGCTGCGGCTGATGGACAAGCTGGGCCGCGCATGAACGACTTCGACTACGACGTCCTCGTCATCGGGTCCGGCTTCGGCGGCTCGGTCACCGCACTGCGGCTGACCGAGAAGGGCTACAAGGTCGGTGTCCTCGAGGCAGGTGCACGGTTCACCGACGCCGACTTCGCCGACAACTCCTGGGACCTGAAGAAGTACCTCTACGCGCCCTCCGCCGGGTGCTACGGCATCCAGCGCATCGACATGGTCAAGGACTGCCTGATCCTCGCCGGCGCGGGCGTCGGCGGCGGCTCGCTGGTCTACGCCAACACGCTCTACGAGGCGCTCGACCCGTTCTACAAGGACCCTTCGTGGGCGCACATCACGGACTGGAAGGCCGAGCTCGCGCCGTACTACGACCAGGCGAAGCGGATGCTGGGCGTGGTCACCTACCCGCGGATGACGCCGTCGGACGAGGTGATGAAGAAGGTCGCCGACGAGATGGGTGTCGGCGACACCTTCCACGCCACGCCGGTCGGCGTGTTCTTCGGCGGTCCCTCGCAGTCGCCGGGCGACTCGGTCGAGGACCCGTACTTCGGTGGCGTCGGGCCGCGGCGCAACACCTGCACCGACTGCGGCGAGTGCATGACCGGGTGCCGGCACAACGCGAAGAACACCCTCGTCAAGAACTACCTCTACCTCGCCGAGCAGAACGGTGCCGAGGTGCACCCGCTCACCACGGTCACCCGGGTCCGGCCGCTGGCCGGCGGCGGCTACCGGGTCGACACCCGGTGGACGAAGGCAAAGCTGTCGCGTCGCAGCGCCACGAAGACGTTCACCGCGGAGCAGGTCGTCTTCTCGGCGGCCGCCCTCGGCACCCAGAAGCTGCTGCACCGGCTCAAGGCGACCGGCGACCTGCCGAACGTCTCCGACCGGCTCGGCCACCTCACCCGCACCAACTCCGAGTCGATCCTCGGCGCGATCGCGCCGCAGGGCGCCGACGTCGACTACACCGACGGCGTCGCGATCACCTCGTCGTGGCACCCCGACGAGCACACCCACATCGAGCCGGTGCGCTACGGCAAGGGCAGCAACGCGATGTCGCTCATGCAGACCGTGCTCACCGACGGTGACGGGCCCGACCCGCGCTGGAAGGTGTGGCTCAAGGAGCTGTGGAAGGAGCGGCGCCGGGTCCGTGACCTCTACGACGTCAAGCACTGGTCCGAGCGGGTCGTGATCGCGCTGGTCATGCAGTCGGTCGACAACTCGATCACCACCTTCCCCAAGCGGGTCGCGGGGAAGTGGATCCTGTCGTCCAGGCAGGGACACGGCGAGCCGAACCCGACCTGGATCCCGGCCGCCAACGACGCCGTGCGCCGGATGGCGGCGGTCATGGGTGGCGGCACCGCCGGCGGCACCATCGGCGAGCCGTTCAACCGTCCGCTGACCGCCCACTTCATCGGCGGCTGCACCATCGGCGACAGCCCCGCCACGGGCGTCGTGGACGCCTACCAGCGGATGTACGGCCACCCCGGCCTGCACGTCGTCGACGGCTCCACCATCTCGGCCAACCTCGGCGTCAACCCGTCGCTGACCATCACCGCCCAGGCCGAGCGGGCGATGGCGTACTGGCCCAACAAGGGCGAGGCCGACACCCGGCCCGCCCTCGGCGAGGCCTACGTGTCCATCGAGCCGGTAGCGCCCCGGGCGCCCGTCGTGCCTGACGACGCGCCGGCGGCCCTGCGCCTGCCCATCGTGGGCGTGAGCTGAGGCTCCTGGGGTTCCTGTGCTCTCGTGGGGCGCTCTCCGGCCGGTCCGGGGAGCGCCCCAGAACTTTTCCCAACTTGTTCGGGACCGGCGTAACTCGCCCCTCACGGCCTCGTTGATCTGAACGAGCCCGGGAATTCACGCTCCCTCCCGAAGCCCGGGCTCGGTCCAGGCACTGTCCATCAGCTGCGTGGACAATCAGGGCCCGGCCACCCTCCCTCCCCGGCCGGGCCCTGGTGCGTTTTCCGCGGTGCGACGCCGGTTCGGGACCACGGGCGGACGCCGATACGATTCGCCCATGACGGCCGAGGAGACGCAGCCCGAGCACGACCTGGTCCTGGTGGTGGACTTCGGGGCCCAGTACGCCCAGCTGATCGCCCGCCGCGTGCGCGAGGCGCGGGTCTACTCCGAGATCGTCCCGCACACGATGTCCGTGGCCGAGATGGTCGCCCGGAACCCGAAGGCGATCATCCTGTCCGGCGGTCCGTCGTCGGTGTACGAGGACGGCGCCCCGGCGGTCGACCCGGCCATCTTCTCGGCGGGTCCCTCCGTGTTCGGCATGTGCTACGGCTTCCAGCTGATGGCCGCCCACCTCGGCGGCACCGTCTCGGCGACCGGTGCCCGCGAGTACGGCCGCACCCGGGTCAACGTCCACCACGCCGGCACCCTGCTCAACGGCATCCCGGCCGAGCACAACGTGTGGATGTCCCACGGCGACTCGGTCAGCGCCGCCCCCGAGGGCTTCGCCGTCCTCGCCTCGACCGAGGTCACCCCGGTCGCCGCGTTCGAGGACGTCGACCGCGGCCTGGCCGGCGTCCAGTGGCACCCCGAGGTGCTGCACTCCGAGCACGGCCAGAAGGTCCTCGAGCACTTCCTGTGGGACATCGCCGGCTGCCGCCAGACCTGGACCATCGGCAACATCGCCGAGGAGCAGATCGCCCGCGTCCGCGAGCAGATCGGCCCCGACGGCCGCGCCATCTGCGGCCTGTCCGGCGGCGTCGACTCCGCGGTCGCCGCGGCGATCGTGCAGAAGGCGATCGGTGACCGCCTGACCTGCGTCT
The DNA here is from genome assembly GCF_013409625.1 of Nocardioides kongjuensis. Taxonomy (NCBI): domain Bacteria; kingdom Bacillati; phylum Actinomycetota; class Actinomycetes; order Propionibacteriales; family Nocardioidaceae; genus Nocardioides; species Nocardioides kongjuensis. Next base: position 5,357,408 of record NZ_JACCBF010000001.1, read on the forward strand.
ACGTCGACCACGGCCTGATGCGCAAGGGCGAGACCGAGCAGATCGAGCGCGACTTCGTCGCCGCGACGGGCGCCAAGCTGGTCATCGTCGACGCCGAGAAGCAGTTCCTCGACGCGCTGGCCGGCGTCTCCGAGCCGGAGACCAAGCGCAAGATCATCGGCCGCGAGTTCATCCGCGCCTTCGAGGGCGCCGAGCTGGAGGTGGTCAAGGGCGCCCCCGAGGGCAGCAAGGTGGGCTTCCTCGTCCAGGGCACGCTCTACCCCGACATCGTCGAGTCCGGCCACGGCGCCGGGACGTCGACCATCAAGTCCCACCACAACGTCGGCGGCCTGCCCGAGGACCTCGAGTTCGAGCTGGTCGAGCCGCTGCGCGAGCTGTTCAAGGACGAGGTCCGCGCCGTCGGCGCCCAGCTCGGCCTGCCGAGCGTCATCGTCCAGCGCCAGCCCTTCCCGGGCCCCGGCCTGGGCATCCGGATCATCGGCGAGGTCAACCGCGAGCGCCTCGACATCCTGCGCGAGGCCGACGCGATCGCCCGCGAGGAGATGACCGCCGCCGGCCTCGACGGCGACATCTGGCAGATGCCCGTGGTGCTGCTCGCCGACGTCCGCTCGGTCGGCGTCCAGGGCGACCACCGCACCTACGGCCACCCGGTCGTGCTGCGCCCGGTCACCTCCGAGGACGCCATGACCGCCGACTGGGCGCGGCTGCCCTACGAGGTCCTCGAGAAGATCTCGACCCGGATCACCAACGAGGTCGCCGAGGTCAACCGGGTCACCGTCGACATCACCTCGAAGCCGCCGGGCACCATCGAGTGGGAGTGACCCGCCGGGTCGGCTGACCCGGTTGCTGCTGCCCCGCGCGGGTACCTCCGGTGGGCAGCAGGAGGTGTGCCATGGGCGGAGCAGGTCTGCCGTGGATGGTGTTCGGAGCGATCGCTGCGGTGCTCGCGTGCGCCGGGGTGCTCGTGATGGTGCCGTGGGTGCGCGCGGAGATGGCGCGCGAGGACGAGCTGGCGAGCCGCGATCGCGACGTGCTGGGCTACGAGGTGCCCGAGGGGCAGGACCCCACCGCGATCCTGGCCGCGCTGTCGCTGGCGGGGATCACCGCCGCGCCGGTGCTGCGTCACGGGCGCAGGCTGGTGCTCATCGACGAGCGGGGGCAGCGTGACTCCGTCGTACGACGCAGGGCGCGCTCGGTGATCGCGCACGCGCCGCTCAACACGCTGGGTGACCCGGCGCCGCCCCACGTGGTGCGCTTCCTCGACGAGCCCGACCCGGCCGACACCCGCGACCAGCCCGAGGTGGGCACCTGAGCCGCGGGAGCGTGTTCGGCGCCCGACTGCGAGAGCGGACATTCCGCCGCGCGCGGCCGTGGTGCTTCGTACGATGGTCGCCGGGAAACATGCCGGCCTTGGGGAGGGGTGTCGCGCGGTTCCCGGGAGCGAGGTCGCCATGGCATCGGGTGCTGCGCAGACACTGACTGCGGAGCGGATCGCGCGTGCCCTCGAGCAGGGGGACGTCGTCGTCCACTACCAGCCCTGCTACGACCTGCGCACCGGCGAGATCGTGGCGGTCGAGGCGCTCGCCCGGCTGTTCGACCGCGACAGCGGGGAGCTGGTCGAGCCGGCCGGCTTCCTCGAGCCGCTCGAGGAGTCCGGGCTGGTCGTGCACCTCGACGAGATGGTGCTCGCCGCGGCCGCGACCCAGGTGGCGCAGTGGCGGCGGCTGCCTGCGGGGGAGCGGCTGTGCCTGGCGGTCAACCTGTCACCGGCCGACCTCGACGACCCGATGCTGCCGCAGCGCTTCCGCGAGATGACCGAGGCGGCGGGACTGCCGCTCGACGCGGTCATCGTCGAGCTCACCGAGACCCTGCTCTCGCGCACCGGGCAGGGCCACGAGCAGGTGCTCGCCGAGCTGGCGGCGCTCGGCTGCAACGTCACCCTCGACGACTTCGGCACCGGCAACGCGAGCTTCGACTACCTGCGCCGGTTCCGGGTCGACGGCGTGAAGATCGACCGGTCCTTCGTGCAGTTCCTCGGCTCGGGCGGCCCCCACGAGCGGATGGCCGAGTCGCTGGTGCGCTTCTGCCTCTCGCTCGGGGTGCACGTCGTCGCCGAGGGGATCGAGCGCCCGCAGCACGTCACGGCGCTGCGCCGGCTGGGCTGCCCGTTCGGGCAGGGCTTCTTGATGAGCCGCCCGCTGGACGCCGTGGCGCTGGGCACCCTCCTGCGGGAGGACCGGCTCCCACCCGGCCTGGCCCACCCGGTCGACCGCGCCGACCTGCCTGCCCTCACCAGGGTCCCCGGCACGACCGAGCCCTCGGTGCTGGAGCGGCTGGTCCCACGGGTGCTGGCCGGACTGGTCAGCCTGGTCCTCGTGCTGGTGGCCGCGATCGTGGTCACGGGCCGCGCCGACACCGACGCCTCCCTGACCAGCGCGGCGGAGAACCGGCTCGAGGCGATCGACTCGCTCGCGGCCCGCGGCGTGGACCTGCGGCTGGGCGGGCTCGCCGACGCCGTCACGACGTTCAGCCGCAGCGGCGCCGTACGACGGGCCGTGGTCAGCGGCGACCCGGACCAGATGGACCTCGCGCTCGCCGCGCTCGGCTCGGCGACGACCAATGCCTACAACACCTCGCTGTACGACGCCTCCGGCACCATGCTCGACCTCGCGCCGCCGCAGCGCGACCCGCAGGTGGTCGGCCAGAACTTCTCGTTCCGCGAGTGGTACCGACCGGCGAGCCGTCGCGACACGGCGTACGTCTCGCAGGCCTACCAGCTGATGACGCCCGACCACACCTGGGCGATCGCCGTCGCGGCAGCGGTGCGCGACCCGGGTGGCCGGATCCGCGGGTACGTCGTCGCGACCCTCGCCCTCTCCGGGATCCAGGCCGAGATGGAGGCGATCTTCCGCCAGTACGGCGTCGCGGTGACCGTCGTCGACCGGCACGGCACCACGCTCGCCGACTCCGGTGGCCAGGTCGGCGTCATGACGAAGGACCCGCGCCTGCTCCGCGGCCGCGCCGCCGACGCCACCGGCGACGGCGACCGGCTGTGGGCGGTCAGCGAGGTCTCCGCGATCGGCGGCTGGCTGCTCGTCGAGCAGGACCGCGACGCCGCGGTCGGCACCGTCGACGGCGGCACCGACCCGCTGCTCGCCGGGCTGGTGGTGGGGATCGGCTTCGTGCTCGTCCTGCTGTGGCTGGCGACCGACGCCCGGCGCCGGCGGCTCAAGGCCGACCTGCGCCGGTCGAACGCGTGGCTGGCCTCGATCCTCGGTGCGACGCCGACACCGGTGCTGGTCAGCGACACCGAGGGCCGGGTCCACCAGGCCAACGTCGCCGCGGCCGAGCTGCTCGGCGTACCGGTGCACACCCTGCGCGGCCAGACGGTGGGCAGCTGGCTGACCACCCGCGACCAGCCCGCGACCGACGGGGGAGCGTTCTCCGCGACCGTCGTGACCCGTAGCGGCGACGTGCGCCTGGTCGAGGTCCAGGTCCGCGACCTCACCGGTCCCAACGGCGAGCCGATGCGGCTGCACGCCCTCGTCGACGTGACGCCCCACCGCGAGGAGCAGGACCGGCTGCGCGCCCAGAGCCGGGTCGATCCGCTGACCGGCGTGGCCAACCGGATCGCGCTGCAGGAGGCACTCGCCGCGGCGTCCGCGCCCGGTCGGTCGCCGCACGCCCTGGTGATGCTCGACCTCGACAGGTTCAAGTCCGTCAACGACGACCTCGGGCACGCCGCCGGCGACAGCGTGCTGTGCGCGGTGGCCGACGTGCTGACCGACGCCGTGCAGCCCGACGACACCGTCGCCCGCGTCGGCGGCGACGAGTTCGTGCTCGTCGTGCGCCTCGACGAGCGCACCAGCCACACCGTGGTCGCCGAGCGCCTGCGCAGTCGCGTCCAGGAGGTCCTCGACGCACACCCCTTCGCCCTGCACGTCCCGGTCGGGGTCAGCGTCGGGTCGGCCGCGGTCGGCCCCGACGGGCGTGACGCCGACGAGCTGCTGCGGCTCGCCGACGTGCGGATGTACGACGCGAAGCGGCGGCGCCGATGAGCAGGGGAGCCTCGCTGGCCCGGGTCGGGCTGGCGTACGTCATCGCGTTCGGCGTCGCCAGCGCCTGGCTCGCCCGGGGACCCGACACCCGCTGGCTGTGGCTCGACGGGCTGATCGCCGACCTGCTCGCCACGCTCGTGGTCTTCGTGGCCAGCCGGATCCACCACAACTCCAGCTTCTACGACGCCTACTGGAGCGTGCTGCCGCCGTACCTCGCCCTGTGGTGGTGGCTCGCCGCCGACGTCGCCCTCGACGACGCCCGCGCCTGGCTGGTGCTCGGCGTGATCGCGCTGTGGGCGGTCCGGCTCACCGCCAACTGGGTGCGCACCTTCCCCGGTCTGCACCACGAGGACTGGCGCTACCCGCTGGTCCGCGAGCGCGCCGGGCGCCTCGAGCTGCTCGCCGACCTCGTCGGCATCCACCTGGTGCCGACCCTGCAGGTCTTCCTCGGCCTGGTGCCGGCGTACGTCGTGCTCACCCGCCCCGGTCCCGGCCTGCGCTGGCTGGACGGCCTCGCCCTCGTCCTCGGCGTCGGCGCGGTGCTCCTCGAGCTGGTCGCCGACGCGCAGATGCACCGGTTCGTGCAGCAGCGGGTCCCCGGCCAGGTGATGGATCGCGGCCTGTGGGGCTGGTCGCGACACCCGAACTACTTCGGCGAGATCTGCTTCTGGTGGAGCCTGGCGCTGTTCGGCATCGCCGCCTCGCCCGCGGACTGGTGGTGGCTGCCGGTCGGCGGCGTCGCGATGGTCGCCATGTTCCTCGGCGCCAGCATCCCGATGATGGAGCAGCGCAGCCTGGCGCGGCGGCCGTCGTACCAGGACGTCGTGGACCGGGTCCCGGTGCTGGTGCCGCGCCCCCCGTCGTGGGCGCGGAAGCCGGCGTGAGGCGGCCCCGCGTCGTGGTGGCCGGGCTCGGGGACAGCGGCCTGCTGACCGCGATCCACCTGGCCCGCGCAGACGTCGACGTCGTGGGCATCTCCAGCAAGCCCGGCCTGGTGAGCGGCCAGGAGCTCGGCCTGCGCCTGGCCCGTCCGGAGGCGTGGGCCCGCGACTACCGGATCGGCTTCGACCGGTTCCGCCGCCTCGACCACGCCGAGCTGGTCCACGGCGAGCTGACCGGGCTCGACCTCGCCGCCGGGAGCGTCACCGTCGGTCCCCGCTCGATCGGGTACGACGTCCTGGTGGTCGCCACCGGCGTCAGCAACGGCTTCTGGCGACTGCCGGGGTTCCAGACCGACGCCGACGTGACCACCTCGCTCGCCGCCGACCACGCGCGTCTGGGCGCCGCTGCCGACATCCTCGTGGTCGGCGGCGGCGCGGCCGCGGTCAGCACTGCGCTCCAGACCGCCACCCGGTGGCCGGCCGCGTCCGTCACCCTCGCGTTCCCGGGGGAGCGGGCACTGCCCCAGCACCACCCCCGGGTCTGGGACGTCGCCCGGCGTCGGCTCGACCGGGCAGGGGTCGTGCTGCGTCCGGGCCACCGGGCCGACGTCCCCGACGACTTCGCCGGGGACGAGATCACCACCGGTCCGGTCGCCTGGGCGAGCGGCCAGGCCGCCACCGATGCGGACGCGGTGGTGTGGGCGATCGGACGGGTGCGGCCCAACACCGGCTGGCTGCCGCCGGAGCTGCTCGACGACGCCGGCTTCGTGCGGGTCGAGCCGACGTTGCGGGTCCCCGGCGCCGACGGCGTCTTCGCGATCGGCGACGTCGCCGCGACAGACGCACTGCGCTCCTCGGCGCGCAACCGCGCCGACCGGCTGCTGGCGGCCAACATCCGTGCCCACCTCGCCGAGCGGCCGCTGCGCGCGTACGAGCCGCCACGCCGGCGCTGGGGATCGGTGCTCGGCCCCGAGGCCGACGGGCTGCGGGTGTTCGCGCCGTCGGGTCACCCGTTCCGGTTCCCCGCCTGGTCGGTGCACCGGGTGCTGCAGCCGTGGATCGTCCGGCGCGGGATCTACCGGGGCGTGAGGTCGCCCTGACGTGCCGGAACGCTGCGCAGGGCTCGGGCGAACGACGACGTCGTCCGCCCGAGCCCTGATCTGGAGGTCGCACCCCGAGGGGAGCTGCCTCGGGAGACGCTGGTCAGTCCCGCCTGCTACGCGACGGCGCCACTGACCAGCGGTCCCCTAGGTGAAGAGGCTGACCCCACCGGGTCCGACCAGCAGGCCGACCACGATCAGCACGATCCCCCAGAGCAGCTCACCCCGGAACAGGCTGAAGATGCCGGAGACCACGAGGATCACCGCCAGGATCCACAAGATGAGTGCCACGATTTCCCTCCTTCGTCGGGGCCGTTCTGGCCCGGACGTGAGGTACCCCGCGCCGCGGTGGGCAGACGGTTCGCCTGCCACGCCGTCGATCAGGCCCGGTCCTCGTCGATGACGTGCACGGCGGCCTCCTCGGCGCTGGCCGCGGCGCCGTCGATGCCCACGTCCTCGGCGACGAGGTCCTTCTCCACGTCGTCGCCGAGCCCCTGGTCGGGCTCGACCAGCCGCCCGGCACGCTCGTCGCCCACCTCCGCCTCGGGGTCGGTGGCCATGCCGGGATCTTCGTCGGCAGCCGGATCGACGTCCGGCTCCTCCTCGGCCAGCCGCGCGTCGAGCGGTTGCGGATGCGCCTGCTCCCAGGGGGTGTTGCCGTAGCGCTGGGCTGCGGAGTACTTCTCCGGCGGGGAGTACCCGCGGTCCAGCTCGTCGTCGACGTCGTCGTCGGCCAGGGTGTCCTCGGGCTGCAGCTGGGTCTCGTCGTCGACGCTGTAGCCCTCGTACTGCTCGTCGTCGTTCGGCTCGTTGGTCGTCATGCGCCTGCGGTACCCCCGCATCCCGGCGTCCTACGCTGTGCGCGTGGAATCACTCGCCCTGGCGTTCTCCTCGGGCTGGGCCAGCGGGATCAACAGCTACCTGGTCGTGCTGGTGCTCGGCCTGGCCGACCGGCTGGGCTCCTTCGACGAGGTCCCGGACGTGCTGGCGCGTTGGGACGTCCTCGCCGTCGCCGCGCTCATGTACGCCTTCGAGTTCGTCGCCGACAAGATCCCCTACGTCGACTCCGCCTGGGACGTCGTCTCGACGCTGATCCGGCCGGTCGTGGGCGGTGCGGTCGGCGTGCTCATCGCCGGTGACTCGGGCTCGATCAGCGAGCTGGTCGGCGGCACGGTGGGCGGTGGCAGCGCGCTCGCGGCGCACTCGGTCAAGACCGGCACGCGGATGGCGGTCAACACCGTGCCCGAGCCGTTCAGCAACATCGGCCTCAGCATCGGCGAGGACGTCGCGGTGCTGGCCGTGGTCGCCTTCGCGGTCGAGCACCCGTACGCCGCGGCGTCGATCGCCGCGCTCCTCCTGCTCGCCGGCGTGGTCCTTCTCTGGCTGGCCTGGCGGACCGTACGACGCGGCTGGGCCCGGTTCCGCGCCTGGCGCGAGGGGCGGGCCGCGGCGCGCACGCCGACCGGCTGAGCGGCCGGGGCCCGGTCGGCTCAGTCGACGAGCAGCTCGGTCCGCTCCGCGGCGAGCAGCGCGGCACCCAGCAGTGAGGCCCGCTCGCCGAGTCGGCTCGCGACGACGGGGGTGAGCGCGAGCGTGTCGAGGGCGTGGCGCCGCAGGCCGGTCCGGACCGACTCGAGCAGCAGCTCGCCGGCGCGGGCCATGTCGCCGCCGATGACGACGACCGAGGGGTTCATCAGGTTGACCACGGCGGCCAGGCCCCAGCCGAGGTGCAGGCCCGCGTCCTCGAGGGCCCGGCGGGCCAGGACGTCGCCGGTCTCGGCGGTCGCGATGATCTCGTCGAGGCTGGCGCCGGGGAGCTGGCTGGCGAGCAGGCCCTGGACGGCCTGCACGGAGGTGTAGGTCTCCAGGCAGCCGCGGCTGCCGCAGCGGCACAGGGGTCCCTGCTCGTCGAAGGTCAGGTGCCCGATCTCGCCGGCGCTCCCGGCCGTGCCCTGGAACAGCTCGTTGCGCAAGATGATGCCGGCACCGACACCGGAGGAGATCTTCACGAACACCGAGCTGTCGGTGCCGCGTCCCTCGCCGATCCGGTGCTCGGCGAGGGCGCCGAGGTTGGCGTCGTTCTCGACGTCGACGGGGGAGCCGAACGCCTCGGAGCCGACGGTGCGGGCGTCCACGTTGCGCCAGCCGGGGAAGATCGCGGCGCTCTGCACGACGCCGTCGGTGACGGGCGCCGGGAGGCCGAGTCCGACGTGGCGCAGGGCCGCCCCGGCGGGTCGCAGCTCGTCGGTCATCGCGACCGCGAGCGCGAGCGCCTCCTCGTGGGGGAACTCCGGTGGGATGGCACGTCGCTCCTCGGCGAGCACCCGGCCGGTGAGGTCGCCGATCGCGACCGCGAGGTGGCTGTGCCCGAAGTCGACGCCGGCGACGATGCCGGCCCCCTCCGAGAGGCGTACGGCGGAGCCGCGGCGCCCGCTGCCGGCCTCGGTGTCGACCAGCCCGGCCTGCCCGAGGTCGCGCACGATGTTCGACACCGTGGCCCGGGCCAGCCCCGTCGCCCGCGCGAGCTCGGCCTGGGTGAACACCGTGGCCGCCTCGCCGTCGGTGGTCGAGCGCAGCACGTCGAGCACGCGGCGCTGGTTCGCCGCGCGCAGCGACGCGGTCGATCCCGGCGCGTGGTCGCTGCGCTCCGACGTCATGGCGACACTGTGCACGCACTCGTCGTAATGGTCAAGCAATGGCCACAAAGCAGCATGCAACCCAGAAATGACGAACTTTGTGTTCAAGTCTTGACGTCTACGGTGTGAGCCACAACACTCGAACCACCGCTCAATGTCCGATCGAGGAGAGCCATGTCCACTTCAGCTCGTCGAGTTGCCGCCGCCGGTGCGGCCCTGTTCCTCGGTGCCGTCGCGCTCAGCGCGTGCGGCGCCAATGACGCCGAGAAGGGCGGTAGCGACGGTGGCAAGGCAGGCACCATCGCGCTGCTCCTGCCGGAGTCGAAGACCACCCGCTACGAGGCCCACGACCGCCCGCTGTTCGAGGCGAAGGTCAAGGACCTGTGCAGCGACTGCAAGGTGCTCTACTACAACGCCGACCAGGACGAGGCCAAGCAGGCCCAGCAGATGACCACCGCCCTGGACCAGGGCGCCGACGTCGTCGTGCTCGACCCGGTCAACGGCGAGGGCGCCACCGGCATGGTCGACGAGGCGAAGGGCCAGGACGTCCCGGTCATCGCCTACGACCGGTTCATCGAGAACGCCGACTACTACATGTCCTTCGACAACGAGACGGTCGGCAAGATGCAGGCCCAGGCGCTCGTCGACGCGATGGGCAACAAGGGCGACATCCTCATGCTCAACGGCGCCCCCAGCGACCCGAACGCCGCGCAGTTCAAGGCGGGTGCGCACAGCGTGCTCGACAGCAGTGGGGTGAAGATCCTCGCCGAGTACGACAACCCGGACTGGAGCCCGGAGAACGCCCAGCAGTGGACCACCGACCAGCTCAACAAGTACGACCCGGCCAAGATCGGAGGCGTGTACGCCGCCAACGACGGTCAGGCCGGTGGCGTGATCGCCGCACTGACCGACCACATCGCGGCCGACAAGCTGCCGCCGATCACGGGCCAGGACGCCGAGGTCGCCGCGATCCAGCGGATCATCGCGGGTGAGCAGACGATGACGATCTACAAGCCGATCCCGATCGAGGCCGAGACCGCCGCCGAGGTGGCCGTCCTGCTCGCGCACGGCGACGACGTGCCCGGCACCACCGACACCGGCATCGCGAAGTCGGAGTACAAGAGCGTGCCGTCGTACATCTTCACGCCGATCGTGGTCACCAAGGAGAACGTCGCCAGCACGATCATCGCCGACGGCTTCTACAAGGCCTCGGAGATCTGCACCGGTGAGTACGCGAAGGCCTGCACGGAGGCCGGCGTCTCCTGATGTCCGTCATCGAGAACGAGGTCGCGGTCAGGGGCACGGGCGAGGTCGTCCTGTCCCTGACCGGGATCAACAAGCGTTTCGGCGCCGTCCAGGCGCTCACCGACGTCGCGCTGACCGTCCGGGCCGGCGAGGTGGTCGCCCTCGTGGGCGACAACGGTGCGGGCAAGTCGACGCTGGTGAAGACCATCGCCGGCGTCTACCAGCCCGACGCCGGGGTCATCGAGTTCGCCGGGTCGCCGGTCACGGTCGCCGGCCCGGCGGGTGCCCAGCACCTCGGCATCGCCACGGTGTTCCAGGACCTCGCGCTGTGCGACAACCTCGACGTCGTCGCCAACCTGTTCCTGGGCAAGGAGCACCACCTCGGCCCGGTCATCAACGAGGTCACCATGGAGCGGGAGGCCTGGCGGCTGCTGCGCAGCCTGTCGGCCAAGATCCCCTCGGTGCGGATCCCGGTCGCCGGCCTGTCCGGCGGCCAGCGGCAGACCGTCGCGATCGCGCGCTCCCTGGTCGGCAACCCGAAGGTGGTCATGCTCGACGAGCCGACCGCCGCGCTGGGTGTCGCGCAGACCGCCGAGGTGCTCAACCTCGTCGAGCGGCTGCGCGAGCAGGGCCTCGCCGTCATCCTGATCAGCCACAACATGGCCGACGTGCAGGCGGTGTCCGACCGGATCGTCGTCCTGCGCCTGGGTCGCAACGCCGCGGAGTTCCGCACCGAGGAGGCGACCACCGACCAGCTGGTCGCCGCCATCACCGGCGCGTCCGACAACGTCGTCGCCCAGCGCGCCGCCCGCCGCGCCGGCCACCCCGAGGGGGACCACTCGTGACCGACCAGCTCACCAACCAACCTGCCGGCCAGACACCCGGCCAGACGCCCGCGGTCGATGCCACCGACGAGCGGCTCGTCCGGGTCGTCTCGCCCGGCGACTACCTGCGCCACCTCGCGGGCCGTCTGCGCGGCGGCGACCTCGGCATGCTGCCGGTCGTCCTCGGCCTGGTCGCGATCTGCGTGTTCTTCTACAGCCAGGAGCCGACGTTCCTGTCCTCGCGCAGCCTGGTGACCATGACGCTGTACGCCGCACCACTCGGCGTCATCGCCCTCGGCATCGTGCTCGTGCTGCTGCTCGGCGAGATCGACCTCAGCGTCGGCACGGTCTCCGGGTTCACCTCGGCGACCACGGCCGTCATGTTCGTCGGCCACGGGCAGTCCCTGGCGTTGTCGATCCTCGCCGCGATCGCGCTCGGTGCCCTCATCGGTGCCGGGTACGCCGTGCTCTTCGTCTGGGTCGGCGTCCCCAGCTTCGTGTTCACCCTGGCGGGCCTGCTCGCCTTCGAGGGTGCCCTCTACTGGGTGCTCGGCGACCAGGGCACGATCAACCTGCCTCGTGACTCCGGGCTGCCGGTCTTCACCCGGCAGAAGTTCCTGTCCGACGGGCAGGGCTACGCGCTGGTCGCGGTCGTGGTGGCGGTCTACGTCGGCTCGCGGCTGTGGAGCATCCGCCAGAAGCGCGCTGCCGGCCTCACCCCGCCCAACCTGCTCGCGGTGATCATCAAGGGGGCGGCCCTGGCGGTCGGCCTCGGCTGGCTGACCTACTACCTCGGCATCGACCGCGGCTGGGGCTACCTGCCGGTGCTCTTCGCGGGCCTGGTCGTGGTCGTGGACCTGCTCCTGCGGCGTACCCGCTGGGGGCGCTACGTCTACGCCGTCGGCGGCAACGAGGAGGCGGCCCGCCGCGCCGGCATCCGCGTCGGCCTGGTCTACGGCTCGGTGTTCGTGCTCTGCTCGACCTTCGCCGCCCTCGGCGGCGTGCTCGTCGCCGGCCAGCTCACGACGGTCTCCCAGTCCAGCGGTACGACGGACACGAACCTCACGGCGATCGCCGCCGCCGTCATCGGCGGCACCAGTCTCTTCGGCGGCCGCGGCTCGGCGTACTCCGCCCTGCTCGGCATCCTCGTGCTGCAGGCGATCCGCACCGGCCTCAACCTGATGAACGTCGACTCCGACGTCCGCCTGATCGTCACCGGTGCGGTGCTGCTGCTCGCGGTGGCGATCGACTCCGTGGCCCGCCGCGCCCGCTCCAGCAGCGGCAGAGGCTAGGACACGCCCGAGCGACCCGCCCGCACGGGGGGCTCACCGTAGAGCGTGGTGCGTTCGCGCACCGGCCGGTCGATGCCGGCGCCGATCTCGGTGAGCTCCTCGACGGTCTTGGCGGAGCCGTGCTCGGAGCCGGCCATCCGGGAGATGGTCTCCTCCATCAGGGTGCCGCCGAGGTCGTTGGCGCCGGCGTTGAGCATGGCGCGGGTGCCGTCGACGCCGAGCTTGACCCAGCTGGTCTGGATGTTGGCGATCCGGCCGTGGAGCAGGATCCTGGCCATCGCGTGCACGGCGAGGTTGTCGCGCAGCGTGGGCCCGGGACGGGCGACGCCGGCGAGGTAGATCGGGGCGCTGGTGTGCACGAACGGGAGCGGCACGAACTCGGTGAACCCGCTGCTGCCGTTCTCGGCCGCGGTGTCCTGGACCTGCTTGAGGACGCCCAGGTGCCCGACCCAGTGCCGCGGGTTGTCGACGTGGCCGTACATCATCGTGCTCGTCGTGGGCAGCCCGATGCGGTGCGCGGTGGAGACGATCTCGATCCAGGTCCGCGCGGGCAGCTTGCCCTTCGTGAGCACCCAGCGGACCTCGTCGTCGAGGATCTCCGCGGCCGTTCCCGGCAGGGATCCGAGGCCGGACTCGCGGGCCTTGATCAAGAAGTCCTCGATCGACAGGCCGGTGCGGGCGGTGCCGTTGACGACCTCCATCGGGCTGAACGCGTGGACGTGCATGTCCGGGACCCGCTGCTTGACCGCGGCCGCGATGTCGAAGTACGCCGACGCGGGCAGCTCGGGGTCGATGCCGCCCTGCATGCAGACCTCGGTGGCGCCGAGGTCCCAGGCCTCCTGCGCCCGGTCGGCGACCTCGGCGTACGACAGCGAGTAGGCGTCCGCGTCGGTGCGGCGCTGCGCGAACGCGCAGAACCGGCACCCGACGTAGCAGACGTTGGTGAAGTTGATGTTCCGGTTGACGACGTAGGTGACGTCGTCGCCCACGACCTGCTTGCGCAGCGCGTCGGCCAGCCGGACGACCTCGCGCAGCAGGTCGCCCTCGGCGGTCATCAGGGTCAGCGCGTGCTCGTCGGACAGGTCGACCAGGCCCGACTCGGCAGCGGCCTCGGCCGCGCGCAGGGCGTCGCCGCCCTCGGCGTGCAGGACCGCCGGAGCACCGTCGATCAGCCCGGTGACCGCTGCCGCCTCACCGACCGCGGCCCAGTCGCCGTAGACCGACCCGAAGTCCGAACGGCGGTCGTCGGTGCGGCCCCCGGCCGGGCCGTCGTCGTCGATGGCCGCGTGCAGGTCGGTCCGACCCCGGCCGTGGTCGGCCTCGAAGCCGCCGTCGGGCTCCTGCCACGGCAGCCCGCTCGGCCGCACCTCGGGGATCGCCAGCCCGTCCGGGCCGGCGAGCGCGGCGACGTGCGCGTGCAGCCGCGGGTCGATCCAGGCCTCGCCGCGCTGCAGCGACCCGACGACGTACTCCGGGTGCACGGTCAGCCGCGGCCGCAGCTCGAACCCGCAGGTCGCGGTGATCGAGCGCAGCCGGTCGAGCGAGGGCCACGGGCGCTCGGGGTTCACGTGGTCCGGGGTCAGCGGCGAGACGCCGCCCCAGTCGTCGACCCCGGCGTCCAGCAGGGCCTTGCACTCGCTCAGGTCGACGAGGTTGGGCGGCGCCTGGATCCGGGCCCGGGGGCCGAGCACGAGCCGGGTGACCGCGATCGCCGCGCGGTACTCGGCGAGGTCGAGGTCGTCGACGTGGCGCATCGCGGTGTCGGGCTTGGCCCGGAAGTTCTGGACGATGACCTCCTGCACGGCGCCGTAGGCCCGCGAGGTCGCGCGCAGCGCGAAGATCGTCTCGGCCCGCTCGCTCAGCGTCTCGCCGATCCCGACCAGCAGTCCGGTGGTGAACGGGATGCCGTGGCGCCCGGCGTCCTCGAGGACCCGGAGCCGGACCTCGGGGTCCTTGTCGGGCGAGCCGAAGTGCGCCAGGCCCCTGGTCTCGAACAGGCGGCGCGAGGTGGTCTCGAGCATCATCCCCATCGACGGGGAGACCGGCTTGAGCCGGTTGAGCTCCTCCCACGACATCACGCCGGGGTTGAGGTGCGGGAGCAGCCCGGTCTCCTCCAGCACCCGGATCGCCATCGCCCGGATGTAGGCCAGCGTCGAGTCGTAGCCCTGCTCGTCGAGCCAGGCCTGGGCCTCGGGCCAGCGGTCCTCCGGGCGGTCGCCGAGGGTGAACAGCGCCTCGAGGCAGCCGAGCTGGGCGCCCCGGCGGGCGATGTCGAGGATCTCGTCGGGGGACAGGTACGGCGCCCGCCCCTCGCGCGCGGCCTGGGTCGGGGTCTCCACGAAGGTGCAGTAGTGGCACCGGTCGCGGCACAGCCTGGTGATCGGGATGAACACCTTCGGCGAGTACGTCACGATCCCGGCGCGCCCTGCGGCGACCAGGCCCGCGTCGCGGACCTTCGCCGCAGCCGCGGTCAGCCGGTCGAGCTCCGCGCCGGTCGCGGCGAGCAGAGCGGTCGTCTCCGCGACGTCGAGCGCGGCACCGCGCTCGGCGCGGGCGAGCGCCCGGCGGACCTGCTGGGGGGTGGGCACCTCGGACATCACGACGAGCGTAACGGGTGGACGCCCGAGGTAGAACAAGTTCTACCCATTGGTCGGACGTCCACCCGTCAGGATCCGAACGATCGGTGGTCGGTCGGTGGTCGGTCGGGGGTCGATCAGTCGAGCGCCGGCACCCTCTGCTCCTCGGCCGCCGGGGGTCCCGCCACCGCGGCGTCGCCCCGGTCGAGCTTGCTCGGCCACCAGATCTTGCCGCCCAGGTCGAGGTTCAGCGCGGTGACCAGGACCGAGCGGACGATCAACGTGTCGAGCAGCACGCCCAGTGCGACGGTGGTACCGAGCTGCAGCGTGAACGTCAGCGGCATCGTGGCCAGCATCGCGAAGGTCGCGGCCAGCACGAGGCCGGCCGAGGTGATCACGCCGCCCGTCGAGGAGAGGGCGATCAGCGATCCGCGCCGGGTGCCGTGGGTCGCTGCCTCCTCGCGGACCCGGGTCATCAAGAAGATGTTGTAGTCGATGCCCAGGGCGACCAGGAAGACGAACGCGAACAGCGGGTAGCCCGGATCGGTGTGCCCGCGTCCGTACACCAGGTCGAAGACCAGTCCGGAGATGCCGAGCGCTGCGCCGAACGACAGGATCACGGTGCCGATGAGCAGGACCGGCGAGAGGATCGAGCGCAGCAGTCCGGCCAGGATCAGCAGCACGGCTCCGAGGACGATCGGGATGATCACCTTGTTGTCCCGTGCCGACGCATCCATGATGTCGATCGAGACCGCGGTCATGCCGGTCGTCAGGGCATCGGCACCGGGCACCTCGTGGACGGCGGCACGCACGTCCTTGACCGCCGTGGTCGCCTTGTCCGAGTAGGGGTCGCTGGTCAGGTCGGCGACGATCAGCGCCGTGCCGTCCTTGCTCGCGACCTGGATCGGCGTGGAGATGCCGTCGACCCCGGACATCGCGGCGATGACGTCGTCCGCGCGGTCGGCGTTCGCGACGACCTGGATCGGCGTGCTGGCGTCGACGAGGCCGTGCTCGACCAGGATCGTCTGCCCGATCACGGAGTCCTGGTCCTTGGTGTACTGCTCGTCGCTGGGGATGCCGCCCGTGTCGAGGCGCAGGAAGCCCAGGCACAGGAAGGCCAGCACGAGGGCGGTGCCGGCCCACACCGCGCGCGGGCGCGGGGCGATGCCCCGGCCGACCTTCGCCCACAGGCCGGAGGCCGTCGGCTCGGAGCTCCCGAAGTGGGGCACGAACGGCCAGAACACCCAGCGACCGCAGATCACCAGCAGAGCGGGCAGCAGGGTGACCATCACGACGAAGGTGACCGCGATGCCGACGGCGTTGGCCGGACCCATGCCGGCGGTCGAGTTGAGGTCGGCGAACATCAGGCAGAGCAGGCCGACCACGACGGTCGCGGAGCTGGCCAGGATCGCCGGGGCGGCGCGGTGCAGGGCGAACGCCATCGCCTCGTGCCGGTCCTCGTGGCGCCTCAGCTCCTCGCGGTAGCGCGCCACCAGCAGCAGGGCGTAGTCGGTGCCCGCGCCGATCACCAGGACGGTGAGGATGAACTGCGTCTGCCCGTTGACCGTGAGGCTGGTGTTCTTGGCGAGCAGGTAGAGCACGCCCATCGCGGCGCCGAGCCCGACCACCGCAGTGATGATCGGCAGCAGCCACAGGATCGGGCTGCGGTAGGTGACCAGCAGGATGAGGACGACGACACCGAGCGTGATCAGCAGCAGGTTGCTGTCGCCCGAGGAGAAGATCGTCGCTGCGTCGGCGCTCTGGCCACCCGCGCCGGCCAGGTAGGACTTCACGCCGTCGATCGCGATGATCTTGTCGATCTTGGGCTTGAGGTCGGGCAGCTCCTCCCAGAGCTTGTCGCCGTAGTTGACGGTGAACTCGAGCTTGGCGACCTTGCCGTCCTCGGACACGAAGGGCGCCGGGATGCCGGCGGCCTTCGCCCCCTCGGGGGTGAGCACGTTGCTGACGCCGTCGAGCTCGCCGATCTCTCCGGCCTGCTTCTCGATGTCCGCGAGGTCGGCCTGGGTGAGGCCGGACGCGCGGTAGTAGACGACGGTCGTGCCGACGTCGTAGGGGTCCTGGAACGCCTCGAGCTTCTCGAAGGCCTTGGTGGACTCGGCGCTCTCGGGCAGCCAGGACTCCGTCTCGTTGTTCTGGACGTCGATGAGCTTGCCTGCCAGGGAGGCCAGGCCGCCGGCGATCACGATGACCGCGACGAGGACGATCCACTTGGTGACGGGGCCGGTCAGCTTGCCGGCGATCTGACGGTGCATGTGAGGAACTCTTCCAGTGAGGACCGACATCGGCATCGGGGATTTCTCCGTGATGACCCTGAGATCACCCCGGAATCATCGCCGACGGGGAACTGCTTCCTCACCTACGTCGAACGACGGCCCCGGATCTCGACATCCGGGGCCGTCGTTCGTCGCTGCCGTGGCTCACAGGCCGAGGAAACGTCCGATGATCTCCTTCTGGATCTCGGTCGTGCCGCCGTAGATCGTCTGGATCCGGGTGTCGGCGTACGCCTTGGCGATGGGGTACTCGAGCATGTAGCCGTAGCCGCCGTGCATCTGCACGCCCTGGTCGACGATCTTCTTCTGCAGCTCGGTGGTCCACCACTTCGCCATCGACGCGAGCGCGGTGTCGACCTCGCCCTTGTTGAGCTGCTCGATGCAGTGGTTGACGAACACCCGCGCGATGTAGGCCTCGGTGGCCATCTCGGCCAACGTGAAGCGGGTGTTCTGGAACTTGCCGATCGGCTTGCCGAACGCCTCGCGGGTCTTCACGTAGTCGAGGGTCAGGTCGAGGACGTGCTCGATCGCGGCGATGGCGATCGTGGCGATCGAGACCCGCTCCTGGGGCAGGTTCTGCATCAGGTAGATGAAGCCCTGGCCCTCCTCGCCCAGCAGGTTGGCCTTCGGCACCTCGACGTCGTCGAAGCTCAGCTCCGCGGTGTCCTGCGCCTTGAGGCCGAGCTTGTCGAGGTTGGTGCCGCGGGTGAAGCCGGGCATCCCCTCCTCGACGACGAGCAGGCTGATGCCGTGGGCGCCGGCCTCGGGGTCGGTCTTGGCGACGACGATGACCAGGTCGGACAGGATGCCGTTGCTGATGAAGGTCTTCGACCCGTTGAGGACGTAGTGGTCGCCCTTGTCGACAGCGGTGGTGCGGATGCCCTGCAGGTCCGAGCCCGCGCCGGGCTCGGTCATCGCGATCGCCGTGATGATGTCGCCGGACACGGTGCCGGGCAGCCAGCGCTGCTTCTGCTCCTCGTTCCCGATCGCGACCAGGTACGGCACGATGATGTCGGTGTGGACGGCGAAGCCGGGGCCGCTGGCGCCGGCGCGGGCGCACTCCTCGGCCACGATCGCGTTGTAGCGGAAGTCCTTGATGCCGGGACCGCCGTACTCCTCGGGGACCTCGAAGCCGAGGATCCCGGCGTCGCCGGCCTTGCGCCACACCTCGCGGCTGACGATGCCGTCCTTCTCCCACTGCGCGTGGAAGGGGACGACCTCGCGCTCCAGGAACGCGCGGACGCTCTTGCGGAAGTCCTCGTGCTCGGTCTCGTAGATGCTGGGACGCTCGGGCATCAGCTCACCCACTCCTTGACCTGTGCGATGGTGCCGGCCGGGTCGTCGGACGCCGGCGAGACGGACAGGTTGGTCACGCCGGACTCCTTGAAGGCGGCGATCCGCTCCTGGACGTACGACGCCGGGCCGACCAGGTTGCCGGCCTCGAGCCACTCCAGCGGGACCAGCGCCTCGGCCTCCTTCTTCTTGCCCGACAGGTAGAGGTCCTGGATCTCCTTGGCCTCCTTCTCGAAGCCGTACTCGCAGGCGAGCTGGTTGTAGAAGTTCTTGTCGCGCGCGCCCATGCCGCCGACGTACAGGGCGTAGAGGGGGCGCATGAAGTCGAGCAGTGCCTTGGTCTCGGGGCCCTCGCCGATCGCGACCATGCCGCCGGCGCAGATCTCGAGCGGCTTCAGCCCGGCCGAGCGCTTCGCCGCGCCGGCCGCGAGCGACTCGCCCCAGACCTCCTTCGCCTTCTCGGGGTAGTAGAGGAAGGGCAGCCAGCCGTCCGCCACCTCCGCGGTCATCGCGACGTTCTTGTCGCCCAGCGCCGCGACCCAGATCGGCAGGTCGGCGCGCTCGGGGCGGTTGAGCAGCTTGAGCGGCTTGCCGAGCCCGAGGCCCCGGCCCTCGGGGAGGGGGACCTGGATCGTCTTGCCCTGGAAGTCGAGGCGCTCGCCGCGCAGGCCGGCCCGGAGCACCTCGATCACCTCGCGGGTGCGGGTCAGCGGGCGGTCGTACGGCAGGCCGTGGAAGCCCTCGATGACCTGCGGGCCGGACGCGCCGAGGCCGAGCACCGCCCGGCCGCCCGACACGTTGTCGAGGCCGGCCGCGGTCTGCAGCAGGGCGCCCGGGGTGCGGGAGTAGACGTTGAGGATGCCGGCGCCGATCTCGACGGTCTCGGTCTTCGCGGCGAGGTAGCCCATCAGCGTGGGGGCATCGAACCCGTACGGCTCGGCGACCCAGATCGTGTCCAGTCCGGCCTTCTCCAGAGCGACGACCTGGTCGGCCGACTCGCGCGGGTTCCCCGCGTAGACGAGGGGCATCGACAGCTTCATGAACAGTCCCTTCCGGCCTGGCGGCCACGGTGACGAGGCGCCGGTGATCCGTCACCGACAGCACAACTGTGACAGTAATACTGTCACAATGTCCATGGTTGCCGTCGGTGAGACGGGCCGCAGCCGACCATCGCCCGCGTGATAGGAGGAAGCGTGACTTCTGAGAACGCCCCCACTCGCTACACCGTCGCCGTCATCGGCGGCACCGGCCCGCAGGGCAAGGGCCTGGGCTACCGCTTCGCCCGCCACGGCCACGACATCGTGCTCGGCTCGCGCGCCGCCGAGAAGGCCGAGGCCGTCGCTGCCGAGGTGACCTCCCGGCTCGCCTCCGTCCCCGGAGCGGGAACCGCCCGTGGTGCGGCCAACGCCGACGCGATCGCCGCCGCGGACGTGGTCCTCCTCGCCGTCCCCTACGACGGCCACGACGAACTGGTCGCCTCCCTCGCCGAGGGAGGTGCGCTCGACGGCAAGACGGTCATCTCCTGCGTGAACCCGCTCGCCTTCGACAAGCGTGGCGCGCACGGCCGGGTCATCAACGGGGGTGAGGGCTCGGCCGCCGAGTCCGCCGCCGAGCTGGCTCCCGAGGCCACGGTCGTCGGTGCCTTCCACAACGTCGCCGCCCCCGCGCTGTGGGGCGAGGACGACTTCCTCGACGAGGACGTGATCGTGGTCGGCGACTCCGTCGAGGGCAAGCAGGTCGCCATCGACCTCGCCGCCTCCGTGACCGGCCGCCCCGGCGTCGACGGCGGCAAGCTCCGCCTCGCCCGCGTCCTGGAGCCCTTCACCGCCGTGCTGATCTCGATCAACCGGAAGTACAAGACCCACTCGGGCATCCGGGTCACCGGCCTCGACCACTGACCCCGGTTCGGTCCGACGACCGGGTTCGGCGTCCGGCGGGCCGCAGCACGACGATCTCGGTCGTCGAACCCCTCAGCCGGCCAGCCCCTCGACCACCTCGGCGCCGGGGGCCTGTGCGAACAGGTCCCCGGGCACGAGCAGCTTGGAGCGACGCAGGCCGGAGCCGATCACGGCCCACTCCATCTCGGGGACCCGGGCGTCGACGAGCAGCCGCCAGCCGGTCGGCAGCCCGACGGGAGTGATGCCGCCGTACTCCATCCCGGACTCGGCCACGGCCCGCTCCAGCGGCAGGAACGACGGCTTGCGCACGTCGAGCAGCCGCTTGACCGAGTGGTTGACATCGGCGCGGGTGTCGGCGCGGACCAGGCAGGCGGCGACCCGCTCCTCGCCCTCCCGCTTGCCGGCGACCAGGACGCAGTTGGCGCCGGCCGTCATCGGCAGGCCGTACGCCGCGCTCATCGCGGCCGTGTCGGCGTGCTCGGGATCGATCTCGACGACCGCGATCCGCTCGGCTCCCGGCCATGCGGCCAGGGCCGCGGCGACCGGTGGGGCGACCAGCTCGGGGTGGTCCAGCGCGACGAGCGAGGCCAGCCCGGTCAGCTGGGGGAGCGTCACTGCCAGCCCCGCATCTGGTGCCCGTCCCAGCCCTGCTGGTCCCAGCCCTGGTCGTGGTGACGGCCGCGGAGCACCGAGGCGATCAGCCCGGCCGCGCCGGCCGCGAGCCAGGGCAGGCCCATGATCCAGCCGTTCTCCTCGATCTGCACGGTGTCGCTGGTGGCCAGCGCCCACACGACCAGCAGGCCGGTGAAGGCGACGCCCATGACCAGGTGGCCGGTGTTGACCCGGTGCCACCCGGACCGCCGAGCGCTCTTGGCGTCCGCGGACCGCTCCTCCCGGGGGATCTCGGTGGTGTGCTCGTCGTGGCTCATGCTGCGCTCCGGAACTCGATCTGGCCGAGGTCGAGGTCGGCGTCGATGGTCAGGGTGGGGTCACCGGCGACGGTGCCGTTGTCGCCGCGGAAGTCGTCGCTCGTGGTCTTGCCGAACATGGCCACCTCGCCGGCGTCGATGGTGCCCCGGGCCTCCACGTTGAGGCCGTCCTCCGGCACGATCACGAGGATGTGGCCGACGCCGACCTCGAGGTCGAGCGTCCTGCCATCGAGGTTCTCGAGGTCGCGGATGTCGGTCAGGTCGATCCGGAGCTCGCCCACGCCGAGGTCGTAGGAGCTCTTCAGGTCCGAGGCCTGCTGCAGGACCGGGCGCTCCTGCCCGACCTCGACGCTGTCGGCCACCGAGGTGATCGCGGTGGTGCCCGCCGCGAGCAGGCCGACCAGGATCAGGCCGCCGGCCCGGCCGTAGAACGCGCCGACCAGCAGCATCAGGCCGGTGACGCCCAGCACCGTCGCGGGGTAGGCCGACGGGGTGATGTCGACGCCGGCGAGGTCCAGCGTGGCGAGGGTGCCGAGGCCGAGGGCGGCCAGGCCGAGCGTGAACGGGAACAGCAGCGGGCCGCGCTTGCGCGGGTCGACCGGGCGTCGGTAGGCCGGGGCCGGGGTCCGGTACGCCGAGTAGGTCGGGCCGGGAGCGCCCGGCTCAGGCGCCGGCGGCGGGGGAGGGCCGACCGGGGTGCCGCGCAGCCACGGGTGCGGCGGGCCGCCGGGCCTGACGGCATTCTTGCCGGCGAGCACGACGATCAGGAGCAGCCCGATCGCCAGCGGCGGCCACGGGAAGCCGGGGCCACCGACGGTGTCGCCGATCACCGAGGCGATGGCGACCACGCCGCCGATGATCAGCGCCGCGGTGCGGATGCCCTCGTCGACGCGGACCACCGTGTCCTCGGTGCCCTCCTCGGGCACGAACAGCCAGCACACGGCGTACAGGATCAGGCCGCCACCACCGAAGAACGTGAGCACGACGAACGCGACCCGCACCAGGAGCGGGTCGATGTCGAGGTGGCGCGCGATGCCCGCGGCGACGCCGGCGACCTTGCGGTCGTCGCGGCTGCGCCGGAGCCGGGCGAGGTCGCGGACCTCGTCGCGGGTCACCCGCGGGCCGTGGTCGCCGGGTTCCCGGCCGGGGCCGGGCTGCCCGGGCTGCCCTGGCTGCTCGGTGTCGGTGGGTGCGTTCATGTCCTCAAGCCTGCTCGGTGGACGGCCCGTGGACCATCGGGGACAGCCCTGATCCTGCCGCATGTCCCCGGGGGAGGGATCAGGGTCGGTTCAGGGTCGTTCCCCCTGCTGAGGCCGGATCGGCTGTGTGACGATGGGAGCACCATGTCGACCACTGCGCCCCTGCCCGCTCCGCCAGCGCCGCCCCGCGACGTGCGGCGGGCCTGGCGCGACCTGCGCGAGCCGATGATCGGCGGCGTCGCGGCCGGGCTCGCCGCCCACCTCGGTGTGTCCGTGCTGCTGGTGCGGGCCGCCTTCGTGATCGCCACGGTGGTCGGCGGCTCCGGCGTCATGGTGTACGCCGCGCTCTGGATCCTGCTCCCCGCCGGCCCTCCCGCGGAGTACCTCGCGCCCGGCCTCGCCAGCGCGACCCGCGACGGGCGTCGTCCGGGACGCCGGGGCCGCCGGCTCTCCGACGTCGGTCCCGTGATCACCTTGGCCGTCCTCGGCATCGGCGCGGTCTTCACCATCGAGGCGCTGCTCGGCACCGGCTGGTGGATCTGGCCGCTCGGCATCGCCGTCGTCGGCGTCGCGCTGCTGTGGCGCCAGGCCGACGAGGCGCAGCGTGAGCGCTGGCTGGACGCGACCGGCAAGGTCGACCCGGTCCGGCTGGTGCTCGGCGGCGGCGGTTGGGCGGCGTGGGCACGGATCGGCGCGGGCGTCGTCCTCGTCGTGGTGGCCCTGGTGCTCTTCACGGTGCGCGACGGCTCGGTGGCGGTCGCGCGCGACGCGACGCTGGCGGTCGTGCTCGCGTTCTTCGGCGTCGCGATCGTGCTCGGACCGTTCGTCTACCGGTTGATGTCCGACCTGACCGACGAGCGCGCCGAGCGGGTGCGCACCCAGGAGCGCGCCGACGTCGCCGCGCACCTCCACGACTCGGTGCTGCAGACCCTCGCCCTGATCCAGAAGAACCCTGCTGACGCCGCCCGCCTCGCCCGTGCCCAGGAGCGCGACCTGCGCGCCTGGCTGTACGCCGGGGAGTCCCTGGACGAGGCCACCGTCGCCAGTGCGCTGCGGGCCGCGGCCGCCGAGATCGAGGACGCGTACGGCGTCACGGTCGACGTCGTCGCGGTCGGCGACTGCGACTACGACGAGTCCGCCCGCCCGATCGTCCAGGCGGCCCGGGAGGCGACGACCAACGCCGCCAAGCACGCCGGTGTCCCGCGCGTCGACGTCTACGCCGAGATCACCCCCGCCGGCATCGACGTCTTCGTCCGCGACCGGGGCGCGGGCTTCGACCCGGACGCCACCCCGGAGGACCGCCTCGGCGTACGACGCAGCATCATCGACCGCATGGAGCGCCACGGCGGGCGGGCCGAGATCAGGTCCGCGCCCGGCGAGGGCACCGAGGTGCGGCTGCACATCGACCACACCCCGGAACCGTCGAAGCAGAAGGAGAACCATGAGTGACCCGGTGCGCGTGGTCGTCGTCGACGACCACGCCATGTTCCGCCGCGGCGTCAGCGCCGAGCTCGCTGCCACGGGCACCGGCCGGGTCGAGGTCGTGGCCGAGGCCGCCGACGTCGACGAGGCCGTCGCCGCGGTCGTCGCGCACCGGCCCGACGTCGTGCTGCTCGACGTGCACCTGCCCGGCGGCGGCGGCGTCGAGGTGATCCGCCGGGTCAAGGACGGCGACGTCCGGTTCCTCGCGCTCTCCGTCTCCGACGCGGCCGAGGACGTCATCGGCACCGTCCGCGGCGGTGCGCGCGGGTACGTCACCAAGACGATCACCGGGCCCGAGCTGGTCGACGCGATCACCCGCGTCTCCGAGGGCGACGCGGTGTTCTCGCCGCGGCTGGCGGGCTTCGTGCTCGACGCCTTCGCCGGTGCCGGCCTCTCCGCCGACCTCGCGAGCGTCGACGAGGACCTCGACCGGCTCACCGAGCGCGAGCGCGAGGTGATGCGCCTGATCGCCCGCGGCTACTCCTACAAGGAGGTCGCCAAGGAGCTGTTCATCTCGATCAAGACCGTCGAGACCCACATGTCGTCGGTGCTGCGCAAGCTCCAGCTCTCCTCGCGCCACGAGCTGACCCGCTGGGCCTCGGACCGGCGGCTGCTGTGAGGCCGGTCGCCGCGCTGCTCGCGGCGACCCTGCTGCTCGCCGGCTGCTCCGGAGGTACGACGGCCGCACCCGTCCCGCCCTCGTCGGGCCAGGTCGCTCCCTCCGGGACCGACCCGAGCGCGTCCCCGACCGCCTCGCCGGGCTCCGGTCCGGCGTACTCCACCTGGCGGCTCGGTGCCCACGTCCTGCCCCGCACCGCCCAGGGGTTCGGCGAGATCCGGCCGACCCCGAAGGCGCTGCGGGTGCGCCGCTACCCGACGACCGACCTGCTCCCGCCGCCCGCCGACGGGCGGTTCCACTCCAGCGTCGGCCCGGTCACCGACGCCCTCCGCGAGCGGATGGGGGAGACCTGGTCGCCCGCGTGCCCGGTCGCACTGGCCGACCTGGCCTACGTCAACGTCTCCTTCCGCGGGTTCGACGGCCTGGCCCACACCGGCGAGCTGGTGCTCGCGGCGTCGGTGGCCGACGACGTGGTGTCCGTGTACCGCGCCCTGTTCGCGGCCGGCTACCCGATCGAGGAGATGCGGCTGCCGACGACCGCCGACCTCGAGGCGCCGCCGACCGGCGACGGCAACGACACCGCTGCGCTCGTGTGCCGGGCGGCGCGCGGGCAGACGTCGTGGTCGGCGCACGCGTACGGCCTCGCGATCGACGTCAACCCGTTCCTCAACCCCTACCGCAAGGGCGACGTGGTGCTGCCCGAGCGCGCGTCGGCGTACCTCGACCGGACCCGGACCCAGCCCGGCATCATCCACCCCGGCGACCTCGTCGTCCGGGAGTTCGCGCGGATCGGCTGGACGTGGGGTGGCTCGTGGAGCTCGCTGAAGGACTACCAGCACTTCACGGCGACCGGTCGCTGAGACCGGCCCCCCGGCTGGATAGGGTGCGGGACATGGAGACCCTGCGCCTGATCCTGCTCATCCTCCACATCCTGGGCTTCTCGGCCCTGATCGGTGGGCTGCTGGCGCAGGCCGGCCCCGGCGACAAGAAGGTCACCGGCGTCATGCGCGACGGCATCGGCACGGCGTTCCTCGCCGGCCTGCTGCTCGTCGGCGTCCTCGAGGGCGGCGACGACCCCGTCAACCACGCCAAGGTCGCCGTCAAGCTCACCATCGGCCTGGTGCTGCTCGTGCTCGTGATGGCCAACATGCGCAAGGCGAAGATCCCCAACGGGCTGTGGGCCGGGCTCCTCGTCCTCGCCGTCGCCGAGGTCTGCATCGCCGTCCTCTGGTCGCCCGTCCACAGCAGCTGATCCGGCTCGGGCGAGGCGCTGTAACACGTTGTTGGCTGCTGTAGCGGGCTCGTGTCGGCTGTAACACGTCGTCCGCTGCTGTAGCGGACCCGTGTCGTGTGTTCAGGACCCGTACAGCGCCGGTTCAGCGACGTCTTGGGTCGCATAGAGCCGCGAACCACGTGTTACATGCCGCCGTAGCGACGACGCTGCCAAAGCCGTCGTCCAGGGTCGGCCGGACTCAGGCCGCCCAGCGATCCCAGCCCATGAGGCGGTAGCCGGGCCGGTGGAGCCGCGGCCGCGGTCGCGGGCCCCGAGGCCGGTACGGCGCGAGGTCGGCCACGCCGGTGCCGAATCGCTCGCAGGTGGCCAGGTACTCCCTCAGCATTCTCGACCGACCCTGCTCGACTCCCGGTCCCCAGACGTCGGCCCAGGCCACCCGGCAGACCCCCAGCTTGAACCCGGTGACGAAGTCCTGGCGCCCCTTCTCGGACCACAGGACCTCGGTCGGCGGGCGTTCGGCGTACCCGCCCTCGACGGGGGCGAGGATCTTGACCTTGCCGTCGAACTCGTAGATCTGCCGCCCGAGCCGGAGATCGCACCACACCGTGCGGCCATCGGCGGTGAGACCGAACTGGACCTCCGGGACCCCGAATCCGAGACTCTCCACCAGGTCTCGCAACAGCGTCTCGCCGATGGAGTCGGTGTCGGGCGAGGCGGATGCGATGACGTCGGCGATCACGGTCGAGTGCGGCCAGCAGTACATCTGCCGCGCCACCGCCAGCAGCTCGGTGCGAGTGACGCCCATCCTCATGGCCGAGTCGACGGCGACCAGACCGTGCAAGTAGCCATGCTCGCGGGCGATGTCGAGCGCGGTGCGCGCCAGCCCGAGCATCGGCATGCCGCCGACTCGGCACGTCTGCTCCGGTGGGTACGGCGCGAGGTGGTGCGCGATCCCGTGACGCCGGTGTGTGCCGACCAGACCGGGATGGGTGAGGTGGGAGGTGGGCTCCGGCTCCCGCAGGACGGGCAGCTCGAGCGGGTAGGCAGCCGAGTGGTGGCTCAGCAGGTGCGGATCTCGTACGCGCAGGCTAGCTGCCCGATCAGCGAGCATGCGCTGCTCCGCGTGGGTGGTCAGCGAGTCGACGTACGCTCGCTCCCCATAGACCCCGCGCCGGACGGCCACCCAGGTGCCGGTCCTCACGAGGCGGTCGATCTGCTCGCGCGACATGCCGGCGCTGATGGCCTGCGCGCGAGTGACCAGGCCCCATTGCGTGCTCATCACGGCGATGACTCGGCTGTTCATGGCGAGAACCTTCCGACGGCAGGGCCGCCACCGCCGCCGCCGTTCCTGCCTGCTGTGGACGGGCGGGTCCCTGCGCGTGCCGGTGGAGAACGGACGGCCTTCGGTGGTGCGCAGGAGGCCGATGGGATCGCGATGCCGGCGGGTGGAGTCGAGAGCGGAGCGCGGGCTTGTAACACGTAGTTCGCCGGCCTGGCGGGCCCGTACCGGCTGTACCGGGCCCGTGCGAACCACCTTCGGCGAGGTCACAGGCCCGGTAGTTCCGCGAACCACGTGTTACATCCGACTCGGGTCGCCCAGAGCCGCGAACCACGTGTTACAGCGCGGCGGCGCGCCCCGGACCCGACCACGACGTACGACACGTCGGCGGGGCGCCGTAGGCTGGTCGGAGCATGACTGAGACCACCGCCGCGCCGTCCGCACTCACCGCCGAGTCCCTGCTCGAGGGGCTCAACGAACCGCAACGCGCGGCCGTCAAGCACGAGGGCTCACCGCTGCTCGTGGTCGCCGGCGCGGGCTCGGGGAAGACCCGGGTGCTGACCCGGCGGATCGCCTGGACGATCGCCGTCCGCAAGGCGCACCCGGGCTCGATCCTCGCGATCACCTTCACCAACAAGGCCGCCGCCGAGATGAAGGAGCGGGTCGCCGACCTGATCGGCAACCGCGCCCGGATCATGTGGGTGAGCACCTTCCACTCCGCCTGCGTGCGGATCCTGCGCAAGGAGGTCGAGCACCTCGGCTACGAGCGGCTGAAGTCGAACTTCTCGATCTACGACACCCAGGACCAGAAGCGGCTCATCCAGCTGGTCTGCAGCGACCTCGAGCTCGACCCGCGCCGCTACCAGCCGGGTCCGGTGCTGCACTGGATCAGCAACCAGAAGAACGAGCTGCGCGATCCCGACGAGGTCGCGGCCGAGGCCCGCAACTCGATCGACGAGACGTACGCCGCGGCGTACAAGTCCTACCAGCGGCGCCTGCGCGAGGCGAACGCCATGGACTTCGACGACCTGATCATGGAGACGGTCCGGCTGTTCCAGCTCAAGCCGGAGATCCGCGAGACCTACCGGCGCCGGTTCCGGCACATCCTGGTCGACGAGTACCAGGACACCAACCACGCCCAGTACGCCCTCATCCACCAGCTCTGCGGCCAGGACCTCGAGGAGCACGACCCGACCACCCTCGACGGCCTGCCCGCCCACCGGGTGGCGCCCTCCGAACTCATGGTCGTCGGTGACGCGGACCAGTCGATCTACGCCTTCCGGGGTGCCGACATCCGCAACATCATGGACTTCGAGAAGGACTTCCCCGACGCGGAGACGGTCCTGCTCGAGCAGAACTACCGCTCCACGCAGACCATCCTCACCGCCGCCAACGCGGTCATCGAGCGCAACGAGGGCCGCAAGCCCAAGCGGCTGTGGTCCGACGCCGGCGACGGCGAGAAGATCGTCGGGTACGTCGCCGACGACGAGCACGACGAGGCCCGGTTCGTCTCCGGCGAGATCGACAAGCTCACCGACGGCGGCCTGCGTCCCTCCGACGTCGCGGTGTTCTACCGCACCAACGCGCAGTCCCGCGTGTTCGAGGAGATCTTCGTCCGCACCGGGATGCCCTACAAGGTCGTCGGCGGGACCCGCTTCTACGACCGCAAGGAGATCCGCGACGCGCTCGCCTACCTCCGCGTGCTGGTCAACCCCGACGACCAGGTCTCGCTGCGCCGCATCGTCAACACCCCGCGTCGCGGCATCGGCCAGCGTGCCGAGGCCGCGATCGGTGCCTTCGCCGAGCGGGAGCGGATCACCTACTGGGAGGCGCTGCAGCGCGCCGACGAGGCCCCCGGCCTGGCCACGCGCAGCCAGACCAGCATCGAGTCCTTCGTGAAGATGCTGCAGGAGCTGCAGCAGATGGTCGAGGCCCGGGAGCGGCCCGACGTGATCCTCGAGACCGTGCTCGACCGGTCCGGCTACCTCGTCAGCCTCGAGAACTCCGACGACATGCAGGACGAGACCCGGCTCGAGTACCTCGCCGAGCTCGTCGCCGTCGCCCGCGAGTTCGCCGAGGACCCGGTCGCCGGCCCCTCCGCCGACCCCGCCGACGTCGACGCCGGCATCCTCGAGCCCGGCCTGGGCGACTTCCTGGAGCGGGTGGCGCTGGTCGCCGACGCCGACCAGATCCCCGACGCGCCTGACGACGACCCGGACGCTCCCGAGGACCAGGGCGTGGTCACGCTGATGACCCTGCACACCGCCAAGGGCCTGGAGTTCCCGGTCGTCTTCCTCACCGGCATGGAGGACGGCGTCTTCCCGCACTCACGCGCCCTCGGCGACCGCCCGGAGCTGGAGGAGGAGCGGCGCCTGGCGTACGTCGGCATCACCCGCGCCCGCCAGCGGCTCTACGTCTCCCGTGCCATGGTCCGCTCCGCCTGGGGCGCCCCCGCCATGAACCCCGGCTCCCGCTTCCTCGGCGAGCTCCCGATCGACCTCGTCGACTGGCGCCGCACGGAGGCCGACCAGACCCGCTGGTCGCGGCCGTCGTACGACTCCGCTCGCTCGGGCGGTTCCGACGACTACGCCGGCAACCGCTTCGGTACGCCGACCGCCGCAGGCCGCCGCAACTTCAGCTCCGCCGCCGCCCGCGCCGACGCCGCCGCCAAGTCCAAGCCGGCCCGCCCGATCCCCGTCCTCGCGCCCGGCGACAAGGTCACCCACGACTCGTTCGGTCTCGGCACGGTCGTGTCGGTCGAGGGGGTCGCGGAGAAGTCGGTCGCGTCGATCGACTTCGGCTCCGACGGCGTCAAGCGGCTGCTGCTGCGCTACGCGCCGGTGGAGAAGCTCTGACCGCTGCCGGAACTGTGGCCGGGCGTGAGAGTGCCCCGGTCGGGGCGTCTCGATACGCCCTCGCCCAGGGGCTCGGGCTGCTCGACGACCTCGGCGTCAGGGGGTGACGCCGTGCTGCCGCAGCGCGGCGTCCGGGTCGACCGGGTCGCCGCCGCCGGGGCGGACCTCGAGGTGCAGGTGCGGGCCGGTGACGTGGCCGGTGCTGCCGACGTACCCGATGACCTCGCCCGCCCGGACGGTATCGCCGGCGGAGACGTTGAAGGAGGTCTGGTGGCAGAACCAGAGCTCGGTGCCGTCCTCGAGGGTGATGACGGTCTTGTTGCCGTAGGCGCCGTCGAAGCCGGCGGAGGTGACCGTGCCGTTGGCGACGGCGCGGATCGGGGTGCCCGGAGGCGCCGCGAAGTCGAGGCCGGTGTGGTAGTTGGACCAGAGGCCGTACTCGCCGAAGGTCGCGGTCAGGCGGTAGCTGTCGAGCGGCAGCACCCACTTGTTGAGCGCGATCTCGGTGGCTTCCTTCTGGGCCTTGGCGGTCAGGTCGCTGAGCGCGGTGGTGCGCTCGGCGGCAGACCGCTCGGCCTCCTTGACCAGGTCCGAGCCGGCACCCTGGGCGAGGGCGTCGCGGTCGGAGTCGCGGCTCACGGTGGCGGTGCGGGTGCCGACCGCGGAGGAGCCGAACGAGCCGGTCAGGGCGTTGGGGGAGGTGGCCCGGTCTCCGGCGGAGGCCAGCTGGGGGTCGGCGGAGGTGACGACGCCGCCGACCGCGATGGCGATCGTGGCGACACCGACGGCGACGGGCAGCGTCGGCAGGCCGCGGAACAGCGGGCCGGGCGAGCCGGCGTGCTTGACCGCGCGGCGCTTGCCGGCCGGCTGGACCGCCCGCAGCGTGGTCGAGGAGTCCGAGAGCGAGTCGGCGAGCGGGATGTCACGCAGCGCGGGCAGCTCGACGGTCGGCATCCGGTCCAGGGAGCGGACCGGGGTCACGGCCTCGGCGGCGAGGGTCGGCTCGACGACGGCCTCGACCGCCGGCGTGACCACGGGCTTGGCGACCGGGACGACCGGGACGATGGTCGCGAGCGGCTCGGCGGGGACGGCGGGCCGGGCGACGCGCTTGCCGACGTACGTCGACGGGGTCTCCTCGGTCGCGACCCGGTGGGCCACGCGCTTGCCGACGTACGACGATCCGGCAGAAGGGGAGCCGAGAGGCGATTCCGGGCGCGGCGCGTTGTGGTCCGCTCGGTGGTTACCCATCGACTGCTGACTCCTTGGGGGACGATCGTGCAGGCGCGTTCCGCCCTTTGTGCCCGGCTGCTGGCGCCCCGAGTGACGGCTCCGGCCGAGGTGGCCGTCTGGTGACAGCCGGGTGAAACGTGCGTGCCGACCCTAACCGATGCCGGCACGGCCCCGAAATCGTAGGTCCCGCTCCTGGGGACAGTCAGGCGAACGTCGAAACCCGCCGTCGGCGTGAGCCCTGTCACGTCGGGTCCAGCCAGCGGCTCCCGGACTCGTCCTACTGGTGGGTCAGGACTATCGTGCCCGGGGGTGTGCCGCTGTGCGCACCGAACCTCTGACCAAGACGTGAGGACGTATCAGTGGACCTGATGGAGTACCAAGCGAAGGAGCTCTTCGCGAAGCACGGAGTGGCCACCACCCTCGGCACGGTCGTCGAGACCGCCGAGGAGGCGCGGGCCGCGGCCGAGCAGATCGGCGGCGTGACCGTCATCAAGGCGCAGGTCAAGGCCGGTGGCCGTGGCAAGGCCGGTGGTGTCAAGCTCGCGAAGACGCCGGACGAGGCCTTCGAGCACGCGTCCAACATCCTCGGCATGGAGATCAAGGGCCTCACGGTCAACCGCGTCCTGGTGACGCCGGCGACCCCGCCGGAGGAGGAGTACTACTTCTCCTTCCTGCTGGACCGCTCCAACCGCCAGTACCTCTGCATCGCGTCCGTCGAGGGTGGTGTCGAGATCGAGGAGGTCGCGAAGACCAACCCCGACGCCGTCAAGAAGATCGGCATCGACCCGGGCAAGGGCGTCGACGCGGCCAAGGCCCGCGAGATCGCGACCGAGGCGAAGTTCCCCGAGCCCGTCTTCGAGCAGGCCGTGAAGATGATCGAGGACCTCTACAAGGTCTTCGTCGAGGAGGACGCCACCCTCGTCGAGGTCAACCCGCTGGCCCGCCTGGCCGGCGACAAGCTCGAGGCCCTCGACGGCAAGGTGTCGCTCGACGACAACGCCTCCGAGGTCCGCCACCCCGACCACGAGGAGTTCGAGATCCGGGAGGAGGCCGACCCGCTCGAGGCGAAGGCCAAGGACCTCGGTCTCAACTACGTCAAGCTCGACGGCCAGGTCGGCATCATCGGCAACGGCGCCGGTCTGGTCATGAGCACCCTCGACGTCGTCGCGTACGCCGGCGAGAACCACGGCGGCGTGAAGCCGGCCAACTTCCTCGACATCGGCGGCGGCGCCAACGCGCAGGTCATGGCCAACGGTCTCGACGTCATCTTGAACGACGAGCAGGTCAAGTCGGTCTTCGTGAACGTCTTCGGCGGCATCACCGCGTGCGACGAGGTCGCCAACGGCATCAAGGGCGCCCTCGAGCTCCTCGGTGACAAGGCCACCAAGCCGCTGGTCGTCCGCCTCGACGGCAACAACGTCGAGCAGGGTCGCGCGATCCTCAACGAGCTGAACCACCCGCTCGTGACGCAGGTCGACACCATGGACGGCGCGGCCGACAAGGCCGCCGAGCTGGCGAACGCCTGAGATAGAGAGCAGGGAACATGAGCATCTACCTCAACAAGGACAGCAAGATCATCGTCCAGGGCATCACGGGCGGCATGGGTGCCAAGCACACCGCCCTCATGCTCGACTCGGGCGCGACGATCGTCGGTGGCGTCAACGCGCGCAAGGCCGGCACGACCGTCACCCACAAGGACCACGACGGCAACGACGTGGAGCTGCCGGTCTTCGGCACGGTCGCGGAGGCCATGAAGGAGACCGGCGCCAACGTGTCGGTCCTCTTCGTCCCGCCGGCGTTCACCAAGGACGCCGCGATCGAGGCCATCGACGCCGAGATGCCGCTGATCGTGGTCATCACCGAGGGCGTCCCGGTCCAGGACACGGCCGAGGTCTGGTCCTACCTGCAGGGCAAGTCCACCCGGATGATCGGCCCCAACTGCCCCGGCATCATCACCCCGGGCGAGTCGCTGGCCGGCATCACGCCGCACACCATCGCGGGCAAGGGCCCGGTCGGTCTCGTCTCCAAGTCGGGCACGCTGACCTACCAGATGATGTACGAGCTGCGTGACTTCGGCTTCTCGACCGCCATCGGCATCGGCGGCGACCCGATCGTCGGCACCACGCACATCGACGCGCTCCAGGCCTTCGAGGAGGACCCGGAGACCAAGGTGATCGTGATGATCGGCGAGATCGGCGGCGACGCCGAGGAGCGGGCCGCGGACTACATCAAGGCCAACATCACCAAGCCGGTCGTCGGCTACGTCGCGGGCTTCACCGCTCCCGAGGGCAAGACCATGGGCCACGCCGGCGCCATCGTGTCGGGCTCCGCGGGCACCGCCCAGGCGAAGAAGGACGCGCTCGAGGCCGTCGGCGTCAAGGTCGGCAAGACGCCGTCCGAGACCGCCGCGCTGGCTCGGGAGATCCTGCAGTCGCTCTGATCCGAGCATGACGAAGGCCCGCCACCCCCTCGGGGGCGGCGGGCCTTCGTGTGTCGTGCGCGGACTCAGGGGATCGGGCCCCCGCCGGAGTGGGGCGCCCGCCAGGTGGAGGCATCGGCCTTGCTCGCCTCGTGGGCCCGCTCGATCGCCGCGGCCTGCTGGCCGTGCCGGTTCGCCCAGGTCCACAGGGCGGTGGCGATCACGACGACGGCGATGGCGAGGATCCAGTACATGAGCCGATGATGCGCCTCGACTCAGCTTTCGGCAAGCCTTCTCGCGGCGCTCGGCAGCATCCGCTCGACCAGTGTGCCGCCGACGAAGTCGTGGTCCTGGCCCACCGCATCTGCCCCGGGTGGGCGAGGTCGCCGTTGCCGTCGAGGTCCTCGTCGCCGAGGTGGAGCGGGATCAGCAGCCGGCGTCGGTGAAGGCGCACATCGCGTCGACTACCGGTGCTGCGTCGTCGGAGATCGCCTCGACGACCTCCTGCTCGCGGCCCTGCGGGTTGCCCGCGTGGCCGCCGCGGTTCTCGATGAGGACGGCCCGGCCGACCCGCACGACGAGGGTCGTGTCGCCGAACGGCGTGGGGCCGCCGGTCGCCTGCTGCCAGCCCAGGACGGCGAACGCCTCGTCGCCGGCGTCGACGTCGCGGACCTCCCAGCGGGGGACGGTGCCGTCCTGGTCGGCCGGTCCCTCGGGACAGGCCTCGAAGACAGCGGCGATCGCGGCCGTGGCCTCGGCGGCGGCGTCCTCGCTCGGGTAGGTGGTGACCTGACGGAAGCGGACGTCCTCGACGTCCACCCACTCGGCAAGGAGCCGGTCGGAGCGGCGCGGCTCGGTCGCCGAGGTGTCGCAGGCGACCAGGGCGATCGGGTCCAGGCCGCGCATCGGCCCGGTCAGCGGCTGGTCGGTCTCGTTGCCCGTGGCCGGCCACCCGGAGGCGAGCGGGAAGTCGTCGGCGATCCGGGTCCCGGGCGCGGCCGCCGGGTCGGTGGGCTCGTTCGCGCCCGGCTGGAGCCGGTCGGCGGCGATCGGGACCATCCGCTCGACCGGCGTGCCGTCGGTGAAGTCGTAGTCCTGCCCGATGACGGTGGAGCCGAGCACCGCGATCCGGGAGCCGACCCGGACCAGGCCGGTCTCGGCGATGAACGCCAGGTCGCCGCTGTCGTCGAGCGACGACGGCACCGGCCCGTAGTGGGCGTCGATGACCTGGGCCTCGCTGTCCTCGAGCCCGGTGTCGACCGGCCGCGGGTCGAAGGAGGTGTAGTCGGGACTCTCGGTGGCGGCGACCTGGTCCGAGCAGTCCCGCACCCAGTCGGCGATGGTGTCGTAGGCGGCCGCCGCGCTCGCGGCGTCGGGGAACTGCGCGATCGCCTCCCCGAAGTGGTCCCCGGTGATCTCGACCGACGGGTCCTGGGTGTTCCGCAGCTCGAAGTCGCGCTGGAACACCGCCGTCGCGCCGAGGCCGGTCAGGCTCTCGCGGGCGCACAGGTGGAACCCGCCCTGGCCGTCGCCCTCGGACGTGGTGGTGGCGAACCAGTCCTCGACGCCGTTGTAGACGGTGTCGTCGTCGGTGAGCAGGTCGTGCTGGCTCAGCGGGCCGCTGCGGGCCGGGTCCTTGGTGGCCAGGTCCTTGTCGGGACCCTGGTTGCCCGTGAGCAGCAGGACCGGCGCGGTGACGGTGGCGACGGCGAGGGCAGCGCCGCCCGCCACGAGGGCCGTACGACGCCGGCGGATCCGGTCGCCGCGGCGACGTACGTCGGCAGCAGAGAGCGGCATGTCTCCTCCTGCGCGGCCGAGCTCGGCCCCGAACCGGGTGAGCTCCTCGATGGGGTCGTGATCAGGCACGGGTCGCACCTCCTCCCGCCAGGCCGGGCTCGTCGGCGAGCAGGGCGGCGAGCGCCGCCCGGCCGCGACTGAGCCGCGCCTTGATGGTTCCCTCGGGTACGCCGACCTCGGCCGCGACCTGCTGGACCGGGAGGTCGGCGATGTGGTGGAGGACCAGCGCCTGGCGCTGGGCCTCGGGAAGCTGGCGCAGCGCGGCGACGAGGGCCACGTGGGACTCGTCGACGGCGCCCGTCGTGCCGACGGGCTGCAGGGCCCGGTCGGGGGAGCGCTCGCCACGCTTGCGGCGACGCCAGCGGCTCACGGCGAGCCGGTGGGCCGTCGTGCGCACCCACGCCTCGGGGTACTCGGCGCGGTCCAGCTTGCGGCGGTGTGCCCAGGCGCGGGCGAACGCCTCCTGGGTGCAGTCGGTGGCCTCGTCGAGGTCACCGATCATGGCGTAGACCTGTCCGGTCACCCGGCGGAACGAGGTCGCGTAGAACTCGTCGAACTCGGCTGCGTCCACGTCGACCTCCTCTCGTCCACCGCGATCGCGGATCTGTCGAGATGGATACGCCCGAGCCCGGGAGCCGGTTGCGTGGCTCCCGGAACTTTTCTACGGAGCGTAGGGAGTCGTT
Organism: Nocardioides kongjuensis; assembly: GCF_013409625.1. Classification (NCBI taxonomy): domain Bacteria; kingdom Bacillati; phylum Actinomycetota; class Actinomycetes; order Propionibacteriales; family Nocardioidaceae; genus Nocardioides; species Nocardioides kongjuensis. The sequence goes on from NZ_JACCBF010000001.1 coordinate 5,393,228, forward strand.
CGCGCCAGCCGCTCCAGGGCGCGCTGGGCGAGCGCGACGAAGTCCTCGTTGGCCATGCTGGCCTTGGGGGCGGCGACGTAGGCGAGGACGGACACGGCGGTGCCCTGGCGGAGCACCGCGACGTCGTACTCGATCGTGCGGTCGCCGGGCAGTGCGGTGCTCAGGTGCCAGGCGGACAGCGCCTGCGGGCCCTTGCCCGAGGTGAGCAGCTCCTGGACCTCGGTGCCGGCGGTCGCGTCGAGGTCGGGGCAGGCGGTCATCTGCTCGCGGAAACGGGTCACGAACGCGCCCGCGGCGCCGGACGGCAAGGTGCCCACGGTCTGGGTGAGGCCGACCTGCGGCGGCAGCTTGGCGCCGCTGAACACGAAGGTGCGGAACTCGTTGGCCTTGATCTCCTGGTCGCGGAAGGTGCCGTAGAGGTGCACGGTGTCGCAGCCGATCGCGCCCGCGTCGATCCGGTCCTCGGTGAGCTTGGCGGCCGGCGTGCCGACCCAGGGGCCGGGGTCCGGGGTGATCGGCGGCAGGTCGATCTCGGAGAGCATCCAGCTCGTCGTGGCGGTGGGGTACGGCGTGCGCGGGACCGGGCTCGGGTCCGGCGTCGCACAGGCGCCGGCGTCGGGCAGCGCACAGATCCGGGTGACCGCCGTCGCCAGCAGCCGGGCCATGCCGGCACCGTTGGCCTTCGCCGGGGGCATCGTGGTGGCCAGCGAGGTGACCGTGGTGAACAGGCCGGTGCGGGCCACGCCGACGACGTACGTCATCGCCTCGGCGCGCGAGCGCAGCACGAACAGCGTCGACTGGTCGCCCACGCCCGGCAGCTCGGAGGTGCTCACCAGCTGGGTGCGCGGCGCCGCGGTCTCGTCCTCGACGGGGGAGGGGCAGGTGGCGAACCAGCGACGGGCGTGCCGGTAGGTGCGGATCGCACGCTGCTCGGAGGAGGAGGCCTCGGCGACCTGGACGACGTTGCGGGGCGCCTTCGGCTTCGTGCTGTCGCGGAAGGTGCGGACCCAGGCGGCGGTGCCCTGCGGGTCGGCGTACCGGGTCGGCTGGCACGGCAGCACCAGGCCGTTGCCGCTGGAGTTGTCGCTGGTCGTGCCCTGCTGCCACCCGCGGCCGGTCACGGCCTCCTGGACGGCGTCGACCGGGACCAGCGAGGTGTCGGGCAGCGTGGTGATGGCGGGACCGGCCGGCGGCGGGCCGCCCGCGGCGGGCACGCCCTCGCGGTCCAGGCTCGGGCGCACGCCCGTGCTGTCGGCGGCGATCGCGCCGCCGGCGACGAGCGCGACGACGGCCACGGCGCCGCCGACGACGGTGTGGGCGCGGCGGCGGGCCGCGCCGGCGCGGCGGATGATCGTGACCCGCGGCCAGGTCACCGTGCGGGTGGCGTCGGCGAGCCCGTTGAGCGCGAGCGGGATCGCCGAGGTCGGGATCTCGAGCGCGGTGGCGAACTGGGCGGCACCCTGCTGGAGCTCACGCTCGGCCGCCTCGGCGGGCAGCCCGATCTCGTGGGCCATCTCCTCCATGGTCACCGCGGCGAGCTGGGTGAGCAGCAGCGCCTTGCGCTGGACGACGGGCACGGCGCCGAGCGCCTCGAGGGTACGGCGGGTCTCCTCGCCGAGGTCCTTCTTGCGGTGCCAGGGCCGGGTGCTGGCGCGCCGCAGCGCCTTGCGCCAGGCGTCCGGTCGCACCGCGGACTCCGGCTCGGACAGCCGCCCGGTCTTGCGCCAGTGGTGCCAGGACACGACGAACGCCTCGCGCACCGCGCTCCGGGCGACCGCCAGGTCGCCGGTCAGGGCGAAGGTCTGCAGCAGCAGCCGGTCGCGGGCGTCCTTGTAGAAGGCGTCGAAGCTGCTCGTCAGGTCCGCGCTGGAGACGTAGGCGGACCGGGGCTGCTCGGCGCTCGGGGTCACCTGGTCGTCCGCGGTCATGGCCGCACCAACCTACGCGGTCAGCGGTCACCGGCTCCAACCCGTGTCGCGGTGGCGGTCGTCTCGTCGTCGTGTCTCGGGGCTCCCCGGCGTGGCGGGCCGAACCGGCCGGTCCGGCGCGTGAAGATGGGCGGACCATGACGTCCCTCCAGTCGCCGCCGGCACGCCGCAGTGGACCCGGGCGCTCCGGGGCCGCCTCGGACGCCGACCTGCGCCGTCAGCTGGCCACGACCCGGCCGCTCGTGCCGACCGCCAGCATCGGCGGCATCGTCGCCGCGGGCGCGCCGCTGCTGGTCTGCATGGCGATCGCCGTCGTCGGCTGGTTCCTCACCGACGCCGGGGGCGAGGGCGCCCCCAGCGGTGCGCTGCGGGTGGGCGCCCACGGCTGGCTGATGGCGCACGGGTCCACCGTCGCGATCGAGGGCGTCCGGATCACCGCGATGCCGCTCGGCCTCACCCTGCTGTGCGCCTGGGTGGTGTGGCGGGTCGGGCACCGGGTCGGCGAGTCGATCTCCGGGCACGGCCCCGACGCCGACCGGATCGCCGACGGCGCCCGCGACCTCACCGTCCCGTACGCCGCCGGCCTGTTCGCCGTCGGGTACGCCGTCGTCGGCGTGCTCACCACGTCGATCGCCGCCACCGCCGCCTCCGCGCCGTCCGAGGCGCGGGTCGTGCTGTGGTCGGTCCTGCTCGGACTGGGGGTGGGCGGCCCGGCCATCGCGTTCGGCTCCGGTCGCGCGGCGATCTGGCTGCCCGTCGTACCCCCCGCGGTGCGCGACTCCGCCCTCGTCGCTCGGCGGATCCTGTCCCGCTGGGCGCTGATCTGCCTGGTCGCGCTCGTGGCGGGCTTCGTGCTCGACTTCTCCACGGCGGCCAACGTGGTCTCGCAGCTGCACGCCGACGCCGGCGCGGTGCTGCTGATGACCGTGCTGACCCTGCTCCTGCTCCCCAACGCGCTGCTCTTCTCCAGCGCCTACCTGGTCGGTCCGGGCTTCACCGTCGGCACCGGCACCACGGTCTCCACCACCGCGGTCGTGCTCGGCCCGCTGCCGATGTTCCCGCTGCTCGCCGCGCTGCCCGACCAGGGCTCCCAGCCGTGGTGGACCGACTGGCTGATGCTCACCCCGATCCTGCTCGCCGCCCTCGTGGCCGGCCAGGTCCAGCGCGACCGGCCGGTGCTCGCCTGGGACCGCGCCGCGATCCGCGGCTGCGCCGGTGGGATCAGCGCGGGCGTCGTGCTCGCGATCCTCTCGGGCTTCGCCGGCGGGGCCGTCGGGCCGGGCCGGATGCAGGACGTCGGGCCCTACGTCTTCGACGTCCTGCTCCACGCGATCACCTCGTTCGGCATCGGCGGCGTGGTCGGTGCGCTGGTCGTGTGCTGGTGGCAGCGCGACGCCGACGGCCGGGTCCGCTCGGCCCTGCGGGCCGTCCGTGCGCGGCTGCCGCGTCGTGGCTGACGGTTCGGAGGTCCTAGAATCCGGGCCGTGCCCGCCCGTCCTCGCATCGTCGTCCTCGTGTCGGGCTCCGGCACCAACCTCCAGGCACTGCTCGACGCCAGCGCCGATCCGGCGTACGGCGCCCGTGTGGTCGCCGTCGGCGCCGACCGTGACGGCATCGAGGGCCTGGCCCGCGCCGAGCGGGCCGGCATTCCGACCTTCGTGGCGAGGGTGAGCGACCACAGCAGTCGCGCGTACTGGGACCGCGCGCTGGCCGACAAGGTGGCCGCCTTCGAGCCCGACCTCGTGGTGCTGGCGGGGTTCATGAAGCTGGTGGGGGAGAAGTTCCTCGACCGCTTCGGCGGCATGACCGTCAACACCCACCCGGCCCTGTCCCCGTCGTTCCCCGGCATGCACGGTCCCGCGGACGCGCTTGAGTACGGCGTGAAGGTCACCGGCGCGACCCTGTTCGTGGTCGACGCCGGCGTCGACACGGGCGCGATCGTGGCCCAGACCGTCGTACCGGTGGAGGACGACGACACCGTCGAGTCGCTCCACGAGCGGATCAAGGTCGCCGAGCGCGCGATGCTCGTCGAGTCGGTCGGCCGGATGGCCCGCGAGGGGTTCACGGTCGAGGGCCGGCGGGTTCGCCTCGGCGGCTGAGCCGCCGTAGAATCGGCGACACACGACTGGCGCAGGTGGGCCACCACCAGGGAGTGACGAGTCGGCATCGATCGCCTGGGTGCCCTCATCGAGACGAACGACCGATGAGGAGCCCGATGTCCACCACGCCCGACCGGATCAAGATCAAGCGCGCGCTGGTCTCCGTCTTCGACAAGACCGGCCTCGACGAGCTGGTGCAGGGCCTCGCGGCCGCCGGCGTCGAGCTCGTGTCGACCGGCGGATCGGCCGCCCTCATCGAGGGCCTCGGCCTCCCGGTGACCAAGGTCGAGGACCTCACCGGCTTCCCCGAGTGCCTCGACGGCCGCGTGAAGACGCTGCACCCGCGCGTGCACGCCGGCATCCTCGCCGACCGTCGCCTGCCCGACCACGTCCGGCAGCTCGAGGAGCTCGAGGTCGCGCCGTTCGACCTGGTCGTGGTCAACCTCTACCCCTTCGCCGCGACCGTCGCCTCCGGCGCGGGCGTCGACGACTGCATCGAGAAGATCGACATCGGCGGTCCGTCCATGGTCCGCGCCGCCGCGAAGAACCACCCGTCCGTCGCGATCGTGACCGACGGCGCCGACTACGCGAAGGCCCTCGAGGCCGCGCAGGGCGAGGGCTTCACCTACGACGAGCGCAAGGCGCTGGCCGCCAAGGCGTTCGTCCACACCGCGACGTACGACGTCCAGGTCGCCTCCTGGATGGGCTCGGTGCTCACCGACTCCTCCGAGGGCACCGGTTTCCCGGCCTGGATCGGCGGCACCTGGGACAAGCAGGCGGTGCTCCGCTACGGCGAGAACCCCCACCAGCCCGCCGCGCTGTACCGCTCCGGCTTCGGCCCCGGCGGCCTCGCCGCCGCCGAGCAGCTGCACGGCAAGGAGATGTCCTACAACAACTACGTCGACACCGACGCGGCCCGCCGCGCGGCGTACGACCACGGCGACCTGCCGACCGTGGCGATCATCAAGCACGCCAACCCGTGTGGCATCGCCGTCGGCGCCGACGTGGCCGAGGCCCACCGCCGCGCCCACGAGTGCGACCCGGTCTCCGCCTTCGGCGGCGTGATCGCCACCAACGTGCCCGTCTCGGTCGAGATGGCCCGGCAGGTCGCGGAGATCTTCACCGAGGTCATCGTCGCCCCCGGGTACGACGAGGGCGCGGTCGAGGTGCTCCAGGGCAAGAAGAACATCCGGATCCTCGTCGCCGAGCCGCTGGCCCAGGGCGGTGTCGAGACCCGCCCGATCAGCGGCGGCCTGCTCCTGCAGCACGCCGACCGCTTCCAGGCCGAGGGCGACGACCCGGCCGGCTGGACGCTCGCGACCGGCGAGGCCGCCGACGAGGCCACCCTGGCCGACCTCGCCTTCGCCTGGCGCTCGGTCCGCGCGGCCAAGTCCAACGCGATCCTGCTCGCCAAGGACGGCGGCGCGGTCGGCATCGGCATGGGCCAGGTCAACCGGGTCGACTCCTGCAAGCTCGCCGTCGAGCGCGCCAACACGCTCGTCGAGGGCCCTGCCGGATTCGTCGAGCGGGCGCGCGGCTCGGTCGCGGCGTCCGACGCGTTCTTCCCGTTCTCCGACGGCCCGCAGATCCTGCTCGACGCCGGCGTGAAGGCGATCGTCCAGCCGGGTGGCTCGGTGCGCGACGAGGAGACCATCGCGGCGTGCGCCGCCGCCGGGGTCACCATGTACTTCACCGGCACCCGTCACTTCTTCCACTGAGCCCGACCGGCGCTCTGAGAGGATCGACCACGTGACTGCACAGAAGCTCGACGGCAACGCCACGGCGGCCGCCATCAAGGACGAGCTCCGCGTCCGGATCGAGAAGCTGCGCGAGCAGGGGATCACCCCCGGGCTCGGCACGGTCCTGGTGGGCGACGACCCCGGTTCGCGGTGGTACGTCAACGGCAAGCACAAGGACTGCGCGGAGGTCGGCATCGCCTCGATCCGCGTCGACCTGCCCGAGGTCGCCACGCAGGAGGAGATCGAGGAGGCCGTCGCCGGTCTCAACGCCGACCCTGCCTGCACCGGCTACATCGTCCAGCTCCCGCTCCCGCGCGGCCGTGACGAGAACCGGGTGCTCGGCCTGATCGACCCGGCCAAGGACGCGGACGGGCTGCACCCGACCAACCTGGGCTGGCTGGTGCTCGGCAACGAGGCGCCGCTGCCCTGCACGCCGTACGGCATCGTCGAGCTGCTGCGCCGCCACGACGTCCCGATCGCGGGCGCCGAGGTGGTCGTGGTCGGTCGCGGCATCACCGTCGGCCGCCCGCTCGGGCTGCTGCTCACCCGGCGCTCCGAGAACGCCACCGTGACCCTGTGCCACACCGGCACCGTCGACCTCGCCGCCCACGTGCGCAAGGCCGACATCGTGGTCGCGGCCGCGGGCGTGCCCGACATCATCACCGGCGACATGGTCAAGCCCGGCGCGGCCGTCCTCGACGTCGGCGTGAGCCGGGTCGACGGCAAGATCGCCGGCGACGTCGCCGCCGACGTCTGGGACACCGCCGGGTGGGTCTCGCCCAACCCGGGCGGCGTCGGTCCGATGACCCGCGCGATGCTGCTGGCCAACGTGGTCTCCATGGCCGAGAAGCAGGCTGCGAACGGGAAGGCAGCGCGCTGAACGACGAGCCCCACGAGACCCCCGAGCTCCCCGAGGAGCCGCGCCGGTACCCCTCGACGATCGGCGGCGCCTGCTACATCGCCGTCCTGCTCGTCGTCGGTGTCGGCCTGGTCGTCGCGGCCGCCTCGGACTGGCGGGTCGGCCTGCGGATCATGTCCGGCGGACTGCTCGTCGCCGCCGCGCTGCGGCTGGGGCTGCCGGAGAAGGACGCCGGCATGCTCGCCGTACGGCACCGGTTCCTCGACGTCGGGATCCTGGTCGCCGTCGCGGTCGGTCTCATCCTGCTCGCCGGGAGCATCCCCGAGCAGGGGTGAGAGCCTCGCAGGTACGACGAAGGGCCGGTGCCACGCGGCACCGGCCCTTCGTCGTACGGCTGTGATCAGCGGGTGATCAGATCAGGCCCAGCTCGGTGACGGCGGCCTTCTCGTCGGCCAGCTCGGCGACGGACGCGTCGATCTTGCCGCGCGAGAAGTCGTCGATCTCGAGGCCCTGGACGATGCTCCAGTCGCCGTTCGCGGTGGTGACCGGGAAGGAGGAGACCAGGCCCTCGGGGACGCCGTAGGAGCCGTCGGAGACGACCGCCATCGAGACCCAGTCGCCGGCCGGGGTGCCGTTCAGCCAGTCGCGGGCGGCGTCGCAGGTCGCGGACGCGGCCGACGCGGCCGAGGAGGCGCCCCGGGCGTCGATGATCGCGGCGCCGCGCTTGGCGACGGTCGGGATGAAGGTGTCGGCGATCCAGGCCTGGTCGTCGACGACCTCGGCGGCGTTCTTGCCGGCGATCTCGGCGTGGAAGATGTCGGGGTACTGGGTGGCCGAGTGGTTGCCCCAGATCGTGATCTTCTTGATGTCGGTGACGGCCGAGCCGGTCTTGGCGGCCAGCTGGGAGATCGCCCGGTTGTGGTCGAGGCGGGTCAGCGCCGAGAACCGCTCCTTGGGGATGTCGGGGGCGTTGCTCGCGGCGATGAGCGCGTTGGTGTTGGCCGGGTTGCCGGTGACACCGATGCGGACGTCGTCGGCGGCGACGGCGTTGAGGGCCTTGCCCTGGGCGGTGAAGATCGCGCCGTTGGCGGACAGCAGGTCGCCGCGCTCCATGCCCGGGCCGCGCGGGCGCGCGCCGACGAGCAGGGCGAGGTTGACACCGTCGAAGATCTTCTCCGGGTCGGAGCCGATCTCGACGCCGGCCAGGTTCGGGAACGCGCAGTCGTCGAGCTCCATGACGACGCCCTCGAGCGCCTTGAGCGCGGGCTCGATCTCGAGCAGGCGCAGCTCGACGGGACGGTCACCGGCGATGGCGCCGCTGGCGATGCGGAAGAGAAGGCTGTAGCCGATCTGGCCGGCAGCGCCGGTGACGGCGACCTTGAGCGGGGTGGTGCTCACGAGGAAACTCCTTCAAGGAACTCGATGGACTCCCGCGACGCTAGCAGCGCGCAGCCCCGCGCGGGGAGCCGGTCCGGGTGCTGCGACGATGACGCCATGCGGACACGTGCCACGGCGGCTCTCGCGGCGCTCACCCTCAGCGGGGTCGTGCTGGCCGGTTGCGGGTCGGCCTCCGCACCCAGTGCGCCGACCGGCGTCGACGGCCTGGTGATCCCGACCCCCGACCCGGACCCTGCCGACTTCGTGGCCCGCATCGACAACCCGTGGCTCCCGCTCGCCGTCGGCTCGAGGTGGGAGTACGCCGACCTCGCGACCGGTGCGGCCACCCTCACCGTCACGGTGGAGGCCGGGCCGTCGGTCGACGGCGTCGCGACCACCGCCCTGGTCCGCACGGGTGCCGACGGCACCGTCGTGCGCGACCTGTATGCGCAGGACCGCGCCGGCAACGTGTGGTGGTTCGGCCGCGAGGGCCAGTGGCAGGCGGGGGAGGGCGGCGCGGAGGCAGGTCTCGCCATGCCCGCCGCGCCCCGCTTCGGCGACGGCTTCCGCACCGCCTCCGCACCCGGCCTGTCCGAGGTCGCCACGGTCGACGCCCGCGACGAGGAGGTCACGGTCCCGCTGGCGACGTACCACCGCACGGTCACGCTCGACGTGGAGGACGCCACCGGCGTCCGGGTCGAGATCTACGCCCGCGGCGTCGGGCTGGTCCGGACGGACGAAGCGGGCCTCGTCGCGTACGACGAGGCCCGCTAGGTCACTGCTGGGTCAGGCGGTCACTGCGGCGGGCGCACCTGCGTCTGGTCGCTGGCCGGCGGGGCCCATCCGGTCTGCGGGTCCGACGAGGACGGCGAGGACGGCGAGGACGGCGCCGCGGGAGCGGCCGGCTGCTGGGCCGGGATCCACTGCTGGGCGGCGGGGTCCCACTGCCAGCCGTCCTGGATGATCGGCTGAGCCTGCTGGACGGGCTGCCCGGCCTGGCCCGGCTGGGCCTGGTGCTGCCCGTAGGCCTGCTGCTGGCCGTAGGTCTGCTGGTTCCACTGCTGGGTGAAGCCCGGGTCGGACGAGCCGCCGGCGCCGAAGTTCAGCCCGGAGCCGGGGACCGGGTCGGCGCCGCGGCCGAAGACCAGCGGGTACAGCAGGCCGGCGACCGCGCCACCGATCAGCGGGGCGACGATGAACAGCCAGAGCTGGACGATCGCGTCGCTGCCGGAGAAGAACGCGACGCCGATGGAGCGGGCCGGGTTGACCGACGTGCCGGTCGCGGGGATGGCGACGAAGTGGATGGCCGCGAGGGTGAGGCCGATGGTGAGCGGGGCCATGGAGGCCACGGCGCGGTTGCGCTCGTCGGTGGTGCCGAGGATGACCGTCACGAAGATGAAGGTCAAGATGAGCTCGATGAGCAGCGCGCCGAGCAGCTCGACGCCGCCGTGGTCGCCGAAGCCGTTGGAGCCCAGCGGGTCGCCGAACTCCCAGCCGAAGTCGCTCGAGAGCGCGGTCAGCGCGAGCAGGAGGCCGCCGACCAGGCCACCGACGACCTGGGCGACGCTGTAGAGGCCGGCGTCCTTCCACGAGATCCGGCCGCCGAGCGCGGCGCCGAGGGAGACGGCCGGGTTGAAGTGGCCGCCCGAGACCCGGCCGAAGGTGTAGGCCATCGCGACGATCGCGATGCCGAACGTCAGGCCGATCGAGGTGATCGCGAACAGCCCGGCGAGACCGGTGGTGTCGCTCGACGCGTTGCTGAAGATGACCACCGAGCCGCACCCGAGGAAGACGAGCACCGCCGTGCCGAGGGCTTCGGCCGCGATCTTCTGGACGAGGGTGGGGGGTGTGGACGTGTCCACTGCTTCTTCTGACATGGGCTGGACCTTCTCCTCCGTGGGGCTCCCGAAAACCGCCGGGTTACACGAACCACCCTAGTCATTACTGTGGCCACCGAAGGGGACGTGCGCCCCGGCATCAGGTATCTTGACGTCAAGAATCCCACCCACGGCCCAGGAGTGACGCCCGGACATGTCGAGCATCATCTACACCCACACCGACGAGGCGCCGCTGCTGGCGACGTACTCCTTCCTGCCGATCGTCGAGGCCTTCGCCGCCAAGGCCGGCGTCGCGTTCGAGACCCGCGACATCTCCGTCGCGGCGCGCATCCTCGCCCAGTTCGGCCTGGCCGACGACGCGCTGACCGAGCTAGGTGAGCTCGCCAAGACGCCCGAGGCGAACATCATCAAGCTGCCCAACATCTCCGCCTCCATCCCGCAGCTGAAGGCCGCGATCAAGGAGCTGCAGGAGCAGGGCTTCGCCGTCCCGGACTACCCCGAGGCGCCGGCGAGCGCGGAGGAGAAGGAGATCCGGGCCAAGTACGACAAGGTCAAGGGCTCCGCCGTCAACCCGGTCCTGCGCGAGGGCAACTCCGACCGCCGCGCGCCCGCGTCGGTCAAGAACTACGCGAAGACGCACCCGCACACCAACAAGCCCTTCACCGAGGGCTCGAAGACCAACGTCGCCACCATGGGCGAGCACGACTTCGCGAGCAACGAGAAGTCCGTGACCCTGGCGCAGGACGACGTGCTGTCGATCGTCCTCGAGACGGCGGCCGGCGAGACCGTCGTGCTCAAGGACGGCCTCAAGGTGCTCGCCGGCGAGATCGTCGACGGCACCAAGATGGAGGCGGCGTACCTGCAGGCCTTCCTCAAGAACGCCATCGCCGAGGCCCAGGCCCAGGACGTGCTGTTCTCGGTCCACCTCAAGGCGACGATGATGAAGGTCTCCGACCCGATCATCTTCGGCCACGTCGTGAAGGCCTTCTTCTCCGACGTCTTCGCGCAGTACGGCGACCAGCTGGCCGCCGCCGGCCTCTCGGCCAACGACGGCCTCGGCGCCATCCTCGCGGGCCTCGACGCCCTCGAGAACGGCGCTGAGATCAAGGCCGCCTTCGACGCCGCCCTGGCCGCCGGCCCGCGCCTGTCCTACGTCAACTCCGACAAGGGCATCACCAACCTGCACGTGCCCTCCGACGTCATCGTCGACGCGTCGATGCCCGCCCTGGTCCGCAACGGCGGCCGCCTGTGGGGCGTCGACGGCGGCGAGGACGACACCCTCGCGGTCATCCCGGACTCGTCGTACGCCGGCGTCTACCAGGCCGTCATCGACGACGTGAAGAAGAACGGCCCCCTGGACCCGGCGACCATCGGCACCGTCCCGAACGTCGGCCTGATGGCGCAGGCGGCCGAGGAGTACGGCTCGCACGACAAGACCTTCGAGATCGCCGAGGCCGGCACCGTCCGCGTCCTCGCCTCCAACGGCGACGTCCTCATCGAGCACGACGTCGAGGCCGGCGACATCTGGCGCGCCTGCCAGACCAAGGACATCCCCGTCCAGGACTGGGTCAAGCTCGCGGTCACCCGCGCCCGCGCGTCGCAGACGCCGGCGATCTTCTGGCTCAACGAGTCGCGCGCGCACGACGCCGAGCTGATCAAGAAGGTCAACGCCTACCTGCCCGAGCACGACACCGACGGCCTCACCATCGAGATCCTCTCGCCGGAGCTCGCGACGTCGTACTCCCTCGAGCGGATGCGCAAGGGCGAGGACACCATCTCGGTGACCGGCAACGTGCTGCGCGACTACAACACCGACCTGTTCCCGATCCTCGAGCTCGGCACGTCGGCCAAGATGCTCTCCGTCGTCCCGCTGATCGCCGGTGGCGGTCTGTTCGAGACCGGTGCGGGCGGCTCGGCGCCGAAGCACGTGCAGCAGCTGGTCGAGGAGAACTACCTGCGCTGGGACAGCCTGGGTGAGTTCTTCGCGCTCGTCCCGTCGCTGGAGAAGTACGCCGAGCAGGCCGGCGCCCCCGCCGCCCAGGTCCTCGCCGACGCTCTCGACCGCGCCACCGGCACCTTCCTCAACGAGGACCGCTCGCCGGGCCGCAAGCTCGGCACGACCGACAACCGCGGCTCGCACTTCTACCTCGCGCTCTACTGGGCCGAGGAGCTGGCGAACCAGTCCGCGGACGCCGACCTCGCGGCCGCGTTCAAGCCGCTCGCCGAGACGCTGCGTGCCAACGAGGCGAAGATCGCCGAGGAGCTCATCGCCGTCCAGGGCAAGCCCGCCGACATCGGTGGCTACTACTACCCGGACGCCGCGAAGACCACGGCCGTGATGCGCCCGAGCGCGACGCTCAACGAGGCCCTGGCCGCGTTCTGATCGAGTCACCGCTGACAGCCGCGGTCCGCACCTCGCTGCGGGCCGCGGCTGACGCGTCCCTGGCGCCGGGACAGCAGGCGTACATGAAGTCCGCGATGCCCTTCCTCGGCGTCCGCGTCCCCGAGGTGCGCCGCCTGGTCCGCGGCCTCGTGAAGGACCTCGGCATCACGGGCCCCGCCGAGCTGACCGCCGCCGCGCGTGAGCTCTGGGACGACGCGACCCACCGCGAGGAGAGGTACGCCGCGGCGGCGCTGCTCGGCCTGCGACCGCTGAAGGGCGACCTGGGGCTGGTGCCCTTCCACGAGCACGTCGCGCGCACCGGTGCGTGGTGGGACCACGTCGACGAGGCCGCGCACCGGATCGCGGACCTGCACGACGCGCACCCGGTCGAGACCGCGCAGGTCGTGCGCCGCTGGTCCACCGACGACGGGTCCTTGTGGGTGCGCCGGCTCGCGATCATCTCCCAGCTCGGCCGCAAGGACCGTGTCGACCTCGACCTGCTGGTCGCCGTCCTCGAGCCCAACCTCGCCGACCCCGAGTTCTTCATCCGCAAGGCCGTCGGCTGGTCCCTGCGTGAGGTGGCCAGGGTGCACCCCGACTGGGTGCGCGCCTACGCCGCCGCCCACGACCTCAGCCCGCTGAGCCGGCGGGAGGCCCTCAAACACCTGTGATCGGGCCGTCGGGCCGGAAGATATTCGGAGGCGAACTGTCGGCGCCGGAACCTACGCTGGTTCCGATGACCACGACGCTGACCCGCCCCGATGCTCGCGAGCGGCCCGCCGTCGGTGGCGACCCGGCGCGTCGCGTCGACTGGCGCCGCCTGCGCACGCCGGCCGCCGGCTTCGCCGTGGGCGCGGTCGCGCTCGCGGCACTCGGGCAGGCCCTCGGCACCGTCGTGGCCGGCCGCATCGCCGATCACCCCACCGGGACCCTGGTCGCCTGGCTCGCGGTCTTCGTCGTGGGTGCCGCGACCGTCGACACCGCCGGTCGCGTCGTGTGGGCCGGGGTGGTCGACCGGGCCGAGGGGCGCCTGCGCGGAGACCTGCTCAGCGCCGCGCTCCAGCAGCCGCTCGAGCACCTCACCGAGCAGGCGGTCGGCGAGGTCCTCGACCGGGTCGACGACGACACCCACGAGGTCGGCACGCTGCTGCGCCAGCAGATCTGGATGGCGATGCGCACCGGCTTCGCGTCCGTGCCGATGTGGCTGGTCGCCGGCTTCACCTGGTGGCCCGCGTTCCTGCTGTTCCCACTCGTCGGCGCGGTCACGGTCTGGGTGATGCGCCCGGCGCTGGTCGAGATCGCCCGCCGCAAGGTGGTCGAGGAGGCCGCGTGGACCGACCACGCCGCCGCGCTGGAGGAGGGCGTCGCCGGGCGCGACGACCTGCGCACGAGCCTGGGCCAGGCGTTCGCCGTACGCCGTCTCGCGCAGCTCTCCGCCGACGTCCACGAGAAGTTCCGCCGGGTGCTGATGGTCGAGGCCCGGCTGGCGATCAAGGTCGGCCTGCTGCTCCACGGGCTGCTCGCCGCGATCGCGATCTGTGGGGTCGCGCTGGTCAGCGGTGACCACCTCGGCGTCGCGCGGCTGGTCACCCTCTTCCTGGTGACGACGATCTTCGTCGGCCAGATCAACAACCTGGCCCACCAGCTGCCCGACATCCAGGCCGGGCTCGGCGCCGTGCTCCGGCTGCGCCAGCTGCTGGCCGTCGAGGCCGAGCCCGAGGGCGGTGAGGCGGTCCCGTCCGGCGCGCTCGACCTGCGCATCCGTCATCTCGACTTCGCCTACAACGAGAGCTCGTTCGCGCTGCGCGACGTCACGCTGTACGTCGAGGAGGGCCACACCCTGGCCCTGGTCGGCCGCACCGGCTCGGGCAAGTCGACCCTCGCGTCGCTGCTCTCGCGCGCCGCGGAGCCGCCGCCCGGCACGATCTTCCTCGGCGGGGCCGACATCACCACGCTCGACCTCCACGAGCTGCGCCGCCGGGTCGGCGTCGTCACCCAGCGCACCGAGATCCTGGCCGGCACGCTGGCCGACAACATCACGCTGTTCGCCGCCGTCTCGCGCGAGGAGGTCGAGGCGGCTGTCGCCGAGCTCGGCCTCACCGACTGGGTGGCCGGCCTGCCCAACGGCCTCGACACCCTGCTCGGCCCCGGCGGCACGACGCTGTCGGCGGGGGAGGAGCAGCTGGTCGCCTTCGCCCGGCTGCTGGTGCGCCACGTACAGGTCGTCGTCCTCGACGAGGCCACCGCCCGGATGGACCCGGTCACCGAGGCCCGCGTCGTCGCGGCCGCCGACCGGCTGATCAGCGGCCGCACCGGCATCCTCGTCGCCCACCGGCTCAGCACCATCGAGCGCGCCGAGGCGGTCGCGGTGCTCGACCACGGCACCGTGATCCAGCACGGCCCGCGCGACGAGCTCGCCGTCGTCGAGGGCCCCTTCCGCCGGCTGCTCGCCGCGAGCGACACCGAGGGCTTCGCCGACGCCGAGCTCGAGGCGGTCGAGACCGGGTCCGCGGTCGGTGGCCGCCGTCGTACCGGAGCTGCGCCGCAACGCCCGGAGGTCGGCGCGGGCTCCTCGCTCGCCCGCGGCACCTGGAACGCCTTCTGGGTGCGCCCGTGGTGGGGCGCGTGGTCGGTGCTGCTGTTCCTCGGCGGCACGATCTTCGCCCCGCTCGGTGCGATCACCGGCTTCGTCTGGGGCAAGGTCGTCGAGCGGCTCGAGGCGGGGGAGTCCGCGACCTCGCTGGTCGTCGTGCTCGTCGTCAGCCTGCTGGTCGCGCCGATCCTGCTCGCCGACGCCTTCCGCCGCTACCCGCGGTGGTGGATCGAGGTCATGCTCCGCGTGCGGATGTCCGTGCTCCTGGGCCAGGTCCGCAGCGAGCGGCTGCCGCGCACGCCGCCCGGTGAGGTGGTCGCGCGGTCGATGGACGCCGACCGCTACGCCCGGTACGCCGACCGCTGGGTCGACTTCGTCAACGGGCTCCTCATCGCCGCGATCACCATGGTCGCCGGCGGCACGTGGCTCGCCGGCGGTGTGCTGCTGGCCGTGATGGTGACCAGCGCGCTGGCCTCCTCGGTCGGCCGCCCGATCGCCGGCCGCTCGGCCGCCCGGTCGTCGGCCGCCCGGGCGCGGTTCGGCCGCGCCGTCGTCTCGGCCGTCGAGTCCGCGCGGACCGTGAAGCTCGCCGGTCGCACCCCGCAGGTCCACGCCCACCTCCGCCAGGTCGACGACGGCCGCGTCGAGGCGGCGGTGTTCGAGCACCGGGTGCAGGCCGTCCTCGACGGTGTCCCGATCGTGATGGTCCAGGTCGGCGTGGTCGCTGCATGGGGGCTGTACCTGTGGGACGTCTGGGGGCTGGCCACCGCACTGCTCGTCGCCACGGCGGTCAACGGGTTCGACTGGTTCGGCCGGGTCGCCGGCGCCGTCGTGACCGAGGCCCCCGGCACCCGCGCCTGGCAGCGGGCGACCGCGGGATTCGCCGGCGGCCGCGACCTGATGGCGATGGCCGAGGGCATCGACCTGGTCGCGGGTGTCGCCCCCGACCCGCCCGTGCCGACGCGGGTGCCGCTCGAGCGGCTCGAGCTGGCCGGCTACACCGCGGTCCACGACGACGGCACGATCGGGGCCACCGGCGTCGACCTGAGCGTCGAGCGTGGCGAGCTGGTGCTGCTGGTCGGCCAGGTCGGGTCCGGCAAGTCCAGCCTGCTGTCCTCGCTGGCCGGCCTGATCGACCACCGCGGTGCGCTGCGCTGGAACGGCCAGGAGGTCACCGCCCCCGAGACCTTCCTGCGCCCCAGCCAGGTCGCCCACGTCGCCCAGGTGCCGCGGGTGCTGTCGGGCACCTTCGCCGACAACATCCTGCTCGGCCACGACCGCGACATCGCCGGGCCGGTCGAGACCGCCCGGATGGCCGAGGACGTCGCCGACGCCGGCGGTCCCGACGCCGTGATCGGGCACCGCGGCGTCCGCCTGTCCGGTGGGCAGGTGCAGCGCCTCGCGCTGGCCCGGGCCCTGGCCGCCGACGCCGAGCTGCTGCTCGCCGACGACGTGTCCAGCGCGCTCGACGCCGCCACCGAGATCGAGCTGTGGGCGGCGCTGCGCGAACGGCACACCACGGTCATCGGCGCGACCTCCAAGCGCGCTGCGCTGGCCCAGGCCGACCGGGTCGTCGTCCTCGTCGACGGCGAGGTCGCCGCGATCGGGCCGTGGCGGGACCTCGCGGGTGACTGGGGTCACCTCGCCGGCTGACCGGGACGAAGACATCCGACGTCCCGGAATAGGACGTCGTCCGCCCCGGTTACGATCCCCCGTGACCTCCTCGCCGACGACGACCTCGACCGAGGGGCGCCCCGAGGTGTCCCACCACCGACCCGCGCTGGCGATCCTGGCGCTCGCGGTCGGCGGGTTCACCATCGGGACCACCGAGTTCATGACGATGGGCGTGCTGCCCGAGATCGCCCACGGCGTCGACGTGTCGGTGCCGGACGCGGGCCACGTGATCTCGGCGTACGCGCTCGGCGTCGTGGTCGGCGTGCCGATCCTGGCGTTCTTCAGTGCCGCCCTGCCGCGCCGGGCGATGCTCGTCGGCCTGATGGCCGCGTACGCCGCCTTCAACCTGCTCAGCGCCGCCGCTCCGGGCTACGAGGTGCTCGCGGTGGCGCGCTTCCTCGACGGCTTGCCGCACGGCGCCTACTTCGGCGTCGCGAGCCTGGTCGCCGCCAGCCTGGTCGTGCCCGAGCGGCGTGGGCGGGCGGTGGCGAGCGTGATGCTCGGGCTCTCGGTCGCCAACGTCGTCGGCGTGCCCCTGGCCACCTTCCTCGGCCAGCAGGTGGGCTGGCGCACGACGTACCTCCTCGGCGGGCTGCTCGCCCTCGTCACCGTCGCGATGGTCCTGGCTGCGGTGCCGTCGGTCCCGGGCGACTCCGAGGCGAGCGGACGCAAGGAGGCCCGCGAGTTCTTCGGCAGCCTGCAGGTCTGGCTGACGATGGCGGTCGGCGCGGTCGGCTTCGGCGGCATGTTCGCCGTCTACTCCTACATCGCCAAGACGGTCACCGTCGTCGGCGGCCTCGAGCGCGGCACGGTGCCGTTCTTCGTCCTCGCCCTCGGCCTCGGCATGGTCGTCGGGACCTGGCTCGCGGGCGAGCTCGCCGCCTGGTCGGTCTACCGCAGCCTGCTGCTGTCCGGGGTCACCGGCATCGTGCTGATGCTCGTCTACTACGCCGCCGCGCCCCACGGCTGGCTGCTGCTGCCGGTCGCCTTCCTCGTCACCGCCACCGGCTCGGTGCTCGTCGTCAACCTGCAGCTGCGGCTGATGGACGTCGCCGGCGACGCGGTCACCCTCGGCGCCGCCATGAACCACGCCGCGCTCAACATCGCCAACGCCCTCGGCGCCTGGCTCGGCGGCCTGGTCATCGCGGGTGGGCACGGATACCGCTCACCGGCCCTGGTCGGTGCCGGCCTCGCCGCTGTCGGTACGGCGATCCTGGTGGTCTCCGCGGTCGTCCACCGTCGCCAGGGTGTCGCTGCGGCTCCTGCCTGAGGTCGAGCAGTCCGCGGGAGGCGGGGGCTTTACGCGCGGCTCGACCCGCCTGAGAGAATCCCTCCCATGTCCGCCACCACCGAGCACCCGCCCGTGCCGGAGACCGCGCAGCCGGCCGTGCCCGAGGGAGCCGCGCGCCCGCGCGTGCTGTCCGGGATCCAGCCGACCGCCGACTCCTTCCACCTCGGCAACTACATGGGCGCGTTGCGGCAGTGGGTGGACCTGCAACGCGACCACCAGCCGTTCTTCTTCATCGCCGACCAGCACGCGATCACGACCGACTGGGACCCGAAGCTGCTGCGCGAGCGCACCCTGCGCAGCGCCGCCCAGCTCCTCGCCGCGGGCGTCGACCCGGAGAAGTCGGCGATCTTCGTGCAGAGCCACGTCCCCGCGCACGCCCAGCTGGGCTGGGTGCTCAACGGCCTGACCGGCTTCGGCGAGGCCCGGCGGATGACGCAGTTCAAGGACAAGTCGGCCAAGGGCGGTGAGGGCGCGGCGAGCGTCGGCCTGTTCGCCTACCCGATCCTGATGGCCGCCGACATCCTGCTGTACCGGCCGCACTACGTGCCGGTCGGCGAGGACCAGCGCCAGCACCTCGAGCTGACCCGCGACCTCGCGCAGCGCTTCAACGGCCGGTTCAAGAAGACCTTCCGGCTGCCGGAGCCCTACATCCTCAAGGCGACCGCGAAGATCTACGACCTGCAGGAGCCGACCAAGAAGATGTCGAAGTCGGGCTCGGGCCCCAACGGCATCATCGAGATGCTCGAGGAGCCGGCCCGCTCGGCGAAGAAGATCCGCTCGGCGGTCACCGACTCCGGCACCGAGATCCGCTTCGACCAGGAGGAGAAGCCGGGTGTCAGCAACCTGCTGACCATCTACTCGGCGCTCACCGGCGAGAGCATCCAGGCCCTCGAGGAGCAGTACGCCGGCAAGATGTACGGCGACCTCAAGAAGGACCTCGCCGAGGTGGTGGTCGGGTTCGTGACCCCGTTCCGGGACCGCACCCTCGAGCTCCTCGACAACCAGGACCACCTCATGCAGGTGCTCGCCCAGGGCGCCGAGACCGCCAACGCGGTCGCGGAGAGCACGCTGCGCGACGTCTACCAGCGGATCGGGTTCGTGGCACCGGTGGAGCGTCGTACGGAGGCCGGCTGATGCCGGTGATCGGCGTCGCGGTCGCCATCCCGGAGCCGTGGGCCACCGAGCTGGTGGACTACCGGCTGCGGATCGGTGACCCCACCGCCGAGGGCGTGCCGAGCCACATCACGCTCATCCCACCGACCGAGCTGCCCGACGGGCTCGACGAGATCGAGGCCCACCTGGCCGCCGCGGCGACCGAGGTGGCGCCCTTCCGGGTGCACCTGCGCGGAACGGGTACCTTCCGGCCCGTGTCGCCCGTGGTCTTCGTCAGCCTCGCCGAGGGAATCTCGCAGTGCGAGCAGCTCGCTGCCGCCGTACGCCGGGGGCCGCTCGCCGTCGAGCTCGAGTACCCCTACCACCCGCACGTCACCGTCGCCCACCACCTCGACGACCCGACCCTGGACCGGGCGTTCGACGACCTGGCCGGCTTCGACTGCGCGTTCGACGTCACCGACTTCCACCTGTACGTGCACCACGAGCAGGAGGGCTGGCGCTCGACCCGCACGTTCCCGCTCGGCTGACCCGGACCGGAGGCTCCCATGAAGCTCGTCGAACGCGCGAAGGCGAAGGTCGCCGAGCTCCGTGAGCGGTGGCCGCTGGTCGACCACGCGGTGCGCACGCAGGAGCACTACAGCGCCGTGCAGGGCAGCCAGCAGGCCGGCGGGGTGACGTACTTCGGCTTCCTGTCCGTCTTCCCGATCCTGGCCCTCGCGTTCTTCGTGGTCGGCTGGGTCGCCCACGTCTACCCCGACGCCCAGGACACCCTCGTCAAGGCGATCGACGAGGTGCTGCCCGGGCTGGTCGGCAGCGGCGACGGCCAGGTCGACCTCACCGACATCCAGGACGCCGCCGGGACGGTGGGCATCATCGGCCTCGTCGGTGTGCCGTACGCCGGGCTGGGCTGGCTGTCCTCGGTCCAGTCGGCCCTGACCGTGCTCTTCGAGATGCCCACCCGACTGCGCCCGAGCTTCGTCATGGGCAAGGTGCGCGACCTGGCCACCCTCGCGGTCCTCGGCGTCGTGCTGTTCTCCAGCGTGATCGCCTCGGCGGTGCTCACCCGGTTCTCCCGCGGCCTGCTCGACCTGGTCGGGATCGGCGCCCAGCTGGGCTGGCTGGTGGCCGTCCTCGCGGTGCTGCTCGGCCTCGCCGCCTCGGCGCTGCTGTTCTTCTTGATGTTCCGCATCCTCGTGGCGCCCTCGCTGCCGGACCGGGCGCTGTGGTCGGGGGCGGTGCTCGGTGCGCTCGGCTTCGAGGTGCTCAAGCAGCTCTCGGGGCTGCTGCTCACCAGCACCCGCGGACAGCCGGCCTTCCAGGCCTTCGGGATCGCGCTGATCCTGCTGGTCTGGATCAACTACTTCTCCCGGGTGATCCTGTACGCCGCCGCGTGGGCCCAGACCAGCCCGCTGGCGGACCGCCCGCCGGTGCCGGTCCCCGCCGCCACCGCGATCGCGGCGGCCGCGACGTCCCGCCCCGACGCGGACGAGGGCGCCACGGGCTCGCGGGCGCCGGGCCTGCTCGCGTTCGCCGCCGGCAGCGTCGCGGGGGCGCTGGTCGCCCGGGTCGGTCGTCGTACCCCACGGTCTGGGAGACTGGGCAGGTGAAGTTCGAGCGCAAGCACGCCATCCTGCTCCTCGCCGTCGCGGCCTGGAACGTCTTCTCCTTCGGCAACTTCGCCAAGAACCTCTACCAGGCGTACGACGCGGGGGAGGACCGTGCGACGGGCTACTGGGTCGCCCACACCGTGCTGATCGTCGTGAACTTCGTGATCGCCGGCCTGCTCGGCTCGCTGGGCTGGAAGGCGCTGCGGGCCTCGAAGGACGCCTGAGGTGATCCCTACGCAGGCGCCCCCAGCAGGAAGTACGTCGTCATCAGACCCTTGCCCTTCACATCGACCACCTGCGGGTCGCTGAACATGTAGCGGTCCTCGAGCAGCGCGTGGGTCGCCTCGGAGACCTGGATCCGGTGCGCCCGGCCGTGGGACTCCATCCGGCTGGCGGTGTTGACCGTGTCGCCCCACAGGTCGTAGGTGAACTTCCGCTGCCCGATCACGCCCGCGACCACCGGGCCGGAGGCGATCCCGATCCGCATCGCGATCGGGCTCGGCCACGACGGTGAGAGGCGGGTGAGCGTGCGTTGCATGTCGAGCGCCAGCTCGGCGAGCGAGGCGGCGTGGTTCTCGTCGGGGACCGGCAGGCCCGCGACGGCCATGTAGGCGTCCCCGACCGTCTTGATCTTCTCGATGCCACGCAGGTCGCACAGCGCGTCGAACTCGCGGAACATCGTGTCCAGGAGGCCGACCAGCTCCTCGGCGGGCAGCGCCTCCGAGACCGGCGTGAAGCCGACGATGTCGGAGAAGAGCACGCTCACGCTCGGCGCCGAGTCGGCGATCGCGCCGGGCTCGGTGCGCAGCCGCTGGGCGATCGGCACCGGCAGCACGTTGAACAGCAGCTCCTCCGAGCGGGCCCGCTCGAGCTCGACCGCGCGCTGCCGCTCGAAGGCGGTGCGCCGCAACCGCTCGAGCGCGTAGCCGACGATGACCGCGATCGTGCTCAGTCCGATCGTCGGCGCGACGATCGTCTCCAGCTGGTCGGTCCCGCGGGGGAGGGTGAGGCTGACGGCGGCGTAGATCGCGACGGCCGCACCGGTCGCGTGCATCCGCATCCGGAGCAGCCCGATCGCGCCGATCAGCGTGACCGTCCCGGACGTGTGGACGTACGTCGCGGGCAGGTCCGCCGTACGGGCGAGCACGGTCCCCAGCAGCACCATGATGAAGCCGACCAGGACCACCGCGCACAGCTGGAGGTGGCGGGCCACGAAGGCGGCCCGCCGCACCAGGACGGCGGCGACCAGTAGCGCCGGCGTGGCGATGGCGAACCGGATCACCGCGGCGGCCTCCGCGTCGCCGGACCCGACGACCAGGAAGTCGACGCCGCCGTAGACGACCACGAAGAACACGGCCACCCACACGGCGATCCGGGCCTGGCGCAGGCCGGCCGCGTCGTCGTACGCCCGGAACTCACGCTCTGCGTCGGGCTGGTCGAACTCCAGCATCCAGCGCCCCATGTGCAGCGCGTGCCGCTCCTGCAGCCACCCGCTGAGCACCTTGACCCCCACAGCGGAATCGTGCCAGCCCCGCCGACCCGGCGCCTAGGGACCCGAAAAACACGCCGACCCGGCGGAAAGTGGCTCGTGCGAGGCTATTTTCTGCCGGGTCGGCGCGAATCTGACGCCAGTTCCTGCCGGGTCAGTGACCGTTCTTCAGCGCGGTGCGCAGGTCCTTGTTGAGCTGGGAGATCACGTCGAGCGGGATCTCCTTCGGGCACGCCGCGGCGCACTCACCGATGTTGGTGCAGCCACCGAAGCCCTCGTGGTCGTGCTGGCCGACCATGTCGACGACGCGCGACCAGCGCTCCGGCTGACCCTGCGGCAGCTCGCCGAGGTGGGTGATCTTGGCACCCAGGAACAGCGAGGCGGAGCCGTTGGGGCACGCGGCGACGCAGCCACCGCAGCCGATGCAGGTCGCGACGTTGAACGCCCGCATCGCCTTGTCGCGCGGCGCCGGCACCGAGTTGGCCTCGGGCGCCGAGCCGGTGTTGGCCGAGATGTAGCCGCCGGCCTGGATGATCCGGTCGAACGCCGAGCGGTCGACGACCAGGTCCTTGAGCACCGGGAACGGCTCGGCGCGCCACGGCTCGATGGTGATGGTGTCGCCGTCGTTGAACGAGCGCATGTGCAGCTGGCAGGTCGTGGTGACCTCCGGGCCGTGCGCCTGGCCGTTGATCATCAGCGAGCACATGCCGCAGATGCCCTCACGACAGTCGCTGTCGAACGCGACCGGCTCCTCGCCGCTGGTGACCAGCTGCTCGTTGAGCAGGTCGAGCATCTCCAGGAAGGACATGTCGGAGGAGACGCCGTCGAGCTCGTAGGTGTGCATCGCACCCTTGGCGGCGGCGTTCTCCTGACGCCACACCTTGAGAGTGACCTTCACTTGTAGCTCCTCTGCTTGAGCTCGATAGCGGTGTAGATGAGGTCTTCCTTGTGCAGGACCGGCTTGCCGCCCTCGTTGGAGTCGCCGCCCCACTCCCAGGCCGCGACGTAGGCGAACTCGTCGTCGTGGCGCAGCGCCTCGCCGTCCTCGGTCTGCGACTCGGCACGGAAGTGGCCGCCGCAGGACTCGCGGCGGTTGAGCGCGTCGATGCACATGAGCTCGCCGAGCTCGATGAAGTCGGCGACGCGGTTGGCCTTCTCGAGGTCCTGGTTGAGCGAGTCCGGGGAGCCGAGCACGCGCACGTTGGACCAGAACTCCTTGCGGAGCGCCTTGATCTTCTCGATCGCGAGCTTGAGGCCCTCCTCGGTGCGCTCCATGCCGCAGTACTCCCACATGATGGAGCCGAGCTCCTTGTGGATGGACTCGACCGAGCGGGTGCCGTTGATCGACATCAGCTTGGCGACGCGCTCGTTGACGGCGTCCAGCGCGGCCTTGACCTCGGGGTGGCTGTCGTCGATCTTCTCGAACGGGCCGTCGGCGAGGTACTCGCGGATGGTGTTCGGGAGCACGAAGTACCCGTCGGCGAGACCCTGCATCAGGGCGGACGCACCGAGGCGGTTGGCGCCGTGGTCGGAGAAGTTGGCCTCACCGGTCACGAACAGGCCGTCGATGTTGGAGCGGAGCTCGTAGTCGACCCACAGGCCACCCATGACGTAGTGCACGGCGGGGTAGATGCGCATCGGCACCTCGTACGGGTTCTCGCCCGTGATCCGCTCGTACATGTCGAGGAGGTTGTCGTACTTCTCCTCGACGCCGTCCTTGCCGAGACGCTTGATCGCGTCGGCGAAGTCGAGGTAGACGCCGCGACGGACCATCTTCGTGGTGCCGTCGGGCTGCTGCTCCTCGATCGCGGGACCGACACCGCGGCCCTCGTCGCACATGTACTTGGCCGCACGCGACGCGATGTCGCGGGGGACCAGGTTGCCGAAGGACGGGTAGATGCGCTCGAGGTAGTAGTCGCGGTCCTCCTCGGGGATGTCCCGCGGGTCCTTGTCGCAGTCCTCGGCCTTCTTGGGCACCCAGATCCGGCCGTCGTTGCGCAGCGACTCCGACATCAGGGTCAGCTTCGACTGGTGCGCGCCCGAGATCGGGATGCAGGTCGGGTGGATCTGCGTGTAGCAGGGGTTGGCCATGTAGGCGCCCTTGCGGTGCGCACGCCAGGCCGCCATCACGTTGGAGCCCATCGCGTTGGTCGACAGGTAGAAGACGTTGCCGTAGCCGCCCGAGGCGAGCACGACGACGTCGGCGAGGTGGGTCTCGATGTCGCCGGTGACCATGTCACGGGCGACGATGCCGCGCGCCTTGCCGTCGATGACGATCAGATCGAGCATCTCGTGGCGCGTGAACTGCTGCACGGTGCCCGCGGCGACCTGGCGCTCCATGGCCTGGTAGGCGCCGATGAGCAGCTGCTGGCCCGTCTGGCCACGCGCGTAGAACGTCCGGGACACCTGGACGCCACCGAAGGAGCGGTTGTCGAGGAGGCCGCCGTACTCGCGGGCGAAGGGGACGCCCTGCGCGACGCACTGGTCGATGATGTTGGCCGAGACCTCGGCGAGGCGGTAGACGTTCGACTCGCGCGAGCGGTAGTCGCCGCCCTTCACGGTGTCGTAGAAGAGGCGGTACGTCGAGTCGCCGTCCTCGCGGTAGTTCTTGGCTGCGTTGATGCCGCCCTGGGCGGCGATCGAGTGGGCCCGGCGCGGGGAGTCCTGGTAGCAGAACGACTTCACGTTGTAGCCGGCCTCGCCGAGCGTGGCGGCGGCGGCGCCACCGGCCAGGCCGGTGCCGACGATGATGATGTCGAGCTTGCGGCGGTTGGCCGGGTTGACCAGGCGGTTCTCGAACTTGCGGGTCGTCCAGCGCTCGGCGATCGGGCCGGTGGGGGCGTGGGGGTCGACGAGCTTCTCGCCGAGCTCGTAGTAGCCCGCGGCGTCGTCGGAGGTCTGGACCGACGGCTGGTTGGTCGCGGTGAGACCGGGGAGGTAGTGAGTTCCTGCAGCCATGTTCGTTGGCCCCTTACTTCTCGATGATGCCGACGAGCACGGACAGCGGGACCAGCGAGAAGCCGCCGGCGACCACGATGGCGACGACCCAGCCGGCCGCGCGGGCACGGGCCCGCGACGTGGCCGAGTTGGTGAAGCCGAGCGTCTGCAGCGAGCTGAAGGTGCCGTGGTGCAGGTGGAGGCCGAGGGCGAGCATCGCCAGCAGGTAGATGATCGTCATCCACCAGGTGTCGAAGGTGTCGACGACCAGGGCGTACGGGTTGTTGCCGCCGGTGTCGCCGTTGCTGGGGTTGATCTTGACGATCGTGAAGTTGAGCAGGTGCCACACCAGGAAGATCAGGATCGTGACGCCGCCCCAGCGCATGGTGCGCGAGGAGATCGACGAGCCGGCGTTCTTCTTGACGACGTACTTCACCGGGCGGGCCTTGGCCGCGCGGCTGGCGAGGATCGCCGCGCACGCGATGTGGACGATGACGGCGACGAGCAGGCCGACGCGCATGATCCACAGGAAGCCCTCGTGGGGGAGCATCGGCTCTCCGAGCTCGCGCAGGTGGTGGGCGTACTCGTTGAACGAGTCCTCACCTGCGAAGGCCTTGAGGTTGCCGTACATGTGCCCCAGCACGAAGCCGATGAACAGCAGGCCACTCACGGCCATGAGCAATTTCAGGGCGATGGTCGTGCGTGCTGCACGGCTGCCCTTCACCAGTTGAGGACGCGTCGTCGATGCCACGGGGGGCCACGCTACTCCCGCTACCGACCAGTAGGTGACCGGGATCATGTGAGATATGCACGTAAGGCAAGCCTAACTCGCGACACGTCTCGGCGGAACCGGCCCGCGGGCGCCGGGCGGCGTCGCCGCGCGAGTGATCACCGTTGTTTATCAACTGATGGCCGAATGATGTTTGACGACGCGGACGGACCGAGGGACCCTGCAGAGGTGAGCAAGACGCGGCCGGACGTTGACCCCCAGGACGACCTCAAGGTCACGCCGCCGAAGACGTACGCCGCCGGCGTGCCCGCCGTCGCGCACGCGATGGAGTACTCCCTGGCCCAGGCCGGCCCGAAGCGCACCCTGCTCACCCTGCTCAGCCTCAACCAGGCCGAGGGCATCGACTGCCCGGGCTGTGCGTGGCCGGACCCGAAGCACCGGCACAAGAACGAGTACTGCGAGAACGGCGCCAAGCACGTCAACGACGAGGCGACCACGCGCCGGGTCACCCGGGAGTTCTTCGCCGAGCACTCCGTGGCCGAGCTCGACACGAAGTCCGACATGTGGCTCAACCACCAGGGCCGGCTGACCGAGCCGATGGTGAAGCGCCCCGGCGCCACCCACTACGAGCCGATCGGCTGGGACGACGCGTTCGGCATCATCGCCGACGAGCTCAACGGCCTGGCCTCGCCGGACGAGGCGATGTTCTACACCTCGGGCCGCCTCAACAACGAGGCCGCCTTCCTGCTCCAGCTCTTCGCCCGCTCCTACGGCACCAACAACCTGCCCGACTGCTCGAACATGTGCCACGAGTCGAGTGGCTCCGGGCTGGGGGAGACCCTGGGCATCGGCAAGGGCAGCGTGTCGCTCGACGACATCCACGAGTCCGACCTGGTCTTCGTCGTCGGCCAGAACCCCGGCACGAACCACCCGCGGATGCTCTCGGCGCTCGAGCAGACCAAGCGCAACGGCGGCCGCGTGATCGCGGTCAACCCGCTGCCCGAGGCCGGCCTGATCCGGTTCAAGAACCCGCAGAAGCCCAGCGGGGTGGTCGGCAGGGGCACGCCGATCGCCGACGTCTTCCTCAAGATCCGCCCCGGCGGTGACCTGGCGTTCTTCCAGATGCTCAACCGGCTGCTCCTGGAGGCCGAGGACGCCGCTCCCGGCACCGTGCTCGACCACGACTACATCGCGGCCAACACCATCGGCTTCGAGGAGTTCGCGGCCCACACGCGCACCGTCACCTGGGAGCACGTGCTCGAGGCCACCGGTCTCACGCGGGAGGAGATCGAGGGCGTGCTGCAGGAGGTGCTCGCCGCCAGGAGTGTCATCGTGTGCTGGGCGATGGGCCTGACCCAGCACAGGCACGGCGTCCCCACCATCCGTGAGCTGGTCAGCTTCCTGCTGCTGCGCGGCAACCTGGGCCGACGCGGTGCCGGTGTCTGCCCGGTCCGCGGGCACAGCAACGTACAGGGTGACCGGACCATGGGCATCTGGGAGCGGGTTCCCGACAGCTTCCTCGACGCGCTCGGGCGTGAGTTCTCCTTCGAGCCGCCGCGCCGTCACGGCTTCGACTCGGTGGCCGGCGTGCGGGCGATGCGCGACGGCAGGGCCCGCGTCTTCGTCGGCGTGGCCGGCAACTTCGTGCGCGCCATGTCCGACAGCGACGTCACCGAGGCCGCCCTGCGGTCGTGCTCGCTGACCGTGCAGATCTCCACCAAGCTCAACCGCTCCCACACCGTGTGTGGAGAGACCGCGCTGATCCTGCCGACGCTGGGCCGCAGTGACCGCGACGTGCAGGCCACCGGCGAGCAGTTCGTGACCGTCGAGGACTCGATGAGCGAGGTGCACCAGTCCCGCGGCCGGCTCGACCCCGCCTCGCCCGACCTGCTGAGCGAGGTCGCGATCATCGGGCGGCTGGCCCGCCGCACCCTCGGTGAGGGCGGGACGATCCCGTGGGAGGACTTCGAGGCCGACTACGCGCTGGTCCGCGACCGGATCGCCCGCGTGGTGCCCGGCTTCGACGACTTCAACGCGCGGGTCGCCGTACCGGGCGGCTTCCGGCTGCCCAACCCGGTCAACGAGGGCCGCTTCCCGACGCCCAGCGGCAAGGCCGTCTTCACCTGCAACGCGCTCGACCACCTCGACACCCCGCCGGGCCACCTGGTGCTGCAGAGCCTGCGCTCGCACGACCAGTGGAACACCATCCCGTACGCCATGAACGACCGCTACCGCGGCATCCACGACGCCCGGCGGATCGTGATGGTCAACCCCGACGACCTCGCCGAGCTCGGCCTCGCGGACCGTGACCTGGTCGACATCGTGAGCATCTGGACCGACGGCAGCGAGCGCCGTGCCGAGGGCTTCCGGGTCGTCGCCTACCCGGCGGCGCGCGGGTCGGCGGCGTCGTACTACCCGGAGACCAACGTGCTGGTCCCGCTGGACAGCGTGGCGGAGGTCAGCAACACGCCCACGTCGAAGGGCGTGATCGTGCGGCTGGAGCGCGTTGCCGCAGCCGGCTGACCGGCGCCACGCGGCGCGGGTCGCGCTCGGCCTGCTCGTCCCGGGCCTGGTCCTGCTGGCGCTCGGACGACCCGAGCTGGTGATGTACGCCGCCTTCGGCTCCTTCGCCGGCATGTACGGCCGGCTCGAGGGCCGCGCGGAGCGGCTGCGCCACCAGTTCCACGGTGCCGGGATGCTGGTGACCGGCGTCGGCTTGGGCGCGCTGCTCTCGGCCGGCGGCGCCGGACCGGGTGCCCTGGTCCTCGCGGTCACGGCGTTCGCGACCCTGGGCTCGCTGGCCACCGACGGCCTCGGCCTGCGCCCGGGCGGTCCCTTCTTCGGCATCTTCGCGCTCGGCGCGACGGCCTCGGTCAGCGCCGACCTGGTCAGCCCGGCCGGGGCGGTCCTGATCTGCGCAGGTACGGCGGCCTGGTGCCTGGCGCTCGGCGTCGCGGACCGCGCGGAGCGGCCGATCCCCGCGGCCCGGCCGGACGGCCTGCCCGTCGGCGCACTCCGGCAGGCCGGCCGCTACCTGCTGGCGACCTCGGTGGCCGGGGTCGTGGGCATCGGGCTGGGGATCGACCACGCGAACTGGGCGATGACCGCGGCCGCCGTACCGCTGGCGATCGTGACGGCGGGGGAGCCGCCGGACCTCGCCGCCGTCCTGGACCGGGCGGCGCACCGGATCGCGGGCACCTTCGTCGGGCTCGTCGTCACGGCGGCGGTGCTGCTGCCCGAGCCGCGGCCGGCGCTGCTGGCCGTCGTGGTGATGGTGCTGGTCTTCCCGACCGAGCTGTTCATGGCCCGCCACTACGGGCTGGCGCTGGGATTCTTCACGCCGCTGATCATGATCATGACCGAGCTCGCGGCCCCGTCGGATCCCGTCGACCTGCTGCTGGCGCGCGGGGTCGACACCCTGATCGGCGTGGCGGCCGGCGTCGCGGCCGCGGCGCTGGTGCGCGGACGCGCAGGAGTGCCGGCGCTCAGCCGCTGAGGCTGACGCCGCGCGCGGCCTCGACGAAGGCGCGGGTCAGCAGCGACTCGGGCCCGTGCCCGGCCAGGACGAGACCCACCTGGTAGGTACGACGGGGCTTGGGCAGCGGGATCGCGCGCAGCCCCTCGGGCACACCGAAGGTCGGCAGCCAGGCGTGCGGCACCACGCTGCACAGGCCCATGGACGCGACGTGGGCATAGACCGCGGACACCGTGTCGGTCTCGACCACCACGTGCGTGTCGATCCCGGTGTCGGCGAGGTGGCCGTCGATGATCCGCCGGTTCTGCATGTCGCCGGTCAGCAGGCACAGCGGCGCGTGGGCTGCGTCGGCCCAGGTCACGGTGTCGGCGGCACCGTGCTCACCGTCGATCGGGGTCAGGAACAGGTACCGCTCCCGGTAGAGGGGAACCACGCGCACCTTGCCGAGGGGCTCGCCGTCGACGTAGGTCATCCCCACGTCGATGTCGAAGTCGTTGAGGCGACGCACGATGTCGCGCGACGACATCGACAGCAGCCGGAATCTCGTCAGCGGGTGCTGCTCGCGCATCGGCGTGGTCAGCAGCGAGGCCACGCTCAGCGCCGTCGGGATCGCACCCATCCGCAGGGTGCCGGTCAGGCCGCCGTGCATCGCGGCGATGGTCTGGTCCAGCGAGTCGCGCTCGGCCAGCATCCGCTGCGCCCAGTGCAGCACCTGCACGCCCTCGGGGGTGAACCCCTCGAACCGCTGTGCGCGCTTGACGATCTGCACGCCGAGCTCCTGCTCGAGCTTGCGGATCCCCGCCGACAGCGCGGGCTGCGTCACGTGGCACGCCTCGGCCGCCCGGCCGAAGTGGCCCTCGCGCGACAGCGCGGCGAGGTACTCCAACCGGCGCAGCAGCATGGGGACACCCTAGGGTTCCCCGGACCTGCGGTCCCGGATGGCAGAGTGCGACGCATGAGCGACAGGTCCGCCAACGACGGCGTCGGGTCGGAGTCCGGCCTGGCACAGGACGCGTTCGCCCCCAGGTGGGCCGAGGACGACCGCCCACGCATCCCGCGGGTGGCCGGCGAGCGTGAGGCGCTCGCGGCGTACCTGGACCACTACCGGGCGACGGTCGAGATGAAGTGTCGCGGCCTGAGCCCGGAGCAGGCGCGGGCCCGGTCCATGCCGCCGTCGACGATGTCGCTCCACGGCCTGGTCCGCCACCTCGCCGGGTGTGAGCGCTGGTGGTTCCAGCAGAACTTCGAGCGGCGCGACGTGCCGTTCCTGTTCTTCACCGACGACAACCCCGACCTCGACTTCGACCTGTCCGCCGACGCGGACTTCGACGCCGACCTGGAGACCTGGCGCGAGGAGTGTGCCGTCTCGCGCGAGATCGTCGCCGCTCACGACCTCGACGACACCGCGCGACCGCTGGACTGGTACGAGGACGTCGACCTCCGCTGGCTGGTGCTCCGGATGATCACCGAGTACGCCCAGCACTGCGGACACGCCGACCTGCTTCGTGAGGGGGTCGACGGGAGGACCGGAGCCTGAGCAGCGTGGTGGGGAGCGCACCTAGGCTGTGCCGGGTGAAGCGCCCACCCCTGATCGCCACCGCGTGGCCGCGGCTGCTCTCCGCGGTCGGTGCGGGGGCCGTGGCCGCACTCCTCGGCTCGCTCGTCGACCTCCAGCTCGCCGTGCTGCTGGCGATCGCCCTCGCCGGGGCGGTCTACATCGTGTTCGGCTGGGTCGTGCTGTGGCCCATGGACGCCGACGCGACCCGGGTCAACGCGACCCACGAGGACCTCAGCCCCGGGCTCGACGAGGTGGTCGTCGGCGCGGCCGCGCTGGGCGGGCTCTGCGGCGTGATCGTGCTGCTCCTCGTCGGCAGCTCGGTGTCCGGGCAGACGGACGCAGCCGTCGCGCTGGGTGGGGTGTTCGCGGCCTGGGCGTCGCTGCACCTGATGTACGCGACCCGCTACGCCCACCTCTACTACTCGGACACCCCGGGCGGGATCGACTTCAACGGCCCGGAACCGCCGGCCTTCCGGGACTTCCTCTACTTCAGCTACAACCTCGGCATGACCTACCAGGTCTCCGACACCGCCGTGCAGAGCAGTGCGATCCGGGCAGTCGTGCTGCGCCACTGCCTGCTGTCCTACGTCTTCGGCGCGGCCATCCTCGCCACCACCATCAACCTGGTGGTGGGGATCGTCTCCTGACCCGGGCGGGCGAGGGGTCAGGCGACGACCGGCGCCGGCAGCGGGTACGACGACGCCACCAGCTCGTCGACGGCGTCGGCCCAGGTCCGGCGCAGCGCCCGCTCCCGGCCCGCCGCGCCGAGCAGGTGCCGGTGCGGGTCGGCGGCGACCGCGGTGACGGCGCGGACCAGGTCGCGGGGGTCGGTGGCGTCGTACAGGACCCCGGTGTGGAGGTGCTCGACCACGTGGCGTGCGCCTCCGGCCCGGGGCGCGACGACGGGCACGCCCGAGCCCCCGGCCTCGCGCAGCGCGTGGCAGTCGGTCTCGTGCTCGCCGGGGTGGACCAGGACGTCGAGGGTCGGCAGCGCCACGGTCAGGTCGCCCCCGGACAGGGGACCGGTGAACCGTGCGTTGGGGAGGCGTCGGGCCAGCCACTCGCGGTCGGGTCCGCTGCCGATCACGACGAGCCGGACACCGGGCACGTCGGCCAGTGCCGCCAGGCGGCGTACGCCAGCCGCCTTGTGCAGGCCGCCGACGTACCCGACGACGACCTTGGCGCTTCCGGACCTCGCGCGCGACCAGGACTGGTGCAGCCACGGGTCGCGCAGCGTGGGGGTGAACGCGAGCGGGTCGACGCCGGGCTCCCACGAGGTGGCCTCGACGCCCAGCTCCGCGGCCCGGCCGACCATCCACGGCGAGGTCACCATGACCCGGTCGGCGCGCTCGGCCACCTTGGCCCGCCAGTAGTCGGCGGCCAGGTCGAGGACGGGAGACTGCTCGACCGCCAGGGTCGGTACGCCGGCCCGCGCGGCGTGCTTGAGCGCCTTGCGGCCCACGGCGCGGGGGGAGTGGACCTGCACGAGGTCGGGTGCGAACCGGTCGATCGCGTCGCGCACCTGCGCGCCGGTGGGCTCGAGCGGGCGGACCCGGACGACGTCGCAGCCCCGGTAGCTCGCCAGGCCGGGGCCGGGCGCGAGGATCTGCACGTCGTGGCCACGGTCGACCAGCCGGTCGACGGTCGCCTTCAGGGTCGTGGTCGTGCAGTCGAGCGCCGGGTAGAACGACTCGGTGGCCAGGACGATCCTCATGGCCCCAACGGTGAGTGGCCGACATGGCGGGACGCCACCGGCCGGGTGGCGTCGGGGTGAACGGTTGTCGGTGCTCGCACCTAGCGTGGGTCGCATGGACATGAAGCTCGAGCTGGTGGCCGTGCCCGTGACCGACGTCGACCGGGCCAAGGAGTTCTACGTGCGGGCCGGCTTCCACGCCGACCACGACCACACGGTCAGCGAGGAGGTCCGGTTCGTGCAGCTCACGCCACCCGGGTCGGCCTGCTCGATCGCGATCGGCAAGGGCCTCACCACCATGACGCCCGGGACGCTCGACAACCTGCAGGCGGTGGTCGCCGACGCCGACGCGATCCGCGCCGACCTGGTCGCCCGCGGCATCGACGTGACGCCGGTGGACGACCAGCCGTGGGGCAGGTTCGTGTACTTCTCCGACCCCGACGGCAACCGGTGGTCCCTCCAGCAGCTGCCCGACTGGTCGGGACAGGCCGCTGGCGAGTGACCTCGGCGCTACTCGGCAGCCCGGTCCGCGGCGGGCTCGTCCCCGGCGCCCACGGTCCGCGGCGGCAGCTGGCCCTCCTGGATGGCCCGCGCGACCGAGCCGATCTGCTCGCCGCTCTCGCGCCAGCCCCCAGCCGGGGCGTCCCACCAGATCGTGAAGCCCCGGCGGGCCTCGATCGTCCAGTGCGCACCGAACGCGACCCGGGCCAGCGCGGCGAACGGGATGAGCAGCAGGAGCAGCAGGAACTCGAACGCCACGAACAGCGCCAGGATGATGAAGGGAAGGGCGAGGATCAGCAGGACGATCGCGATGATCGCGCTGACCGGGTCGTCGCCGAGACCGTTGAGGCCGTCGAGCGGACCGGAGCCCGGCGCCTTCAGGCGTCGTCGCCACGGCACCCAGCGTCGGGTCACTCGCCAGGTCTGGCCCTCGGGATCACGCACCTTCACGCGGTGGATCGTAGGGCGTGGCCGGTCGCAGGTCGGGTGTCTCCTCGGATCCGGGCGAGCGTGGCCAGAACCTAACGAGTGCTTGGTGAGTCTCCCGCTACGTTCCGGTAGCCGGAGATATCTCACACCTCGGTGACACGGGCGCTGGCACGGATAGGCTTGCCGCTTGTGACTGACTCGCCCCTGACGCTGGCGCAGCCCGAGGACGCGCACACGCGCGCCGAGTGGGAAGCCGCCACGGCCGCCGTGCTGCGCAAGACGCGCAAGCTCGGCGACAGCGACCCCGACAGCGCCGTGTGGGAGAAGCTGACCCGCACCACCCTCGACGGCATCGGCATCACGCCGCTCGGCCTGCCCGGCGGTCCCGCGACCGCCGTGCGCCCGACGCGCCACGGCGCCTGGGACATCCGCAGCCTGGTCTCCGGTCCCGACGCCAAGCTGGCCAACGAGGCGGCTCTGGTCGACCTCGACGGAGGTGTGACCAGCCTGTGGCTGGCCGCCGACGCCGACACCGACGTGGCCGCGACGCTGAAGGACGTGCTGCTCGACCTGGCCCCCGTGGTCCTCGACGCGCCCTCGGCGACGACGAAGGTCGCGGAGGCGTACCTGGCCCTCCCCGGCGCCAAGCACCCCGACAGCAACCTCGGGATCGACCCGCTCGGCGTGATGCTGCGCGAGATCCCGCTGGCCGTCGACGAGGCCGTCGCAGAGCTGCAGACGCTGGCCCGCAAGGCGAACCAGAACGACGTGCGCGCCATCGTCGTCGACGCCACCGCGGCCCACGACCTCGGCGCCAGCGACGCGCAGGAGCTCGGCTGGTCGATCGCGGTCGGCGTCGCCTACCTGCGCTGGCTGACCGACCACGGCCTGTCCGTGGCCGAGGCGGCCGACCAGGTCGAGTTCCGCTATGCCGCCACCGACGAGCAGTTCCCGACCATCGCCAAGCTGCGGGCCGCCCGCGTGCTCTGGGCTCGCGTGCTCGAGCTCAGCGGGGTCGACACGCCGCTCGCCCAGCGCCAGCACGCCGTCACCAGCCGGCCGATGCTCAGCAAGTACGACCCCTACGTCAACATGCTGCGCGGCACCGTCGCGGCCTTCGCCGCCGGTGTCGGTGGCGCCGACGCGGTCACGGTGCTGCCCTTCGACAGCGCCAACGGCCGCCCCGACGCCTTCGGGCGCCGGATCGCGCGCAACGTCAACCACCTGCTCATCGACGAGTCCCACGTCGCCGCGGTCGCCGACCCGGCCGGTGGCGCGTACGCCGTCGAGCAGCTCACCGCCGACCTGGCGGCTGCCGGTTGGGCGGAGTTCCAGCAGCTCGAGTCCGAGTGGGAGGACGGCCACGACTTCGACCCGTTCCGCGCCCGGATCGCGGCGGTCGTCGAGAAGCGCGAGGCCGACATCGCCCGCCGCAAGCGCCCGCTCACGGGCCTCAGCGAGTTCCCCAACCTCGGCGAGACCCTGCCCGAGCGCGACGCGGACCCGCTCAACGACCGGGTCCGCCGCTACGGCGCCTCGTTCGAGGCGCTGCGCGACGAGCCCGCCGCGCAGCCGGTCTTCCTCGCCACGCTCGGCACCATCGCCCAGCACACCGCCCGGGCCACCTTCGTGAGCAACCTGCTCGCCGCCGGCGGCATCGCCGTCGAGGTGGCCGGTGCGACCGCGGGCGTCGACGAGCTCGTCGCTGCCTACCGATCGTCGGGCGGCCAGCCGGTCGTCTGCCTCGCCGGCACCGACGCGGCCTACGACGACTGGGGTGCCGCGGCGGCGGCCGCCCTGCGCGAGGCGGGCGCCCGCCACGTGATCATCGCCGGCAAGGCGACCGACTACGTCGACGACAGCGCGGCGATGGGTGTCGACGCGCTGGCGTTCCTCAACCGGACCCGGGAGGCCCTCGCATGAGCATTCCGAAGAGCTTCGCGGGCCTCTCGCTCGCTGCCGACCAGGCCGCGGCCGCCGCGCCGCACGTGCCGACCGGGGAGGGCTGGAAGAGCCCCGAGGGCATCGAGATCGCGCCGTCGTACGGCCCCGCGGACGTCGCCGCCCTCGCCGCCGATGGCTCGCTCGACACCTACCCGGGGCTGAGCCCGTTCCTGCGCGGGCCCTACCCGACGATGTACACCACCCAGCCGTGGACCATCCGGCAGTACGCCGGGTTCTCCACCGCCGAGGAGTCCAACGCCTTCTACCGCCGCAACCTCGCGGCCGGCCAGAAGGGCCTGTCGGTCGCCTTCGACCTCGCGACCCACCGCGGCTACGACTCCGACCACCCGCGCGTGCGCGGCGACGTCGGCATGGCCGGTGTCGCGATCGACTCGATCTACGACACCCGCACCCTCTTCGACGGCATCCCGCTGGACCAGATGTCCGTCTCGATGACGATGAACGGCGCGGTGCTCCCGGTGCTCGCGCTCTACATCGCCGCGGCCGAGGAGCAGGGGGTGAAGCCGGAGCAGCTCTCGGGGACGATCCAGAACGACATCCTCAAGGAGTTCATGGTCCGCAACACCTACATCTACCCGCCGGCGCCGTCGATGCGGATCATCTCCGACATCTTCGCCTTCACCAGCCAGAAGATGCCGCGGTTCAACTCGATCTCGATCTCCGGCTACCACATGCAGGAGGCCGGGGCGACCGCCGACCTCGAGCTGGCGTACACGCTGGCCGACGGCGTCGAGTACATCCGCGCCGGCCTCGAGTCGGGCCTGACCATCGACCAGTTCGCACCGCGCCTGTCCTTCTTCTGGGCGATCGGCATGAACTTCTACATGGAGGTCGCCAAGATGCGCGCGGCTCGGGCCCTGTGGAGCCGGCTGGTGCGCCAGTTCGACCCGCAGAACCCGAAGTCGCTGTCGCTGCGGACCCACTCGCAGACCTCCGGCTGGTCGCTGACCGCGCAGGACGTGTTCAACAACGTCGGGCGTACGGCGATCGAGGCGATGGCCGCGACCCAGGGCCACACCCAGTCGCTGCACACCAACGCGCTCGACGAGGCGATCGCGCTGCCGACCGACTTCTCGGCCCGCATCGCCCGCAACACCCAGCTGCTGCTGCAGCAGGAGAGCGGCACGACGTACTCCATCGACCCGTGGGCCGGCTCCTACTACGTCGAGAAGCTCACCCACGACCTCGCCGAGCGCGCGTGGGCCCACATCCAGGAGGCCGAGGCCGCCGGTGGCATGGCCGCCGCGATCGAGCAGGGCATCCCGAAGATGCGCATCGAGGAGGCCGCGGCGCGCACCCAGGCGCGGATCGACTCGGGCTCGCAGAAGGTCATCGGCGTCAACACCTTCCGGCTGCCGGCCGAGGACCCGCTCGAGGTGCTCAAGGTCGACAACGACGAGGTCTACCGCCAGCAGGTCGCCAAGCTCGAGCGGCTGCGCGCCGAGCGCAACAGCGACGACGTCGAGGCCGCCCTGCACGCGCTGACCCGCAGCGCCGAGAGCGGCGACGGCAACCTCCTGGACCTCGCCGTCAACGCCGCCCGCGCCAAGGCGACCGTCGGTGAGATCTCCGACGCGATGGAGAAGGTCTACGGGCGTCACCAGGCGGTCATCCGTACGATCAGCGGCGTGTACCGCGACGAGGCCAACCTGGCCAACGACGGCGAGGGCGACACCCTCGTCGCCCAGGCCCGCCAGGCGACCGACGAGTTCGCCGAGGAGGAGGGTCGCCGCCCGCGCATCCTGGTGGCCAAGATGGGACAGGACGGCCACGACCGCGGCCAGAAGGTGGTCGTGTCCGCCTTCGCCGACCTCGGCTTCGACGTCGACGTGGGCCCGCTGTTCTCCACGCCCGAGGAGGTCGCGCAGCAGGCGATCGACGCCGACGTGCACATCGTCGGTGTGTCGTCGCTCGCCGCCGGCCACCTCACCCTGCTGCCCGCGCTGAAGAAGGCGCTGGCCGAGCAGGGCCGTGACGACATCATGGTCGTCATCGGAGGCGTGATCCCGCCCGACGACGTCCCGACCCTCAAGGAGATGGGCGCCGCCGCGGTGTTCCTCCCCGGCACGGTGATCGCGGAGTCCGCGCTCGACCTGCTGGCGAGGCTGCGGGCCACGCTCGGTCACTGATGCAGGTCGACGACCTGCTCGCCGGCCTGCGTGCCGGTCACCGCGCCACCATGGCGCGTGCCATCACGCTGGTCGAGTCGACCGCGCCCCGACACCGCCAGACCGCCCGCGACCTGCTGCTGGCGCTCGCCGCCGATGCCCCGACCCGGACGCCCGCCGTCCGGGTCGGCATCTCGGGGGTGCCCGGCGTCGGCAAGTCGACCTTCATCGAGGCGCTCGGCGGCCTGCTCACGGCCGCCGGGCACAAGGTCGGTGTGCTCGCCGTCGACCCGTCGTCGGTGCGCACCGGTGGCTCGGTCCTCGGCGACAAGACCCGGATGGCGACGCTCTCGGCCCACCCGAACGCGTTCATCCGGCCCTCCCCGTCAGCCGGCACCCTCGGCGGCGTCGCCCGCGCGACCACCCAGGCGATGGCGGTCCTCGAGGCTGCCGGGTACGACGTCGTGCTGGTCGAGACCGTCGGCGTCGGCCAGTCCGAGGTCACCGTGGCCGGGATGGTCGACACCTTCTTGTTCCTCACCCTGGCCCGCACCGGCGACCAGCTGCAGGGCATCAAGAAGGGCATCTTGGAGATCGCCGACGTCATCGCGGTCAACAAGGCCGACCCCGACGACCCGGCGCGTGAGCAGGAGGCGCGCGTCGCCGCCCGCGACCTCGCCGGCGCGTTGCGCCTGGTCCGCGGCCACGCCGAGTGGGCACCTCCGGTCGTCACCTGCTCCGGCCTCACCGGGGCCCGGGTCGACGAGGTCTGGGAGCAGGTGCTGATGCACCGTGCCCACCTCGGCGCCGACGGGCTCGCCCACAAGCGCGCCGAGCAGCAGCTCGACTTCACCTGGGCGCTGGTCCGTGACGAGCTCGACCAGCGGCTGCGCCACAGCGCCGGCGTCCGGGCCGTGCAGGGCGACGTGCGCGCGGCGCTGCTGGCCGGCGAGCTCACCGCACCCCTCGCCGCGGACCGGCTGCTGGAGGCATACGACAGCGATCGCTGAAGCGGCATAGGGTGGGAAGGTGGTGGATGCAGCGCTGGCCCTGGTCGACTCCGTCGTCGCGAAGTACGACGACGAGCTGGTTGAGCTGCGCCGTGACCTGCACCGGCACCCCGAGGTGTCGTGGCAGGAGCAGCGCACGGCCGACCGGGTCGTCGAGCACCTCGAGCGGCACAGCTGGCGGATCACCCGGATGCCGCGCAGCGGCATCGTCGCCGACCTGGGGGAGAGCGGGCCGACCGTCGCCCTGCGGGCCGACCTCGACGCGCTGCCCGTCGCCGACCTGACCACCGACCCGTGGACCAGCAGCGTCCCCGGCGTCGCCCACGCCTGCGGCCACGACGTCCACACCAGCGCCCTCGTCGGCGCCGGCCACGCGCTCGCCGAGCTGCACGCCCAGGGCCTGCTGCACCGGCGGGTGCGGCTGCTCTTCCAGCCCGCCGAGGAGGTCATGCCGGGCGGTGCGCGCCACCTGATCAACCACGGCGCGATCGAGGGCGTCGACCGGATCTTCGCGCTGCACTGCGACCCGTCGGTCGACGTGGGCGCGGTCGGACTGCGGTCCGGCCCGATCACGAGCGCGGCCGACCGGATCGACGTACGCCTCGAGGGCAACGGCGGACACACCTCGCGCCCCCACCTCACCGGCGACCTCACCTTCGCGCTCGCCAAGATCACCAGCGAGCTGCCGGCCGTGCTGAGCCGCCGGATGGACCCGCGTGCCGGCGTCAGCGTCGTCTGGGGGATGCTCCGCGCCGGTTCGGCCGCCAACGTCATCCCCGACCACGGCATCGCGAGCGGCACTGTCCGGATCCTCGACGCCGAGGCCTGGGCCTCGTGCGAGGCTGTGGTCCGCGAGGCGGTGCTCGACATCGTGCGCCCCTACGGCATCACCGCCAACGTCGACTACCTCCAGGGCGTGCCGCCCGTCGTCAACGACCGTGCCAGCGTCGCGATGATCGCGGCGGCCGCCGACGACCTGCTCGGACTGCACCACCGCACCGAGGTCGAGCAGAGCCTCGGGGGAGAGGACTTCGGCTGGTACCTCGAGCAGGTCCCGGGCGCGATGTTCCGCCTCGGCACCCGCAGCCCCGGCGGCCCGACCTTCGACCTCCACCAGGGAGACTTCGAGGTCGACGAGGCGGCGATCGGGTACGGCGCCCGGATGCTCGCCGGCGTCGCGGTCAAGGCCCTCGCCCAGCCGTAGCTGGTTTCGGCCCGCCGGCCCCTGGCAAGGGTGCAGGCATGTCTCGGACCCTGTCTGCCCCTGCCTCCGGCCTCGCCACCACCCTCGCCACCGCCGCCCTGATCGGTGCCACCGTCGCCGCGCTCCCGGCCCCCGCACACGCGGCCGTCACCCTCGACTGCACCGGTGGTCCGGTCACGATCGACGACAGCACCGAGGACTACACGCTCACCGGCGCCTGCTCGGCCGTGATCCTCAACGGCAGCAACCTGACCGTCACCCTGACCAGCGCCACGACCGTGATGGTCACCGGCGCCAACGTCGACGTGACCGCCACGGGCGCCATCGGCCCCGTCGTCGTCACCGGGTCCAACAGCTCGCTCACCGCTCCCGCCGCACCGTCCGCCCGCGTGGACGCCAGCAACGTCGACCTGCGCGTCCCGGCGCTGGACCGTGCAGTGCTCGTCGGGTCGAACAACAAGGTCGTCGCCGACCAGGGTGCGACGGTCAAGGTCAAGGGCGCCAACAACCGCGTGAAGTACCGCAAGCTCGCCAAGGTCGTCGTCCGCGGCGCCAACAACACCGTCAAGGTGCGCGCCGGCAGGACGAAGGTGAGCGTCCGGGGCGCCAACAACGTGGTGCGGGTGCACCGCCGCGGCTGAGGCTGGTGCAGGAATCGCCTCTGAGGAGGTGATTCCCGCGGCGGCGCACCCGGAGGGCTAACCCTTCCGGTACGGCACGCCGTCGGCGGCGGGGGCCCGGGAGGCGCCGACGAGGCCGGCGACGGCGATGATCGTGACGACGTACGGCAGCATCAGCATGAACTGGCTGGGCACCGGCGAGCCGATCACCGACAGCGCGAGCTGCAGGTTGGACGCGAAGCCGAACAGCAGCGCCGCGAGGGTCGCGCGGACCGGGTCCCAGCGACCGAAGATGACAGCGGCGAGGGCGATGTAGCCCGCGCCGTCGGTCATCTCCTCGCCGAACTGCGGCACCGACACCAAGGTGTACGTCGCGCCGCCGGCACCGGCGATCAGGCCGGCGATGAGCAGGGTGGTGTAGCGGGTCCGGTTGACCTTGATGCCGACGGTGTCGGCGGCCTTCGGGTGCTCGCCGACCGCGCGGACCCGCAGGCCCCACTTGGTGCGGTAGAGCGCCCAGGCGACGACCGCGACGGCGACGTACATCAGGTAGACGAGGATCGTCTGCCGGAACAGCACCGGGCCGATGACCGGGATCTGGCCCAGGACGGGGATCGGCAGCCGGGAGAAGTGCTCGGGGGCGTTGAGCTTGTCGGGGTTCTCGGTGAGCACCTGGCCGTAGAGGAAGCTGGTCAGGCCGATCACGAGCACGTTGAGGACGACGCCGACGATGACCTGGTCGACGAAGTAGGTGATCGCGAAGAAGCCGAGCACCAGCGCGACGAGCCCGCCGGCGACCATCGCGGCGACCAGGCCGCCCCACGGGGAGCCGACGATGGTGCCGACCATGGCGGCGGCGAACGCGCCGAACAGCAGCTGGCCGTCGATGGCGATGTTGACGACGCCCGCGCGCTCGCCGAGGACGCCGCCGAGGGCGCCGAAGACCAGCGGCACGGCCAGGGTGATCGAGCCGCCCAGCAGGCCGACCACGGTCAGGCTGTCGCCGGCCGCGGCCCAGGTGAGGAACGCGGTCACCGCGAGGAAGGCGAACAGGCCGACCAGCCACAACGGCGTACGACGCCCGCGGCTGACCAGCAGCGCGGACGCCGCGGTGCACACGGCGAGCAGCACGACCAGCGTCGCGACCGTCGCCGTCGACGGCAGGGTGATCTCCGGCAGGTCGAAGAAGTCGGTCTCCGCGGCCAGCTGGAAGGTGGTGTCGCCCGAGCGGGCGCCGAGGGCGACCAGCAGCGCGACGAGGAGGGTGACGACACCCAGCATGATCGGGGCCTTGAGCGCCGTGCGGAGCGGTACGGCGACCGGCTCGGCCGCGTCGGCGGGGACCGGGACGGTGATCTTGGTGTCGCTCATGCCGTCGCCTCCTTCGGCAGCCGGAAGATAGCTCGCACCAACGGGGGAGCGGCGATGAACAAGACGATCAGCGACTGGATGACCAGCACGATCTCGACCGGGATGCCCTCGGCGGCGGCCATCGAGAAGCCACCGGCCTTGAGCCCGCCGAACAGCAGCCCGGCCGCGAGGATGCCCAGCGGGCGGGACCGGCCGAGCAGTGCCACCGTGATCGCGTCGAAGCCGATGCCGGCGTCCATGTCGACGGTGACGCCGCTGGTCGTCGTGCCGAGGATCTGGTTGACACCCGCCAGGCCGACCAGCGCGCCGGCGATCAGCATCACGACCAGGTAGGTGCGGCCGACGTCGATGCCGGCGGCCCGGGCGGCGTCGGGGTTCTCGCCGACGGCGCGGAAGCGGAAGCCGAGCGCGGACTTGTTGAGCAGCCACCACACGACCGCGACCGCGACGAGTGCGAGCAGGAAGCCGGCGTGCAGGTTGAACCGGTCGCCGAGCAGCTTGGGCAGGATCGCCGACTCGGGCATCGCCTCGGACTTGGGGTTGAGCGAGCCCGGCGCCTGGAGCAGGCCCTGCTTGGAGAGGGCGTAGAAGACGAGGTAGTAGCCGACGTAGTTGAGCATGATCGTGACGATCACCTCGTGCGCGCCGCTCTGGGCCTTGAGGAAGCCGGCGATGCCGGCCCACAGCGCACCGGCGAGTGCGCCGGCGAGCACGGCCAGCGGCAGGTGCAGGACGATCGGCAGGTCCGCATTGACCCCGACCCAGCCGGCGGCGGCGCCGGCCAGCAGCATCTGGCCGCGGCCACCGATGTTGAACATGCCGGCGCGGAAGGCCAGGCCCACGCCCAGGCCGGCCAGGATCAGCGGGCCGGAGAACTTGAGGGTCTCGGTCAGCGGGCGGATCCGGCCCTGGAAGCCCTGCAGGTTGGTGTTGTAGACCGCGCCGCGGAACAGGGCGGTGTAGGCGTCCGAGATCGAGGTCCAGACCGCGCTGAAGAAGTCACCGGGCCGGGCGCCGATGTAGCCCGCCGTGGTGCGGACGTTCTCGTCGGTCAGCAGGATCATCAGCGACCCGACGACCATGGCGAGGACGACCGACAGCACCGCGACCATCGCGTTGCCCGCGACGATCTCGCGCAGCACGCCGTCGAAGCGCCTCGGCGTGCCCTTCGGCGCCTCGCCGAACTCGGTCTTCATGTCGGTGCTCACGCGGCACCACCTTCCGGGCGCTCGCCGGCCATCATCAGGCCGAGGGTCTCGCGGGGTGTGTCGGCCGGGACGATGCCGACCACCTGCCCGCGGTAGAGGACCATGATCCGGTCCGAGAGGGCGACGATCTCGTCGAGCTCGGTGGAGACCAGCAGCACTGGTACGCCGGCGTCGCGGGTCGCCACCACCTGCTTGTGGATGAACTCGATCGAGCCGACGTCGACACCGCGGGTCGGCTGGGCGGCGACGAGCAGGTTGAGGTCGCGCGAGAGCTCGCGGGCGACCACGACCTTCTGCTGGTTGCCGCCCGAGAGCTGGCTGGCCCTCGCCTGGATGCCGGAGGCGCGGACGTCGTACTCGGTCAGCTTCTGCTGGGCGAAGTCCTCGAGGAAGCCGGTGCGGACGGTGCCGGCGGACACGAACGGCTTGCCGTGGCTGCGGTTGAGCATGAGGTTCTCGGCGATCGTGAACTCGCCGACCAGGCCGTCGACCTGGCGGTCCTCGGGGATGAAGCCGACGCCCGCGTCGAGGATC
This sequence comes from Nocardioides kongjuensis, assembly GCF_013409625.1. Lineage (NCBI taxonomy): Bacteria > Bacillati > Actinomycetota > Actinomycetes > Propionibacteriales > Nocardioidaceae > Nocardioides > Nocardioides kongjuensis. The sequence continues at coordinate 5,436,561 of NZ_JACCBF010000001.1, forward strand.
TTGCGCACCGACCTGCCGACCAGCTCGTGCTCGCCGAGGCGGATCGATCCGTGGACGTGCGCCTGCAGTCCCATGATCGCCTCGGTGAGCTCGGTCTGCCCGTTGCCCTGGACGCCGGCCACGCCGAGCACCTCGCCGCGCGCGATGGAGAAGCTGATCCCGTCGAGGTGGCTGTGCCCGGCGTCGTCGGTGACCCGCAGGTCGCGGACGACGAGTGCGTCGGGCCCGGGCTGCGCGGGCTCCTTGTGGACCGTCAGCTCGACCGGGCGACCGACCATCAGCGCGGCCAGCTCGGCGTTGGTGGCGGTCGGGCTCGCCTCGCCGACGACCGCGCCGCGGCGGATCACGGTGATCCGGTCGGCGATCGCCCGGACCTCGCGCAGCTTGTGGCTGATGAAGACGATGGCGGTGCCCGACGCGCGCAGCTGGCGCATGATCTCCATCAGCTCGTCGGTCTCCTGGGGCGTGAGCACCGCGGTCGGCTCGTCGAACACGAGCACGCGGGCGTCACGGGAGAGCGCCTTGATGATCTCGACACGCTGCTGGACGCCGACGGGCAGGGTCTCGACCAGGGCGTCGGGGTCGACGTCGAACCCGAACCGCTGGGAGATCTCCCGGACCCGCTGACGCGCGGCGTCGAGGTCGAGCGTGCCGGCGAAGCCGGTGCTCTCGTTGCCGAGCATGACGTTCTCGGCGACGGTGAAGACGGGGACCAGCATGAAGTGCTGGTGGACCATGCCGATGCCGGCGGCCATGGCGTCACCGGGCCCGGACATCTTGAGGGGCGCGCCGTCGAGGAAGATCTCGCCCTCGTCGGCCTGGTAGAGGCCGTAGAGGACGTTCATCAGGGTCGACTTGCCAGCGCCGTTCTCGCCGAGGAGGGCCAGGATCTCGCCCTCGTTGACGGTGAGGGAGATCCGGTCGTTGGCGACCAGGGGGCCGAAGCGCTTGGTGATGCCCCGGAGTTCGAGCGTCATGGAGGGATCCTCTCGGAGCGGACGATCAGTTGCCAGCAAATGCGCCGTGAACGCCTGGGCGTCTCCGGCGCGGAATGCGTCCGGGGGAGGTCGTTGCCGACCTCCCCCGGACCCTGCGTCAGCGCAGGTGAGCCGTCGTCACTTGTCGAGGTACGACGTCACCGGGATGCTGCCGTCGATGATGCCCTGCTTGACCTTGTCGAGCTCGCCCTGGAGCGAGGGGTTGACCTTGGACTCGAAGTTGTGGAACGGCGCGAGGCCGACACCGTCGTTCTCGAGCGTCCCGACGTAGGCCTCGGGGTCGAAGTCGCCCTTGCCGGCGGCAACGACGGTCTCGATGGTCGAGGTCTTCATGTTCTTCAGGATCGAGGTGAGGACCAGCGACTGCGTGTTGGGGTCGGTCTCGTAGAAGTCCGCGTCGACGCCGATCAGCGCGACGTCCTTGCCGGAGTCCTTGATCGCGGTGAGCGCGCCCTGGTAGATCGGGCCACCGACCGGCAGGATCACGTCGGCGTTCTTGTCGAGGATCGACTTGGCGGTGTTGGTCGCCTTCTCGTTGGCGTCGAAGCCACCGGTGAAGACGCCCTTGTCGTTGCCCTCCCAGCCGATGAGCTTGACGTCCTTGCCCTTCTCCTTGTTGTAGTAGTCGACGCCCTGCTTGAAGCCGTCCATGAAGATGGTGACGGTCGGGAAGGGCTGGCCACCGTAGGTGCCGACGGTGCCGGTCTTGGTGTAGTCCGCCGCGGCGTAGCCGGCGAGGAACGCGGCCTGCGCGGTGTCGTACAGGATCGGCTTGATGTTGTCGGCGTCCTTGTTGCCGTCGAAGTCGTTGTCGGCGGCGTCGTCGATCAGGACGTACTCGATGTCGGGATTGGCCTTCGCCGACTCGACGGTCGCGGCGGACAGCGCGAAGCCGACGGTCACGATCAGGTCGCAGCCCTGGCCGACGAGGTTCTCGAGGTTCGGCGCGTAGTCCTGGTCGGTCTTCGACTGGACGTCCTTGTAGTCGGTGCCGAGCTCCTTGGCGGCCTCCTTGAGGCCCTCGTAGCTGAGCTGGTTGAACGACTTGTCGTCGAAGCCGCCCGCGTCCGAGACGATGCAGGGGAGGAAGTCGCTCTTGGCCGAGCCCTTCTTGTCCTCGTCGGGAGCGTCGCCACACGCGGCCAGGGCCGCGCTCGCCATGAGCGCCACGGCCGCGGCGGCCGTCGTCCTCTTCCAGGTCTTCACAGATGTCCTCCAGATCGACGCCCGGCTCCACGTGGCAGGGCAGATAGTGGTTCTGGTACTCCGGGTGCATCCTCACCCAAGGACGCGATTGCGGGAAGCGCATTCGTCGAAACGGTTACCAACTTGGGACATTTCCCGTCGAAACCTGCCCGTGCGCAAGATCCTCGCGATCGTCTACCTTGGCCGGGTGGTCGACTGGGACAGCCTCACGCAGGCGGCGAACGACATCGCCGCACGGGCCTACGCGCCGTACTCCGGCTACCGGGTGGGCGCGGCCGCGCTCGCCGACGACGGTCGCCTGGTGGTCGGCTGCAACGTCGAGAACGCGGCGTACGGCGTCACGCTGTGCGCCGAGTGCGGGCTCGTGTCACAGCTGCACGCCACCGGCGGGGGCCGGCTGACCCATTTCGTGTGCATCGCCCTCGATCCGCGCGGCGCCGGCGACGTGATCATGCCGTGCGGCCGCTGCCGCCAGCTGCTGTGGGAGAACGGCGGTGCCGCGCTCGAGGTGCTGACCCCGCAGGGCGTGCTGTCGATGGACGCCGTGCTGCCGCAGGCGTTCGGTCCGGCCGACCTCGAACGGGTCACCGGCATGGACACGACTGGTACAAACGCCTCGTGAGCAAGCACGACGCCGTCGAGGTCATCCACGCCAAGCGCGACGGGGGCACCCTGACCACCAGCCAGATCGACTGGATGGTCGACGCCTACACCCGCGCCGCCGTCGCCGACGAGCAGATGTCCTCGCTGCTGATGGCGATCCTCCTCAACGGCATGGACCGTCGAGAGATCGCCGACTGGACCGCGGCGATGATCGCCTCCGGCGAGCGGATGGACTTCTCCTCCCTGTCGCGGCCCACGGCCGACAAGCACTCCACGGGCGGCGTGGGCGACAAGATCACGCTGCCGCTGGCGCCGCTGGTCGCGGCGTGCGGGGTCGCCGTGCCCCAGTTGTCGGGGCGGGGCCTGGGCCACACCGGCGGCACCCTCGACAAGCTGGAGTCGATCCCCGGCTGGCGCGCGCTGCTCTCCAACGAGGAGATGCTGGCGCAGCTCGAGTCGGTCGGCGCGGTGATCTGCGCGGCCGGCGACGGCCTCGCGCCCGCCGACAAGAAGCTCTACGCCCTGCGCGACGTCACCGGCACCGTCGAGGCGATCCCGCTCATCGCCTCCTCGATCATGAGCAAGAAGATCGCCGAGGGCACCGGTGCGCTGGTGCTGGACGTCAAGGTCGGCTCCGGGGCGTTCATGAAGGACGTCGACAAGGCACGCGAGCTCGCCGAGGTGATGGTCGCGCTCGGCAAGGACGCCGGCGTCCACACCGTCGCCCTGCTCACCGACATGTCGGTGCCGCTCGGGTTCACCGCCGGCAACGCCATCGAGGTCGCCGAGTCGGTCGAGGTGCTCGCCGGCGGGGGACCGGCCGACGTCGTCGAGCTGACCCTCGCCCTGGCCCGCGAGATGCTCGCCGGTGCCGGCCGCGACGACATCGATCCCGCCGACAAGCTGGCCGACGGCTCCGCGATGGACGCCTGGCGCCGCATGATCCAGGCCCAGGGTGGCGATCCCGACGCCGAGCTGCCGGTGGCGCGCGAGCAGCACGTCGTCGTGGCGCCCGCCGACGGCGTGCTCACCCGCCTCGACGCCCTGGCGGTCGGTGTGGCCGCCTGGCGGCTGGGTGCGGGCCGCGAGCGCAAGGAGGACCCGGTGCAGGCCGGAGCCGGTGTCGTGTGGCACGCCCGTCCCGGTGACGTGGTGCGCGCAGGGGAGGCGCTGTTCACCCTGCACACCGACACGCCCGAGCGCTTCGAGCGGGCGCTCGCCTCGCTGGAGGGTGGCTACGAGGTGGCAGCGGCCGGGACGCCGTTCACGCCCCGGCCGCTGGTCATCGACCGCGTGAGCTGATCAGCCGCGCGCCCGGGTGCGCCGGGCGAGCTCGGCCAGCGCAGCGGGGAAGATCGACGCGGGCGGGGTGACCAGGCCGGCGCCGACCTGGCCGACGCCGGCGACCTTGCCGGCCATGCCGGTGTTGATCTGCGGCAGGATGCCGGTCCGGCACACCGAGGTGACGTCGATGCCGGTGGCGGCACCGGCGAAGTCGAGGACCGGGATCGGCCAGCGGTTGTTCTCGCCGATCGTGATCTCCCGCATCCGGCGGCTGGTGGCCAGCGCGTCGGGCACGGTGCCGCCGACGAACCGCACGATGGCGGGCGCGGCGGCCATGGCGAATCCCCCGATGCCGGCGGTCTCGGTGATGGCCGAGTCGCCGATGTCGGGGTTGGCGTCGTCCGGGCCGTAGTCGCCGAGGAACAGGCCGTCGGCGAGCTGCGCCGGTCCGGTGAACCACTGGTCGCCGGTGCCGGAGACCTGGATGCCGAAGTCCGTGCCGTTGCGGGCCATCGCGACGACCATCGTCGAGCCGGGCACGTCGCGCGCGGCGTCGAGCGCGAGCTTGCAGGCCGGCATCGCGACGTTGAGGAAGAAGTGGTCGTTGCCGCCCATGAACGCGAACGCCTCGGCGACCTCCTCCGAGGACCGCGAGGAGCGGACCATCGACGGCGCGATGTCGCGCAGCAGCATCAGGGTCCCGGCGCGGTTGCGGTTGTGCGCCTCGTCGCCCATCTGCAGCATCTGGCCGAGGATCGCGGTCGCGTCGACCGGACCCGCGGCGGAGACGGCCTCGCCGAGCAGCGGGCCGAGCACGTCGCGCATCCAGCGCAGCCGCTCCAGCACCTCGGGGCCGTAGGCGCCGTAGCGCAGCACCTTGCCGAGTCCCTCGTTCAGCGAGCAGTAGGTACGACGCCCCGTGGCCGGGTCCTCGAGGACGAACATCCACATCGACGGCGAGACCACGCCGGCCATCGGGCCGACCGCGCTGCGGTGGTGGCACGGCTCGAGGGACACGTTCGCACCCGAGGCGAACAGCGCCTCGGCGTCCTCCGGGTCCTCGACCAGGCCCTCGAAGGCGGCCGCGCCCATCAGCGCACCGCGCAGCGGGCCGGACGCGCGCGCCCACTCGATCGGCGGACCGGCGTGCAGGAACTGGCCCTTCTCGAGGCCGAGCAGCTCGGAGGCCGGCGCGACGCCGACGAGCATGGCCTGCACGTCGAGCATCCGGGAGACCGCGAGGGCGTTGGCGTCGCGGCGCAGCGGGTCGGCGGCCACGGTCGCGAGGTCGTCGGCGGTGCCGTCCATCGGCGGCTTCCACTCGACCCGCTCGACCGGCACGGCCTGGTTGGCCACGGCGGTGGCGAACATGTCGGCGCCGACCGCGGCGACGGCGGTGGGAGCGGTGCTGGGCAGGCTGACGGTTCGGGCGGTCATCGGGCGGCTCCGTTCACGAGGGCGATCGCGCGGCGGGTGGCCGCGGCGTTGGACAGGTGGACCTCGGCGCCGGCGGCGGCGAGCGCCTCGGCCTGACGGGTGAGGCCCTGCGGGTCGGTCGACGTCCCGACGCAGGCGACGACGACGGGCACCTCGCGCACCGCGCGGGCAGCGGCGATCGCCGGGGCGAGCTCGGCGGCGGGGTCGTCCTGGGCGCCGTGACCGAGCACGACGTCCATCAAGATGACGGCGGTGTCGGGGTCGGCGGCCACCTTGGCGAGGTGCTCGAGGCGCAGCGTGGGGTCGATCATCGGGTGCGCCCGGCCGCGGGTGAGGCCGTCGTCGCCGAAGTCGATCATCACGTGGCCGTCGGCGACCAGGCTCGCGTCGAGCGCGAGCTCCGGCGAGAGCGGGATGTTGCTGCGGATGCCGCCGAGCTCGGCCGCGGCGAGCAGCATCGCCTCGTCGCACAGGGTGCCGCCGACGAACAGGCCGCGCAGCGCGGTGCCGCCGTCGGGGGCGGGGGCGGCGGGGGTGCCCCACACCGGCCACTCGGGCACGGCGACGCCGAGGTCGCCCAGCAGCGCCTCGGTCTGCGTGGTCAGGTCGGGCTGGCCCGCGCCGAGCAGCGCGAAGCGCACCGGCGTGCCGAGGTCGGCGGCGTACTTCTCGACGGCGGCGGCCACCTCGGCGGCCGGGGGCTTGGACACGACGACGACGTGGCCGACCGAGGGGTCGGCGTCGAGGCGGTCCAGCGCGGTCCGGGTGGAGATGCCGCCGATGGCGGCGGACAGGTCGCGCCCACCGACACCGAGCGCGGCGGCGACGCCGACACCCGCGGCGTCGAGCAGCGCCAGGACCTGCTGGCAGCCGGTGCCGGACGCGGCGACGATGCCGACCTGCCCCGGCGTGACGGTGTTGGCGAAGCCGAGGCCGACGCCGCCGACGACCGCCGTGCCGCAGTCCGGGCCCATCACGAGCAGGCCGCGGTCGCGCGCGAGCCGCTTCATCGCGAGCTCCTGCTCGACCGGCACGTTGTCGCTGAAGATCATCACGTCGACGCCGGCGTCGAGGGCGTCCATCGCCTCGACCAGGGCCGAGGCGCCGGGGACCGACACCAGCGCCAGGTCGCCGCCCGCCCGGCGCAGCGCGGAGGCGGTGGTGCGTGGCGGCTCGGTGACCTCGCCGCCCGGCGAGCCCTTCCGGGCCGCGGCCAGGGCGGCGTCGACGGCGGCGAGCGCGGCAGCGAGCGCCGACTCGTCGTCGAGCCGCAGCGCCACGACCATGTCGTTGGTGCTGGTGGCAGGCAGCGTGAAGCCCATGCCCTGGAGCACCTCCACGTTCAGCTCGGTGGCCATCGCCACCTGGGCGGCGGCGACACCGGGGGTGGCGGCGACGTCCCGGCTCACCTGCAGCAGCGCGACGCTGTCGGCGTACGCACCGGGCCGGATCTCGACGTGCTCGATGGTCATCGAGTGCTCCCTTCAAGGGCTTCATGGATGGGGGAAACGGGAAGTGCGAGGTGGGCGCCGAGGAGCATCCCGGCGCCCGAGGTGTGGCCGACGGCCAGCAGTACGGCGACCGCGGCGGCCTCGCCCGTGGCGAGGACCGCGCGGAAGGGCGCGATCGCCTCGCCGGCGACCGCGTGGCGCAGCAGTGCGGCGGACAGGCCGGTGGTGCGGGGGAGGTGCGCCTCGACCGCCCCGGCGAGCGCGGAGGTGTCGCGCCCGGCCGCCCGGGCGGCGACCAGCCAGCCGGCCAGCACGTCGTCGCCGACCGGGGTGAGCCCGTCGCCGCGGCCCACCAGGGCGGGGACGGCGGCCGGGTCGCCGGCGGCGAGCAGGTCGAGGGCGTCGGCCGGCAGCTGGTCGCGGGCGGGGGACAGGTCGGCAGCGAGTGGGGGGAGGGAGGAAGCGAGCCGCGGGACCGCGAAGGAGACCAGGCGCGTCACCGCGACCGCCAGCGGCCCGACCCGCAGCAGGCCGTCGCCCACGACGACCGGGTCGCCCACGGCGACCTCGGGCAGCTCGGCGAGCGTGGTCAGCACGCCGCAGGGAACGTGCACCGCGCCCCGGGCGAGCACACCGACGACGCCGACGACACCGCCGACGACACCGCCGACGACACCGCCGACGACACCGCCGACGACACCGCCGGCCGCGCCGCCGAGGTCGGCGTACACCGCCTGGCGCCCGGCGTGCACGACCACGCCGCTCACCGGTGGCTCCGCGAGCAGGGCACGCAGCGCCGGTGAACCGGCACCACCGACCGCTGAATCCACCCTTCGCACTTCTGGGACGCTAACGGCTGGGTAAGGTGCATCGAATGGTGAGCATTGCCAACGTCCGGGCAGAAGTCGGGCAAGAGTTGATAGCCACCGGCGGGGGCGGCATCCCGCACGATGGCGTCATGGACACGGAGGAGCTGGCCGAGGCGCTCGCCCAGCTCGTGCTGGCCGGGGCCGACCTCGGTGAGCTGGTCGCCGCGATCGGCGACGCCCTCGACGTGCACGTCGCGGTCACGACCACGGACGGCCGCGAGCGCGCGGCGCGCATCGACGACGCCATGCGCGAGCGGATCTCCGCGGCCGGGCTGACCGACGAGACCGGCCGGCTGCGGGTCGAGTGGCTGGGGGACCGGGGCGGCCACGAGGGCCAGCCGGTGGCCGGCGCCCACGTGCACCGCGAGCCGCTGGCCGCGCCCAACCAGGCCCTCGGCCACCTGGTCGCGGTGGCCGAGCACGGGATGGTGCCCCAGCAGGTCGTCGCGCTGCAGCGCGCGGCGACGGCCGTGTCGCTGTGGATCACCCGCGAGCAGGCGGTGTCCGCGGTGGAGAACAAGTACCGCGGTGACTTCCTGCGCGACGTGTTCCTCGGCCGCGCCGGCACCGACGACTTCGTCCGCGAGCACGTCGTCGGCTTCGGCTGGGACCTGAGCCGCCCGAGCGTCGTGCTCGCCGCGCAGATCGACCCGCAGCCGACGTACCAGGCCCCGGCCTCGGCCGAGGACCGCCGCCACTGGCAGGAGCGCTTCGCCAACGCCTGGCGCCAGGTCGCCGCCTCCGTCGACCGCGCCATCCCGATCGCCGACTTCGGCTCCGAGGTGGTGGCGGTGCTGCCGGCCGAGGACGCCGAGGCCACGGCCGCGCTCGTACGACGGCTGGTCGTCGCCGTCGCCGGTGACAAGGGCGGCGGGCGCCGTCCGTTCACCGCCGGGGTCGGCCGCGTGACGTCGAGCCCGTCCGGGCTGCCGGACAGCTACACCCAGGCGCGCCGCGCGCTCGAGGTCGGCAGGAGGTTCCGGGGACCGAGCACGACCACCTGGTTCGACGACCTCGGCCTGCACCGGCTGATCGCGATGGTGCCCGACACCGAGGAGCTGCGGGCCTTCGCGCACGACGTGCTCGGTGAGCTGGCCGGCTCCTCCGAGGAGGCGGTCACCCTGCGCGAGACGCTGCAGGTCCTGCTCAACACCAACTTCAACGTGGCCGAGGCCGCGCGCACGCAGTTCTTCCACTACAACACGATGCGCTACCGGGTCGGGAAGCTCGAGCGGATGCTCGGGCCGGTCGCGTCGGACCAGAACCTGCGTCTCGACGTCGCCGTCGCGCTGAAGGTGCTCGAGGTCGTCAGCCGGTGACTGCCGCGGACGTCGTGATGACGGCGGTGTGAACCGGTCGGGAATCGCGGGCAACTTCCGCCAGCAGTTCCCCGGGATCCTTTGGCGAATGTGGCCAGTGAGGTGTGATCTGGCCCTCAATAGGTTGGTGAGTCTCGGGAGCCCCTAGCGGGACCAGTGAGCACAGCCCCAGATTCAGGAGGACTCAGCATGTCGATGTTCAAGTGGGAGGTCGTGGATCCCGCGCCGGGCCAGCCGGTCGCGCCGAACCAGCGACTTCCGTGGGGTCGGACCGTAGGCCTGGGAGCACAGCACGTCGTCGCCATGTTCGGCGCGACGTTCGTGTTCCCGATCGTGATGGGCCTCGACCCGAACCTCGCCATCATGTTCTCGGGTCTGTGCACGATCGGCTTCCTGCTGATCTGCAACAACAAGGTGCCGAGCTACCTCGGCACCAGCGCGTCCTTCGTCGCCGGTGTGGCCGCCATCCGTGCGCAGGGTGGTGACTCGGCCGACGTCACCGGCGCGATCCTGGTCGCCGGCCTGGTGCTCGCCGCGATCGGAGTCGCCGTCCACTTCGCCGGCGCCGGCCTGATCCACAAGATCCTGCCGCCCGCCGTCACCGGTGCGGTCGTCATGCTGATCGGCTTCAACCTGGCGCCCGTCGTGGCCGGCATCTACTGGCCGCAGGACCAGTGGATCGCGCTCGCCACCGCGGCGTTCATGGTCTGTGCCGCCGTGCTGCTGCCGGGCTTCTGGTCGCGGATCGCGGTGTTCCTGGCCCTCGTGTTCGGCTACGTCGCCTCCGTGCTCGCCGACAAGATCTTCGGCGCGATCACCTCCGTGACGCCCGTGTCGGGTGGCCAGGCCGTCGAGCACGACCGCGTCTCCTGGGCCGGCGTGAAGGCTGCCGACTGGATCGGCTTCCCGAGCGGCAAGCTCGCCGACGGCGTCTCGGTCGTCCACGGCCCGAGCTTCTCGATGACCTTCATCCTGCTCGTCCTGCCCGGCGTCATCGCCCTCATCGCCGAGAACACCGGCCACGTGAAGGCCGTCGCCGAGATGACCGGCGACAACCTCGACCCGTACATGGGCCGCGCGATCGCCGCCGACGGCGCCGCCACCGCGTTCGCCAGCGTCTTCGGCGGATCGCCGACCACGACGTACGCCGAGAACATCGGCGTCATGGGTGCGACCAAGGTCTACTCCACCGCGGCCTACTACGTCGCCGGCGTCGTCGCGATCCTGCTCGGCCTGTGCCCGAAGTTCGGCGCGATCGTCAACGCCACCCCGGGCGGTGTCCTCGGCGGCATCACCGTCGTGCTCTACGGCATGATCGGCCTGGTCGGCGCCAAGATCTGGGTCGAGAACAACGTCGACTTCGGCAACCCGGTCAACATGGTCGGCCTCGCCGGCGGCCTGATCGCCGGCATCGGCGGCGTGACGCTCAAGATCACCGACGACTTCGAGCTCGGTGGCATCGCCCTGGGCACCATCCTCGTCATCGTCTTCTTCCACCTCGTGAAGGGACGCTCCGTCGACGCCACTTCGGGAGAGGTGACCAAGAGGCTGTGAAGCCCGCACCCTTCGACTACGCCCGGCCGGGGACCCTGGAGGAAGCCCTTCAGGCCCTGGCCGGGCACCCGGAGGCCAAGGTCCTCGCCGGAGGACAGAGCCTCGTCCCCCTCCTCTCGATGCGGCTGGCCGCACCGGCGGTGCTGGTCGACATCAACGACCTGCCCGACCTGGACCACGTCCGGGTCAGCGCCGACGGCGTCCGGATCGGCGCCCTCGCCCGGCACGCCGCGGTCCTCCGTGATCCCGACGTCGCCCGGGTGCAGCCGTTGGTCCCGCTCGCGCTGGCCAACGTCGCGCACGCGACGATCCGCAACCGCGGCACCACCGTGGGCTCGCTGGTCCACGCGGACGCGGCGGCCGAGATGCCGATGGTGCTGCGGCTGCTGGACGGCTCGCTCGACGTCGTCGGCCCCGGCGGGCGTCGTACGATCCCCGTCGCCGAGCTCTACGTCGGCCCGCTCGAGTCCAGCCTCCACCACGACGAGATCGCGGTCGAGGCGTTCTTCCCGGCGCTGGCCAAGCACACCGGGGTTGCGTTCGAGGAGATCGCCCGCCGGCACGGCGACTACGCCATGTGCGGTGTCGCGGCCGTCGTCACCGTCGACGGCGACCGGGTGGTGTCGGCCAGGGCCGGCTACCTCTCCGTCTCCGACATCCCGACCGTGGTCGACCTGACCGATGCCCTCGACGGCTCGATCAGCGACGCGTCGCTGGCTGCCGCCGCCGAGGTGGCGCTGGAGCAGCTCGAGCCGGAGACCGACATCCACGCGACGGCCGACTACCGCGCGCACCTCGCCCGGGTGCTGACCGCGCGGGTCGTGACCGCCGCCCACGAGAACGCACGGGAGGCACGCTCGTGACCGAGCAGACCCACCAGATCCGGCTCCACGTCAACGGCGTCGAGCACGAGGCGGCCGTGCCCGCCCGGCGGCTGCTGTCCGACGCGCTGCGCCACGACCTCGGCCTGACCGGCACCCACGTCGGCTGCGAGCACGGCGTGTGCGGCGCGTGCACCGTCCTGGTCGACGGCCAGCCGATGCGCAGCTGCCTGATGTTCGCGGTCTCCGCGGCCGGGCACGAGATCACCACCGTGGAGGGCCTGGCCCGGCCCGACGGCGAGCTCGGCCCGGTGCAGCAGGCGTTCCGCGAGTGCCACGGCCTGCAATGCGGCTTCTGCACGCCCGGCTTCCTGACCACGATCACCGCCGGCATCGCCGAGAACCCCGACCCGACCGAGGACGAGGCACGCGACATGGTCGCCGGCAACCTGTGCCGCTGCACGGGCTACCAGAACATCGTCAAGGCGGTGTGCCGCGCCGCCGAGCTGGCCCGCTCCGGCGAGGACGGTGCCGCGTGACGACCAAGATGATGGGCGCGAAGGTCCAGCGCGTCGAGGACGACCGGTTGGTGCGCGGCACGGGACGCTACGTCGACGACGTGGCCCCCGACGCCCTGCACGCCGCCGTGCTCCGCAGCCCCCACGCCCACGCGCGGATCGTGTCGATCGACGTCGACGCCGTCCTCGACATCGACGGCGTGCACGCCGTGTGGACCCACGAGGACCTCGAGGGCGCGATGGCGGACCCGCTGCCGCTGCTCATCCCGCACCCGACGCTGACCCACGGACGCACGCAGTACGCGCTGGCCAAGGACGAGGTCAACTACGTCGGCGAGGCGATCGCCCTGGTCGTCGCCGAGGACCGCTACGTCGCCGAGGACGCCCTCGCGCAGATCGTCGTCGAGTACGAGCTGCTGCCCGCCGTGGTCGGCATCGAGGCCGCCCGCTCGGCAGCGAACCTGGTCCACGACGACGTGCCCGGCAACGTGGCGGCGCGGATGGAGCAGTCCAACGGCGACGCCGCCGCGGCCATCGCGGCGGCGCCCCACACGCTCTCCCTCGACCTGAAGATCGAGCGCAGCGCCTGCATGCCGATGGAGGGGCGCGGCACCGTCGCGCGCTGGGACCCCGACCAGAACCGGCTGCAGGTGTGGACCTCGACGCAGACCTCCACCGGCGTGCGTGCCGCGGTCGCGGCCAAGCTCGGTCTCGACCTCGGCCAGGTCGACGTCATCACGCCCGACGTGGGCGGCGGCTTCGGCGTCAAGATCGTGCACCCGTGGCCCGAGGAGCTGCTCGTCCCGCTGGCCGCGCAGAGGCTCGGCCGGGCCGTGAAGTTCACCGAGGACCGCCGCGAGCACTTCATCTCCTCGGCCCACGAGCGTGCCCAGGAGCACCACGTCGAGGTCGGCTTCGACGACGAGGGCCGCGTGCTCGGCCTGGACGTCCGGTTCTGGCACGACCACGGCGCCTACACGCCGTACGGGCTGATCGTCCCGATCATCACCTCCACGCAGCTGCTCGGGCCCTACAAGCCGGGCGCCTACCACGTGCAGTTCGACTCGCTCTACACGAACACGGTGATCGTCACGCCGTACCGCGGGGCCGGGCGGCCGCAGGGCTGCTTCGTGATGGAGCGGACGATGGACGCGATCGCCGCCGAGCTGGGTCTCGACCGGGCCGACGTACGGGCCGCGAACTTCATCCAGCCCGACGAGTTCCCCTACGACCAGGGCCTGATCTTCCAGGACGGTCGCGAGCTGAAGTACGACTCCGGCGACTACCCGGCGATGCTCGACAAGATCAAGGAGCTCGTCGACTGGGACCACTTCGAGGACTTCCGCTCGGCGAAGGCCGCGGAGGGCAAGCGGGTCGGCCTCGGCCTGGCCTGCTACGTCGAGGGCACCGGCGTCGGCCCCTACGAGGGCGCGCACGTGCACATCGAGACCTCGGGCAAGGTCAAGGTCGCCACCGGCCTGACCTCGCAGGGCCAGGGCCACCAGACCGCGTTCGCACAGATCGTCGCCGACGAGCTCGGCGTGCGTTTCGAGGACGTCGAGATCACCACCGGCGACACCCGCCGGATGCCGTACGCCGTGGGCACCTTCGCTTCGCGTGCGGCGGTGATGAGCGGCTCGGCCATCCACCTCGCCGCGAAGCGCGCGAAGGAGAAGGCCCTGCGGATCGCGGCCGACGCGCTCGAGGCCGACGTCGACGACCTCGAGATCGTCGACGGCGTGGTGAGCGTCAAGGGCACCGACTCGTCCATCCCGCTGGGAACGATCGCCGTGCTGTCCAACCCGCTGCGCTACGCGTTCGACGAGGCGTCCAAGGCGGCCACCCAGTTCAACGTCGGCGACCCGACGAAGCCGCCGGTGGCCGAGGACGACGAGCCGGGCCTGGAGGGCAAGGACTTCTACTCGCCGCCGCGCTCGACCTTCGCCTCCGGCATGCACGCCGTGATCGTCGAGACCGACGTCGAGACCGCGGAGATCCGGATCCTCAAGTACGCCGTGGTCCACGACTGCGGCCACCTGATCAACCCGATGATCGTCGAGGGCCAGATCCACGGCGGCGTCGCGCAGGGCGTCGGTGGCGCGCTCTACGAGCGGATGGCGTACGACGAGTCCGGCCAGCTGCTCAACGCGTCCTTCATGGACTTCCTGATGCCGTACGTCACCGAGGTGCCGACCAGCATCGAGATCGACCACCTGGAGACCCCGTCTCCGCTCAACCCGCTCGGCATCAAGGGTGCCGGGGAGGCCGGCGTGATCCCCGGGTCCGCTGCCTTCGCCGCCGCCATCGAGGACGCCGAGCGGCTGCCCATCACCGCCATGCCCATCTCGCCGTCGGAGCTGTTCGCGCTCCGCCTGGCCCACGCCCCCCACGCTGAGGAGTCGAAGTGAAGATCTCCGGTCAGAACACCATCGCCGCCCCCGTCGAGAAGGTCTGGGACGCGATCCTCGACCCGCGGGTCCTGGTCGCGACCATCCCCGGCTGCGAGCAGCTCGAGGCCACGGGCGAGAACGCCTACGCCATGACGGTCAGCGCCGGTGTCGCCGCGATCAAGGGGACCTACTCGGGCTCCTGCCTGCTCGAGGACCTGCGGGCCGGTGACGGGCTGACCATGAAGCTGAAGGGCGCCGGCGCACCCGGCACCATCGACGCGACCGTGCTGGTGAGCTTCAAGGACGACGGCGGCCAGACCGTCCTGTCGTACGACGCCGACGCAGTCGTCGGCGGCATGATCGGCGGCGTCGGCCAGCGGATGCTGACCAGCGTCTCGCGCCGGATGGCCGCCGAGTTCTTCGGCAACGTGGAGAAGGTGATCGCCAACGGGCTGCCGACCGCGGCTGCCGGCGGCGCTCCGGTCGAGACCGTGTCGGCCGAGGGGGCGCAGGTCTTCGCGGCCCCGGCCAAGGTCTCGTCGGTCCCCTCGGTGGGCGGGGAGTCGTTCCTCATGGGCGTGGCCGTCGGCGGTGGCCTCGTGCTCGCCGGCGTCATCGTGGGCGGGCTGCTGGGCCGTCGGCGATGAATCACCCCACGAAGCTCCTCTCCTCCGCTTCGCTCTCCCGAACAACGTCGTGGGGACCCCGATGATCTCGGTCGACTCGACCGCACGGGACCAGGCGGCCGCCGTACGGCGTCGCGAGATCTCGGCGCGCGAGCTCCTCGACCTCCACCTCGACCGCATCGCCGAGCGCAACCCCGAGCTGAACGCGATCGTCTCGCTCGACGAGTCGCGAGCACGTGAGGGGGCGCTGGCCGCTGACGAGGTGCTCGCCTCGGGCGCCGAGGTGGGAGCGCTGCACGGCCTGCCGTTCGCGTTCAAGGACACGCACGCAGTGGGAGGCTGGCGCACGACGTACGGCTCCACGGTGATGGCCGACAACGTGCCGGAGCGCGACGAGCTGATCGTCGAGCGGGTGCGCGCCGCGGGGGCCTTCACGATCGGCAAGACCAACGTGCCGGAGTTCGCGGCCGGGTCGCACACCTTCAACAAGGTCTTCGGCACGACCCTGAACCCGGTCGACCCCACCCGCTCGGCGGGCGGGTCCAGCGGGGGAGCGGCCTGTGCGCTCGCCGCCGGCATGGTCCCGCTCGCCGACGGCTCCGACATGGGCGGCTCGCTGCGCAACCCCGCGTCGTTCTGCGGCGTGGTCGGGATGCGGCCGAGCCTGGGCCGGGTGCCCGAGTGGCCGCTCTACAACCAGTGGGAGACCACGTCGGTCGGTGGTCCGATGGCCCGCAACGTGCGCGACCTCGCACTGCTGCTGTCGGTCATGGCCGGCCCGGACCCGCGGGCCCCGCAGGCGCTGGGGACGCCGGGCGCCTCCTTCGCGGACCCGGCCGCCGCATCGCTGGCCGGGCTGAAGGTCGCGCTCAGCGTGGACCTCGGCGGCGCGCTCGAGGTCGACCACGAGGTGGCCGCCGTCGTCGAGGCCGCCGGCCGTGCCCTCGCCGGTGCCGGGGCGGCCGTCGGCTCGGCGTACCCCGACCTGTCGCTCGCCGAGGACACCTTCCGGACCCTGCGCGCCTGGCACTTCCAGGCCAAGCTCGGCTCGCTGCTGGCCGAGCACCCCGACGACTTCAAGCCGTCGCTGGCCGACAACATCCGTGCGGGGGAGTCGCTCACCGGCGCCGACGTCGCGCGGGCCTACACGCAACGCACCGCGCTGTCGGAGACGATGCGGGCCTTCTTCGGCGACCACGACGTCCTCGTGCTCCCGGTCTCCCAGGTCCCGCCGTTCCCGGCGACGCAGGAGTTCCCGACCGAGATCAACGGCAAGCCGATGGCGACCTACCTCGACTGGATGCGGTCGGCGTACTTCATCACCGTCACGGGCTGTCCCGCCATCTCGGTGCCCTTCGGGACCACCTCGTCGGGGCTGCCTGTGGGGGTCCAGCTGGTCGCCCGGCACGGCGCCGACCTGCAGCTGCTCGAGGTCGCGCTCGCCGTCGAGGAGCTGGCTGCTCGCTGAGCCCTGGTCGGTGTCGGGTCAGATTCACCGGCCGACCGGTGAAACTCGCGCTGGGACGAGGAAGCATCCTCGTCCCAGCGCTAGTTTTGTCGTCCAGGCGACAGTTTCACCGGCCGGCCGGTGAAACTGTCACCCCGCCAGACACCCACTCCGGGTGCAACATCTGCCCACGATCAGCCGATCCATCGGCAGAAGATGCCGTCGTGCAGCGCGACGTGGCTCACTTGAATGTGAGTCATGACAGCGAGGCGGATCAGGATCGGCATCGACACGGGCGGCACGTTCACCGACGTCGTTGCCTTCGACGAGGACAGCGGTGAGGTCGTCACGACCAAGACCCCGAGCACGCCGGGGAACCCGGCCGACGGGTTCCTGGCGGGCATCGACAAGGTGCTGGGGATCGCGGGGGCGCAGTTCGACGACGTCGTCGCCGTCAGCCACGGCACCACGGTCGCGACCAACCAGCTGCTCGAGGGCAAGGTGGACGCGCTCGGGTTCATCACCACCGAGGGCTACGAGGCGATGCTCGAGATCGCCCGGCAGTCGGTGCCGGACGGCTACGGCAACTCGTACTTCTGGGTGAAGCCGGACCGGATCGTGCCCCGGGACCTGGTCAAGGGCGTCGGCGGCCGGCTCGACTTCACCGGTGCGGAGATCCGCGCGTTCGACGAGGCGAAGGCCCGCGAGGTCGCCCGCTGGTTCAAGGCCAAGGGCATCGACACCCTGGGCGTCTGCTTCCTGCACGCGTACGCCAACCCGGCGCACGAGGAGCGGATGCGCGAGATCCTCGCCGAGGAGCACCCGGACGCCGTCGTCTCGATCTCCAGCGAGGTGCTGCGCGAGTACCGCGAGTACGAGCGCTCGATGACCACCCTGGTCGACGCCGCGGTCAAGCCGAAGCTGAGCCGCTACGTCAACAACATCAAGGACCGGCTCGCCGCGCAGAGCGGGCGGACCGTCCCGTTCTACGTGATGAAGTCCAACGGCGGCGTGCTCTCGGCCGACGAGGTCGTCCACCAGCCGATCACCACCGTGCTCTCCGGCCCGGCCGCCGGCGCCCTCGGTGCCGCGCTGATCGCCAAGGTCGCGGGCTTCGACAAGGTGCTCACCTCCGACGGCGGCGGTACGTCGACCGACGTCTCGGTCGTCATCGACGGCGACCCGACGCTGACCACCGAGGGCAGCGTCGGCGTGTACCCCTCCAAGATCCCGATGATCGACGTCGTCACCGTCGGCGCGGGCGGCGGCTCGATCGCCTGGCTCTCGCCCGAGGGCACCCTCAAGGTCGGCCCGCACTCGGCCGGCGCCGACCCCGGCCCGATCTGCTACCGCAAGGGCGGCTCCGAGGTCACCATCACCGACGCCCACGTCTTCCTCGGCCGGATCCCTCCCCACCTGCTCGGTGGCGAGATCCCGCTCGACGTCGACGCCGCCAGCGCGGCGATCCAGCAGCTCGCCGGCAAGCTCGGCATCTCCGCCGAGGCCTGCGCCACCGGGATCCTCGAGATCTCCGCGTGGAACCAGGCCAACGCGCTGCGCCAGGTGACCGTCAAGCGCGGCCTCGACGTCCGCGACTTCACCCTCACCACCTTCGGTGGCTCGGGGTCGCTGCTGCTGTGCCGCCTGATGGACATCCTCAACGTCCCGACCGTGCTGGTCCCGCCGAACCCCGGCAACGTCTCGGCCTTCGGCCTGCTCACCGTCGACGTCAAGAACGACTACGTGCAGACCCACGTCGCGCTCCAGGAGAACCTGGACCCGGCCGACCTGCAGCAGGAGTACGACGTCCTCACCGCCCGCGCCGCCGAGGCGCTGAGCAAGGAGGGGTTCGCGCAGGCCGACCACGTCTTCGTGCGGACCGCCGACGTGCGCTACTTCGGCCAGGCCTTCGAGGTGCGCGTCGGCGTGCCGGACGGGCCGGTCACCGAGGACACCCTGGCCACGGTCGCCGAGCGCTTCCACGCCGAGCACCGCGTCCTCTACGGCTACGACTTCTCCGGCGACGCGTCGCAGCAGGTCGAGGTCGTCAACCTGCGCGTCTCCGGCGTGGGCCCGATCAAGCGCCCCGAGATCCTGCGCGCCGACGGTGCGAAGCCGGCGCCGCAGCAGACGGGCTCGCGCTCGATCTGCTTCGACGCCGAGGCGGGGTACGTCGAGACGCCGGTCTTCTGGCGCACCGACCTGCCCGCCGGCCAGGTGCTCACCGGCCCGGTGATCATCGAGGAGTTCGGCTCCACCGTGCCCATCCACCCCGGCTTCACCGCCCGGGTCGACGACTACGCCAACATCATCGTGACGCGCTCGGAGGAGAGCTGACATGTGCCTGAGCTGCCAGACCATCCACAACGGCGCCGCACCGGCCGACCACGCGCACGACACCCACACCGGCTCGCGCCGCGCGCCCACCCAGTTCCCGTTCGGGACCCTGACCGCCGACGCCGGCCGCAGCGCCGACCCGGTGCTCGTCGAGATCGTCCAGGGCTCGCTCGCCGCCGTCGAGCACGAGGTCGAGACCGCCATCGCGCGGACCAGCCGCAGCCCGATGATCCGCGACGCGCACGACTTCCGCGCCGGCATCCACGACCGGCTGCTGCGCAAGCTGACCGGCCGCTCCTACTCCGCGCTCGTGCACCCGGTCGCCCGGGACTTCCCGATCGAGGAGATGCAGGAGGGCGACGTCTTCTTCCACAACGACGTCTACCTCTCCGAGGGCGGCATCGGCCACCTTCCCGACCTGTGCGTCACCGTCCCGGTGTTCGCCGGCCTGGATGGGGAGCGCCGCGTCGTCGGCTTCATCCAGGCCTTCGGGCACCACGACGACATCGGCGGCGCGGTGCCCGGCTCGATGCCCTCGCACGCCACCAGCGTGTTCGAGGAGGGCCTCGCGGTGCCCCCGATCAAGCTGTGGGACGCGGGCGTGCCCAACAAGGCCGCGCTGCGGATCATGACCCGCAACTCCCGGATGCCCGAGTCGCTCGCCGCCGACCTCGACGCCGAGTGCTCGGCGTGCCTGATGGGTGCACGGCGCCTGGGCGAGCTGTTCGACCGCTACGGCATCGAGACCGTCGAGGCCTGCTTCGACGCCGTCATCGACCGCTCCACCGAGACCTACCGCCGCGAGATCCTCTCCAAGATCCCCGTCGGCAGCTGGACCTGGGAGGACTACGCCGAGCACGACGGCGTCGACGAGCCGCAGCTGCACACCCAGCGGATCACGCTGACGCGCACGGCTGCCGACGACCCCGAGGGCGAGCGGCTGATCCTCGACTTCGACGGAACCGGTCCGCAGGCCAAGGGCCCGATCAACCACTGCGGCGACTACTCCGACGGCGTCTTCCTCAAGAAGTGGCTCGCGCCGATCCTGCGCAACCTCGCCGACACGCCGGAGCGGATGGCCGAGCTCGACGTCAACGAGGGCGTGGTGCCGCTGATCGAGATGCGGTTCCCGCCGCCGGGCACGCTGCTCACGCCGGTCTTCCCGGCACCGACCAACGCGCGCACGTTCGTCATCCTGCGCCTGCTCGGCGTGCTCGCCGGCGTCATCGCCAAGGCGGTCGACGGCAAGATGCCCGCCGACCAGGAGACGATCCGCTACACCGGCGTCTACGGCGAGGACCTCGACGGCCGCTCGTACCTCATGCGCGAGGTGCTCGGCGGCGGCTCCGGCGGTCGCTACTACGCCGACGGCGAGGACACGATCCACGTCGTACCGGACTCGCGGAACCTCCCCACGGAGTTCACCGAGTCGCGCTTCCCGTTCGTGGTCGAGTCGCTCGGCCTCGCCATGGACTCCGGCGGCGCCGGCCAGTTCCGCGGTGGCCTCGGCTACGAGAAGCACATCCGGATGCTCAAGGACGCCAACTTCATGTCGATCGCCGACCGCTCGATCCTCGCCTGCTGGGGCGTCAAGGGCGGCAAGGCGGGCAAGCCGTTCCAGGTCACCATCGACCCGGGCGGCCCGAACGAGCGCGAGGTCGACGCCCTCGCCGACTCCGAGCCCGTCGTGACCGGCGAGACCATCCGGATCCGCACCACCGGTGGCGGCGGCTGGGGCAACCCGCTCGACCGCGACCCGGCGCTGGTCGTGCGCGACGTCGTGTGGCGCAAGGTCTCCGCGGCGTCAGCGCTCGACGACTACGGCGTGGTCCTCACCGGCTCGCTCGACGACGACACCCTCGGGTACGACGCCGACGCGACCGCCGCCGAGCGGGCCTCCCGCCCGGTGCCCGCAGCCGACGACGCGTTCTTCGACCGCGGCCCCGGCTACGGCGTACTCGCCGGGGGCGCGACCGCCGCCGCGGTGGACGTGCTCTGAGGAACCACGGGAACCGACGATGAAGGTCGCGATCCTCGGGGGATCCGGCAAGACCGGTCGCGCCGTCGGCGCGGCCCTGGCCCAGGCGGGCGTGGCGACACGCCCCCTGGGCCGGGCCGCGTTCGACGACCTGCCGGCCGCCCTGGCCGGCGCGGACGCCGTGCACGTGATCGCCCCCAACCTGCACCCCGACGAGCCGGCGTACGTCGCCGCGGTGCTCGCCGCCGCCACCGAGGTCGGCATCGGCCGGGTGGGCTACCACTCGGTGGCCTCGCCCTACGTCCCCGCCATGCCGCACCACCTGGGCAAGGCCGTCTCGGAGGACCTGGTCCGCCGCTCCGGCCTGGCCTGGACGATCATCCAGCCCTGCGCCTACGTGCAGAACCTGCTGCCCGCCCTGCGCTCCGGCACCCTCGACGTGCCGTACTCCGTCGACACCCCGTTCGGGATGGTCGACCTGCACGACGTCGCCGCCGCGACCGCGGTCGTGCTCACCGGCGAGGCGCACGTCGGCGCGACGTACGAGCTCGGTGGGCCAGCCCTCGTCTCGATCGCGGACGTGGCCGCAGCAGCGGGTGTGACCGCCCGCCGGGTGCCTGCCGGGAGCGACGTGCACCCGTGGCTGCAGGCGATGTTCGACTACTACGACGACCACGGCCTGCCCACCGGCGGTGTCCCGCTGGCCGCCCTGCTCGGTCGTCGGCCCGCCTCGGTCGCCGAGGTCCTGGCCCGTGATCTCGCTGCCGATCCCGGGGCGTGAGGACCGCTGGCAGGTGTTGCCAGCCTTCTGCTCCGGAGTTGGCTGTTCCTCACGATGAACGAGGGTGATCCGGCTCACTAGGTTCGCTGCATGAGGATCCTGCTGGCGCTCGGCGGCAACGCGATGACGTCCCCCGACGGCAAGGCCCGTCCGGAGGACCAGATCGCGGCCGCGACCGAGGCGATGGAAGCCGTGGCCGACCTGGTCGCGGCCGGTGTCGACGTCGTCATCACCCACGGCAACGGGCCGCAGGTCGGCAACCTGCTCGTCAAGAACGAGCTGGCCGCCACCGTGGTCCCGCCCGTGCCGCTCGACTGGTGCGGTGCCCAGACCCAGGGCACCCTCGGCGACATCTTGATGAACGCCCTCGACGGCGCGCTCGCCGCCCGGGGCCTGACCCGGCCCACGGCCGCCCTGGTCACCCGCACCCGGGTCGACGCCGCCGACCCGGCGTTCGCGAAGCCGAGCAAGCCGGTCGGTCGCTACCTGTCCGCCGACGAGGCGCGCACCATGATCGAGCACGGCGAGACGTGGGAGGACCGCGGCGAGCGCGGCTGGCGGCGGATGGTCGCCTCGCCCGAGCCGCTCGAGGTCCTCGACGCCCCCGCCGCGGTTGCCCTCGTCGAGGCCGGCTTCGTCGTCATCGCCAACGGCGGTGGCGGCATCCCGACCGTCCGCAACACCGACGGCAGCCTGGCCGGCGTCGAGGCGGTCATCGACAAGGACCTGGGTGCCGCCCTGCTCGCCCAGGCGATCGAGGTCGACCTCCTCGTCATCGCCACCGACGTCGCGCACGCCGTGCTCGGCTTCGGCACCCCCGAGGCCGCCGACATCGGTCAGGTCAGCCTCGACCAGATGCGGAAGTACGCCGCCGACGGCCACTTCGCCGGCGGCTCCATGGGCCCGAAGGTCGACGCGGTGTGCCGCTTCGTCGCCAGCTCGGGTCGCCGCGGCGTCATCACCGACCTCGGCAGCATCCTCGCGGCCGCCGAGGGCCGCGCCGGAACCATCGTCACCCCCAACTGAAGAACCCCGAAAGGAACCCGACCATGCCTTCTGCCATCGAGGTCCGCAAGGTCCCGATCCACTCCGTCGCCGACGCGTCCGAGCTGGCCAAGCTCATCGACGACGGTGTCTTCAAGGCCGACCGCGTCATCGCGATCATCGGCAAGACCGAGGGCAACGGCGGGGTGAACGACTACACCCGGATCATCGCCGACCGTGCCTTCCGCGAGGTGCTCGTCGACAAGGGCGCCCCGGTCGACCAGGTCAAGCAGGTCCCGATCGTGTGGTCCGGCGGCACCGACGGCGTGATCAGCCCCCACGCCACCATCTTCGCCACCACCGACGTCGCCGAGGACGACCCGAGCCGCGAGGAGCAGCGCCTCACCGTCGGCTTCGCGATGAGCGAGCCGATCCTGCCCGAGGAGATCGGGTACGTCGCGATGATCGAGAAGGTCGCCGCCGGCGTGAAGGTCGCCATGGAGCGCGCGGGCATCACCGACCCGGCCGACGTGCACTACGTGCAGACCAAGACCCCGCTGCTGACCATCCACACCATCCGCGACGCGCACAGCCGCGGCAAGCAGGTCTGGACCGAGCACACCCACGAGTCGATGGACCTCTCCAACGGCGTCACCGGCCTCGGTATCGCCGTCGCCCTCGGCGAGATCGAGATGCCGACCGACGCCGACGTCATGAACAACCGCGACCTGTACTCCTCGGTCGCCTCCTGCTCCTCGGGCGTCGAGCTCGACCAGGCCCAGATCGTCGTCGTCGGCAACGCCAAGGGTGTCGGCGGGCGCTACCGGATCGGCCACTCGGTCATGAACGACGCCCTCGACCAGGACGGCATCTGGAACGCCATCAAGGACGCCGGCCTCGACCTGCCCGAGCGCCCGCACTCCTCCGACCTGCAGGGCCGCCTGGTCAACGTCTTCCTCAAGTGCGAGGCGTCCCAGAACGGCGAGGTCCGCGGTCGCCGCAACGCCATGCTCGACGACTCCGACGTGCACTGGCACCGCCAGATCAAGTCGTGCGTCGGTGGCGTCACCGCTGCCGTGACCGGCGACCCGGCGGTCTTCGTCTCGGTCTCCGCCGCCCACCAGGGCCCGGAGGGCGGCGGCCCCGTCGCCGCCATCGTCGACCTGGGCTGATCGCCGGGACCGACGTCCTCCCGGATCCCCGTCCCTGCCCACCGGCAGGGGCGGGGATCCGTCATGTCCGGGGAAGGTCAGCGCGCCGGCGGTGCGAAGACGCCGAACTGGTTGCCGGCCGGGTCCTTCAGGTAGGCGAACGTCGGCACGCCCGGGCCGACGTCCAGGTGCTGGCTCACGACGGTGCCGCCGAGCTGCTCGGCCGCCGCGCAGGTGGCCGCGACGTCGGCCACCAGGATGGAGAACACGGCGTGCCCGGGCATCTGCCCGGCGGTGCCGAAGACGCCCCCGGACGGCCCACCGCCCCCGGGGGCGGTGACCAGGCGGTAGTCGAGGCCGCCGGCCTCGGAGGCCTCGTCGGTGGCGAACGTCCAGTCGAACAGGCCGCCGTAGAACTTCTCGGCGGCGCCGGGGTCGTCGGTCGCGACCTCGAACCACGCGACGGTGCCGGGCGCGGGCGGGGCAAGGGGAGTGCTGGTCATCGGAGCTCCTCGGTGAGTGGAAGGGGGAACACGACCACCGTCGCAAGGCTTCGCGACAGCCCTATGTCGGAGTTCCCGACGCGATTCCGAGCAGCTCCTCCGGGCGCAGCGCCGACGCCGGCAGCGGCCCCAGCGCCTCCGCCAGGGCCGGGTCGCGCGGCCGCCGCGGGCCGCGGGCGAGCGCCGGCGTGCGCTCGGCCGACGTGATGCGGTCCATCCGGAAGACCCGGTCGTCCTCGCGCAGGCGGCACCAGGCGGTGAGGTACGACCCGCGCGGGCCCATCACGACGTGCTGCGGCTCGACCTCGCGCTCCGACTCGACGTGGTCCACGTCGACGTAGCCGATCCGCAGGACGTGCCCCTCCCGGACCGCCCGCCAGATGGTCTCGGCGACCTCGGCGTCGGGTGTCGCGCCGAGGGGGACGACGAGCCGCACCTTCGCCGCCGCTGCCCGGGCCTCCGCGAGGGCAGGGCCGGGCATCGCCGCGACGATCTTCTGCAGCGCCGACCGGGCGTCGCGCGCGAACAGCACGTGGGTGCTGCTGCTCAGTGCCACCGCGACCGCCGTCGCCTCGCGCGGGGTGAAGTTGAGCGGCGGCAGCGTCATCGAGGGGTCCAGGCTGTAGCCGCCCGTGCGGCCCTGCCGCGTCGCGAGCGGTACGCCGGCCTGCCCGAGCGCGCTCAGGTCGCGCTCGATCGTGCGGACGCTGACCTCGAAGTGCGCGGCGAGCTGGCTCGCCGTGCGCCCGCGCGGACCCGCGGCGCGCAGCTCCTCGACGAGGGCGTAGAGGCGGTCCGTCCGGTTCATGTCGGCAGGCTAGGCGCGAGCACGGACACCGCCCGAGGCACGCCGACCCTGCCACCAACCCGGCACCAACCACGCCTGCCTAGCGTGAGGCAGGTCACAGGTCCCTCACGCTCAAGGGAGAGTCATGACCCGGATCAGCCTCACCGTCGACGGTCAGCAGGTGACCGACGACGTCGAACCCCGCCTGCTGCTGGTGCAGTACCTGCGCGAGAAGCTCGGCAAGACCGGCACCGTCATCGGTTGCGACACCAGCAACTGCGGCGCCTGCACCGTCCACCTCGACGGCAGGAGCGTGAAGTCCTGCAACGTGCTGGCCGTCCAGGCCGACGGAGGGACGGTCACCACCATCGAGGGACTGGCCGGCGAGGACGGCGCGCTGCACCCCGTGCAGGAGGCCTTCCGCGAGTGCCACGGCCTGCAGTGCGGCTTCTGCACGCCCGGCATGATCATGCAGACCGTCGACCTGCTGGCCGAGAACCCCAGCCCGTCGGAGGAGGCCATCCGGCTCGGCCTCGAGGGCAACCTGTGCCGCTGCACGGGCTACCACAACATCGTCCGCGCGGTGCAGCACGCCGCGGGTACGACGGAGGGGGCGCAGGCATGACCGCCACCCAGGAGCCCACCCGGGGCGAGATCGGCCGCGACCGCCGCCGCAAGGAGGACCAGCGCCTCATCACCGGCCGCACCCGCTGGACCGACAACATCACGCTGCCGGGCATGCTGCACCTCGCGATGGTGCGCAGCCCGTTCCCGCACGCGCGGATCACCGGCATCAACACCGCCGAGGCCAAGGCCAGCCCCAACGTGGTGGCGGTGTTCACCGGAGCGGACCTCGGGGAGGGCCAGGGTGCGTGCATCAACGCGTGGCCCGTCGTGCCCGACCAGGTCACCCCCGCCCACCTGCCGATGCCGACCGACCGGGTCGCCTTCGCCGGCGAGACGGTGGCGGTGGTGGTCGCCCGCAGCGCCGCCGAGGCCCGCGACGCCGCCGAGCTGGTCGAGGTCGACTACGAGGAGCTCCCGGCCGCGCTCGACCTCAAGGAGTCGGCCGAGGCCCACACCAACGGCGGCGCGCTCGCGCACCCCGACCTCGGCACCAACGTCAGCGCCGTGTGGCGCTTCGACTCGGCCGAGGCCGGCACCGGCGGCGACGTCGAGCAGGCGATCGCCGAGGCCCGCGAGAACGGCATCGTGATCGAGCGGGAGTACCGCCAGCAGCGGCTGATCCCCGCGTTCATGGAGCCGCGCAGCGTCGTCGTGGACCCGACCGGCGAGCAGATCACCGTCTGGTCGGCGACCCAGGTGCCCCACATCCTGCGCTTCGCGATCGCGGCCACGACCGGCGTACCCGAGTCGAAGATCCGGGTGATCGCGCCCGACGTCGGCGGTGGCTTCGGCGGCAAGCTGCAGCAGACGCCGGAGGAGATGATCGCCTTCGCGGTGGCCCGCAAGCTCGGCAAGCCGGTGAAGTTCACCGAGACCCGCAGCGAGTCGCTGCTCACCGCCCACCACGGCCGCGACCAGTGGCAGCGGCTCACCCTCGCCGCGACCAAGGACGGTCACCTCACCGGCCTCAAGGTCGACCTGCTCGCCGACCTCGGGGCGTACGTCGCCATCGTCGGCGGCGGCGTGCCGGTGCTCGGGGCGTTCATGTTCAACGCGATCTACAAGTTCCCCGCCTACCAGTTCCAGACCACCAACGTCCTCACCAACAAGACCTGGACCGACGCCTACCGCGGCGCCGGCCGGCCCGAGGCGACGTTCGCGATCGAGCGGCTGATGGACGAGCTCGCGGCCGAGCTCGGCAAGGACCCGCTCGAGGTCCGCGAGATGAACTGGATCAAGCACGAGGAGTTCCCGTTCACCACGGTGGCCGGCCTCGAGTACGACTCCGGGAACTACGAGGCCGCCACCGCGCGCGCCAAGGAGATGTTCGGGTACGACGCGCTGCGCGCCGAGCAGGCCGAGCGCCGCGCCCGGGGCGACCGGGTCCAGCTCGGGCTCGGCGTGTCGACCTTCACCGAGATGTGCGGCCTCGCGCCGTCCCGGGTGCTCGGCAGCCTCAACTACGGCGCCGGCGGCTGGGAGCACGCCGAGGTCCGGATGCTCGCGACCGGCAAGGTCGAGGTCGTCACCGGGGCGTCCGCCCACGGTCAGGGCCACGAGACGGCGTTCAGCCAGATCGTGGCGGACCGGCTTGGCGTCCCGTTCGAGGACGTCGAGGTCCTGCACGGGGACACCCAGATCTCCCACAAGGGCCTGGACACCTACGGGTCCCGCAGCCTGGTCGTCGGCGGCGAGGCCCTGGTGCGGGCCGTCGACAAGGTGATCGAGAAGGCGCGGCCGGTCGCGGCCCACCTGCTCGAGGCCTCCGCCGACGACCTCGAGTTCAGCGACGGCCGGTTCACCGTCAGGGGAACCGACCAGGGGATGGCGATCACCGAGATCGCGACCGCCGTCTTCGCCGCGCACAACCTCCCCGACGGTGTCGAGGCGTCGATCGACTCGGAGGCGACGTACGACCCCGTCAACTTCAACTACCCGCACGGCACCCACCTGTGCGCGGTCGAGGTCGACACCGAGACCGGGCAGGTCCGGCTGCGCAAGTACGCCTGCTGCGACGACATCGGCAACGTCATCAACCCGCTCATCGTGTCGGGGCAGGTCCACGGCGGACTGGTCCAGGGCATCGCCCAGGCGCTGTGGGAGGAGGCGGTCTACGACGACAACGGCACCCTCGTGACCGGGTCGTTCGTCGACTACCTGCTGCCCACCGCGGCCGACACGATCAGCTTCGAGCTCGACCACACCACCTCGCCGGCGACCACGAACTCGCTCGGCACCAAGGGCGTCGGCGAGGCCGGCACGATCGCGTCCACCCCCGCGGTGGTCAACGCGGTCGTCGACGCGCTGCGCCCCTACGGCGTCCACGACGTCGCGATGCCGTGCACGCCGGAACGGGTCTGGCGGGCCATCAACAGCGGTGGGTCCGGGGGAGAGACGACCGAGGCCGCCGCACCCCACTTCGACGAGTCGGAAGGAGCAGCCCAGTGATCCCCGCAGCCTTCGAGTACGTCGCCCCGGCCACGGTCGAGGAGGCGCTCGCCGCGCTCGCCCAGCACGGCGACGACGCCAAGATCATCGCCGGCGGCCAGAGCCTGCTGCCGGTGCTCCGGATGCGCCTCAACGCGCCGGAGTGGGTGATCGACCTGGGCCGGATCGCGTCGCTGCGCGGCGTCCGCGACGGGGGAGACCACCTCGCGATCGGCGCGATGACCACGCACCACGACGTCGGCCAGGACCCGCTCGTGCACGAGCACGCGCTGCTGGTCAGCAAGGCCATCACGCACCTCGCCGACGCGCAGGTGCGCCACCGCGGCACCTTCGGCGGTGCCCTCGCCCACGCCGACCCGGCCGGTGACCTCGGCGCACCGGCGCTCGCGCTCGGTGCGACCTTCGTGGTCCAGGGGCCGGGCGGGACGCGGGAGATCGCGGCCGACGACTTCTTCGTCGACCTCTTCGAGACCGCGATCTCCGACGACGAGATCCTGACCGAGGTCCGGGTCCCGAAGCACGACGGCTGGGGGGCGGCGTACGAGAAGTTCGTCCGGATCGCCCACCAGTGGCCGATCGTCGCGGTCGCGGCGACCGTGCGGATGGAGGGCGACACCATCGCGGAGGCCCGGATCGGCCTGACCAACATGGGCTCGACGCCCGTGCGGGCCCGGGCCGCGGAGGCCGCGCTCGCCGGCGTACCGGCGACGGAGGAGGGGGTCGCCGCCGCGGCTGCCCTCGCCGCCGAGGGCACCAACCCGCCGAGCGACCTCAACGGCGACGCCGACTACCGCCGCCACCTCGCGACCGTGCTCACCCGACGGGCCGTGCTCGCGGCCGCCGGGAGGGGCTGACCTTGGACCTCAGCCACTCCTTCACCGTCCCGACGTCGCTCGACGCGACCTGGGCGCACTTCCAGGACATCGGCGCCCTCGCCGAGTGCTTCCCGGGGGCCCAGGTCACGGCGGTCGGCACCGACGACGACGGCGCCCCGACCTTCGAGGGCACCTGCAAGGTCAAGCTCGGCCCGATCGCGCTGGTCTACGCCGGCTCCGGCAAGTTCGTCGAGCGCGACGAGGCCGGCCACCGGTTCGTCGTGGACGCGAAGGGGCGGGACAAGCGCGGCAACGGTACGGCGGGCGCCACGGTCACCGTGACCATGGCGGCCGCCGACGCCGGCTCCACGCGGGTCGACGTCGTCACGGACCTGGCGATCACCGGCAAGCCCGCGCAGTTCGGGCGCGGTGTGATGCAGGACGTCTCCGACAAGCTGCTCGGACAGTTCGTGTCCTGCCTCGAGCAGCGCCTCGCCGCCGAGGCAGCGCCTGCTCCGGCCGCTGGGAGCGCCGCCGAGGAACCCACCGACACCGCGGCCGCCGGGAACCATCCCGAGCCGGCGGCCGCGGTACCCACGCCGCCTCCACGGCCCGCACCGGCAGCCGCTCCGCGGCCGGCCGCGGCCGAGGACGACGCCCTCGACCTCGGCTCCGCGGTGCTGCCGATCCTGGTCAAGACCTACGGCAAGCAGATCGGCGCGGTCCTCGCGGTGCTGGTCGCGATCGCGCTGCTGCGGCGTCGTCGGAGGCACCGGGGCTAGCCCCGGTGGCGCCCACGGCGGCGATCAACGTGGTGCAGCGGTGCGCCTACCACGCGTCCGGCCGGGTGTAGTCCTCGTCGTCGTAGAGGTCCTGGTCCTCGTGGCGCTGGTCGGCGCCGCGGTCGTTCTGCTCCTGCAGCCGGTCGCGGCGCGGGTCGGACTCGCCGGGGTCGCCGGGCTGCTGCGGCTGCTGGGGCGGCTGCTGGTCCTGGGGCTGCTGCGGCTGGTCCTGGTTCTGCTCGAGCTTCTCGCGCAGCCGCTCGTCGACCGCGCCGGCATCGGCGGTCTGCTCCTCGCCCCGCCCGGAGTCCTGCGGGCACCTGCCCGCGGCGAGCACGTCGATGCCGGCCTGGTACGCCGACCGCGCATCCTCGGTCGCCCCGGACTCGGCGGCGGCGTCACCCACCGCCTCGTGGGCGAGGGCCAGGTTGATCCGCACCGTGCACTCGTCGCGGTGCGGCACGTCCTCGAGGGCGTCGCGGTAGGCGGTGATCGCCTCGGCGTACCTGCCCTGGGCGTGCTCGGACGCACCCTCGTCGAAGGCCGCGACCCAGGACTCGAACCAGTTCAGCGTGCGGGTGCCGGCGAACTCGGCCGCCGCGCCGTCGAGGTCGCCGCGGTCGAAGGCGTCGCGACCGGAGGCGTTGGCCTGCAGCATCAGCGTCACCTTGAGTGCGTACGCCGCCACGAGCAGCACCGGCACCAGCCCGGCGAGGAGCAGCACCACCCGGAGCCGCCGGCGGGGGTTCGTCATCGGACCGCTCCCTTCCGCGGTGCCAGCACGTGCCGCGACGCCCACACCGCGCGCCAGCCGGCGTGCAGCTCCAGCAGCAGCAGGCCGAGCAGCAGGACGCCGAACAGCCAGGTCAGGTCGTGCTCGGCCGGGCGGTCGTGACCACCCGCGCCGTCGGAGTACGACGCCTCGAACGAGCGGGCGAGGTCGTCGAGACCGCCGGGCCGGGTGCGGTGCTCGAACCGGACGCCGAGCTGGTCGGCGATCTTCTGCAGCTCGTCGGTGTCGGCGTGGGACTGGGCGGTGTCACCGGTCGCGGGGTCCTGGACGAAACCGAGGTCACCGGTCAGGTCGTCGTCGGCCGGCATCGGGGCGCCCCGCTTCGTCCCGTAGCCGAGGACGGCTCCGCCCGCGACCTGGTCGGCCACCTGGTCGTAGGAGTCGACCCCGTCCTCGCTCGTGGTGTCCTCGCCGTCGCCGACGTAGACGACGATCCGGCGCCGCTGGGGTGCCTGCTCCGCGGACCGTTCGAGCAGGTCCTTCAGCTCCGGCACGGGACGGGTGGCGCTCGAGCCGGTGCCGTCCTTGGGCTTCTCCAGGTAGAGCGTCTCGACGGCCGCCCCGAAGGCGGCGCTGTCGGAAGTGAGGGGGAGCACCACGCGCGCGTCGGCGCCGAACGCGAGCATCCCGAACCGGGCTCCGGGCAGCGCCTCGGCGAGCGCGGTGAGGTCGGCCTTGGCCCCGGTGATGCGCGGCTGCTTGCCGTCGTAGTCGAGGGCCGCCATCGACCGGGTGCGGTCGACGACGACGATGACGTCGAGGTCGGAGAGCTGGGTGGGCACCTCGGCACGGCCGAAGCCGGGGCGCAGCACGATGACCACGAACAGCAGCACGATGCCGATCCGGCGGGCCAGCACGAGGACGGTCGAGGTGGTGGTGCTCATCGGCCCGCCCCGCTCCGGTCGCGCAGCACGAGCACGCCCTGCAGCACCCACAGCAGCACGAGCCCGCCGAGGCCGACCCCGACGACGACGGTGCCGAGGTGGGGCCGGTCGAGCACCTGCACGAGCGGCGGCCGCTTGATCGGCTTGGCGTCGAGGCGGGCGATCGCGTCGATGACCGCCTTGGTGCTGCCGTCGGCGCCGAGCATGGAGAAGGTGCCGCCGGTGCTGGTGACCGCGCTGCGGAACTGCTCTGCCGCGTCGGGCCGTTCGGCCGTCGCCGGCGCGGCGATGCCGTGGACGACCACCTTCTTCTCGCGGGCGTACGCCGCCGCGTCGGGCACGCTGAAGATCCCCTTGCCGATCGGCTCGTTGTCGGAGGCCAGCACGATCGCGCGGCTGCGGTCCTCGTCGTTGCGGTCGAAGCGCTGCACGCACGAGGCCAGCCCGTCGCCCATCTGGGACTGGATGTCCCAGTCCAGCACGGTGCCGGCGGTGAAGACGGCGTACTCGTCGCTGTAGACGTCGCCCGACGCGAACGCCTTCTCCGCCGCGTTGAGCTGCTCGAGCACGTAGGTGTAGTCGTCGGTCAGCGGGAACACGGTGATCGCGGCGCCGCTCCAGATCGTCAGCCCGATCCGCTCACCGCGCAGGCCCGAGATGATCGCGCGGAACTCGCGCAGCACGTCGGCGTCGACCTCCGCCATCGAGCCGGACGCGTCCAGGCACAGCACGATGTCGCGGGTGCGGTCCTCCTGGGTCATCGTCTGCCGCTGCTGCAGCCGCCCGGCCAACACCACCGCCCCGGTGCAGGCCACCAGCGTGGCCAGGGTCAGGCAGGCGCCGAGCACCACCTGGCGTCGCACGAGCGTGCGGTAGCGGGGGAGCGACTGCAGCCGTGCCGCGTGGGCGACGTACGACGCACCGGCGCGGCTCGGTCGCCGCCAGGGACGCAGCCACACCACGAGCAGCAGGAGCACGAGCGCGCCGAGCAGCAGCGAGAGCCACGGCCACCGGAACCCGGTCGTGTCGGTGTCCCACATCAGGCCGCGCTCCAGGCCGGGCTCCACGTGGCGACCAGGCCGCGCGCGCGATCGACGGCGGTGTCGAACAGGCCGTGGGCGAAGGTGCCGTCGGGGTCGTCGGGGGCGAACTCGGGCGGGTAGACCAGCTCAAGCACCTCGACCAGCGCGAACGGCGCCCGGTCGCGGAAGTCGGCCAGCGCCATGGTCCGCGCCGGAAGCGTGGTGACCGCGGCGACGTAGTCGCGGACCACCTCGCTGAGCTGCTGGTGCCCGTCGCGGGCGCTGATCTCGCCCGCGCCGACCCGGGCCTCGATGTGGTCGATCCGGGCCAGGTGCTGCTGGCGCACGTCGGGCAGCGGGACGCCCGCACGCGCGAGGCCCACCGGTCGTGGCGGCCGGGTGAACCACCACGCGAGCAGGTAGTAGGCGACCAGCGCGACGGCGAGCCCGACGGCGATCCACAGCCAGCGGTCGGCGTACCCGACCGGTCCGGTGAACTCCTCGGGCAGGTCGACGGCCAGTGCCTCAACGCCGGCGCGCATGGCGGTGCCTCTCGAGGAGCCGGAAGACGGCGGTGATCGCGGAGTCGTGGTCGCGGACCAGCTCGTGGGCGATGCCCAGCTGGTCGAGGCGGCGGCGCATCCGCTGGCCCTCCTCGTCGACGAGGGCGGCGAACTCCGCACGCAGCCGGGCGTCGCGCCGCAGCCAGCCGGGCACCTCGGCGTCGGCGTCGACGTCGACGAGGCGTCGGTCGGCGACGCTGCGCTGGGTGGGGTCGAGGTCGCCGACGGTCAAGAAGAGCACCTCGTGCTGCGCGGTCAGCCGGCGCAGCAGCATCGTGGACTCGTCGGAGAGGGTCACGTCGTCGGTGACGACGACGAGGATGGTGCGCCGGCGGACGGTGCGCACGACGTGGCGCAGCAGGCCCGGCAGGTCGCCGTGGGGCCCGTCGGGGGTGATCGCGTCGTGGACGGTGCCGAGCAGCCGCTCGAGGTGCAGCTCGCCGGCGGCCGGGCGTTCGACGTGGTGGCGCTCCTCGTCGCCGTGGACCAGCGCGACCAGGTCGCCGTGCTGGACGGCGAGGTAGCCGATCACGCCGGCGACCAGCACGGTGAGCTCGCGCTTGGCGACCGCGGCGTCGTTGAGCGCGGCCATGCTGCGGCCGGTCGAGACGCACAGCAGCACGGTGTGCTTGCGCTCGGCGACGTACCTCTTGACCAGCAGCTGGCGGCTGCGCGCCGAGGCCTTCCAGTCGATGTCCTTCACGTCGTCCCCGCGGACGTACTCGCGCAGGTCGTTGAAGTCGATCCCGCGCCCGACGTGGATCGCGGCGTACTCGCCCTCGAGCAGGCCCCACACCTTGCGGTGGGCGTGGATGGCCAGCCGTGACTTGATCCGCGTCAGGTGGGCCGTCACCGCGGGCTCACGGGGTCGGCACGGCCCGGAAGACGGCGTCGATGACCGTCTCCGGGCGGACGCGGTCGGCGAGCGCCTCGAAGCTGAGGTGGAGCCGGTGGCGCAGCACGCTGTGCCGCAGCTCGCGGACGTCCTCGGGGATCACGTAGTGGCGGCCCTGGACGACCGCCATCGCCCGCGCTGCCTGGAAGAACGCGATCGACCCGCGCGGACTCGCGCCGATCTCGACGTAGTTGCCGAGCTCGGGCCCGAGGAGCCCGGTGACGTCGCGGGTCGCCCGCACCACGGCGGTGATGTAGCGGCGGATCGCCGGGTCGACGTACACCCTGCGCACCAGCTCCTGCAGCTCGGCGACCTCGTGGGGCGTGACGACGGCGGGTACGTCGGTCATGTGCTGGCCCAGCGTGCCGTCGTCGATCCGCTCGAGGACCACCAGCTCGTCGTCCTCGGTGGGGTAGTCGACGATCTCCTTGAGCAGGAACCGGTCCATCTGGGCGTGGGGGAGGACGTAGGTGCCCTCCTCCTCGATCGGGTTCTGGGTGGCCAGGACCATGAACGGGTCGGGCAGCGGGTGGATGGTGCCGGCGATCGACGTCTGCCGCTCCTGCATCGCCTCCAGCAGTGCCGACTGGGTCTTCGCGCTCGCCCGGTTGATCTCGTCGAGCAGCACGAAGTTGGCGTGGACCGGCCCGAGCTGGGTCTCGAACTCGTGGCGGCGCGGGTCGTAGACCTGGGTGCCGATGATGTCGCTCGGCAGCAGGTCGGGCGTGCACTGGATCCGCGCGAACCGGGCGCTGACCGCTTGCGACAGCGTCGACGCAGCGAGCGTCTTCGCCAGGCCGGGCACGCTCTCGAGCAGCACGTGGCCCTCGGCGAGCAGGGTGACCAGGAGCGCCGTACGGACCCGGTGCTGGCCGACGACCCGGCTGGAGAAGGCGTCGGAGACCTTGCTGATCGCCTCGGTCGCGCGGGCCAGCTCGTCGACCGAGAGCGGCGTGCTCGGGTCGGCGGGCGTACGCCGGGTGCGGCCGGTGGGAGCGGTCGGCGGCTCGTTGACCTGCGTCATGCCGCCCAACCTACCCAGCGGGCGGGTGGGTCACCCCTGCTTGGTCAGCAGCCGCTGGCGCAGCCGGTCGTCTCGCCGCAGCCGCTCGAGGTCGCGCTCGCGGCGCTCGGCCACCACGGCTATCAGCACCAGCTCCGGCGGCGCCCCGGGCGGCGGGGGCGGGGCGACGTACGGCGCCACGTCGCCCAGCAGCGCCCGTCCGACCCGGTCACGCGAGACCGGGTCGAGGGTGGGCAGGCGAGCCAGGAACTGGCGCACCGCGAGCGCGGTGCCCGTCGGCAGCGCCGCCAGGTCGGTCCGCCGCGCCCAGGCCGCGAGCTGGGGTGGCATCGGCGGCGGGGGAGGCAGCCGCAGCGGGACCCGCTCGCGCACGACGTACGTGCCCGCGGCGTAGTCGCCCAGCCGCTTGCCGCGGGTGCTGAGCATGATCGAGAAGAACGCCGGCGCCCCCGAGAACGCGTAGATCTCCACGAACCCGATCAGCGCCCGCACCAGCGCGTGCTGGAAGCTGATCGGCCCGCCGTCGTCGCGGACCGTGCGCAGCCCGAGCGCCAGCTTGCCGAGCGAGCGGCCGCGGGTCAGCGTCTCCAGCGCGGTCGGGACGACCAGGAACGTGATGACCGACGTGAGCACGATGCCTGCCCCGAGCAGCGCCTCGTCGTGGGCGACCGACGCGCCGACCAGCAGCAGGATGTAGAGCACGACCAGGGTCACCACCGTGACCACGACGTCGATCAGCCCGCTCGCCATCCGCAGCCCGAGCGAGGCGGCCGGCAGGTCGAGCGCCACGCCCTCGCCGGTGACGAGGTCGTCGGCGGTGACGGTGGCGAAGTCGGAGGTGGGCATCGGGGGCAGCCTACGGCGACGGCGGGTTGGCGCGGGGGACGGATAGATTGACCGTGTGCCCCGCATCGACCTCGACGCGTACGTCGCCACCCACGCGGGGTCCTGGGCGCGCCTGGACCAGCTGGTGCGCCAGCGGCACCGCAGCGGTGCGGAGGCCGACGAGCTGGTCGACCGCTACCAGCAGGTCGCGACCCACCTGTCCGTCGTACGCACCTCGGCGCCCGACGGTGAGCTGGTGGCCCACCTGTCCTCGCTGCTGGGGCGGGCACGGATCGCGATGCTGGCCTCGCGGGTGCCGAGCTGGCGCGGGTTCGCGGGGTTCTTCACCGAGCGGTTCCCGGCGGCGCTCTACAACCTGCGCTGGTGGTGGCTGGGCTGCCTGGCCGGGAACGTGGTGGTCACCGCGGTGATGATGCTCTGGCTCGGCCAGCACCCGCAGGTCGAGCAGAGCCTGCTCTCGCCGCAGGAGGTCGACCAGCTGGTCAACAGCGACTTCGAGAGCTACTACAGCGAGAACGCCGCCGGCGCCTTCGCCACCCACGTGTGGGTCAACAACGCCTGGGTGAGCGCCCTGTGCATCGCGCTCGGGATCCTCGGGCTGCCGGTGCTCTACCTGCTGTTCCAGAACGTCGCGAACCTCGCGATCGTCGGCTCGATCATGATGCGCCACGACCGCGGCGAGCTGTTCTGGGGGCTGATCATCCCGCACGGCCTGCTCGAGCTGACGTGCGTGTTCGTCGCCGGCGGCGTGGGCCTGCGGCTGTTCTGGTCGTGGGTCGAGCCCGGGCAGCTCTCCCGGGCGGCGTCCCTCGCCAGGGCCGGACGTACGTCGGTCACCGTCGCTCTCGGACTGGCGGTGTGCCTGTTCGTGAGCGGCATCATCGAGGGCTTCGTGACGCCCTCGCCGCTGCCCACGTGGGCGCGGATCGCGATCGGCGTGCTCGCCGAGCTCGGCTTCCTCGCCTACGTCTTCGTGGTCGGCCGTGCCGCCGCCTCGCGCGGCGTCACCGGTGACGTCGCCGCGTCCTTGCTGGAGGACCGGGTCGCCACCCAGGCCTGACCGGTTGTCTCTAGGCTGGCCCCATGAGCCGGGCGGTCGTGGTGGGAGCGGGGATCGCCGGTCTGGGTGCCGCCCGCGCCCTCACGGAGGCGGGCAGCGACGTCCTCGTGCTCGAGGCGACCGACCGCCCCGGCGGCAAGCTGCGGGCCGGCGAGGTCGCCGGGGTCACGGTCGACGTCGGCGCCGAGGCGATGCTCCACCGGCGCCCCGAGGGCACCGCGCTCGCGGCGGCCCTCGGCCTGCCGATCACCCACCCGACGACGGCGACCTCACGGGTCTGGACCCGCGACGCGCTGCGCCGGCTGCCCCGCACCCTGATGGGCGCCCCGCTCGACCTCGACGACCTCGCCGGCACGGGCATCCTGTCGGCCGACGGCCTCGACCGCGCGCGCCACCAGGTCGTGCCGCACCCCGACGGCGACGTCTCGGTGGGCGACCTCGTCGGCCGGCGCTACGGCGACGAGGTGGTCGAC
Source organism: Nocardioides kongjuensis (assembly GCF_013409625.1). Lineage (NCBI taxonomy): Bacteria > Bacillati > Actinomycetota > Actinomycetes > Propionibacteriales > Nocardioidaceae > Nocardioides > Nocardioides kongjuensis. The sequence continues at coordinate 5,473,837 of NZ_JACCBF010000001.1, forward strand.
CGGCTGGTCGAGCCCCTCCTCGGCGGCGTGTACGCCGGCCAGGCCCGCCGCATCTCCGCCCGCTCCGCCGCGCCGCAGCTGCTCGACCTGCTCACCCGTGACGAGGTCAGCGTGCCCGGGCCGCCCGCCGACGCACCGCCCGTGTTCGCCGCCGTCGACGGCGGCATGTGGCGCCTGCCCGCCGCCCTCGAGGCCGACCTCCGCGACCGTCCCGGTGTCGAGGTCCGCCACGAGACCCCGGTCACCGCGGTGCGCCGTACCCCCACCGGCTTCGTGGTCACCACCCCCGCGGGGGAGGAGCACGCCGACCACCTCGTGCTCGCCACGCCCGCCGCGCCGACCGCCCGGCTGCTCGCCGACCTCGCCCCGCAGGCAGCCCGCGAGCTGGCAGGGATCGCCTACGCCTCGGTCGCCCTGGTCACCTTCGCGTTCCGCAGCGACGACCCGGGCGTCGCCGAGGCGCTCGACACCGGCGCCTCCGGCTTCCTGGTCCCGCCCGTCGACGGCCGCCGGGTCAAGGCGTCGACCTTCTCCTTCGCCAAGTGGGACTGGGTGCGCGACGCAGGGGAGGGCCTGCTGGTGCTGCGCACCTCGCTCGGCCGGTTCGGCGAGGAGGACACCCTCCAGGTCCCCGACGAGGGGCTGGTCAGCGCCTCGCTCGCCGACCTCGAGCTGGCCACCGGCCTGACCGCGTCCCCGGTCGACGCGGTCGTCCAGCGCTGGGGCGGCGGGCTGCCGCAGTACTGGGTCGGCCACGCCGACCGGGTCGCCCGCATCCGCACCGCGGTCGCCGAGGTCCCCGGCCTCGCGCTGTGCGGGGCGGCGTACGACGGCGTCGGCATCCCCGCCACCATCGGCTCGGCCCGGGACGCGGTCGACGGCCTGCTCGCCTGAGGCGCCCGAACCTTGCCCCGTTGTCCCTGTCCCGCGGGACACCGGGCCCGGGATGCTCCTGTCATGACAGCTCAGACCCACGTCCCCCCGACCGCCCTCGACCACACCGCGCCGCACGACGAGCCGGTCGTCTACCCCCCGACCCGCTGGGCGTTGGCCGGTCTCGGCGCCGGCCTCGCCGGCGTCGGGGCGATCGTCTCGTCCTCGATGGTCAGCGCCGTCTACGACGACAAGTACGCCGGTGACGCCGACGCCATCTCCGAGGCACTCGGCGACATGGTGCCGCAGATGCTGGCCTTCCACCTGAGCGCGATGGTCGCCGCGGTGCTGCTGGTCCCGTTCGGCGCAGGCCTGTACCGCCGGCTCAAGGCGAGCACCCCCGCCGACAGCGCGCTCCCGCTCGTCGCCTTCTCGGGCGTGCTGGTCACGGCGGTCGTCCTGGTCCTGGGCGCGGGCCTCGACACCGAGTTCATCTTCTCCGCCGGCGACAGCGACATCCTGGTCTCCTCGAACGCCGCCATGTACAACCACTGGATCGGCACCGTCCCGTGGTGCTGGGGCCTGCTCGGCCTGTCCGGCATCACCCTCTTCGGCGCGGCCCGCCACGGCGGCGTCCCGAGGTGGATGGGCCTGGTCGGCCTCCTCGGCGGCGGCCTGACCCTGCTGCTCGGCATCTCTCCGCTGCAGTACATGGCCGGCATGACCGGCCCGATCGGCCTGCTCGTGATCGCGCTCGGCTTCCTCGCCGGGGACAAGGCGTTCCGCGGCCGCTCGTGAACGAACCCATCAAAACAGCCGGTCCGCACCGTGGGGGTGCGGACCGGCTGCAGAATGTGCCGGTGACCGTGCCGGTGCCGCAGCAGGCCGACACCCGCCCGCGCGGCCTGAGGGCCGTCGCGGTCCTCGTCGTACCCGCCCTCTGCGTTGCCCTGGTCCCGCTCGGCGCGTGGCTCGACATGGGGGCTCCCGAGACCGGCCCGGGACCCGAGATCGCCGGCGGTCCCGGCTGGCCGTGGCAGAGCCTGGGCGCGGCTCTCGGCGTGCTCGCCGGCATCGTCCTGCTCCACGACCGGAGGCAGAAGTTCGGCTGGCTGCTGGCCTTCTCCGGGCTGTTCTGGGCGCTCGACGGGCTCTCGCAGAGCTACGTCCAGGCCGGGCTCGGCGCGAGCTCGGCCTGGCCGGGGATGACCTTCGCGCTCTGGTTCCTGCTCCGGTTCACCTCCTACCTCACCTCGGTGACCGCGGTCGTGCTGCTCGTCTTCCCGACCGGCCGGTTCCTGCCGGGCCGGTGGACGCCGGCGTCGTGGACCGCTGTCGCCGCGATGGCGCTCAGCGGCGTCGCCTTCATCGTCGTGCCGGCCGAGGGCGACCACGCCCTCGCCGACCTGCCGACCGGCGTCGACGCCGACCCGACCACGCTCGGCTTCCTCACCGGCCACGAGCCGTTGGTCTCCTCGCTCGGCGTCGCGCTCGGCGCCGCCGGGTTCGTCTTCTCCCTGCTCACCGTGGTCGTGCGCTACCGGCGCTCACACGGCCTCGAGCGCGACCGGATGCGCTGGCTGCTGTGGAGCGTCGTGGTCATCGTGGCCGTCGTCGTGGTGACCCTCGCGGTCGACGTCCCGGGAGGCAGCTTCCTCGGTGCGGTCTCCGCCGCCGTCGTGCCCCCGGCTGCGATGACCGTCGCCATCGTCCGGCCCACCCTGGTCCCGATCCAGGACCTGCTCAGCCGCACGGTCGTGCTCGCCGCGATCCTCGTCGTGCTGGTCGCCACCGACGCTGCCGTGCTCGGCATGCTCACCCTCGTCCTCGACGACGAGCTGACCCAGGCCCAGGTCGTCGCGGTCGTGCTGGTCGTCTCGGTCGTGCTCTACGGCCCGCTGCGCCAGCGGCTCTCCGCCGGCATCCGTCGGGTGATGCTCGGCGAGCGCGGCAACAGGTACGACGCCGTGGCCGGCCTCGCCTCGACGCTGGAGAACACCGACGACACCGTCGAGCAGCTCGCCGCCGTCGCCCGCGCCGTGGCCTCCGCGTTCGCCGTCCCGTTCGTCAGCGTCGAGGTCGACCGCGGCCACGGCGAGCGGCTCGTGACGACCTTCGGTGACCGGCCGGCCGAGGTCCGCACGCTGCCGATCACCTGGCGCGACACCACCATCGGGCGTCTGGTCCTCCCGGCCAGGGGCCTGCGCAGCCGGCTCTCCGTGCGCGACGAGGAGCTGCTCGGCGACCTGGTGCGCCAGGCCGCCACCGCCGCCCGCACCAGCCAGCTCGCCGAGGAGGTCCAGCGCAGCCGCGAGCGGCTGGTCACCGCCCGCGAGGAGGAGCGGCGCCGGATCCGGCGCGACCTGCACGACGGCTTCGGTCCCGCGCTGAGCGGCATCGTCTTCCAGCTCGAGGCGGCCCGGATGACCGTCGACCGGGACCCGGCCCGGGCCCGCGGCCAGCTCGAGACGATCAGCTCGCAGGTGCAGGAGGTCGTCGCCGACGTACGACGCCTCGTGCACGACCTGCGTCCGCCGGCCCTCGACGACCGCGGCCTGGTCGGTGCCCTCCGGCAGCAGGCCGAGCACCTCGCCGTACCTCTCGACGTGACGGCCCCCGACGACCTCCGGCTCCCGGCGGCGGTCGAGGTCGCGGCGTACCGGATCGCGGGGGAGGCGCTCACCAACGTCGCCCGGCACGCCGACGCGAACGGTGTCCGACTGCTGGTCGAGACCGCCGACGACACCCTGGTGCTCGAGGTCGCCGACGACGGCCGCGGCATCCCCGCCGACCGGGCCGCCGGCGTCGGGCTCGCCAGCCTGCGCGAGCGGGCCGCCGAGCTCGGCGGCACCACCACCATCTCCAGCCCCCCGGGCGGCGGCACCGTCGTCCGGGCCCGACTTCCCCTGAGGAGCCCTGCATGAGCACCCCGATCCGCGTGGTCGTCGTCGACGACCACCAGATCGTCCGCGACGGACTCACCTCGCTGCTCGGCGCGCTCGACGGCATCGAGGTCGTCGGCTCCGCCTCCGACGGTCGCGAGGCGCTGCACGTCGTCGAGGACACCGCGCCCGACCTGGTGGTCATGGACATCCAGATGCCGCACCTCGACGGCATCGAGGCGACCCGGTTCCTCACCGGCCGCAACCCCGCGCTGCGGGTGGTCATGCTGACCATGAACGAGGACGACGACACGGTGCTCAGCGCGATCCGCGCCGGGGCGTGCGGCTACCTGCTCAAGGGCGCCGGCGCCGACGAGGTGCAGCACGCGATCCGCTCGGCCGCCGCCGGCGGGATGGTGTTCGGCGCCAGCCTCGCCGCCAAGGTCGCCGGCTTCTTCGCCGGTGCCCTCCCGACCCAGCGCGCCGACGACGACCCCTTCCCCGAGCTCAGCGAGCGCGAGCGGGACGTGCTCCAGCGCATCGCCGCGGGCCGGTCCAACGACGAGATCGCGGCCGCCCTCTACGTCTCCAACAAGACCGTGCGCAACACGGTCTCGGCCATCTACGCCAAGCTGCACGCCACCGGCCGTGCCGACGCCATCGTCAAGGCCCGGGAGGCGGGCTACGGTCGCGACTGAGGTGTCGGCACAATGGGAGGCATGTCGGACCCCCAGGCGCACATCCAGAGCAACGCGGCGAAGATCAACGAGCTCAACGACACCATCCGCTTCACCATGTGGTCGGTGTTCCGGCTCGAGCAGACGCTCGGTCCCGACGAGGTCGTTCGCAAGGACGAGACCGCCGAGCTGGAGGCCTTCCTCGCCGAGCTGGCCGCCGAGGACGTCGTCGTCCGTGGCCTGTACGACGTCGCGGGGCTGCGCGCCGACGCCGACCTGATGGTCTGGTGGCACGCCGCCGACAGCGACCAGCTGCAGGGCGCCTACCACCGGCTGCGCCGTACCGCCTTCGGGTCGCGGCTCGCCCCGGTCTGGTCGCAGATGGCACTGCACCGCCCCGCGGAGTTCAACCGCAGCCACCTGCCGGCGTTCCTCGCCGACGAGCGTGCCCACGCGTACGCCGCGGTCTACCCCTTCGTCCGCTCCTACGAGTGGTACCTCCTCGAGGACGCCGAGCGCCGCCGCCTGCTCGCCGAGCACGGCCAGATGGCCCGCGGCTACCCCGACGTGCGCGCCAACACCGTCCCCAGCTTCGCGCTCGGCGACTACGAGTGGATCCTCGCCTTCGAGGCCGACGACCTCACCCGGATCGTCGACCTGATGCGTCACCTGCGCGGCTCGGAGACTCGCCGCCACGTGCGCGAGGAGGTGCCGTTCTACACCGGTCGCCGCGTCGAGGTCGCCGAGCTGCTGACCCGGCTGCCCTGAGCACCAGCCAGCTCGGCGCCGCGGCCAGCCACACGGCGGTGAGGCTCACGCCGAGCCGCTGGACCAGGCCGAGGTAGGCCGCGCTGCCGTTGAGCAGCAGGGTCGCGGTCAGCACGGCGTCGATCGCGCCGCACAGCGCGGCGCCGACTCCCACGGCCAGCAGGACGAGCCGGCGCCGGTCCGCACCGTGGCGGCGCAGCGCGAGGCTGCAGGTCACCAGCACCACCAGGAAGGCGAGCGTCTCCAGGAAGCTGGACACGCCGTGCGGCTCGCTCACCTTGGCCCACCACGCCCCGGTGCCGGGGTCGGGGAGCGCCGCGCCGAAGGTGTACGACGTCGACAGCGGCACCGCCGCCTCGAAGACCGCGCACACCGAGAGCACGACGAGCGGGGCCCAGACCGCGGCACAGCGCCGGGTCAGGACCCACGACAACGCCGCCCCGGCCCCCAGAGCGACGCCGGCGACGACGTCGGCGATCCGGAACACGCGGTGGTGGGGCTGGCCGAGCGCGGACAGCTCGCTGATGAAGCTGGTGCGCAGGTCGGCGTCGACCGGGAGGACGAGCTGGAGCACCCAGTCGGCGTACCCGAGGCCGCCGACCACCAGGAGCGTGATCGCCAGCCACTGAAGGCGGCTGGGCGGCGTCACCACGCGGTCTCCTCGGCGTCGGGGCGCACCAGCGGGAAGGTCACCGTCGAGCGGATCGGGTCGCCCGACAGCAGCATGAGCAGCCGGTCGACGCCCATGCCGAGGCCGCCCGTCGGTGGCATGCCGACCTCCAGCGACTGGAGGAACAGCTCGTCGGTGACCATCGCCTCGGGATCGCCGCCGGCGGCGAGCAGGGACTGCGCCTCGAGGCGCCGGCGCTGCTCGACCGGGTCGGTCAGCTCGCTGTACGCCGTGGCGAGCTCCATCCCGAGCACGACCAGGTCCCAGCGTTCCGCGAGCGCGGGGTTGTCGTCGCGCGAGCGCGTCAGCGGGCACACCGAGGTCGGGAAGTCGGTGTAGAAGGTCGGCGCCACCGTCGTCGGCTCGACGAGCGCCTCGTAGAGCTCGAGCACGACCTGGTCGGCGCTCAGCCCGGCTCCCGCGATGCCGTGGGCAGCGGCCAGCTCGCGCAGGTCCTCGACCGGCGTCGCCCCGTCGACGCGGACGCCGAGCGCCGCCGACACCGCGTCGTGCACGGTCCGCACCGTCCAGGTGCCGTCGATCGGCAGCTCGTGCTCCTGGCCGTCCGCGTCGCGGTGCACCAGGACGGGCCGGCCGTGCACCGCGGTGGCCGCGGTGGTCACCAGCTCCTGGCACAGGTGCCGCATCGTCGTGTAGTCGCCGTGGGCGTCGTACGCCTCGAGCGCGGTGAACTCCGGGTTGTGGGTGCGGTCGGCGCCCTCGTTGCGGAAGACCCGGCCCATCTCGTAGACCCGCTCGACGCCGCCGACGCACAGCCGCTTGAGGTAGAGCTCGGGGGCGATCCGCAAGGAGAGCGGCAGGTCGTAGGCGTTGCTGTAGGTGGCGAACGGGCGGGCGTTGGCGCCGCCGTGGACCGTGTGCAGGACCGGCGTCTCGACCTCGAGGTAGTCCTGCCCGTGGAGGGTCTCGCGGATCGCGCGCAGCACCTCGGCCCGGCGCCGGAGGTGCTCGCGGGCGCTGTCGTTCATGGCGAGGTCGAGGTGGCGCTGGCGGACGCGGAGCTCGGGTGCCATCGGGCCGTTCACGTGCCCCGGCAGCGGGTGGAGGCACTTCGCGAGCATCCGCCAGGAGGTGGCGAGCACCGACCGCTCGCCGCTGCGGCTGGTGCCGACGGTGCCGTGCAGCTCGACGAGGTCGCCGAGGTCGCAGTCCCCGACGAAGACCTCGAGGGCCGGCGCGAGGTCGTCGGCCTCCAGGACGCATTGCACGCAGCCGTGCCAGTCGCGAAGCTCCACGAACACGACCCCGCCGTGGTCGCGGATCGCCACCAGCCGGCCGGCCACGGTCACCGCCGTCCCGTCCTCGGCCGCGAGGGCCGCGGCGGTCGAGGTCGGCCGCTCCCCGGCCGCCGGGTACGGCGCCCGCCCGGCCTGGGCCATCGACGACATCCGGTCCAGGCGGATCCGCACCTGCTCGGGCCGGCGCCGGCCTCGGGCGCGCAGCTCCTGGTGTGCCTCGACGGCCGCCACGATCTCGTCGGCCCGCTCCGGGGAGAGGTGCTCGGGCTCCAGCGGCCGCCGGGTCCGGATCCGCTCCGGGACGTCGATGAAGCCCTCGGCGATGCCGGCCGCGACGCCGACGCGGGGGATCATCCGCGCGTCGTCGTAGCACAGGAACCGGGGGAACCAGGCGGGCTCGTACTTCACGTTCGAGCGGTAGAGGGCCTCGAGCTGCCACCAGCGCGACAGCACGAGGAGCACCCGCCGCCAGCCCCGGAGCAGCGGGCCCGCGCCGATCCGCCCGCCCTCCTCGAAGACGGAGCGCAGGACCGCGAAGTTCAGCGAGATCCGGGCGATCCGGTGCTCGGAGCCGTGCTCGGCGATCGTGCTCACGAGGAACTCGATCACGCCGTTGGGGCCGTCGGGATCGCGCCGCATCAGGTCGAGCGAGATGCCGGACGTGCCCCACGGCACGAACGACAGCAGCGCGAGCACCGAGCCGTCGGGCGCCAGCGCCTCGGCGAGCAGGCACTCGCCGTCGGCCGGGTCGCCGAGACGACCCAGTGCCATCGAGAAGCCGCGCTCCGGCTCGTCGCCGCGCCACGCGTCGGCGAGCCGTCGCACCTGCTCCATCTCCTCGGGTGAGACCTGGTGGTGACGGCGGATCCGGACGGTCAGCCCGTGGCGCCGGGCCCGTCGTACGGCGCGCTGGATGGCCGGCAGCCGTGGCCGGCGCTGGTTGAAGTCGGCGACCTCGATGATCGCCTCGTCGCCGAGCTGCAGGGCGGTCAGCCCCGCCCGCTCGTAGTGGTGGGCGGCGCGCTCGCTCGCCCCGAGCACGGCGGGGGACCAGCCGTGGTCGCGCGCGAGCTGCTGCCAGCGGGCGATCGCGTCGGGCCACGACCCGACGTCGCCGATCGGGTCACCGCTGGCCAGGCACACGCCGACCTCGACCCGGTGCAGGACGACGGCCCGGCCGTCCTCGGAGAACACGGCGGCCTTGTCGCGGCGGGTCGCGAAGTAGCCGAGCGAGTCGTGGCGCCCGTACTCGTCGAGCAGCGCGCGCACCGCGCGCTCCTCGGGGGCCGTCAGCTTCGCGCGCATCGCCTGGGACTGGAACACGACGGCGAACGCGCCGAGCAGCGAGACGCCGCCGAGGAACCCGATCAGGTCGCTCACCCAGTCGTCCGGCCGGCCGTCGAACGCACGCGGGCCGATCACGCCACCGGTGGCGCGGTTGAGCGACCAGAGCAGCCGCTGGTCGCCCGGCAGGGTGCCGTGGAAGAGCTGGAGGAGGAGGAAGCCCAGGCCGATGCTCAGCAGCAGGCACGGCACGAGGACGGCGACCGCCTTGAGCACCGATCGCGACCGGACGCGGGTGTTGAACCCGTTGCGCGCGAGCAGCACCACGACGAGCAGCAGGGTGGCGACCGCGACCGCGACGTTGCTGCGGGGGCGGGCGGTGAACTCGCCCAGGGCGTCGGCCAGGTTGATGACCAGGACCCCGACCAGGATCCGCCAGCCCGCGCGCTTCCCGGTGCTCAGGGCGGCGGCGAGCAGCGCCAGGAAGGTGGCGTAGGCGAGGTTCGGCAGGATCAGCAGGACGTTCTCGCTGACGACGGTCAACGGCTCGCGCAACCCGTGGCGCAGCGAGGGGACCAGGCCGGCGACCGCGCAGACACCGGCCCACACGGCGACCAGGGTCGCGCTCGTCGACGGCACCGTGCGGACCAGGAGCTCGCGGAAGCCGGTCAGCCGGGCGGGAGCGACTGCTGGTCGAGACACCCGGGAACCCTACGACTCCGACCCCGGCTCGTCTCGTTTGCAAAGTCTATTGACTTAGTGCACTATGGATCCATGACCACCTCCCTCCCAGTCCTGCGTGGCACCCTCCGGGCGTCCGGGCTGTGTTGTCGCTGCTGTTGATCCGCCCCACCCGATCCAGCACCCACAACCCCCGGAGGACCCCCATGACCCAGCTCGCCGTCCTGCCCCTGCTCGAGGTCGTTCGCAACCACGCGGCCGACCCCGACCTGCTCCACCTGCTCGACCACGACCCGCACGAGCGCTCGTGGATCCGCCTGCTCACCACCGAGGACTACGAGCTCTGGCTGATCTCGTGGCCCGCCGGCGCCGCCACCGACTGGCACGACCACGGCTCGTCGTCCGGTGCCTTCACCGTCCTGGAGGGCCAGCTCACCGAGCACACCTTCGACGGCGGGCTCCAGCTGATCGACCTGGGTCCCGGCGACGGCAAGGCGTTCGGCGCGGGCTACGCGCACGACGTCCGCAATGCGACGGACCGCCCCGCCCTCTCGCTGCACGCGTACTCGCCGCGGCTGCACACCATGACCCGGTTCAAGTTCCACGGCGACCGGCTCGAGGTGCTCGGCGTCGAGCGCGCGGGGGAGGAGTGGTGAGCGCCCTGACCGCGGTGCCCGCGCCTGCGCCCGTCGCCTCCCCTGTCCGGTACGACGGCGTCGACGCCCTCCTCGCCGACGCCCGGTCCCGGCTCGACCGGATCAGCGCCCGGGCCGCCTTCCAGGAGCTGGTCGCCCTCGGTGCCCTGCTCGTCGACATCCGGCCCGCAGCCCAGCGGGCCCGCGAGGGCGAGGTCGCCCGCTGGCTGCCCGCCCTCGTCGTCGAGCGCAACGTGCTCGAGTGGCGCTTCGACCCGCGCAGTGACGCCCGGCTGCCCGAGGCGTCGTACGACCGACGGGTGATCGTGCTGTGCCAGGAGGGCTACACCTCCTCGCTCGCCGCCGACGCGCTGCGCAGCATCGGCATCGAGCGGGCCACCGACGTGATCGGCGGGTTCGCGGCCTGGCGCGAGGCCGGGATGCCGGTCTCCGGCGTCGCCGCCTGAGCGTCGTCGCGAGGGCTGCTGAGTACGCTGAAGGACATGGCATACGAGGTCGAGAAGACGGACGAGGAGTGGCGCGCCGAGCTGACTCCCGAGGAGTACCAGGTGCTCCGCAAGGCCGGCACCGAGCGGGCCTTCACCGGTGAGTACACCGACACCGAGACCAAGGGCGTCTACCGCTGCAAGGCCTGCCAGGCCAAGCTGTTCGAGTCCGACACGAAGTTCCACTCCGGGTGTGGCTGGCCGAGCTTCTACCAGCCGATCAGCGACACCATCGAGTACATCGAGGACAACTCGCACGGCATGAAGCGGGTCGAGGTGCGCTGCGCCAACTGCGGCTCGCACCTCGGCCACGTCTTCCCCGACGGCTACGGCACGCCCACGGGAGACCGGTACTGCATCAACTCGATCAGCCTCAGCCTCGAGCCGGCCGACGAGGTCGACCGGGGCTGACCGCCTGGCGGACCAGGCCGAGGACCAGCAGGTCCAGGCCGGCGGCGAACTGGGCGAGGTCGTCGTGCCGGCGGAACTGGTCCGCCATCGAGCGGATCCACGGGAGGTCGTCGTACGCCTCGCCCTGCCAGCGCTCGACGATGCGGTCGAGCTGCTCCTCCTGCGACAGCGTGGGGTCGACCGCGTCGTCCTGCGCCGACATCTCGGCGGCGACGCCGACGACGTAGCCCGTGATCGCGGTGCTGCCGTGGAACTGCTGGCGCGGGGAGAGGCCCATGGCCGCCAGGGCCCGGCCGACCTGCTCCCACACCCGCAGGGCGTTGGGACGGTCCGCGCCGCCCAGCCGTGACTGCGCCGCGAGCCACGGGTGCTCGTCCATCTGTGCGAACAGCGCCAGCGAGATCCGGCGCACCGTCGCCGCCGCCTCGAGCACCACCGCGTCGTCGGTGTCGAGCTCGACCTCCATCGGCGGCATGGGTGCGTCGTCCGCGGTCAGCGCGCGCCCGATCAGGGTGTCGCAGGCCAGGTCCAGCAGCTCGGCCTTGCCGGCGACGTACCAGTAGATGCTGCCCAGGCCGCCGCCCAGCTCGGCGGCCAGGCCGCGCAGGGTGAGGCCGCTGGTGCCGTCGCGGTCGAGCATCGCGATCGCGGTGTCGACGATCTGGTCGAGCGAGTGGGTCGCGCGGCGGGTCGTCCGAGGGCGTCCTGGCATGCCCTCAGCCTAGGGCGAGTTGACATTCTCGAACAACGTTCTATTCTCGAACAGGGTTCGAATCGAACGTCGTTCGAGAATCCTCGTCCTGAAGGGAGGCCGCCATGACCGCCACCACCGCGTCTCCGACGCCCACCACGCCGCGCGCCGCGAAGCCCACCACGCTCCGCGCCGCCGCGCCGGCGATCCTCGCCCTGTGCCTGACCATGCTCGTGGAGATGGTCGACAACTCCGTGCTGTCTGTCGCGCTGCCGACGATCGGCCGCGACCTCCCCGTCGGACCCACCGGCCTGCAGTGGATCGTCGGCGCCTACTCGCTCACCTTCGGCGGACTGTTGATGGTCGGCGGCACGCTCGGCGACAGGCTGGGGCGCCGCCGCACGCTGCTCGTCGGCATCGCCGGCTTCGGGCTGGCGTCCTCGCTCGTCGTGCTCGCGACCGAGTCGTGGCAGCTGATCGGCGTGCGTGCTCTGTGCGGCGTGTTCGCCGCCCTCATCGCACCCGGCACCATGTCCCTCGTCTTCCGGCTCTTCGACGACGACGAGCTGCGCCGGCGCGCGATCGGGCTGATCGTCAGTGTCGCGATGGTGGGCGTGATGGTCGGGCCGGTCCTGGGCGGCCTCGCCGTCAGCCACCTGCCGTGGCAGGCGCTGCTCGTGGTCAACGCCCCGGTCGCCGCCATTGCCTTCTGGGGGGTCGCCCGCGGCATCCCTGTCGACGACCCGGCCGAGCGTCGTACCGGTGGCGCGGACGTGCCCGGAGCCGTGCTCTCGGTCGCGATGCTCGGCCTGATCCTGTTCACCTTCACGCTCGGCGTCGACGCCGGCTGGACCGCGCCGGTCACTGTCGTCACGGCGAGCGCCGCGCTGGCGGCGGGCGTCGGCTTCGTGCTGCGCGAGCGCGCCGCGGCCGATCCGATGCTCGACCTGCGCCTGCTCGGCCGTCGCACCGTGCGCGGCAGCGCGATCCTGCAGACCGGCGTGATGGTCGCGATGGTCGGCGTCATGTTCGCCGCGACCCAGCTGTTCCAGTTCGCCTGGGGCTGGACGCCGCTGCAGGCCGGCCTGGGCACGCTGCCGATGGTCGCCGGCATGTTCGTCTCCGGGCCGGTCACCGATGCGCTCGTCGCCCGCCTCGGCCACCGGGCCACCGCCCTGGCCGGCAGCACGTCGCTGCTGGTCTCCCTGGCCGTCGAGTACGTCGCCCTCGGCGCCGGCTACCCGGTCTTCGCCGCCGGCATGGTGCTGCTCGCGGTGGCGGCGCGGATGGTGATGACGACGTCGGCGGTCGCGCTGATCGAGGCGCTCCCTGAGGACCACACCGGCATCGGCTCGGCCCTCAACGACACGGCCCAGGAGATCGGCAACGTCTTCGGTGTCGCCGTGGTCGGCACCGTCACCGCGGCCGTCATGGGCACCATGCTGCCGAGCGGGCGCTGGAGTGCCGCGGTGGTCGAGGAGTTCCTGCGCAGCCAGCGGATCGGGTTCGCGATCCTGGCCGGCCTGGTCGCCGTGATCACCGTGGTGGGCGGGCGCACCCTGACCGCCTCGAGGTCGACCGACGAGCACTGAGACTTGACCTGTTCCTGAATTGCATATGAGAATCATTCTCATGTTGATCCGATCCGGTGTCCCCGTCGTCCTCGGTGCCCTCGTCCTCGCCGCGTGCGGAGCCGAGCAGTCCACCCGCCCGTCGTCCTCCCCGTCACCGTCCGCCGGTGCGTCCGCGGCGGCGACGGAGGTGGACGGTCCGCGGCCCCGTCTCGCGATGACGTACGACGGCGGGGTGCTCGTCCTCGACGCCCGGACGGGGGAGGTGCTGCTCGACGAGGAGCGGGAGGGCTTCCTCCGCCTCAACCCCGCGGGGGACGGGCGCCACGTGCTCGTGTCCGGCGCCGGTGGGCTCACGGCACTCGACACGGGGGCCTGGACCGACGAGCACGGCGACCACGGCCACTCGTGGACGGGCGAGCCCCGGGTGACGGGCTTCAGGATCGAGGCCGAGGAGCCCGGGCACGTCGTGGCGCACCACGGCCGGACCACGGTCTTCGACGACGGCACCGGTGCGATCACGGCCTTCGACCCCGCCGACCTGGCGGACGGCACGCCGGAGGTCGAGACCTTCCGCGCCGCCGAGGCGCACCACGGCGTCGCCGTGCAGGACGGGCACGGCAACCCGATGATGACCGTGGGCGACGAGGAGTCGCGCTCCGGGATCCGCGTGGTCACGGCGGCCGGCAACGAGCTGGCCTCGTCCGACGAGTGCCCGGGCGTGCACGGCGAGGCGTTCGCCGGCGACGTCGCCCTGTTCGGCTGCGAGGACGGCGTGCTGCTCGTCGACGGACGCGAGGTCACCAAGATCGCCTCCCCCGACCCGTACGGCCGCATCGGCAACCAGGCCGGGCACGACACGTCGCCGTACGTGCTCGGCGACTACAAGGTCGACGCCGACGCCGAGCTCGAGCGACCGACCCGGGTCTCGCTCATCGACACCCGCGACGCCTCGCTGCGGCTGCTCGACCTGCCGGCCAGCTACAGCTTCCGCTCCCTGGGGCGCACGCCCGACGGCGACGCGCTGGTGCTCGGCACCGACGGGGCCCTGCACGTCATCGACGTCGCGGCTGCCCGGCTCAGCGCCTCCGTCCCCGTCGTCGCGGCCTGGCGGGAGCCGAAGGACTGGCAGCAGCCGCGACCGCTGCTCGAGGTGGTCGGGAGCACGGCATACGTCACCGAGCCCGCCACCCGGCAGGTCCACGTCGTCGACCTCGCCAGCCACCGCGTCGTCGACAGCATCGAGCTCCCGCAGGTCCCGGTCGAGCTCCGCGGCGTCAGCGGCTGAGCGCGAGGGCGTGTCCTAGGCTCGCCGCATGGCGAAGACCGCGGCGGCGATGGTCCAGGCAGGCGACCGCGAGGTCCGGGTGTCGAGCCCGGACCGGGTGATCTACGAGGCGACCGAGCGCACGCCCGAGGTCACCAAGCTGATGGTCGCCGAGTACTTCGTCGCGGTCGAGGACGGCCTGATGCGTGCCCTGCGCGACCGGCCGACCGCGCTCGAGCGCTGGCCCGACGGCTACCGCGAGGGCTTCCGGCTCTCCACCGGGTACGGCGACGACGGCGAGGGCTTCTACCAAAAGCGCGTCCCCAAGGGGGCTCCCGACTTCCTCGAGCCGGTGCGGATCACCTTCCCGTCCGGCCGCACCGCCGAGGAGATCTGCCCGACCGAGATCGCCGTACCCGTCTGGTGCGCCCAGATGGGCACCCTCACCTTCCACCCGTGGCCGGTACGACGCGCCGACGTCGACCACCCCGACGAGCTGCGCATCGACTTCGACCCCCAGCCCGGCACGACGTTCGGCGACGCCGTCCGCGTCGCCGGGGTCGCGCGCGAGCTCCTCGAGGAGCTCGGCCTGCAGGGCTACCCGAAGACCTCCGGCAACCGCGGCGTCCACGTCTACGTCCGGATCGAGCCGCGCTGGGAGTTCACCGACGTGCGGCACGCCGCGATCGCCTTCGGCCGCGAGCTGGCCAAGCGCGACCAGCAGGTCACCACGGCGTGGTGGAAGGAGGAGCGCGGCGAGCGGATCTTCATCGACTTCAACCAGAACAACCGCGACCGGACCATCGCGTCGGCGTACTCGCTGCGACCCAAGCCCGGCGCTCCGGTGTCGACCCCGATGACCTGGTCGGAGCTCGCGGCGGCGACCGACCCCGGTGCGTACAACCTGTTCACCGTTCCCGAGCGGGTGGCCGACGGCGACCCGTGGGCGGGGATCGACGACACGTCGTACTCCCTTGAGCCCCTGCTCGACCTGTGGGACCAGCAGGTCGCCGACGGCGAGGGCGAGCTGAACTTCCCGCCGGACTACCCGAAGATGCCGGGGGAGCCACCGCGCGTGCAGCCGAGCAAGAAGGTCGCCGAGCACTGGGACGCGGACGGCAACCGGGTCGAGGGGTCCTAGAGCCCCCGCACGACCTCCACCTCGCACAACCGGGCGAGGTCACCGCGCACCTGCCGGTCGAGGTGCGGGGTCTCCTCCGCGAGCATCAGGAGCA
This sequence comes from Nocardioides kongjuensis, assembly GCF_013409625.1. NCBI lineage: Bacteria > Bacillati > Actinomycetota > Actinomycetes > Propionibacteriales > Nocardioidaceae > Nocardioides > Nocardioides kongjuensis. The sequence continues at coordinate 5,489,247 of NZ_JACCBF010000001.1, forward strand.
CGACCTCGCGCACCGCGCGGCCGGGGTGCGCGATCGCCAGCGAGCGGACCGCGTCGACCGCACCGTCGCACACGTCGAGGGCGCCGTCCCGGTCGGCCGGCGCGAGGTGCGCGCCCGCGAGCGCCTCCAGGAGGCGGACGTCCAGGGTGTGCAGGACCGACATGACCGGACAACGACCTCCCTGGTGGGCGCGTTACGACGCTCCTCCAGCATCGTCTCGTCGACCGGGGGCGGCAACCTCGCAATTCGGTATCTGCTCGGCACCTGCGCCGCGGGTCAGGCCTGCTCGTGCTCCAGCAGGTGCAGGACGGGTACGCCGAGCTTGCGGCGCGCGCGTGAGGTCCAGTCGACGTGGAAGAACTCGGCGACCAGGTGGGGGCGGGTCAGGATGATCGACTCCCGGCCGTCGACCTCCTTCACCTTGCTGATCAGGGCGTCGACCGGCGGCTCGGTGACGATGGAGACGGAGCCGATGACCGCGCCCGCGGCGACCAGCGCCTCACGGGTCGTGGCGAGGTCGCGCTCGGCCTGGTCGCGGTACTCCCCGCGCAGCCGCTCGATCTCGTCGGGCGAGGGCGTGATGGGCGGGGCGATCAGGTCGGCGCCACCGATGACGCCGAGCGAGGCCTCGACGGCGGCCGCTGCGTCCGCCATCGGCAGCAGCACGTGGTACTGGACCTCGATCGTCGGGTCGTCGTCGAGCTCCTGGTGCAGGCCGCGGACCTGGGCGGCGTCGGCAGCGGTGAGCGCCTGCTCGATGAGCAGGACGACGGCGTACGGTTCCTCGCGGGGAGCGGTGCTCATGACACCATCCTGCCGTTCCCGTGGTCGCGCGTCAGCCCCCGGTCAGCCCCCGAGGACGTCCGCGAGGTCGTAGCGCACCGGCTGCTCGAGCTGGTCGTAGCCGCACGACTCCGGGTCACGGTCCTCGCGCCACCGCTTGAAGTGCGCGGTGTGGCGGAAGCGCCGGCCCTCCATGGCGTCGTACTTCACCTCGATCACGCGCTCGGGCCGCAGGGGCGTGAACGAGAGGTCCTTGCCCTGGCTCCACCGGCTCTGCGTGCCGGGCTGGCGGCCGGGGTTGGCGACCAGGAACTCCTGCCAGCGCCCCCACGGGTGGTCCTCGATCGGCACGACCAGCGGCTGCAGCTCGTGCCACAGCTCGGCCCGGCGCGCGGCGGTGAAGCTCGCGCTGACGCCGATGTGCTGCAGCTCGCCGCCGTCGTACAGGCCCAGCAGCAGGCTGCCGATCAGCGGGTTCCCGGGCGTGCTCGTCTTGTGCTCGCGGTAGCCGGCGAGGACCACGTCGGCGGTGCGCTCGTGCTTGATCTTCAGCATGGTCCGGGCGTTCGGTGCGTACGGCGCGCTCAGCGGCTTGGCCACCACGCCGTCGAGCCCGGCTCCCTCGAACTGGTGGAACCACTCCTCGGCGACCGCCGGGTCGGTGCTGGTGCGGGTGAGGTGGCAGCGGCCCTCGTCGGCGGACAGGTGGACGAGCGCCTCCTCGAGGGCCGCGCGCCGCTGCGCGAACGGCCGCTCCAAGTAGCTCTCGTCGCCCAGGGCCAGCAGGTCGAAGGCCACGAAGTCCGCCGGCGTCTGCTCGGCCAGCAGGTTGATCCGCGACGCAGCCGGGTGGATCCGCTCCTGCAGCACCTCGAACTGCAGGCGCCCCTTCCCGTCGTCGCCGTCGAGCGCCACGAAGATCTCCCCGTCGAGCACGCACCGCTCGGGCAGCTCGGCCCTCATCGCCTCCACCAGCTCGGGGAAGTAGCGCGTCAGCGGCTTGGTGTTGCGACTCGCCAGCTCCACCTCGTCGCCGTCGCGGAACACGATGCACCGGAACCCGTCCCACTTGGGCTCGAAGCTGAGCCCGAGGGGGTCGTGCTTCGCCGGGTCCGGTACGCCGGACACGGCCTTCGCGAGCATGGGCAGGACGGGCGGCATCACGGGCAGGTCCACGGTGGTGAGACTAGTCAGGATGCCGACACTCATCGCTGGGGATCAGTACGACTGGCCGTTGGCGTATCGCTCCCGCCGGAAGTGCCGGCCCTTGCCCCGGTTGCGGTTCTTGAACGTCGGGAGCTGGGAGTCGCAGTTGGGGCAGACCATGCGCAGGTTGTCGCGGTGGTTGTTGGTGGCATCGCCGTCGATGTGGTCGAGCACGAAGACCAGGGGGCGGTCGTTCCACTCCTCCGCGATGCCGCAGATCTCGCAGCAGCCGTGCTGGGCGTCGAGGAGGTAGCGCCGGATGTAGTGGCCCTTCTCGCCGGCAATGGATCCGATGCCTGTGCGCAGCCAAGCTGCGGTCTTGGCTGTGCGTTCGGCGGAACGTTGGCAGCGGTTGCTGCAGAACACCTTCTGGCTGGGCTTGGTGAGCGGGCTGCCGCACCCGAGACAGTTCGACATGGGCGGACCGTACTGAGTGGATCCGACAGAACCTGTCGGACCGGTGGAGCCGCGTGTCGGAATCGAACCGACGACATTCGCTTTACAAGAGCGACACTCTGCCAACTGAGTTAACGCGGCGTGCGCCCGAGTCCCACGGGCGCGAGGGCCATCGTAGTCAGCGCAGCTGCGTGACCTCGAACCGCTCGTCCGGTACGGCGATCGCGTCCTGCGCCGCGATCAGCCGCAGCTCCCGCTCGCCCGACTCCAGCGTCGCCGCGAGCACGTCGTACACCGACGCCACGGTCCGGCCCAGGGCGACGGCGGCGGAGCCGGTGCTGTGCAGGTGGGCGGTGAACAGGGCGGCGGTGATGTCGCCGGAGCCGTTGGCCTTCATGGGCAGGCGGGGCGTCTGCACGATCCAGGCGCCGTCACCGGTGACCGCGATCATCTCGATCACGTCGTCGGGAGCGCCGAGCCGCTCGACCGAGGTGACCAGCACGGTCGAGGGGCCCATCGACCTGACCTCGTCGGCGGCCTCCAGCACGGCGTCGAGGGAGGACGGGCCGGACAGCTCGTCGCGCCCGGTGATGAAGCCCAGCTCGAACTGGTTGGGCGTGAGGATGTCCGCGACCGGGACCACCGAGGAGCGGATGATCGGCGGGATCTCCGGGTTCACGAAGCAGCCCGACTTCGCGTTGCCCATCACCGGGTCGCAGGTGTACGTCGCGGCGGGGTTCGCCGCCTTCACCTTCTGCACGGCCTCGACGATCACCGCCGCCACGGCGGGGGAGCCCTGGTAGCCGGACAGCACCGCGTCGCACGTCGCGAGCACGCCACGGTCCTCGATGCCGGTGATCACCTCGGCCACGTCGGAGGGCGCGAGCAGCGGGCCGCGCCAGGCGCCGTACCCGGTGTGGTTGGAGAAGTGCACCGTGAACACCGGCCACACCTCGTGGCCCAGGCGCTGCAGCGGGAAGACCGCCGCGGAGTTGCCGACGTGGCCGTAGGCGACCGAGGACTGGATGGACAGGATCCGCACGGACGTCATCCTCCCAGCCGCCCCTCGTCAAGACGAGAACACGAAACACTTTCGTGAAGAAACTAGAACGCGTTACAGTGAGCCGGCCGGGCCCCCGAATGACCCCGGTCACACGAGCGAAGGATGGGAAGCGGATGGCGAAGCGCGCGGCGTACGGCAACGAGGCTGACTACGTGGTGGTCGGATCGGGCAGCTCCGGGTCGATCGTCGCCGGACGGCTGGCCCAGTCCGGTGCGAGCGTGATCCTGCTCGAGGCCGGCAAGTCCGACGACAAGGGCATGCACGGCTACTTCACGAAGAAGCCCGGCATGATCGGCCCGATGCACTCCGAGCCGCGGCTCGAGAGGCTCTTCGACTGGGGATACCGCTCGGTCCCGCAGCCCGGCCTCGACGGCCGCCGGATGCCTGCCCCGCGCGGCAAGGTCGGCGGCGGCTCGAGCTCGGTCAACGGCATGGTCTACGTACGCGGCAACCGCGCCAACTACGACTCGTGGGCGGCCGAGGGCAACGCCGGCTGGGACGCCGACAGCGTCAACGAGGCGTTCAAGCGCTACGAGGACTTCGAGGACGGCGAGAACGCCTACCGGGGCGCCGGCGGTCCGATCAAGATCACCCGCAACAAGACGCCGCAGGAGGCCAGCCTCCAGTTCATCCAGGCCACCGCCGACACCCTCGGCGTGAAGGTCCTCGACGACTACAACGCCGCCGAGCAGGAGGGCATCGCCCGGATGCAGCAGAACGCTGCCGACGGCCTGCGCTACTCCTCGACCCGCGGCTACGTCCACAACCTCGCGCCGCGCACGCTCGAGTTCCAGACCGAGGTCCACGTGACCAAGGTCGTCATCGAGAACGGCCGCGCCACCGGCGTCGAGGTCATCGACCAGGGCAAGGGTGGCGGCACCCGCCGGTTCATCAGGGCGGGCAAGGAGGTCATCGTCTCGGCCGGCTTCGCCAACAGCCCGCAGCTGCTGATGCTCTCCGGCATCGGCCACGCCGACCACCTCGCCAGCGTCGGCATCGACTGCATCGCGGACCTTCCCGTCGGCGACAACCTGCACGACCACCTGTTCCACCCGATGTCGTTCCACGTGCCGAGCGTCACGTACCGCGGCAACGCCTGGACCTTCTTCAAGGGCATGGCACGCGACCTGACCCGGGGCGGCTCGTTCCTCGACAACTCGGTCTTCGAGTCCGTCGGCTTCGTGCGTACGTCGGCCGCCACCGACATCCCGGACCTCCAGCTGCACATGCTGCCCTGGGCCTACCCGAGCCCCAACCAGGACGAGCCGATCCGCCACATCCCCGACGGCCGCCCGTCGCTGACCGTCTTCTCGACGCTGATCTACCCGAAGAGCCGCGGCACCCTGCGCCTCGCGTCGTCCGACCCGACGGCCGCCCCGCTCATCGACTACGGCTTCTTCCAGGACCCCGCCGACGTCGAGGTGCTCGCCGAGGGCACCGAGATGATCCGCGAGATCATGGCCTCGGCCGCGTTCGGTGGCGCGGTCAAGGAGGAGATCCACCCCGGACCGTCGATCCCCAACGGCAAGGAGCTGCGGGTCGCGCTCAAGAACCGGTCGACCTCCGTCTACCACGGCGTCGGCACCTGCCGGATGGGCGTCGACGAGCGCGCCGTGGTCGGCCCGGACCTCAAGGTGCGCGGCGTCGAGGGCCTGCGCGTCGCGGACGCCTCGATCATGCCGAGCATCACCGGCGGCAACACCAACGCCCCGTGCTACATGATCGGCGAGAAGGCCGCCGAGATCATCCTGGGCGGAGCCGACTGGTGAGCGCGGCGAAGCGCCCCGCCTCGGTCACCGACGAGCTCCTCGAGCGGCTGGTCGCCCGGGTCCCCGGCCGCAGCGGCGCGACCTGGAAGCTCACCGAGGTCTACACCGGCGAGGTGCTCGTCGAGCTCCCGCAGTCGACCCCCGAGGACATCGAGGACGCCTTCGCGAAGGCCCGCGCCGCCCAGGAGCTGTGGGCCCAGTGGCCGGTCGCCAAGCGGCTCGAGGTCTTCGACCGCGCGCACACGCTGCTCGTCGACAACGCCCACACCACCGCCGACCTGATCCAGGTCGAGAGCGGCAAGAACCGGCGGATGGCGATCGAGGAGACCTGCGACCCGCCGATGGTGATGTCGTACTACCTCAAGCGCGCCAAGAAGCTGCTCGCCCCGAAGAAGCACGGCGGCCCGGTGCCGATCGTGTCCGGCTCGACCGAGGTCCGCGTGCCCAAGGGCGTCGTCGGCATCATCGCGCCGTGGAACTTCCCGTTCGCGACAGGTCTCTCCGACGCGATCCCGGCGCTCATCGCCGGCAACGCCGTCGTGGTCAAGCCCGACAACAAGACGGCGCTCTCGCCGCTCTACGGCATCTCGCTGCTCGAGGAGGCGGGCCTGCCCAAGGGCCTGTTCCAGGTCGTGTGCGGTGAGGGCCCCGACGTGGGCCCGACCCTGATCGACAACGCCGACTACGTCATGTTCACCGGCTCGACCGCGACCGGCCGGGTGATCGGCGAGCGCGCGGGCCGCAACCTGATCGGCTGCTGCCTCGAGCTCGGCGGCAAGAACCCGATGATCGTGCTCGACGACGTGAACGTCGAGGAGTGGGTCGAGGGCACCACCTTCGGCGTCTTCGGCAACACGGGCCAGATCTGCATGCACATCGAGCGGATCTACCTGCCCGAGAGTCGGTACGACGAGCTCAAGTCGGCCTTCGTCACCCGGGCCGCCAACCTCGAGATCGGGGCGGCGTACGACTTCGGGCCGGAGATCGGCTCCCTGGTCAGCCCCGACCACCGCGACCGCGTCGCCTCGCACGTCGAGGACGCCGTCGCCAAGGGGGCGACCGTGCTCACCGGCGGGCGCGCGCGGCCCGACATCGGCCCGGCGTTCTTCGAGCCCACGGTGCTCGAGGGCGTCACCAAGGACATGCTGGCCGGCCACACCGAGACCTTCGGGCCGGTCGTCTCGCTGTACTCCTACCGCACCGTCGACGAGGCCATCCACCTCGCCAACGACACCGACTACGGCCTCAACGCCTCGGTGTGGAGCGGCGACCTGGCCCGCGCCGAGGCCGTGGCCGCGCGGATCGAGTCCGGCAACGTCAACATCAACGACGCGCTGGCGACGGCGTACGCCTCGAAGGGCTCGCCGTCGGGCGGCGTGAAGAAGTCCGGCGTCGGCGCGCGCCACGGCGACCAGGGCCTGCTCAAGTACACCGACGCCAAGAACGTCGCCGTGCTCAAGAAGCAGGTCATGGGACCCCGCCCGGGCCAGGCCTACGACGCGTACGTCAAGCAGATGCTGAGCTCGCTCAAGCTGATGCGGAGGCTCCGCGTCCGCTGAGCGTGTCGGCGGACGCGGAGCCCCTGCGGGTCAGGCCTCGATCGCCTCGTGGTCGGCCGCGGGGGAGGTGCCGGCGATCTCGATCTTGCGTGGCTTGGCCTTCTCCGCGACGGGGATGACCAGGCGCAGCACGCCGTCGGCGTAGGCCGCCTCGATCCGCTCCAGGTCGAGGTTGTCGCCGAGGACCAGCTGACGCGAGAACTGGCCGTGGGTCCGCTCGGACGCCAGGCGCTGCCAGTCGCCGTTGCCGGCGACCCGCTCGGCCTTGATGGTCAGCACGTTGCGCTCGACGTCGATGTCGATGCTCTCCTTGCTGATGCCGGGCAGGTCGAACTCGAGCACGAACTGCTCGCCCTGGCGCCAGGCGTCCATCGGCATCACGGCCGGCCGGTTCGTCGTACCAAGCCCGGCGCCCAGGAGCTGGCCGGCGAGCCGGTCGAAGTCACGGAACGGGTCGGTGGTACGCAGCAACATGACATGTCTCCCTTCGGGTTCACCGGCGTTCGGCCGGTCACTGGATCTGCAATGACCGTTATAGATAATCTGCCGTCATGAATCAAGGCACCGGGGAGTGGAACCGCGGGGTCTACGCGATCTCGGTCGCGGCGGACATGACCTCGCTGCAGATCCAGAACATCCGCGTCTACGAGCGCCGCGGCCTGGTGGAGCCCGCACGGAGCGCGGGCGGCACCAGGCTCTACAGCCGCGCCGACATCGAGACGTTGCACCGGATCCGCGACCTGCTCGCAGACGGGCTCAACCTGGCCGGGATCGCCAAGGTGCTCGAGCTCGAGGCCGAGGTGGCCCGGCTGCGGCGGCGACTGGCTCAGGCCACCTGAAGGCTGCGCTTCGACAGGCCCATCCAGAACCCGTCGATCACCTGGTCGCCGGGCTCGGTGGGGTCGGTCGCTGCGCCGAGGGTGACGAACAGCGGGGTGTAGTGCTCGACCGTCGGGTGGGCGAACGGCATGCCCGGCGCCTTGTCGCGGTACGACGCCAGCTCGTCGACGTCGCCGCGGGCCATCGCCTCGCCGGCCCAGGCGTCGAAGTCCGAGGACCATCCGGGGGCGGCGGCGTCGAGCTGCCACGAGGTCAGGAACGGCAGTCCGTGGGTGAGGAAGCCGGAGCCGATGATGAGCACGCCCTCGTCGCGCAGCGGCTTGAGCCGGCGGCCGATCTCCATCAGCCGCCCCGGGTCGTGGGTGGGCATCGACATCTGCAGGACCGGGATGTCGGCCTCGGGGTACATGATCTTCAGCGGCACCCACGCGCCGTGGTCGAGGCCGCGCGAGGAGTGCTGGTGGATCGGCTCGGTGCGCGGCATCATCGCGGCCACCTGCTTCGCGAACGCCGTGGCGTCGGGCGTCTCGTAGGTCATCTGGTAGTACTTCGGCGCGAACCCGCCGAAGTCGTAGACCAGCGGCACGCCGCTCGCGGTGAGCGAGAGGGGAGCCGACTCCCAGTGAGCGCTGACGATCAGGATCGCCTTGGGACGCGGCAGGTCGCCTGCCCAGGCGGCGAGCTGGCTCGACCACAGCGCATCGTCGAGGAGCGGGGGCGCGCCGTGCCCGATGTAGAGGGCCGGCATCCGGTTGCTGGTGTCCGTCGTCATGTCCACTCCAATAGTTGAGACTTCAACTATATTCCCCGACGTCGCTCGGGACAAGGGCGCCAGACGACGTCAGGCCGGCAGCGCCCAGTCGACCGGCCGCCCGCCGCGCTCCGTCAGCAGGGCGTTGACCCGGCTGAACGGCCGCGAGCCGAAGAACCCGCGCGAGGCCGACAGCGGTGAGGGGTGCGGCGACTCGACCGACGGGATCGGGCCCAGGTGCGGCTTGAGCGTCTGCGCGTCGCGTCCCCACAAGACGGCGGCCATCGGCGCGCCCGCCTCGGCCCGCCGGACGACGGCCTGGATCGCGCACGCCGTGACGTGCTCCCAGCCCTGGTTGCGGTGCGATCCCGGCTCGCCGGGCCGCACGGTCAGCACCCGGTTGAGCAGCATGACGCCCTGGTCGGCCCAGCCGGTGAGGTCGCCGTGGCCGGGCGGGACGAAGCCGACGTCGTTGGCCAGCTCCTGGTAGATGTTCGCGAGGCTGCGGGGGATCGGGCGTACGCCGCGGTCGACGGCGAAGCTGAGGCCGATGGGGTGCCCGGGCGTCGGGTACGGGTCCTGCCCCACGATCAGCACCCGGACGTCGGCGAGCGGGCGCCGGAACGCGCGGAAGACGTGCTCGCCGGCCGGGAGGTACGTGCGGCCCGCGGCGATCTCGGCGCGCAGGAACTGCCCGAGCGAGGTGACCCGGTCCTCGACCGGTGCGAGGGCCTCGGCCCAGTCAGCGGCCATCAGGCCCTGGTCGACGAGTCCCTGGAGAGCACCCACGGCCGAACCCTAGGACACCAAAGGTGTCGCGGTCCCCCCAGACCCCACCCCTCCAGAGGATCCGGCCGTGGTTGCTGCTCCCTGTCGCCGCGTGGCCGGCGCGCGCCCCTCTCCCTCCCAGGGGCGCACGGCCGGCGTACGGCGTAGCTCCGACGCGGATCTCGAGCCCTGCTGGTCCTCCGGGGGCACTCCCGGCAATGGGGTGCCGGATCCCGGTGGGGCTCCCTCCAGCGGGCCTGAGGTCCGCGTCGGTAGTGAGAAATCTACGGAGCGGGGAGGGGTGCGGGCATCGGGAAGGCGGCCGGGACCCGTTAGTCCTTTGGGACTATGTCCCGGACGCGAACGACCCGGTGACCGGCTCGGGGACAGGTCTGGCCAGCCGGTCGAGGAAGGCCACCAGCACGGCCTCCCGCAGCGCCGGCGGCGCGACGTCGAGCAGCGCGTTGACCGGAGCCATCCGCTCGGGCAGCCCGAGCGCACCGTCGTCACCGGCCAGGCCGCCCGCCGCCAGCAGCAGGTCGAGCTCGGCGTCGCCGAGGCTCGCCGGGTCGAGGGTGCGCAGCAGCTCGGCCACCCCCGCGTCGACCGGCACCGGTCCGGCGGCCCGCGCGGCCTCCACGGAGGAGCCGAGCGCGGCCAGGAAGGCCGTCGCGTCGGTGGCCGCGCTGATCGCGACGTGCAGGGACGGCGCCCGGTCGCCGTAGGACAGCTGGGGCTGGACGAACCACCCGCGCGCCGCCATCTCGTCGCACACGGTGAACACGTCGAGGTCCGCGTCGGCGGTCGCGGCGACCAGCGTCGACTCGGGAGTGGCCACCAGCGAGAGGCCCGGCAGGGCGGCGATCCCCGCCGCGATGGCGTCCGTGGCGCACAGCGCCTGCTCGGCCAGCCGGAGGTACCCGTCGTCGCCGATCGCCCGCACCGTCGCCCACGCCCCGGCCGTCGGGCCGCCCGAGCGCGTGGACTGCAAGGTGGCGTTGAGCATCGTGTAGCCCGGCCAGCCCGCGTGGGCGAAGTACTGCGGCCGGCGCAGCGCGGGGTCGCGGTGCAGCAGGAGCGAGGCGCCCTTGGGTGCGTAGGCGTACTTGTGCAGGTCGGTCGAGATCGAGGTGACGCCCTCGACGGCGAACGTCCAGGGCGTGACCGGCCGGCCCAGCCGGGCGGCGTACGGCAGCACCCAGCCGCCGATGCACGCGTCGACGTGGCAGCGCACGCCCCGGGCCGCAGCGGCCGCGGCGATCTCGGGGACCGGGTCGACCACCCCGTCGGCGTACGACGGCGCGCTCGCCACCACCAGCACCGTGCTGTCGTCGATGGCGGCCGCCACGGCCGCCGGGTCCGCGCGGTGGTCGGGGCCGGTCGGCACCACGACCACCCGGACGCCGAAGTAGTGCCCGGCCTTGTGGAAGGCGGCGTGCACCGTGTCGGGTACGACGATCGACGGGTCGCGGACGTCGGGTCGCGAGTCCCGCGCACCCTGCACCGCGAGCAGGCAGGACTCCGTGCCGCCGGAGGTCAGCGTGCCGACCATCGTCGCGGGGCCGTCGACCAGCGAGCGGGCGAAGGCCACCAGGTCGTTCTCCATCGCCAGCAGGCTCGGGAACGCCGTCGGGTCCAGGCCGTTGCTGCCGGCAAACGCGGCCACCGCCTCGCGGGCCAGGGCGTCGACCTCGGCCAGCCCGGCGTCGTAGACGTAGGCGAGGGTGCGCCCGCCGTGCACCGGCAGGTCGTCCTCCTGCAGTGCGGCCAGCCGGGCGCGGATGTCCTCAGGCGTCAACGAGATCGACCTCCCTCTCGTCGAGAGCGTAGCCACGGAGCCACCACAGGCTCGCCAGCACCAGCACCGCCGGCAGCACCGAGAAGCCGAGCGTGATCGCGGTGACCGCGGAGTCGGGCTGCACCACGTCGCCGCTGTCGCTCGACCGGTAGGACCCGAGCGCCAGCACCACCGCGAACAGGCCGGGTCCCAGCGCCAGGCCGAGGGTCTCGCCCGCGGTCCACACGCCGGTGTAGACGCCGACCCGCGACGACCCGGTGCGACGCGCGTCGACCGCCGCCGCGTCCGGGAGCATCGCCATCGGGAACACCTGCACGCCGGCGTACCCGACGCCGACCAGGCCGACCGCGGCGAACACCACGGCCGACGGTGCGTGCCCGGCGAGCACGGCCAGCGCGGCTCCGGTGGCGAGCACGAGCGAGGAGGCGAGGTAGCCCCGCTTCTTGCCGATCCGCTGTCCGAGCGCCGCCCACGCAGGCGTCAGCAGCAGCGCCGGGCCGACGAAGCACACGAAGAGGATGGTCGAGGCACCGTCGCGCTCGAGCACGTCACCCGCGAGGTAGTCGACGCCGGCGAGCATGCAGCCGGTGGCCAGCGCCTGCACGACGAAGGTGACGAGCAGCAGCCGGAAGTCCCGCGCCGCGGCGACGAGGCGGAGCTGGTCGCGCAGGCTGCCCGGGCCCGGCGCGACCTCGCCGATCCGCGCGCCGCGGGTGCCGCGGTAGGCGAGCAGCGCGCCGGTGACGATGATGGCGGCCATCACGAGGCCCATCACGCGGTAGCCGTCGCGCCCGCCGACCGCGTCCCGGATCGCCGGTGCGCTGGCGCCTGCGAGCAGGATCGTGAACGCGAGGATCGCCACCCGCCAGGTCATCAGCCGGGTGCGCTCGGCGTAGGAGTCGGTGATCTCCGCGGGCATGGCGACGTACGGCACCTGGAAGAACGCGTACGCCGTCGCGCAGGCCAGGAAGGCGACCAGCACCCACGCCGCGTCGAAGGCGCGCGAGCCGAGGTCGGGCCCGGCGAAGAGCACGGCGAAGCACACGCCCAGCGCCAGCCCGGCCCGCAGCAGCCACGGCCGCCGCGGTCCGCGCGGGTCGACCGTGCGGTCGCTGATCCGTCCCGCGACCGGGTTGAGGACGACGTCCCACGCCTTCGGCAGCAGCACGATCGCGCCCGCCAGCAGCGCGGGCACGGCGAGCGTGTCGGTCAGGTAGGGGAGCAGCATCAGGCCGGGGACGGTGCCGAACGCGCCCGTGGCGACCGAGCCGGCGCCGTACCCGATCCGGAGGCTCACTTGCCGAGCGCTCGTGACGCTGCCGAGGAGTGCCGCCGCTTGCGGTTGGTGCCGATGGGCGTGGCTGGGCGGTTGTCGGTCGACCACTCGGTGATCCACTCGTCCATCGCCAGCCAGGTGGTGGTCCGCGCGGCGCGGCCGGTCAGCATCCCGAGGTGCCCGCCGGGCACGACCTCGAAGCGGACCTCCGGCGACTTCGTCAGCAGCGGTACGACGGCCCGCACCGCCGGGACCGGCGCGATCCCGTCGGTGGACCCGCCGAACACCAGCACCGGGACGGTGATCTCGCCCAGGTCGATGGTCCGGTCGTCGAGCTCGAAGGTGCCGCTGGCGAGCTGGTTGCCCTTCGCGAAGCGGTGGTAGAGCTGTCCGAACGTGCGGCCCGGGTAGGCGATCATGTTCGAGGTGAAGTGGTCGACCGCCTCGACCTGCGCGAGGAACTCGCGGTCGTCGACGTGGGTCGCCAGTGCGATCGGCTTGGTCACCAGCTTCTGGAAGGCGGTGAGCTGGAAGGCCCACTTCACCAGCGGCTTCGGCGCCCCGCCGAGCATCTGGTAGCCCTTGGTGATCGGGCCCTTGCCGTTGAACAGGTTGAGCAGCGGCCGGAACGGCGCCAGCAGCGGCACCAGCGAGATGTCGATCGGCGAGCCGACGACCGTCAGGGACGCGACGGGCAGCTCCCCGGAGCGTTCGTCGGCCAGGGTGAGCAGCGAGAAGATGCCGCCCAGCGACCAGCCGATCACGTGCACCGGACGGCCGCCGGCGTGCTCGGACACGGCACGGATCGCGCTCGGCACGACCTCGTCCACCCAGTGCTCCATGCCGAGGTTGCGGTCGCGGAAGGACACCTCGCCGTACTCGACGAGGTACGTCGGGCGGCCCTCGGTCACGAAGTGCTCGACCAGCGAGCAGCCGCGGCGCAGGTCGTAGCAGCTCGACGGCGCGGCCAGGGGGGTGACCAGCAGCACCGGGTCGCCGTGCTCCTGGACGTGGCCGGACGGGCGGTAGTGGTACACCTCCCGCAGCGTGCCGTCGTCGATCAGCGTGCGCGGCATGGGACGCAGGTCGGCCACGCCGCCGTAGAGCAGCTTGTGGGCGACGTTGCTCGCGGCAGCGACGACCTGGTCCGGGGCGGGGAGCAGGCCGGCGCCCGGGACGGAGCGCAGGGGCACCAGATCCATGAGCGAAAACTACCGCGTGGTAGCCACTCGTGAGGCCGTCGTCCGGGGACCGGTGACCCGCCTCCCGGTCTCAGGAGAGGGTCGCCGGCCGCACCGACTTGGTGTGGCTGTGGCTGTCGTCCTCGAGCTCGGTCATGAAGCTGTCGGCCCAGGCCTTCACGTCGTGCTGCGCGATCTGGCGCCGCATCGCCTTCATCCGCCGGGTCAGCTCCTTGGGCTCGGCCTCGTAGGCCTCCAGCAGCGCCGCCTTCATGCCGTTCATGTCGTAGGGGTTGACCAGCCAGGCCTGGCGCAGCTCGTCGGCCGCACCCGCGAACTCCGAGAGCACCAGGGCGCCGTCGTCGTCGACCCGGCAGGCGACGTACTCCTTGGCGACCAGGTTCATGCCGTCGCGGTAGGGCGTGACGACCATGATGTCGGCGGCGCGGTAGAGCGCGGCCATCTCCTCGCGGGGGTACGACGTGTGCAGGTAGCTCACCGCCGGGCGGCCGATCCGGCCGAGGTCGCCGTTGATCCGGCCGACCAGGAGCTCGATGTCGTCGCGCAGGTTGCGGTAGTGCTCGACCCGCTCGCGTGAGGGGACGGCGACCTGGACGAAGACGGCGTCGTCCACGGTGAGCGCGCCGTCGCGGATCAGCTCGCCGAAGGCGCGCAGCCGGGCGTGGATGCCCTTGGTGTAGTCGAGCCGGTCGATGCCGAGGAAGATCTTGCGCGGGTTGCCGAGGGCGTCGCGGATCGCCTCCGCGCGCTCGGCGACCGCCTCGGAGCGGGCCAGCTCCTCGAAGCCGGCGGCGTCGATCGAGATCGGGAAGGCGGCGGCGCGCACGGTGCGGCCGTCGGGCAGGTAGACGAGGTCGCGGTGCGTCTTGTGGCCGACGCGCTGGCGGACCAGGCGGATGAAGTTCTGCGCGGCACCGGGCAGCTGGAAGCCGACCAGGTCGGCGCCGAGCAGGCCCTCGAGGATCTGGCGGCGCCACGGCAGCTGCTGGAACAGCTCGGCCGGCGGGAACGGGATGTGCAGGTAGAAGCCGATCCTCAGGTCCGGGCGCAGCTCGCGCAGCATCTGCGGCACCAGCTGCAGCTGGTAGTCGTGGACCCACACGGTCGCGCCGTCGTTGGCCAGCTCGGCGGTGCGCTCGGCGAAGCGACGGTTGACCTTCACGTAGGTGTCCCACCACTCGCGGTGGAACTCCGGCTTCGCGACGACGTCGTGGTACAGCGGCCACAGGGTGCCGTTGGAGAAGCCCTCGTAGTGCTCCTCGATCTCCTCGGCCGACATCGCGAGGGGCACCAGGTCGAGGCCGTCGACCTTGAACGGCTTGAACGCCTTCGTGCCTCCCGGCCAGCCGATCCAGACCCCGTCGTGGGCCCGCATCACGGGCTCGATGGCCGAGACCAGGCCGCCGGGTGACCGGCGCCAGTGGGCCTTCCCGTTGCGGTCGGTGACACGGTCGACGGGAAGGCGGTTGGCGACGATCACGAGGTCATGGCCCACGTGGTCACCCTAGTGGGAACGCGGTTGTCGGGCTGGCCCGACAGCAGGGTGTCGTGCTGGCAGGATTCAGCCGACGACCTCCACCGACCACGCTGGACCCATGACCGAGAACCCGGTGCTGCCCCCGCCCGCCCACCCGCCGACCCGGCGGTGGCTGCGGGACACCGGCTACGCCTTCGCGGCGCTGCCGCTCGCCCTCGTCGCGCTGGTGGTGGTGATCGCCTTCGTGTCCGCCGGGCTCGGCCTGGCCGTGGTGGTCGGTGGCGTGTTCGTCCTCGTCGTGGGGGTGTACGCCGCCCGCGGGTTCGCCCACGTCGAGCGCCGCCGCCTCGCGGTGCTCGTCGGGCGGCCGGTCCCGGAGCCGGCGTACCTGCGGGCGCGCCGCGAGGACGGCTTCTGGCGCCGGTCGCTGACGCCGCTGCGCGACCCGCAGTCGTGGCTGGACGTGGTGTGGTCGCTGGTCGGGTGGATCACCGCGACGGTGGCGTTCTGCGTGGCGATGGCCTGGTGGGCCTCGGTGCTCGGCGGGCTGTCCTACTGGTTCTGGGAGCGGTTCGTCCCGCGCGACGACAGCGATGCGCAGAGCCTGGCCGACCTGGTCGGGCTCGGCGACAGCCGGGCCGCCGACGTGGGTCTGGTGACCGGGATCGGCGTCCTCGCGCTGGTGACGCTGCCGTTCGCGATGAGGTTCGCGGCCGTCGTGCACGCGAGCCTGGCGTCGGTGCTGCTGACCAGCCGTGCCGAGCTGCAGGGCCGGGTGGCGCACGTCGAGGAGAGTCGGGAGTCCGCACACCGGGCCGAGGCCGAGTCGCTGCGCAGGCTCGAGCGCGACATCCACGACGGCCCGCAGCAGCGGCTGATCCGCCTCGGCATGGACCTCGGCCGGGCCCGGGTGCAGCTGGCCGAGGACCCCGCGACCGCCGCCCGCACCCTCGACGCCGCCGTGGCCCAGACCCGCGAGGCGGTCGAGGAGCTCCGTGCGCTGTCGCGGGGGATCGCCCCGCCGCTGCTGGTCGACCGCGGCCTGGCCGCCGCCGTCGCCGAGATGGCGGACGGCCAGCCGATCCCGGTCCGGGTCACCGCCGACCTGCCGCCGAGGCTTCCGCTCGCCGTCGAGACCGCCGCCTACTTCGTGGCGGCCGAGGCGCTGACCAACGTGGTCAAGCACAGCGGTGCCGACCGCGCCGACCTCGCACTCGCGCTCGTCGACGGGCACCTGGAGGTGACCGTCGACGACAACGGCTGCGGCGGGGCGACCGACGTGCCCGGGCACGGTCTCGCCGGCCTGCGCGAGCGTCTCGCCGGCGTCGACGGCACCCTGGTCGTCGCCTCGCCCGAAGGCGGCCCGACCCGGCTGCGTGCGCAGGTGCCGCTGCGGTGAGGATGGCGCCGTGAGGATCGTGGTCGCCGACGACTCCGTGCTGCTGCGCGAGGGACTCCAGCTCCTGCTCGCCGAGGCCGGGCACGAGGTCGTGGCAGCGGTGGGCGACGGGCCGGCCCTGGTCGACGCGGTGCTCGAGCAGCGACCGGACCTGGCGATCGTCGACGTACGGATGCCGCCCAGCCACACCGACGAGGGCCTGCGCGCTGCCGTGGCGTGCCGGAAGGCGTGGCCGCAGGCGCGGGTGCTGGTCCTGTCGCAGTACGTCGTCGCGTCCTACGCCGACGAGCTGCTCGCCACGGGGGAGGGCGGCGTCGGCTACCTGCTCAAGGACCGGGTCAGCGAGGTCCGGGAGTTCCTCGACGCGCTGGTCACGGTCGCCGACGGCGGCGCCGTGCTGGACCCGGTCGTGGTCAAGCACCTGATGGGCCGGCAGCGCGACCCGCTCGCCGCGCTGACGCCACGCGAGCGCGAGGTGCTCGCGCTGATGGCCGAGGGCCGCTCCAACGCTGCCGTCGCCGAGGCGCTCGTCGTGTCGCTGGCCGCGGTCGAGAAGCACACGCAGCGGATCTTCGCGAAGCTCGGGCTCAGCCCCGACGACGACCAGTCGCACCGTCGGGTGGTGGCCGTGGTGCGCTTCCTGCGCGCGGACCAGGCTCAGTCGCCGGGGTAGCGGATGCCCAGGTCGGCCCGCAGCGCGTCCATCTGGCGCAGGATCGTGAGCGTCTGCGCGTGCGGGACCAGCGGGCTCTCGCGGAGCCCGGCCCGGAGGCAGCGGTCCACCTCGGCCGCCTCGTTGCCGTAGCCGCGGCCGACCACCGGCTCGTCCCCGGTCAGCACGACCTGCTGCTCGGGACGGCCGACCGGCGTGAAGACCGCTGCGCGCGGGTGGTGGAAGTCGCCCTGCAGCTCGATCCGGCCCAGGTCGGTGGCGATCGACGCGGACCGGCTCGACCACGACGTCATCGATGCGTGCATCGTGGCGACGGCGCCGCCCGGGTAGCGCCCGGCGATCGCGACGTCGAGGTCGACACCACTCGGGCTGAGCGTGCCGACGCCGCGCAGCTCCTCGGCCTCGCCGAGCACCAGGTGGGCGAAGGTCAGCGGGTAGATCCCCATGTCGAGCAGCGCGCCGCCGCCGAGGTCCGGCGCGAGCAGGCGGTCCGTCGGGGGAGCGTCGACCCGGAAGCCCAGCTCGGCCGCCAGGTGGTACGGCGTGCCGAACCGGCCGCTCGCCAGCTCACGACGCAGCTCCCGGACGACCGGGTGGCACGCCGTCCACATCGCCTCCATGAGGAACCGGTCGTGCTCGGATGCGAGCCGCACCATCTCCTCGGCGTCGGAGGTGCGCAGGGTCAGCGGCTTCTCGCACAGCACGTGCTTGCCGGCCCGGAACGCCGCCCGGGCGCCGGCGAGGTGGAGGGAGTGCGGCGTCGCGATGTAGACCACGTCCACCGCGGGGTCGGCCACCAGCGCCTCGTAGCTGCCGTGGACGCGGGTGCCGCTGTCGCCGTACCCGCTCGCGAAGGCCTGCGCGGACTCCTCGCTCCTCGAGCCCACCGCCGCGAGCCGCGCGCCCGGGACCAGGGCCAGGTCGGCCGCGAACGACCGGGCGATCTTGCCGGTGGCGAGGATGCCCCAGCCGAGGGGGTCCGGGTTGCCCGTCATGCGCGTGAGCCTAGGGTGAGGGCGGCCGGCGCGGCCGAATGACATCGTTGTGATTCGCGGGTTACAGTACTGATCAGAAGACCTGTCGACCTTCCCCACCTGATGCGTCGAGGAGACCCCATGACCGCCGAGCGCAAGACCCAGGAGAACGCCGCCGACGCGGCCGCTCCCGGCGGCCTCAGCGACCGCGATCGCGCCATCCTCGAGTTCGAACGGCAGTGGTGGAAGTACGCCGGGGCCAAGGAGAGCGCCGTGCGTGAGCAGTTCGACATGAGCGCCACCCGCTACTACCAGGTGCTCAACGCGCTGATCGACCGCCCGGAGGCCCTCGAGGCCGACCCGCTGCTCGTGCGCCGCCTGCGGCGACTGCGCTCGCAGCGTCAGCGGCAGCGGTCCGCGCGGCGCCTGGGCTTCGAGATCTGACCCATGGCCACCGACACTCGCACCCGAGCCGAGCGCGGCGCCGTCCTGCCCTCGCCCGTGGTGCTGCTCAGCATCGTCGCGGTGGCCCTCGCGGCCATCGCCTTCGTCGCCACCCGTGGCGACGGTCCCGCCGAGCGCGACATCTCCGCCACCAAGGCGGCGGCCACCCCGACCGCCACCGCCGACGCGAGCGACGCGGCCACCGACCCGGCCACGACGCCGACCGAGGAGGAGAAGCCCGCGCCTCCGCCGGTCGTGCGCGGCGACCACACGGTCGTCGTCTTCAACAACACCGCGATCCGCGGCCTCGCCGGCCGGGTCTCGGAGAAGGTGGAGGCCGCCGGCTGGAAGGTCGGTGCCACCGACAACTGGTACGGCACCGTCCCCGCGACCACCGTCTACTTCCCCAAGGGCAAGAAGGCCGTCGCCCAGCAGCTCGCCCTGGACCTCGGCATCGCCCGGGTCCTGCCGGCCGACACCGACAGCGACATGAGCGACACGAACCTCACCGTCATCCTCACCGGCGAGCTGGACTGATCGCTCTGATCGGGCCGAGCATTCACCGACCCGTCATCCACTGTCACCGGTGACGTGATGGGATGGGGTGCGTGAGGTTCACGTCCGTCTCCGGTGAGCAGCGCTACGACGCGCTGGTTCGCGTCGCGTCGCGCACCGTCGTCGGCCTGGACTTCGACGGCACCCTGTCGCCGATCGTCGACGACCCGGCGCGCGCGCACATCCACCCGGACGCACCCGAGGTCTTGATGGCGCTGGCCGAGGAGGTCGCCGCGATCGCGGTGATCACCGGCCGCCCGGCACGTCAGGCGCTCGACCTCGGGGGACTCGAGGAGGTCGGCGACGCGCTCGAGGCGGCCGGCAAGGAGCTGTTCGTCTTCGGCCAGTACGGCAACGAGCGCTGGAGCTCCACCCACCGCCGGATCATGGGGGCCCGGCCCCCGCGCGGGCTGGCGACGTTCGAGCGGGACCTGCCCCGCGCGCTGCGCACGGCCGGTGCCAGCGACGCGTACGTCGAGGACAAGGGCCTCGCGGTCGCCGTCCACACCCGGCGGCTGGCCGACCCCGAGGGCGCCTTCGACCGGCTGCTGCCCCCACTGCGCGAGCTCGCCAGCCGGCACGGCCTGGTCCTGGAGCCCGGCAAGTCGGTGATCGAGGTCCGCTCGGCCGGCTCCCACAAGGGCATGGTCGTGCACCGGCTCGCTGCCGTGCTCGACGCCGACGGCTTCCTGTTCGCCGGCGACGACCTCGGCGACGTCGAGGCGTTCGAGGCCGTCGAGGAGCTCGGCCAGCGTGGCCTGGCCACGTTGCGGGTGTGCTCGGCGTCCGACGAGCAGAGCGCCCTCGTCGCGCTCTCCGACGTCGTGGTGCACGGGCCCACCGGCGTGCTGGACCTGCTCCGGCAGCTCACGAGCGACGCGCGCGCGGCCCGTCGTACGTCCTGAGTCTCATATTCCGGACGACAGTCTCGACATCCGGGACCCCGATTGGGTGTCCGCGGTGGATCGCCCCTAGGCTGAGCGTGCTCATCCAGAGGGACTGAGGGAACGGCCCTGAGAAGTCCCGGCAACCGCCGCGAACTCCCGTCTGACACCTGCTCGCAGGGGTCGGCGTCGCGGAAACGGTGCCAAATCCGACCCGCGCGAGAGTCGCCGGGACAGATGAGAAGGAGGAATCCATGAGCGCCGTTGTGACCGAGTCGCCCGAGACGACCGAGACCACCAAGCCGGGACTGCGCGAGGGTGCGTTCGGCAACGCGACCGCCCTGTCCTGTCGCGAGTGCGGCCACCAGGTCGACCTGGGCCCGTTCTACGCCTGTCCGGAGTGCTTCGGCCCGCTGGAGATCGCCTACGACTTCCCGAAGGTCACCCGCGAGGAGATCGAGGCCGGCCCGCGCAACATCTGGCGCTACAAGGCGCTGCTGCCGGTCCCGAGCGACATCGAGACCAGCCCCAACACCGAGCCCGGGTTCACCCGGCTGCTCAAGGCCGACAACCTCGGTCGTGAGCTCGGCATCGCCAACCTGTGGGTGAAGGACGACACCACCAACCCCACCAACTCCTTCAAGGACCGCGTCGTCGCCTGCGCCCTCAGCGCCGCCCGCGAGCTCGGCGCCAAGGTCTTCGCCTGCCCCTCGACCGGCAACCTCGCCAACGCCGTTGCCGCGGCCGGCGCCCGCGCCGGGATCAAGACGGTCGTGTTCATCCCGAGCAACCTCGAGCACGCCAAGCAGGTCAACTCCGCGATCTTCACCGACGGCCTGGTCGCCGTCGACGGCAACTACGACGACGTCAACAAGCTCGCCTCCGAGATCGCCGGCGAGGAGGAGGGCTGGGCCTTCGTCAACGTCAACGTGCGGCCCTACTACGCCGAGGGCTCGAAGACGATCGGCTACGAGATCGCCGAGCAGCTCGGCTGGCGCCTGCCCGACCAGGTCGTCATCCCGGTCGCGTCCGGCTCCCAGCTGACCAAGGTCGACAAGGCCTTCCAGGAGCTGATCAAGCTCGGCCTGGTCGAGGACAAGCCCTACCGGATCTTCGGCGCCCAGGCCACCGGGTGCGGCCCGGTCGCCACCGCCTACAAGGCCGGCACCGACGCGATCCGCCCGGTCAAGCCCGACACCATCGCCAAGAGCCTGGCCATCGGCAACCCGGCCGACGGCATCTACGTCCTCGACATCGCCCGCCGCACCGGCGGTGCCGTCGAGGAGGTCACCGACGACGAGATCCGCGCCGGCATCGTGCTCCTGGCCCGCACCGAGGGCATCTTCGCCGAGACCGCCGGTGGCACGACGACCGCGGTCACCAAGAAGCTCGTCGAGACCGGCCAGCTCGACCCGAACCTCGAGACCGTCGTCGTCAACACCGGCCACGGCCTCAAGACCCTCGACGCGATCGCCGACCAGGTCGGCGCCGCGGCGACCATCGCGCCGAGCTACAAGGCCTTCAAGGCCACCGGCATCTGAGCACACCCCCACCAGCAGAAGAGAGCGCACCATGGCAGTCAGCGTCCGGATCCCCACCATCCTCCGCACCTACACGGGCGGTGAGTCCGAGGTCAGCGCCACCGGCGCCAACCTGGCGGAGATCCTCGACGACCTCGACGCCAACTACGCCGGCATCAAGGGCCGGATCCTCGACGAGGACGGCAAGCTGCGCCGCTTCGTCAACGTCTACGTCAACAACGACGACGTGCGCTTCGAGCAGGAGCTCAGCACCCCGACGCCCGACGGCGCCGAGGTCTCGGTGATCCCCGCGGTCGCCGGCGGCTGCTGACTCACTCCGACGACGAAGGCCTCCACCGCAGCGGTGGAGGCCTTCGTCGTACCCGCGGAGGTCTCAGCCCAGGAGCTGAGCCGCCAGGGCTGCGCTGGCCGGGTAGTCGACCTTGCTGACGGGGGTGCGCGGCACCTCGTCGATGAACAGGATCGTCTTGGGCACCTTGTAGTTGGAGATCAGCGCCCGGCAGTGGTCGCGCACGTCGTCCTCGGTCAGCGTCGATCCCTCCCGCCGCTGGACCAGTGCGGTGACCTGCTGGCCCCAGCGCTCGTGCGGGGTGCCGACGACGACCGCGTCGAAGATGTCGTCGTGGCGCAGCAGCACCGCCTCGACCTCCTCGGGGTGGACCTTCTCGCCACCGGTGTTGATGCACACCGAGCCGCGGCCGAGCACCGTCACCGACCCGTCCTCCTCGCGGCGTGCGAAGTCGCCGGGGATCGCCCAGCGCACGCCGTCGATCTCCTTGAACGTCGCGGCCGTCTTGACCGGGTCCTTGTAGTAGCCGAGCGGAACCGGGCCGGAGCGGCCGAGCATCCCGTCGACACCCACCGGGCAGGGCTTGAAGTCGGCGTCGAAGACCTCGACCTGGTCGGTGACGGTGAACCGCGGCGCGCTCTGGCCGCCGTCGGTGCCGTCGTCCATCCGGGAGCCCGCGGCGCCGGACTCCGAGGAGCCGTAGGAGTCGAGGATGAACCGGCCGGGCAGGGCGCGGCGGATCTCCTCGCGCACGCCGTCGGAGAGGGGAGCGGCGCCGTTGGACACCGCGGCCAGGCTGGACAGGTCCCAGCGGTCGGGCTCGGCGAGGATCGCCTCGGCGACCGGGCGGCCCATCGCGTCGCCGAGGAAGGTCAGCGAGACGACCTTCGCCTTCTCGACGAGGTCCAGGATCTTGGCGGCGTCGAAGTGCGGCTCGGTGTAGAGCGCGACGGTCTGGCCGGCGACGTGCGCGTTGCCGAGGATCCACTGGCTGCCGCCGTGCATCATCGGGCCGCAGGCCAGCAGCACCATCGGGTTCTCGGTGGCGCTCGCCTCGGCGACCAGCTGCTCGACGGAGTCCAGCGGGGCGCCGTACCGCGCTGCGTTGAGGGCGGCGCGGATCAGGTCCTCGTTGCGCCACACCACGCCCTTCGGGTGCCCCGTCGTGCCACCGGTGTAGAGGACGTAGTGGTCGTCGGCGCTGCGGCCGGTGACCTTCCGCTCGGGGGAGGAGGCGGCGAGCGCGGCGTCGTACTCCTCACCGAGGACGATCGTGTGCCGCAGGGTCGGCAGGTCGAGCTCGGCCACCGCGGCGACGTGCTCGGGCGCGACGATGGTCGCGACGCAGTCGGCGTTGCCGTAGAGGTAGGCCAGCTCGTCGTGGAGGTACTTGTAGTTGATGTTGATCGGCACCGCGCGCGCCTTGAGGCAGCCGTAGAGCGCGTCGACCCACTCGATCCGGTTGGTCGAGTGGACGGCGACGTGCTCGCCGGGCTGGATCCCGAGCTCCACGAGGTGGTTGGCCAGGCGCGTGGCGCGCTCGTCGATCTCCGCGAAGGTCCACACCCGGTGGCCGGTGTGCACGGCCGCCCGGTCGGGCAGGGCGTCGGCCATGGCCTCGAGCACGTCGGCGAGGTTGATCGGGCGCGCAGCGGTGCCGGTGGTGGCGTCTGTGGTGGGGGTCACAGGAGAAGAGTGCCAAACTAGAACAAGTTCCTGCCAGTGGACGTCCCACTCCGTGCACCCTGTCCGTGCCGGTGGGGACAATGGCCCGGTGACCGACCACCACTACGCGCTCGACCTGGTCTGGCAGGGCAACCGCGGCACGGGCACCTCCGGCTACCGCGACTACGACCGCACCGTCCTGCTGACCGCGGCCGGCAAGCCCGACCTGCTCGGCTCCGCCGACCCCACCTTCCGGGGCGACGCCTCGCGGTGGAACCCCGAGGAGCTGCTGCTCGCCGCGCTCGCCCAGTGCCACCTGCTCTCGTACCTCCACTCCGCCGTCAACCACGGCGTCGTCGTGGTCGCGTACGACGACAGCCCGGTCGGCACCATGGAGCAGGTCGGCCAGGGCGGCCGGTTCACCTCGGTGACGCTGCGCCCGAGGGTGAGCGTGGCCGACGCGTCGATGGCCGAGGTCGCGCAGCGGATCCACGGCGAGGCCAGCGCCAACTGCTTCATCGCGGCGTCGGTGAGCTTCCCCGTCGGCCACGAGCCGACGGTGCTCGTCGCGGACTGACGCTCAGGCCCGGCGGATGGTCGGCAGCAGGTCGGCCAGCCGGGAGCTCGTCTCCGACGGATCGGCGGTGGTGATGGTCAGGTTCGCCACCCGACCGCCGGTGAGGATCATCAGCGAGGCGCCGTGCTGCGTGAGACTGCCGGCGGTGATCGAGTAGTGGATGACCCGGCCCGGGCCGGCGGCGGTGTCGACGTCCTCGACCCGGTCGATGGACGAGGTGACCGTCGCGTACTGCGAGCGCATCTCGGCCTCGGACGGCAGCGAGGTGCCGGCCGTGGAGACGTTGAGGTTCCCGGACAGGCCGACGAGGAACACGTCGAAGTCGTCGAGCGAGCTGGCGAACTGCTCGCGGGTCAGTCCCATCCGGTCCAGCAGCTCCTGGAGCTCGGTGCTGCGGGCCGTGCCCTGCAGGTCCTTCGCCGTCCACGGCGCCCAGCCCGCCGGAGCGGTGAACCGGATGCCGGCGCGCGCGGCGACGACGACGTTCGCCTTCCTCTGCTTCTTCTCCTTCGGCCTCGCCTGCGCCGACGGGGCGCTCTTCCCGCCGTCCGACGGACCGAGCGGTGAGGACGTCGACGGGATCAGGATCTTGTCCTCCTCGGCGACCGGTTCCCCGCCGCACCCGGCGAGCAGGACGGCGCAGACGAGCACGACCGAGAGACGCGAGAGCATGCCCGGATCGTAGGCGGGAGGTGCCCGACACCGGGGAGAAACCCCGATGCCACGGTCCGTTCAGGCCGGTCTGGTTCAAAGGCAGCCATGAGCCGCACCCGCACCTTCCTCGTCGCCGCCGGTGTCGCCCTCGCCGGGATCGGCGTGACGACCGGTGGTGGCCGCGAGCTGCTGCGCCGCCAGGCCGCGATCGCCCGCGCCCGGATCGGGAAGCCGCTGGGCGAGCAGGCGATCCCGGCCGACAAGGTCTGGAAGAAGAAGTCGTACGACGGCCCGCCGCTGCACCTGCTCGTCCTCGGCGACTCGATCGCCGCCGGGCTGGGTGCCGAGCGCGCCAAGGACACCCTCGGCGCGCGGATCGCGCGCGGCCTCGCCGGGGAGGTACGCCGACCGGTCGCGCTGCGGACCGCGGCGGTCGTCGGCTCCGAGAGCTCGGCGCTGGCCGGGCAGCTCGACGGGCTGCCGGCCGGGTACCGCGCCGACGTCGCGGTGATCGTGATCGGCGGCAACGACGTCACCCACCGGGTCCCGGTGGCGACCTCGGCAGCACAGCTGGAGGAGGCGGTCGCGCGGCTGCGGGCCGCCGGGACCGAGGTCGTGGTCGGCACCTGCCCCGACCTGGGCGCGCTGCGGCCGGTCCCGCAACCGCTGCGCTCGCTCGGCTCACGGATGTCGCGCCAGCTCGCGGCCGCGCAGGCCGAGGTCGCCGTACGCAACGGGGCGCACGCCGTCTCGCTCGCCCACGTCGTCGGCCCCTTCTTCATCACCAACCCCGACGAGATGTTCAGCCTGGACCGGTTCCACCCCAGCGCGCTGGGCTACAAGCGCACGGCCAAGGCGCTGCTGCCGTCGGTGCTGCTGGCGCTGGGGCACGCGGAGCGGGTGCCGTTCGGGCACCTGGCGCCACCTAGCGTGGGGGCATGACCACCGTCCTCCTCGTGACCTTCGACCTGATGCCCGACGGCGAGCCGGGCGGGGCCGCGCTGGCACCCGCGCTGGCGGCGCACGGCATCGACGCCCGCTGGGTGCGCTGGGACGACCCCGCCGTCGACTGGGCGGGTGCCGACCTGGTCGCGGTCCGCTCGACCTGGGACTACCACCGCCGGCTGCCCGCCTTCCTCGCCTGGGCACGGGAGGTGGAGGTGGTGACGCCCCTGCTCAACGGGGCCGAGGTGTTCGCCTGGAACGCGGACAAGGCCTACCTGCTCGAGCTCGCGGACGACGTCCCCACGGTCCCGACGATGCTCCTCGACGACACCGACTGCGCCGGCGGGATCGCGAAGGCCCTGGCCCGGTGGGGGAGCGTGGTCGTGAAGCCGCGCACCGGCGCGGGCGGCGTCGGCGTCGTGGTCGTCGAGAGCATCGACGACGCCCGGCTCGAGGGCCTGGTCGCCGGACCGTGGATCGCGCAGCCGCTCGTCGCGTCGGTGCGGACGACGGGGGAGTCGTCGGTCTACGTCCTCGACGGGGTCGCGGTCGCGCAGGTCGACAAGGTCGCGGCGGCCGGCGAGGTGCGCGTGCACGAGCTGTACGGCGGCACGAGCCGGCCCGTCGTGCTGGACCCGGAGCGGGCGGCTGTCGCCGAGGGCGTCGTACGGGCGGCGGCGAACCGGCGGGGTGCGGACCTGGCCTACGCGCGCGTCGACCTGATGGCCTGGGAGGGGGCCTGGTCGGTGAGCGAGCTCGAGCTGATCGAGCCCGGCCTCTACCTCGACGTCGACCCGGACAACGCGGAGCGGTTCGCGACCCTCGTCGCGGGCCGCCTGGCCCGCTCCTGAGACCCCCTTCTCCTTGCACTCGCCATGGTCGAGTGCTAAACATGATGCTGGCACTCTCGCCTTGAGAGTGACAACGGACATCGCGAAGGAATCGCAGGAGTTATGTCGAAGCTGATTGCTTTCAACGAGGAGGCCCGCCGCGGTCTCGAGCGTGGCATGAACACGCTCGCGGACGCCGTCAAGGTCACCCTGGGCCCCAAGGGCCGCAACGTCGTTCTGGAGAAGAAGTGGGGCGCCCCCACGATCACCAACGACGGTGTCTCCATCGCCAAGGAGATCGAGCTCGAGGACCCCTACGAGAAGATCGGCGCCGAGCTGGTCAAGGAGGTCGCGAAGAAGACGGACGACGTCGCCGGTGACGGTACGACCACCGCGACCGTCCTCGCCCAGGCGCTGGTCCGCGAGGGCCTGCGCAACGTTGCCGCCGGCGCGAACCCGATGGGTCTCAAGCGCGGCATCGAGGCCGCCGTCTCCGCCGTCTCCGAGCAGCTGCTCGGCATGGCCAAGGACGTCGAGACCCGCGAGCAGATCGCTGCCACCGCCACCATCTCCGCCGGTGGCGACGCCACCGTCGGTGACGCCATCGCCGAGGCGATGGACAAGGTCGGCAAGGAGGGCGTGATCACGGTCGAGGAGTCGAACACCTTCGGCATCGACCTCGAGCTCACCGAGGGCATGCGCTTCGACAAGGGCTACATCTCGGCGTACTTCGTCACCGACCCCGAGCGCATGGAGACCGTCCTCGAGGACGCCTACGTGCTCATCGCCAACAGCAAGATCAGCAACGTCAAGGACCTGCTGCCGCTGCTGGAGAAGGTCATGCAGTCGGGCAAGCCGCTCGTCATCCTCGCCGAGGACGTCGACGGCGAGGCGCTGTCGACCCTGGTCGTCAACAAGATCCGCGGCACCTTCAAGTCCGTCGCCGTCAAGGCCCCGGGCTTCGGCGACCGCCGCAAGGCCATGCTGCAGGACATCGCGATCCTCACCGGCGGCCAGGTCATCTCCGAGGAGGTCGGCCTCAAGCTGGAGACCGCCGGTCTCGAGCTGCTCGGCCAGGCCCGCAAGGTCGTCATCACCAAGGACGAGACCACCATCGTCGAGGGTGCCGGCGACGCTGCCCAGATCGAGGGCCGGGTCAACCAGATCCGCGCCGAGATCGAGAAGTCGGACTCCGACTACGACCGCGAGAAGCTGCAGGAGCGCCTCGCCAAGCTGGCCGGCGGCGTGGCCGTCATCAAGGTCGGCGCGGCCACCGAGGTCGAGCTCAAGGAGCGCAAGCACCGCATCGAGGACGCCGTCCGCAACGCGAAGGCGGCCGTCGAGGAGGGCATCCTCCCCGGTGGTGGCGTCGCGCTGGTCCAGGCCGGTGCCAACGCGTTCGACAAGCTCGAGCTCGAGGGTGACGAGGCCACCGGTGCGAACATCGTGAAGGTTGCGCTGTCCGCCCCGCTCAAGCAGATCGCCGTCAACGCCGGCCTCGAGGGTGGCGTCGTCGCGGAGAAGGTTGCCAACCTCCCCGCCGGCCAGGGCCTCAACGCCGCCACGGGCGAGTACGTCGACCTGCTGGCCGAGGGCATCATCGACCCGGCCAAGGTCACCCGCTCGGCGCTGCAGAACGCCGCGTCGATCGCCGCGCTGTTCCTCACCACCGAGGCCGTCGTGGCCGACAAGCCGGAGAAGGCCGCCGCTGGTGGCGACCCGACCGGTGGCATGGGCGGCATGGACTTCTGAGTCCCTCCGCTTCACCTGTTTCACACCACAGGGCCCTCGCTTCGGCGGGGGCCCTGTGGCATTAGTTCGACAGCGCCGACCGGCCGTCCCATGATGGAGACATGGTCGTGCCGGACTGGATCGGTCGCGCCCTCGGACGCCGACAACAGCGCGCGAGGCTCGCGGCGAGGAAGGTCGCCCGGGAACGGGCGGCGGTGCAGGGCGCCGAGCGCTGGGCACAGGAGTCGCACGGTGAGCTGCCGGTCGTGCCGAGCCAGGGGGACCTGATCTGCTTCAACGCGGCGATACATCCCTGCTGATCGCCAGCGAAGGCGGGTCAGCCGGCCAGAGAGTCCACGACTCGACCTCGCTGACGGACCGCCAAGTCGTGGCTGCGCGTCGGGTGCGAAGCGGCTGCTGCACAGGCGCCGTGTGCGGGCCGGCAACTAGCCGTATCGCGGCGAAAGGACACGGGCGCACGACGAGATCACGAGTGATCGCGGGCAGGTCAACGACCGCTGGAGTCGAAGCCAGGAACGAAGGAGAGATCCTGGCCAGGTAGAGACAGGAGGAGTTCGTCGTCGAGGTCGATCTTGAACTCGGCTGCAAGCGCGACGATCTCTTCGCCGACCGAAGTTCGTAGCGCCTCGAGACAGGCCGCAAAGAATGCGAAGTCCTGCTGGAACTTTGACGAGTGCGCACCAGCTGCGGTCACAAAATCTCGCGCGGCCTTCCGCATCCGCTTGAAGGATGCTTCAAGGGTGCCGCCATGCTTGACGTTCGGAATTTCGAGGTTGAGAAGGTCGCGCATCTTCTCCGCTGACAGCCTGCAGAACTCGGGGTCTTCGCGTCGATGGCCATCCGTCAGCAGGCGCATGTCCTCGAATCGGGTGAGCACTCGGCGCACAACGTCCTTGTTCGACTGGACGTACTCAACGTCAAGCGACACTCCCAGCAGTCCGATGCCAGTCAACCGAATCGGGATGCCCATTCAAATCTCCTGTCGAGCGGAATCTGTATCGGAAGGTACTTGTGTTCGGCCGGCGGCGTGGGAGAGTTGCTCTGCGAGGTCCGCCGCACTCAACCACGCGACCTGATGGCGCTCGCAGGCTTCGCGGACTGGGATGTCAGCGGTGACGACTGTGTAGACCTCGCCGATGAGAGACTCGCTAAGCCGTTGGGCGCCGTCGAGGGCGCATGCGATAAGGAGCGGGTCGGCGCAGCCTTCGCCGGCGTACAGGTCGATGAGTTCGAAGTCGTCTGCCGGCACCCGGCCCATCACCTCCTTGAGGTGTTCGAGAACCGAGGGCGTCGTCTTGTACTCAAGCGGGGTCAAGTCGTAACGGTCTGCGTAGATGCCGGCTTCGTGGATGACTTCCGACGGGAACCGGGCCACCTCGCGGAGAAGCGTGGACGTCCGGACGTCTTGCGGCATTTGGAATAGCGCGTTGTTGTCCACGAGGTAGCGATCGAAGTCGATGCTCATGCCGTGGCCGCCAAGTCCCGGACCTCTGAGGTGCTCAGATGGTTGAGGCAGACGCTGCGGCGAAACTCGCCGACATCCAGTCGTCCCGAGCCAAGTTGGATGACCATCCGGCTGAAATATTCAGGGCCGCAATACCGCATGACCGCGTTGATCGGTTTGGCTTTCTGTGCCGGCTTCTTCTCCCGTTGCAGATATACGCGCTCAAGTTCGGCAAGCCAAGCATCGGTGGTCTCGCGGTCAATTAGGTCGAGTTTCCATGCTCGCATCACGAAGGCCGACGGCGTGACTTTGTAGGCCGTTGCGTGCTGCCGCGCGGCGTCGAGGCTAGGTACGGAGACCTTCTTCAGTTCGGCTCGTGGCATGAGAACTTCGCCCGCGACTTCGTACTCGCGCTTGATGGCGCCGTTGCCGGTCTTGTCCTCGAACGTAACGGGGGCGAATGTGCCGTAGCCGACGAGGGCCGCGAGCAGCACCATGGTGAAGATCTTGCGTCCAGCCGGTTCGAAGTCTCCTTCATCACCAGAAGCGAGGAACAGGTACGGAATCTTGTTGTCCTTCACCGCGAGCCCCGAGAACTTGATGCCTTGCGGGACACGCTGCAGCATGTAGCCGGGCTGGTTACGGGACACGAACAACTGGTGGGCTTCGAAGCAGTTGATCAGGAACTCGAATGCCCGCTCTTTCGTGCCGTTCGCGTGCAACTCATCGAGAGTGAACCCAAGCGCTGAGCGCAGGATGTTCGCATCCTCCACCGGGGTCCGTTTGGTCTTGGCAGGCTTGCCCAAGCATCCGACGACCTGGTTCTTCGCCATGTTCGGTTCGAGGCGCTTGAGGTGTTCCTGTTTGCGGAGGAGGTCCTTGACGATCAACTCGACGTCGGCAAGCTGCACCTCGTGTCGTGAGTTCATCGAGAACGCTTGCTTGGACGTGCCTTTGAGCAGCAGATTGGTCTTCCGTTGAACCTGGGATCGGATGTTCTCGACGGGGGCGAAGAACAGGGTCCACGGGATGTCAGCTGCGCGGGCGTGGGCGACGAGGTCGGCCCAATTGATGAATCCGTCCTCGCGGGCGTGTCGAATATCGGCATACCCGCGACGGTGGGAGTTGTCGAAAAGCAGGTCGAATCCAGTCCTAGAAATGGGGACGGTTTGACCGTTGAGCTTGACGAGCAGTTCGTCGCTGGCGTCGGGGTGGGACATCGCTGGGCCTGTTGTAGGTGACGGTGTTCGCCGATCCTCGCGAACAAGTCCCCGCGAGGGTCTGTCCGCGTTCCGGCTCAAACATGTAATCACTGCTCCCTGCCATCTGTGTCAGGTTTCTTCAAATGGGTGCGTGAACCGCGGACGGGACGCTTCGGCCAGGGCTCGCGCCAGCTCAGGCGCCGGCATCGGTCCGGCTGGGGGGCGGAGGGTGCTGCGCGGCGTAGAGATCGCGGGTGATCAAGGATTCTGAAGAACTACTTGGCACCGCGAGCCACTGGCCACGGACCGGTCAATACGTGTCTGGCGGCCCTCGATTCAAGACGCGTCGCACGTTCCGGTCCGGGTCCTTCTGGGCAGAATGACCGAGGAGGCCCAGCCCACCAAGTCACCGGTTCGCTGTCCGGCCGACTCATCCCGGGCGCGCCAGAGCCCCGGCGTCGCTCAGGCTGAGACGGGAGCGGCGTGGACCAGGTCGACGGGTGGGTCGGGGTAGCACTCGCCGAGCACCGTGCCGTCGCGGGCTCGAAGCAGCTCGACGCGGATCGTGCCGCGTGGGGTGACGATGCGGGCGAGGCCGTGGGGCGTGATCCAGCGGTAGGCGGTAAGGCCGAGCTGGCGCACCTGGTAGCCGCCTCCGCCGTCGGGGAGGTGGCCGTGGGTCTTGATCCGATGGTGTCTTCGGGTCAGGGGAGCGGCGTTGTGGTCGCCGGTCTGGTCGGGTGGGCCGCCGCGCACGGGAGGGACGTAGGGAGTGGGGTGGTCGAGGTCGAAGTGCCCGCCGACGCCGGGCGCGTTGGTGGAGTGGGGGAACACGTCACCGCACATCCGCTGGAGGGCGCGCTCACGGACGATGGTGGGGTGCTCGTAGGCGTTCACGCTCGTGACACCGGCGAGGTCCAGCACGGGTTGCACGGTGACGTCGTGGCGGCCGAGGAGCTCGGCGAGCTGCTCGCGCAGGAACGGGCCGAGCCCTTCGACCCGGGCGACGCCGGGAAGGACGCCGGTGAGCGCCAGAGCCGAGACGTGTACGTGGATGACTGCCTTGCGGCGTCGGGCGGGCTTCTTCCTGGGCGGCTCGGGTGAGGGGCTGTCGTCGGCCCCGCCGTCGAGGCCGTCGAGGAACCGTGCGGCGGCGTGCGGGTCGGAGAGGAGCGCGAGCGCCTGGGCACGCAGCTGGGCCCGCGTCGGGGGCTCCTCGTCCGAGGCGCGGTCGTGGTGCGCCTCGAGGGCATCGGCGAGGTCGTCGATGACGGAATCCAGCTGGACCGCGGCACCGGCGGGCAGCTTCGCGGCGAACCGGCGGGTGGCGGCCTCGCCGCCGCCGAGGCGGTCGATGATGTCGCCGGGACGCGGCTTGGAGAGCCAGCACCCGGTCTTCTGGGCGTCCGCGGCGACCCGGGCCTGGTGGGCCGCCAGGTCGGCCTCGATCACCTTCGCCTCGGCGATCCGCAGGATCCGGCCCGGGGACTCCTGCACCGCGGCAGCGACGGCGGCATCGACCAGGCGCACCGCGTCGCGGTCGAGCTCCCGGGACAGCACGGCGACCTTGCGCGCGAGCCAGACCGGCATCCGCAGGTCGAGCACCAGGCTCCACACCGCCGGCAACCGGTGGCGCAGGTCCAGCGCGGCCGCGGCGAGGTTGTGCGTGCTGACGTAGCCGGACTGGAAGGCGATGGCCAGCTCACCGAGGCACAGCTCGGCGACCAGCGGTGTGCCGTCGCCGCCGAGCCGGACCAATCGGTCCCCGCCCCGCGACACCGGTGCGGCGCCGGGGGCGGACTGGGGGTCGTTGCCGTTGCGGTCGCACCACGCCAGCGCCAGCAGGAGCTGGTCGACCTCGGCCTGGCGCCGCTCACGCACGTTGGCCTCGGCGCGCGCCAGCAGCTCTGCCGCTGCCAGCTCGCCCAGGTCCAGGTCCATGCCCACAGTCGATCACGCACCCCCGACACAAACCGGCTCATCCCCATCAAGGGTGTAGGTGGGCGCCCGCGGGCCCATGCGCAGGGGGCGTGGTCCATCGCCGGCCGCGGCATCGCCGACCTGCAGTACCGACGGACAGCCTGACCGACCCGGCGCATCGCGGATCGGGTAGGTCAGCTGCCCCCAGCGATGTTGACCAGCCACGAGGTCCCGAACCGGTCGACGCACATCCCGAACTCGTCGCCCCACGGCTGGGTGGCCATCTCGACCGTCACGGTCCCTCCGTCCGACAGCGCCTGCCAGTAGCCGCGCATTTCCTCGGTGTCGTCCCCGCCGAGGCTGACCGCGAAGTTGTTTCCCGGGCCGCAACGTCTCGCCCGGCAGCATGTCGGCGGCCATCAGCGTGAGGCCAGACGCTGTTTCCAGCTGGCCGTGCATGACCTGGTCGCCTATGCCGTGGTCGTCGGTGCCGAAGTCGCCGAAGTGGTTGATCGTGAGATCGCCGCCGAAGACGTCCTGGTAGAACGCCAGCGCGGCCGAGGCATCACCCGCGAAGCTGAGGTAGGGGTTCAGTCGAGTGGTCATGGACCGACGATAGAGGGCTCATTTCAATCGAGCGTGTCGGAGTTGGGGTCTGAAGCCGCCGGTCTCGAGCAGCGATCTGGCGGTGTGGTTGGTCAGGTTGCGAAACCGAGCGGCGGGTTGGCGTCGGGCGCGTCGGGGTCTTCCGGATGGCGAGCGTGTGAACCTCCATCTTCGGGAGGTCTCGACTCCTACCCGCTCAACGACAGCGCCACCGAACCCACAGCGCTGCATCCTCATCTGGAGAGCCCACAAGCCCGGCCGATGCGGTAGGCATGAGGTGCGGCTCGATCCGCCGTGAAGCGATGTCCGGGAGGAGCACGTCATGGAGTCGACGAACCTGACCGCGCTGGCGGACAGCCAGCTCGAGGCCGCCCGGGCCGCGAGCAGCGGACGTGCCTCCGTCACCGTGTACGGCGGCCGCGAGCACCGGCTGCGGCAGACCTTGATCGCGCTGCGGGCGGGGGAGCGCCTGGGTGAGCACGATGCTCCCGAGGAGGCGACGCTGCAGGTGGTGGAGGGAGAGGTCGCGCTGCACGCGGGTGGCGACACCTGGCGTGGCGGCGTCGGCGACCACCTCGTCATCCCGCCGCAGCGGCACGACCTCGAGGCGATCAGTGACGCAGCGGTGCTGCTGACGGTGGCCAACTAGCCTGACTCCGTGACAACCAGCGGTCTCCTCCTCGCCGCCGGTGCGGGCCGCCGGATGGGCATGCCCAAGGCGCTGGTCCGCGACGACGACGGCACGCCCTGGCTGACTCGATCGGTGCAGGTCCTCCGCGAGGGCGGGTGCGACCGAGTGGTGGTCGTGCTGGGCGCGGGCGCCGACGAGGCGGAGCCGCTGCTCGACGGCCTGGACGGCGTGAGCACGGTCCGCTCGGAGGACTGGTCCTCGGGCATGGGCGCCTCGCTCGCGACCGGCCTGGCAGCCCTCGACGAGGCCGACACCGAAGCCGCTCTGGTCCACCTCGTCGACCTGCCGGACGTCACCGCGGAGGTCGTGGCGCGCGTGCTGGCGACCGCCACGAGTAGTCAGGCACTCGCCCGGGCGTCGTACGACGGCCGCCCCGGTCACCCCGTCCTGATCGGCCGCGACCACTGGCTAGGCGTGATCACGAGCGCCACGGGCGACCAGGGCGCGCGCACCTACTTGGCATCCCACGAGGTGACCCTCGTCGAGTGCGGGGACCTGGCGAGCGGCGCCGACGTCGACCGGCGATGATGGACCGATGACCTCGGGTGCGCAGGGACGGGAAGTGTCGGCCGGGATGCGGCTGCTGGTCATCATGGGCTGCGTCGTCCTCGGCGGCGCGATCGGGACGGTCGCGGCGATCGCGCTCGACGCGTCGAGGGAGGTGGAGACCGTCGCACGCGTGGTGGGCGTCCTGTGCGGCTACGTCGCCAGCCGCACGATCCTGCGCTGGCTCTACACACCCCGCTGACTTCGGCAACAGTTGCCAACCTCCCGCCAACGGCCGCCGCCTAGCCTTGGTGCATGGACACCCGCGTCGCCGATCTCGCCCGCCGGCTGGAGGAGACGGGCTACCTCGCCGACGACGAGCTGGCGACCGTCCTGTTCCTGTCGCTGGAGATGTCGCGCCCGCTGCTGCTCGAGGGTGAGCCGGGCACCGGCAAGACGGCGCTGGCCGAGGCGATCGCGGAGTGCCTGGACCGGCCGCTGATCCGGCTGCAGTGCTACGAGGGCATCGACGCGACGCAGGCGCTCTACGACTGGGACTTCCCGCGCCAGATCCTGCACCTGCGGGCCCTGGAGGCGCTGTCGGGGAGCACCAAGGGTGACGTGGAGGAGGCCGAGAAGAGCCTGTACGACGAGCGTTTCCTCCTCGCGCGACCGGTCCTGGCCGCGCTGCAGCAGAGCCCGGCGGTGCTGCTCATCGACGAGGTCGACCGGGCCGACGACGAGTTCGAGGCGTTCCTGCTCGAGGTGCTCTCCACGTTCCAGGTGACCATCCCCGAGCTCGGCACCGTGCAGGCCGCGACGCCGCCGACGGTCGTGCTCACCTCCAACCGCACCCGCGAGCTGCACGACGCGCTCAAGCGACGCTGCCTCTACCACTGGATCGACCACCCGGGCCTGGAGCGCGAGGTCGCGATCGTCCGGTCGCGGGCGCCGGAGGTCAGCGCGACCCTGGCTCGCCAGGTGGTCGAGGTCGTGCAGCAGCTGCGGGCCGGCACCGACCTGCTCAAGCCGCCGGGCGTCGCCGAGACGCTCGACTGGGCGCGGGCCCTGCAGCACCTCGGCACCACCGACCTCGACGTCGAGACCGCGGCGCGGACCCTCGGCGCGCTGGTGAAGTACCGCGACGACGCCGAGCGGGTGCGCG
Source organism: Nocardioides kongjuensis (assembly GCF_013409625.1). Taxonomy (NCBI): domain Bacteria; kingdom Bacillati; phylum Actinomycetota; class Actinomycetes; order Propionibacteriales; family Nocardioidaceae; genus Nocardioides; species Nocardioides kongjuensis. The sequence continues at coordinate 5,524,831 of NZ_JACCBF010000001.1, forward strand.
CCGCGCTCGACCGGATGCTCGCGCGATGACCACCGCGACCCTGACCCACCAGCCCGACGAGATCCTCCTCGGCTTCGCCACCGCGCTCCGGGCGGCCGGCGTACCCGTCACCCAGGACCGCACCCGCGCCTACCTCGACGCCGTCGCCCTGGTCGGCCTCGGCGACCGTACGGCGACCCGCGCGGCCGGGCGCGCGACGCTGTGCGCGACCCCGGAGGACCTCGAGCGCCACGACCGGGTGTTCGACCAGTGGTTCGACCGCGACAACACCACGCCCACCGTCCGTCCCCGCACCGAGCGGCAGCAGCCGACGGCGTCCCTGCTGCCCGACGAGCAGTCGGCCGCAGGTGGCGGGCCCGACGAGGACGACGACCCGGTCAAGGCGGCGGCCAGCGCGACCGAGGTGCTGCGCCACCGCGACGTCGCCACCATGGACCCCGCCGAGCGGATCCGGCTCGCGGCCATGTTCGCCAACCTCCGCGTCACCCTGCCCACCCGCCCGACCGCCCGTCGTACGCCGCACCGCCGCGGCGACGTCGACGCCTCCCGGACCCTGCGCGCCAGCCTGCGCCGGATGGGGGAGCCGGCCGAGATCCACCGCCGGCGGCGCGCGACCCGACCGCGCCGGGTGGTGCTGCTGGTCGACGTGTCCGGCTCGATGAGCGGGTACGCCGACGCGCTGCTCCGCCTCGCCCACCGGGTCGTCAACGCCGGCCCCGGCGTCGAGGTGTTCAGCCTCGGCACCCGGCTCACCCACCTGACCCGCGCCCTCAGGCGCCGCGACCCGGACCGGGCGATCGCGGCCGCGGGCGACGTCGTACCGGACTGGTCGGGCGGTACCCGGCTCGGCGAGACGCTCAAGGCGTTCGTCGACCGGCACGGCCGCCGGGGCATGGCCCGCGGCGCGGTCGTGGTGATCTTCAGCGACGGCTGGGAGCGGGGCGACACCGCGCTGCTGGCCGAGCAGGTCGACCGGCTGCACCGGCTCGCCCACAAGGTCGTCTGGGTCAACCCGCACCGTGGCAAGGACGGCTACGCCCCGGTGCAGCAGGGGATCGTCGCCGTCCTGCCCCATGTCGACGCCTTCCTCGCCGGGCACTCGCTGGCGACGTTCGCCGACCTGCTCGAGGAGGTACGCCGTGCGTGAGGTCCTGCCCCAGCTGCTCGCCTGGTGGGAGGCGGGGGAGAGCGTCGGGATGGGCACCGTCGTGGCCACCTTCCGCTCCGCCCCGCGCCCACCGGGCGCCTCGATGCTGGTCGGCCCCGACGCGTCCGCGGTCGGCTCGGTCTCGGGCGGCTGCGTCGAGGGCGCGGTCTACGACCTGGCCCAGACGGTCACGGCCTCCGGCACCCCGACCCTGCAGCGCTACGGCGTCTCCGACGACGACGCGTTCGCCGTCGGCCTGACCTGCGGCGGCATCCTCGACGTGTACGTCGAGAAGGTGGACCGGGAGACCTTCCCCGAGCTCGCCGACATCGCCGCCGACATCGAGGCCGGCCGCCCGGTCGCGGTCGCGACCGTCGTCGACCACCCCGACCCGGCGTACGTCGGCCGGCGCACCGTGATCCGCCCCGACGAGTCCCCGACGGGCTCGCTGGGAAGCCAGCGCATCGACGACGCCGTGCGCGACGACGCGCTGGGCCTGCTCGCCTCCGGCCACAACGGCACGCTGAGCTACGGCCCCGACGGCGAGCGCCGCGGGGAGGGCATGCGGGTGTTCGTGTGGGCCTTCGCCCCCGCGCCGCGGATGCTGGTCTTCGGTGCCATCGACTTCGCCGCCGCGGTGGCGCGGGTCGGCGGGTTCCTCGGCTACCACGTCACGGTGTGCGACGCGCGACCCGTGTTCGCGACGACCAGCCGGTTCCCGGGCGCCGACGAGGTGGTCGTCGAGTGGCCGCACCGCTACCTCGCCGCCGAGCAGGAGGCCGGTCGCATCGATGCCCGCACGGTGGTCGCGGTGCTCACGCACGACCCGAAGTTCGACGTTCCCCTGCTCGAGGTGGCGTTGCGGCTGCCCGAGGTCGGCTACGTCGGCGCGATGGGCTCGCGGCGCACGCACGACGACCGGATGGAGCGGCTGCGGGAGGCGGGCCTGACCGAGGACGAGCTGGCCCGGCTGCGCAGCCCGATCGGCCTGGACCTCGGCGCCCGCACCCCGGAGGAGACCGCGATCAGCATCGCCGCGGAGATCGTCGCCGGCCGCTGGGGTGGTTCGGGGGAGCCGCTGGGGACGTTGAGCGGTCGCATCCACGCGTGATCGGCGTCACAAGCGGGAGTAGTCTGCAGGGCATGGACGAGCTCGACCAGCGTCGGCGGCGCGCGCTCGCCGCCTGGACCACGTGGGTCGAGGAGGGCGACGGTGCGCTGACCCAGGTGCGTCCCGAGATCCTCGACAGCTGGACCCGCTCGGGGGCCTCCGTCGCCCGCGACGTGATCCAGGCACCGCTGGCCGACGAGTCGGAGACCCGCTCCTTCTGGAAGGGCTCGCCGCTGCAGATCGCGGTCGAGCGGGTCGAGGACGAGCTGCGCCGCACGGCCGAGGACGGCGACCTCGTCCTCGCGGTCACCGACCCCGACACCCGCGTGCTGTGGACCTACGGCGGCCGCGTGATGCGGCGCAAGGCCGAGACCGTGAACTTCGTGCCCGGCGGGCGCTGGGACGACCGCTCCGTCGGCACCAACGCCCTCGACCTGGCCAACCGGCTGGACCGGCCCTCGATGGTGTTCAGCGCCGAGCACTACGCCCCGATCGTGCACAACTGGGTGTGCTGGGCCGCGCCGCTGCACGACCCGGTCAGCGGCACCAAGCTCGGCGTCCTCGACATCTCCACGACCTGGGAGCGCACCCACCCGATCGGCCTGGCCACCGCCCGCGTGCTCGCGCGGCTGGTCGAGCAGGCACTGCCGCGCACCCACTTCTACGAGGAGGCCGCGCCGCCCGAGGAGACCAGCGAGCCGGGGCTGGTGCTCAGCCTGCTCGGCACCGCCGAGGCCCGCGTCGACGGCCAGCGGCTGCTGCTCAACCGCCGCCAGACCGAGATCCTCTCGCTGCTCGCGCTGCACCCCGACGGGCTCTCGCTCGACCAGTTGCACGCGATGCTCTACGGCGACCACGCGGTCACCTTCTCCACGCTGAAGGCGGAGGTGTCCCACCTGCGCGCCGCGCTGGCCGGTCAGCTCGCGTCGCGTCCCTACCGGCTGCTGATGCCGATCGCGACCGACGTCGACCACGTGCTCGCGCTGCTGCGCCGCGGCAACGTCGCCGCCGCCGTCGAGGCCTACGGCGGCGACCTGCTGCCCGGCACCGAGAGCCCGGCGCTGGTCGAGATGGGGGAGTACGTCGCCGTCGCGGTCCGCGAGGCGCTGCTCGCCGACCCGCAGCCCGACGCGGTGCTGCACTACAGCGAGCTGGCGCCGTACGACACCGCGGTGCTGGAGGCCTGCCTCGCCGAGCTCGGCCGTGAGGGCCGGCTGCGGCACCCGGCGATCCCGCTGCTCAAGGCGCGGCTCGCGGTCGCCGACGCCTGAGCACCGCGATCAGCTCAGGAGTCGAGCCACTCCCGGATCGACTCGTTGTGCTGCCCGAGCGTGGGCGGCGCGACGTGCTGCTCGCGGCCGCCGGCGAAGGCGTTGTCGTCGAAGCGCAGCGTCGGTCCGGGCAGCTGGATGTTGCCGAGCGTGGAGTGCTCGACGTCGATGAGCAGGCCCTGCGAGCGGGTCTGCTCCCAGGCGTAGACGTCGTCGAGGCTGCGCACCTTGCCGGCCGGTACGCCGGCCTTGTCGAGGCGCGCGAGGACGTCCTCGGCGTCGAGCGGGGCCAGCAGCTCCTCGATGAGCGCGATCACGGCGTCGCGGTTCCGGACCCGCTCAGGGTTGGTCGCCATGCCCTCGCGCTCGGGGTCGATGCCGAGCTCGGCGCACAGCGCCTGCCACAGCTTCTCCGACCCGCAGGCGATCTGCACCGGGGCGGTCGCGGTCGCGAACATGCCGTACGGCGCGATCGACGGGTGGTGGCCGCCGGCCAGCCCGGGGACCTCCTTGGCGACGGTCCACTTGGTGCCCTGGAAGGCGTGCACGCCGACCATGCCGGCGAGCAGCGAGGTGTGAACGACGCGGCCACGGCCGGTGCGCTCGCGCTCGTAGAGGGCCGACACCACGCCGTACGCACCGTTCATGCCGGCCAGCAGGTCGGCGATCGGCACGCCGACCTTGGTCGGCTCGGTGAGGCCGGTCAGCGACATGAGGCCGCCCTCGCCCTGCGCGATCTGGTCGAAGCCGGAGCGCGTCGCCTCGGGGCCGTCGTGGCCGAAGCCGGTGATCTGCAGGACGATCAGCCGCGGGTTGAGCTCGTGGAGGCGGGAGACCGGGAAGCCGAGGCGGTCCAGCACGCCGACCCGGAAGTTCTCCATCAGCACGTCGGCGCGCTCGACCAGCCGGGCCAGCACGTCCTGGTCGGCGGGGTCCTTGAGGTCGAGGGTGATCGACTCCTTGTTGCGGTTCGCCGAGAGGAAGTACGTCGACTCGCGCTCACCCTCGGTGGGGTCGACGAACGGCGGACCCCAGGTGCGGGTGTCGTCGCCCCCGGGGCTCTCGACCTTGATCACGCGGGCGCCGAGGTCGCCCAGCATCATCGCCGCATGGGGGCCCGCGAGAGCGCGAGTGAGGTCGAGGACCAGGACGTCGTCGAGAGGTGCGGACATGGGTCGACCCTAGTGACGACGGCTCCACGGGTGCATGGCAGGTCTTGCCAACAGATCCGGGCCGATCAGGGCAGCAGGAGCACCACGGTCTCGGCGACCGCGGCCGGCTTGTCCTCGCCCTCGATCTCGATGACGTGCTTGAGGGTGATCTGGTAGCCGCTGGCGAGCTCGGTGACCTCGGCCAGGGTGATCGTCGAGCGGATCCGCTTGCCGACCAGCACCGGGTTCGGGAAGCGCACCTTGTTGATGCCGTAGTTGAGCTTCGCGCCGGGCGTGGCCAGGTCGAAGATCCCGTGGCCGAGCCAGGGGATGAGGGAGAGCGTCAGGTAGCCGTGGGCGATGGTGCCGCCGAACGGCCCCTCCTTCGCACGCTCCACGTCGACGTGGATCCACTGGTGGTCACCGGTCGCCTCGGCGAACTGGTTCACCCGCTCCTGGGTGATCTCGACCCAGTCGCTGGTGCCGAGGACCTCGCCGTTGGCGGCGATCAGCTCGTCGAACGTGGTGAAGACCCGCATGGTTCTCTGCTCCTGGCTCTGTGGTGTCTCGTCACTAGGATTCGGTCATGGAACCTACACGCGGCCTGCCGGCGGACCTGCTGCGGGCGGCACCCAAGGTGCTGCTCCACGACCACCTCGACGGCGGACTGCGGCCGGCGACGATCATCGAGCTCGCCGCCGGGGTGGGCCACGCCCTCCCGGAGACCGACACCGACGCGCTCGCGCGGTGGTTCGCGGAGGCGGCCGACTCGGGTTCCCTCGAGCGCTACCTCGAGACCTTCGCCCACACCGTCGGTGTCATGCAGACCGCGGAAGCGCTCACCCGGGTCGCGCGCGAGTGCGTCGAGGACCTGGCCGCCGACGGTGTCGTGTACGCCGAGATCCGCTACGCCCCCGAGCTCCACGTCGAGTCCGGCCTCGACCTCGAGGAGGTCGTGGCGGCCGTGCAGCAGGGCTTCGAGGAGGGCATGGCCGCCGTCGCCGCGTCCGGTGGCCGGATCATCGTGCGGCACCTGCTGACCGCGATGCGCCAGGCCGCCCGCGCCATGGAGATCGCCGAGCTCGCCATCGCCTGGCGCGACCGCGGCGTCGTCGGCTTCGACATCGCCGGCCCGGAGGCGGGCTACCCGCCCACCCGGTTCATCGACGCGTTCGAGTACCTCCAGCGCGAGAACTCGCACTTCACCATCCACGCCGGCGAGGGCTTCGGCCTGCCGTCGATCTGGGAGGCCGTGCAGTGGTGCGGTGCCGACCGCCTCGGCCACGGCGTGCGGATCGTCGACGACATCAAGGTCGACGACGCCGGGGTGGCGCAGCTGGGCCGGCTGGCGTCGTACATCAGGGACAAGCGGATCCCGCTCGAGATGTGCCCCTCGTCCAACGTGCAGACCGGCGCCGCGCCGTCACTCGCCGAGCACCCGATCAAGCTGCTCGCCTCGCTGCGGTTCCGGGTCACGGTCAACACCGACAACCGGCTGATGAGCCGCACCACGCTGAGCCGGGAGTTCGGGCTGCTCGCCGAGACCTTCGGCTACGGCTGGGCCGAGATGGAGTGGCTGACCGTCAACGCGATGAAGTCCGCATTCATCCCCTACGACGAGCGGTACCGCCTGATCACCGAGACCATCAAGCCCTGGTACGCGGCGCAGGCTCAGACCACGAACCAGAAGTAGCTCCAGCCGGCGACGCCCACCTGCTGCCCGGCCCAGTTCTGCGCGGGCACGTCGATCAGGTGGCCGCTCGCCGGGTCGAACACCTCGATGCCGGTCGCGGTCGCCCGGACGGCGAGCACGACGTGGCGCGGCAGGCACCGGCTGCCGATGTAGACCGCGACGGGTCGGCTGCGCAGCTGCTCGCGCAGGACGTCGTACCCGATCGCGGGGCGGGGGCGCACGACCACCGTCGCGACCTGCTCGCCGCTGAGCGCTCGCATCGCGTTGGCGACCGCCCACGGCGGGGTGCCGAGCGCGCGCGGCCACGGCACCTGGAAACGGTCGCGCGGACTGCGCGACGACGTGAGCAGCCGGTGCTCCTCGGTGATGTCGTGCTCCGGGTCCTCCGGGCGCCACGAGGTCAGCAGGGCACGGGCGCCGAGGACGCTGGCCGCGCCGCAGGTGCGGCTGTCGGGCTGGCGCAGCGCGCTGGGCGCCAGGTCAGCCGGCCACCGCATGGTCGCCCTCCTGGTCGTGGCTGTCCCGCAGCTCGGCGAACGCCCGGTCGCCGGTCGCGACCCGGCAGCCCACGGCGATGGCCCGGCGCACGATCTGGCGCTGGGCACGGGCGAGCGCCAGGCCGCGTCGGACCAGCACCAGGGGCGGCTTGCGGTGCTCGCGCAGGTCGCGGGTGAGCCGGCGCCAGAACGTGACGACCGGGTGCTGGGTGATGCAGTACGCCTCGGCAAGGATCCCGGCGCGGCGGCACTCCTCGACGATCTCGGTCGCGAAGATCCCCTCCGCGCAGAACCGCCGGGCACCGGCCAGGTCGAGACGCTGGGAGCCGTTGCGCCGGCTCTCCGAGATCGAGTACGCCGGCACCTCGGTCGTGCCCGTCGAGCACAGCTCGCGGAGGGCGGCGAAGGCGTCCTCGTGGCTCCAGCTGCCCGGGTGGTCCCAGTCCACCAGCCCCGCGTTGGCGCCCTCGGTGATCAGCGGCAGGTCCGGCTCGTCGCCGTCACGGTAGAAGTCGTCGAGCCGCAGCGTCGGCCAGCCGTACGCCTTCGCGAGCCGCGCGGCGAGGCGGGACTTCCCGGACCCCGAGGGGCCGGCGAGCACGATCACGCGGGCACCAGGCCGACTACCGGTCATGGGGGTCGAGTCTGCCGTACCGGGGATGGGGGAGCGAGCCGGCCGGTAAGTTCGCGGCCATGGGAGAGGGAGGACGGCGGCCGCGCCGCTGGATCAAGAGGACGTTGCTGACACTGCTGGCGCTGGTGGTGCTGGCCGCGATCGGGTTCTTCACGTTCGGGCCGGGCATCGTCGAGAACGGGATGAACAAGGTCGAGCCGGCCGAGCTGCCCGAGGTCAGCCCCGAGACGCAGAAGCTCCACGACTCGCTGGAGATCGTCGACATGCACTCGGACACGCTGATGTGGGACCGCGACATCCTGGACCGCTCCGACCGCGGGCACCTGGACCTGCCCCGGCTCGAGGACGGCAACGTCGCGCTGCAGGTGTTCTCGTCGGTGTCGAAGTCGCCGAAGGGACAGAACTACGACAGCAACTCCGCCGACAGCGACAACATCACGCTGCTGACCATCGCGCAGCTGCAGCCGCCGCGGACCTGGACCTCGCTGCTGCAGCGCTCGCTCTACCACGCCGAGAAGCTGGGGAAGGCCGCGCGCAACTCCAACGGCGCGCTCCGGCTGATCCGCTCCCGCCGCGACCTCGACCGGCTGGTCGCCGACCGCGAGGACGGCCAACAGGTCACCGGCGCGCTGTTCTCGGTCGAGGGCCTGCAGAACCTCGAGGGCGACTTCGACAACCTCGACAAGCTCTTCGACGCCGGCATGCGGATGGCCGGCTTCACGCACTTCTTCGACAACGAGGTCGCCGGCTCCATGCACGGCGAGAAGAAGGGCGGACTGACCGACCTCGGGCGTCGCGTGTTCCGGGAGATGGAGCGTCGCGGGATCATCGTCGACATCGCGCACGCCAGCCACGACTCGGTGGCCGAGATGCTGGCGATGGCGACCAAGCCGGTCGTCCTCAGCCACGGCGGCGTCCAGGCCACCTGCGACGTCAACCGCAACCTCACCGACGACGAGATCCGCGGAGTCGCCGCCACCGGAGGCGTCGTCGGCGTCGGCTACTGGGACGCCGCCGTCTGCTCGCTCACCACGAAGGCCGTCGTCGACGCGATCGACCACGTCGTCGAGGTCGCCGGCATCCGGACCGCTGCCCTCGGCAGCGACTACGACGGCGCCACCACCGTCGGCTGGGACACCACCCACCTGGCCGCGATCACGCAGGAGCTGGTGGACCGTGGCTACGACCGGGCCGCGATCGCCGCGATCATGGGCGGCAACACGCTGCGGGTGATGCGGGCGACCCTCCCGCAGTAGGCGGTCGGACATGCGGACATGCGGACGTGCCGACGCCCCGCAGGACGCTGCTCCTGCGGGTGCGGGGCGGGGTCGCTACTCGTCGGGCGGGTGCACCGGGTGGGTGCCGCGGTGGTCGACCCGGAACCGGAACCCAGTGGGACTGGTCCACACGTAGGTCGCCGGCATCGGGGTGTCGTAGCGCCAGGTCGAGTGGGTCTTGGCGCGGTGGTGCCGTCGACAGAGCGGGACGAGGTTGCAGGGGCAGGTCGGACCACCCCGTTGGTGGGGCTTTGCGTGGTCGATGTCGCACCGGGTCGCGGGACGGGTGCAGTGCGGGAACCGGCAGGTGTGGTCCCGCAACGCGACCCTGGTCTTGTGGCGGTCCGGGATCTCGTAGGCCGTGACGGGGAGATGGTCGGCCAGGTCGACGACCGGACGCACGACGATCGTGGTGTGCCGGGCACGCAGCCACTCACGGATCTGCGCGGTGCTGACGGGGCAGCGGCCCTCCTCCCACCGCCCGACCGGGTTCCGGCCAGCAAGGGTGGTGTCGGTGACGTGCACGTTCAACACGACCTTGCGACCGGGGACGGTCGCGACCACCTCCCCGGTGTCGGGGTCCGGGACCAACAGGTCGAGGGCCAGGTCCTGGCGGGCGAGCTCGGCAGCGGCCTTGGAGCGGCGCACGTCGAGTGACGAGTCGTCCCCGAGCCGGCCGAGCACCTCGGCCCTGCGTCCGATGGCTTGGTCGAGGTCGTGCCCGTCGGCGGCATCCAGGAGCCCGTCGAGGTGCACGAGGCCGTGCTCGTCGACGTCGCTGATGTCGAAGTGCCGGTGGTCGGCGGCCTTGGCCCGGTCGGTCTCGGCCTTGTCGGGGTCGTAGCGGAGAACGGCTTCAGCGACGAGGCGTTCGAGCTGGGCCCACCCGACGCCGGAGGCGTTCCACAGCTGCCGGTCCACGAACCCCGCCGCCTCAGCACCAAGACCCCGGGTGAGGTCCGCGATCCGCTCAGCACGCCACGGCGCCAACCTCCCCGCCACCACCGCCTCGTAGACGTTGGGGAGCCGCCAGGCGCACTCGATGACCCGACCGACATACGCCTTGCCGCCGTCGGGGGTGCGGCCGAGGACCGCGACGAGCTCCATCAACGCGAACTCGCTGACCAGCGGTGCGCCGTCACCGGCGATCGGGACGCCGGTGTCGAGGTAGCCCTCGGTGATCGTCGCCGCACCCTCCGGTCCGGACACGACGTGGTCGCCGGCCCACTCCACGATCGTCGCCCATTCGCGGACGAGGGAGGCCTGGCGGCCTTCGACCTCGGCACGCAGCCCGGACAGCAGAGCTGCTGTCGAACGGGGCCTGGTTCCGAGATCCATGACTGAATTCTCCCACCCACCTGCGACAGAAGCGAACGTTCAGAACCCGCCTGGGGACAGGGGAAACTCCCATTCACGGGTGTGGAGAACCGACGTCACCAACCATCGCGAAGGTGCCTGCGGGACCGTAGCCCGACCGCGGAACCCGACCACCTCCCCACCTCCCTCGTCGCTGCCTTTTCGGAACGAAACCAGCCACCCAACCGACGCCCACGGACAGCCCCGGCGGTCCTCGTCCGGGATCAGCGAGCGCGCTCTCGCAGGGCTGCGTCGAGCACCACCATCAGCTCCGCCACGCGACTCCGGCCGGGCGGTGCGGCGGGGTAGCGACGCAGTACGTCGACCAGCACGGGCGTCGCACGCGCGGCCGCTGCGTCGACCGCGGCCTGACCCGCGAGGGGGTCGTCGCCGGAGGCGAGCTCGGCGATCCGGGCGGCGTTGGCCGAGGCGCGCAGGATGTGGCCGACCTGGTGTGCCCGGGCGATGGGGTGGAGGTAGGCGGCGGACGCGGCGTCGCCCGCGGCCTGCGCGGCGAGCCGGGCCGGCTCGCTCGGAGCGGCGGCCGCGGCCCGGTGGGCGTCCATCGACGCGACCCGCTGGAGGCGGCCGCGCGGCGCGCCGTCGGCGAAGACCCGAGCAGCGTCGAGCGCGGCACGCGGCCGCGGGTCCTCCGGGCAGGCGTCCTCGAACACGGGGAGCAACGGCTCTGCCGAGGCCAGGACGAAGCGCGCGACCTCGCGCAGCTCGCCGGGCGTCAGCTCGAACCTCAGATCCCGATCGGGTGCCACACCGTCTTCTGCTCGACGAACGCGGTCATGGGGGACAGGCCCGGCTCGGCCGACCAGTCCGGCTCGGCGTCGGGCGCCCGGCGTACCCGCTTGAGGTTGTCGGCCGCCGCGACCTCCAGCGAGGTCGCCAGCTCGGCGTCGCCCGCGACGCCGCACAGGTCGATCGCGTTGACGTCCATGTGGGCCGCCAGCCAGGGGCCGAGGGCGGAGGCGTCGCCGGTGAGGATGTTGACCACGCCGCCGGGGACGTCGGAGGTGGCGAGCACCTCGGAGAAGGTGACGGCGGGCAGCGGCCGCTCGTAGGACGACACGACCACCGCGACGTTGCCGGTCACGATCACCGGCGCGACGACCGAGACCAGGCCCAGCAGCGAGGACTCCTGCGGGGCGAGCACGCCCACGACGCCGGTCGGCTCGGGGGCGGTGTGGTTGAAGAACGGGCCGGCGACCGGGTTGGCGTTGCCGATCACCTGGGCGAGCTTGTCGGCCCAGCCGGCGTACCAGACCAGGCGGTCGACGGCGGCGTCGACCTGGGCTCGCGCGACCGCGGCCGAGACGCCCTCGGACTGGCGCACGGCGTCCTCGAACTGCGGGCGGCGGTCCTCCATGACCTCGGCGATCCGGTACAGGATCTGGCCGCGGTTGTAGGCCGTCCGCCCCGACCAGGGACCGAAGGCCTTGCGGGCCGCGACGACCGCGTCGCGGACGTCCTTGCGCGAGGCGAGGGAGGCGTTGGCCACGAACTTCCCCTTGCTGTCGGTGACCTCGTAGGAGTGGCCCGACTCCGAGCGCGGGAACGCGCCGCCGATGTAGAGCTTGTAGGTCTTGCGCACGTCGATGCGAGCCATCAGGCGTCCGCTCCCTTCAGGTACGCGGCGAGGCCCTGGCGCCCGCCCTCGCGGCCGTAGCCGGACTCCTTGTAGCCGCCGAACGGGCTGGCGGGGTCGAACTTGTTGAACGTGTTGGCCCACACCACGCCGGCGCGCAGCTGCGAGGCCATGTGCAGGATCCGCGAGCCCTTCTCGGTCCACACGCCGGCGGAGAGGCCGTACGGCGTGTTGTTGGCCTTCTCGATCGCCTCGGCGGGCGTGCGGAAGGTCAGCACGGACAGGACCGGTCCGAAGACCTCCTCGCGGGCGATCCGGTGGGCCTGGGTGACGCCGGTGAAGACCGTCGGCGGGAACCAGAAGCCCGACGACGGCAGGTCGCACGCCGGGGCCCAGCGCTCGGCGCCCTCGGCCTCGCCGATGTCGGAGAGCTCACGGATGCGGGCCAGCTGCTCGGCGGAGTTGATGGCGCCGATGTCGGTGTTCTTGTCGAGCGGGTCGCCGACGCGCAGCGTGCCCATCCGGCGCTTGAGCCTGCCGAGCACCTCGTCGGCCACGGACTCCTGGACCAGCAGCCGCGAGCCCGCGCAGCAGACGTGGCCCTGGTTGAAGAAGATGCCGCCGACGATGCCCTCGACCGCCTGGTCGATGGGGGCGTCGTCGAAGACGATGTTGGCGGCCTTGCCGCCCAGCTCGAGGGTGGCCTTCTTGTCGGTGCCGGCGATGGCACGGGCGATCGCCTTGCCGACCGCGGTCGAGCCGGTGAAGGCGACCTTGTCGACGTCGGGGTGGGAGACCACGGCCTGTCCGGTCGAGCCGGCACCGGTGACGATGTTGACGACACCGGGCGGCAGGTCGGCCTGCTGGCAGATCTCCGCGAACAGCAGCGCCGTCAGCGGGGTCGTCTCGGCCGGCTTGAGCACGACCGTGTTGCCGCACGCCAGCGCGGGTGCGACCTTCCACGCCAGCATGAGCAGCGGGAAGTTCCACGGGATGACCTGACCGGCGACACCCAGCGGCTGCGGGTCGGGTCCGAGGCCGGCGTGCTCGAGCTTGTCGGCCCAGCCGGCGTAGTAGAAGAAGTGCGCGGCGACGACGGGGACGTCGACGTCGCGGCTCTCCTTGATCGGCTTGCCGTTGTCGATCGACTCGAGGACGGCCAGCTCGCGAGCGCGCTCCTGGATGATCCGGGCGATCCGGAACAGGTACTTGGCCCGCTCCTTGCCCGACATCCGCGACCAGCCGCGGAACGCGCGCCGGGCCGCCCTGACGGCGAGGTCGACGTCGGCGTCGGAGGCCTCGGCGATCTCGGCGAGGGTCTCCTCGGTGGCCGGGTTGACGGTCTTGAACGACGTCCCGCGGCCGTCGACGAACTCGCCGTCGATGAACAGGCCGTAGGAGGGCTTGATGTCGACGATGCTCCGCGACTCGGGAGCCGGTGCGTACTCGAAGGCCATGTCTCAGTCCAGGGTGAAGTAGTCGGGACCGCTGTAGCGGCCGGTGGTCATCTTCGTGCGCTGCATGAGCAGGTCGTTGAGCAGCGTCGAGGCGCCGAAGCGGAACCAGTCGGGGTCCAGCCAGTCGTCGCCGACGACCTCGTTGACCATGACGAGGTACTTGATCGCGTCCTTGGCGGTGCGGATGCCGCCGGCCGGCTTCACGCCGACCTGGACGCCGGTCGCCTCGCGGAAGTCGCGGACCGCCTCGAGCATCACCAAGGTGACCGGCAGGGTCGCCGCCGGCTGGACCTTGCCGGTCGAGGTCTTGATGAAGTCGGTGCCGGCGAGCATCGCGAGCCACGACGCGCGGCGTACGTTGTCGTAGGTCTGCAGCTCGCCGGTCTCGAAGATCACCTTGAGGTGGGCGTGCGAGCCGTCGGGACGCCTGCACGCCTCGCGGGTCGCGACGATCTCCTCGAACACCTGCAGGTAGCGACCGGCCAGGAACGCGCCCCGGTCGATGACCATGTCGATCTCGTCGGCGCCGTTGGCGACCGCGTCACGGGTGTCGGCGAGCTTGACGTCCATCGACGCCCGCCCGCTGGGGAAGGCCGTCGCCACGGCCGCGACGTTGACCTCGTCCCCGACGATCGCCTTGACCTCGCCGACCAGGTCGCCGTAGACGCACACCGCCGCCACCGACGGGCAGGTCGGGTCGGCGGGGTCCGGGCGCAGTGCCTTGTTGGCGAGCGCGCGGACCTTGCCGGGGGTGTCCTGGCCCTCCAGCGTGGTCAGGTCGACCATCCTGATCGCCAGGTCGAGGGCCCACGCCTTCGAGGTGGTCTTGATCGAGCGGGTCCCGAGCCCGGCGGCCCGCGCCTCGGCACCGACCTGGTCGACACCCGGCAGGCCGTGCAGGAACCGGCGCAGCGAGGCATCGCTCGCCGTCACTTCGGAGTACGCCGCGAGGGCGGTGGTCGCCATGGGCCCAGCATAGGGTTGCGACTGTGCAGAGCGAAGGTGTCGACAAGGTCGAGCGGTACAGCTCCGGCGGCCTGGTCATGGGCGTGACCGGGCTGGTGCTGCTGGCGGCCGTGATGATCTACGGACTGGTCGACGACGAGGCCGGTCTCGCGCCCTGGGCCTACCCGTTCTGCCTCCTGCTCGGCGTGCTGACCTGGCTGGTGATGATCCGGCCCGCCGTGCGGTTGCACCGCGACGAGCTCGAGCTGCGCAACGTCCTGCACACGCGGTGGGTGCCCTTCGCCGTCATCACGCGCGTGGACGTCACCCAGGTGACTGTGGTGACCGTCGGTGAGCAGCGCTACGTCGGCAGCGGCTTCGGCCGCACCCGCGGGACCATCCGCCGGGACCGCCGCGCCTCCCACGACACCCCGCTCGAGAAGCGGTCCACCGCGTGGCTGATCGAGGACAAGATCGAGCGTCGGATCGCCGCCGCCCGCGAGCGTCGGACGACGACCGAGGGGGTCGCGCAGGTGCGCCACGCCTGGGCGGTGCCCGAGATCGCGGTGCTCGCCGTGCTCGCCGTGGCGACCGTGGTGCTGGCCCTCGTCCGCTGAGGGTTTCACGCCGTTCGTAGGCTGCACCCCATGCAGACCCGTGTCCGGCTCGCCGCCGCCGCCCTCCTGTCGCTGTCCGTGCTCGCCACCAGTGCGTGTGGTGACGACGGGGAGGACAAGGCCGCCGACAACACCTCCAGCGCGCCGTCCACGACGCCGACCAGTGACGCGCCTGTCCCCGCGGGTGACGAGTGCACGGTCGACGACATCAAGGTCGAGGGCGACTTCGGCGCGACGCCGACGATCACCATCCCCGACGACTGCAAGCCCCCGACCACGCTGCTCTCCAAGGACCTCGTCACGGGCACCGGCCCGGCCGCGAAGGCCGGCGACACCGTCGAGACGAACTACCACCTGGTGACCTGGTCGGACAAGCAGGTGCTCGACAGCTCCTTCGAGCGCGGCCAGACCTTCCCGCTCGAGGACCTCGGCAACGCGCCGGTCATCGACGGCTGGAACCAGGGCCTGATCGGCGTCCAGAAGGGCACCCGCCGGCTGCTCGTCGTGCCGCCGCAGCTGGGCTACGGCGCCGGCGGCAACGGCGTCGCGCCGAACGAGACCCTCGTCTTCGTCGTCGACGCGGTCTCGATCAGCTGACGCTCAGATCCCCGCTGCGGCGGCGATGTCGGCCCGCAACGCGGTGAGCCGCGTCGCCGCCTCGGCCCGGGCCGCGGTGACGTCGCCGCCGGCGACGGGGACCACGACCTCGAGGTAGCACTTGAGCTTGGGCTCGGTGCCGCTCGGACGGACGACGACCCGGCTCCCGTCCTCGGTGCGGTAGCGCAGGCCGTCGGTCGGCGGCAGCTGCGCCGACCCGGCCGTGAGGTCGTCGGCGGTGGTGACCGCCGAGCCGCCGAGGGAGGTCGGCGGCGTCGTGCGCAGCCGCTCCATCGCGGTGGCGATCTCGCCCAGGTCGGTGACCCGCACCGAGAGCTGGTCGGTCGCGTGCAGGCCGTGGGTGACGGCGATGTCGTCGAGCAGGTCGAGCAGGCTGCGGCCGGCGGCCTTGGCCTCGGCGGCGATCTCGCACAGCAGCAGCGCGGCGGAGACGCCGTCCTTGTCGGAGACGTGCGCCGGGTCGACGCAGTAGCCGAGCGCCTCCTCGTAGCCGAACACGAGATCGGGCAGCCGGCCGATCCACTTGAAGCCGGTGAGCGTCTCGGCGTACCGCTGCCCGTGGGCCGCTGCCATCGTCCCGAGCAGCGACGACGACACGATCGAGGTGGCGTAGACGCCGGTGCGACCGGCCCTCAGCAGGTGGTCCGCGAGCAGCGCGCCGACCTCGTCACCGCGCAGCATCCGCCAGCCGTCGGGCCCCGGCACGGCGGCCGCGCACCGGTCGGCGTCGGGGTCGTTGGCGATGACCAGGTCGGCGCCGGTCCGCTCGGCGAGCGCGACGGCGCGGTCGATGGCGCCCGGCTCCTCCGGGTTGGGGAAGGCGACCGTCGGGAAGTCCGGGTCGGGTGCCTCCTGCTCGGCGACCACCTGGGGAGCCGCGAAGCCGGCGGTCTCCAGCACCGTCGGCAGTGCGCCACCGCCGACGCCGTGCAGCGGCGTGTAGACGATGGCCAGGTCGCGCGGCCCGTCGCCGGCGATCGCCGCGACGGTGTCGAGGTAGGCGTCGACGATCCCGTCGTCGAGGACCCGGCCACCGGTCGTCTCCAGCGGCACACGGGCGATCGATTCCAGGCTTCCGACAGCCGCGATCCGCGCGGCGATCTCGCTGTCGGCGGGCGGCACGATCTGGCTGCCGTCGCCGAGGTAGACCTTGTAGCCGTTGTCCTGCGGCGGGTTGTGGCTGGCGGTCACCATCACGCCGGCAGCGCAGCCGAGCTCGCGGATCGCGAACGCCAGCAGCGGCGTCGGCAGCGGCCGGGGGAGCAGCAGCGGCTTGAGGCCGGCGCCGGTCATCACCTCGGCGGTGTCGCGGGCGAAGACGTCGGAGTTGTGGCGGGCGTCGTACCCGATGACGACGGGGGTGCCGGGGGCGGTGCCGGTGTCGAGGAGGTACGCCGCCAGGCCGGCTGCGGCGCGCAGCACGACGACCCGGTTCATCCGGTTGGGCCCGGCGCCCAGCGCGCCGCGCAGGCCCGCCGTACCGAACTCGAGGGTGCCGCGGAAGCGGTCGGCGAGGTCGGCGCGGGCGTTGGCGTCGCCGGCCTCGACGGCCGCGATCACCCGCACCAGCTCGTCGCGGGTCTGGACGTCGGGGTCCTCGGCGAGCCAGGACTGGGCCCTGGCGAGCAGGACGTCGGTGTCAGGCGTGGTCACCGGCCCACCGTAGCCGCGCGGGCCAGTGCGTGGTGGACAACGCCGGCCGCGGACTTTGTCCGCGACGTGCTGTCGCGCGGGGGTGCTGCGGGGTTAGGTTCGCTCCATGGCGGATCAGAGCTGGTCGCAGAAGGACTACCACCATCCGGCAGCCGGCTGGGGGGCCGCGATCTCGGTCAACAAGGTGCTCGCGAAGGAGCGCGCGTTCGGTCGCGGCAGCGCCGCGATGTTCCGGATGAACCACGAGAACGACGGCTTCGACTGCCCCGGCTGCGCCTGGCCCGACGACCTCAAGGGCCTCAAGCTGGACATCTGCGAGAACGGCATCAAGCACGTCGTGTGGGAGATGACGTCGAAGCGGGTGGACCGCGACTTCTTCGCCCGGCACACGGTGAGCGAGCTGGAGGGCTGGTCCGACTTCGAGCTCGAGGACCAGGGCCGGCTGACGGAGCCGATGGTCTACGACGCCGCCTCCGACACGTACGTCCCGATCAGCTGGTCCGACGCGTTCGCGTTGGTGGGCGCGGAGCTGCGGGCGCTCGACGACCCGAACCAGGCATCGTTCTACACCTCGGGCCGGCTCGGCAACGAGGCCACCTTCCTCTACCAGCTCATGGCACGGGAGTACGGCACCAACAACCTGCCCGACTGCTCGAACATGTGCCACGAGGCGTCCGGGCGGGCGCTGCAGGCCTCGCTCGGCACCGGCAAGGGCACCGCCGACCTCGAGGACTGGGAGACCGCGGACGCCCTGTTCATCATGGGCGTCAACGCCGCGTCGAACGCCCCGCGCATGCTGACCGCGCTGACCGAGGCCTTCGACCGGGGCGCCCAGATCGTGCACGTGAACCCGCTCATCGAGGCCGCCTCGCGCAAGGCGATCATCCCGCACGAGATGGTCGACATGGCCCTGATGAAGGCCACCCGCACCGGCACGCTCAACCTGCAGGTGCGTCCCGGCGGCGACATGGCGCTGATGCGGGGCATGGCCAAGGCGCTGTTCGAGGAGTTCCGCACCGACCCGAAGGCGCTCGACGTCGAGTTCATCGAGCGCTACACGCACGGCTTCTCCGACTACCGCGACCTGGTCGAGGCCACGCCGTGGTCCGAGCTGGTCGAGCAGTCCGGGCTGACGGAGAAGGAGATCCGCAAGGCCGCCCGGATCTACTCCGCCTCCGACCGCACCCTGATCAGCTGGTGCCTCGGCGTCACGCAGCACGAGCACGGCCCCGACGCGATCCGTGAGATCGTCAACGTGCTGCTCCTGCGCGGCAACCTCGGCCGCGAGGGCGCCGGCCCGTCACCGGTGCGCGGGCACAGCAACGTCCAGGGCAACCGCACCTGCGGCATCGACCACCGCCCGTCCACCGACTTCCTGGACCGTCTCGACGCGGCGACCGGGATCACGGCGCCGCGCGAGCACGGCCGCGACACCGTCTCGACCATCGCCGGGATGCACGACGGCACCGTGAAGGTGTTCGTCGGGATGGGTGGCAACTTCGTGATGGCGGCCCCGGACACGCCGTACACCGCCGAGGGGCTGCGTCGCTGCGAGCTCACCGTCCAGGTCAGCACCAAGCTCAACCGCAGCCACCTGGTCCACGGCCGCAAGGCGCTGATCCTGCCCTGCCTGGGCCGCACCGAGAAGGACGAGCAGAAGCACGGGCTGATGGAGACCTCGGTCGAGGACTCGATGAGCATGGTCCACCTGTCGCGTGGCAAGCGGAAGCCGGCCTCCTCGCACCTGCTCTCGGAGCCGGCGATCATCGCCGGGATGGCGCGCGCGACGCTGCCGGACAGCGCCACCCCGTGGGACTGGTACGTCGACGACTACGACCGGATCCGCGACACGATGGCCAAGGCGCTGATCGGGTTCGAGGACTTCAACCGGCGGGTCCGGCTGCCGCTCGGCTTCCGGCTCAAGCAGCCCGCGCGCGAGCTGGTCTTCGCGACCCCGTCGGGGCGGGCGGAGTTCTCCTCCGCGCCGCTGCCCGACGTGATCCCGGCCGACCCCGACGTGCTGGTGCTGCAGACGATGCGCTCGCACGACCAGTGGAACACCACGATCTACTCCGACGACGACCGCTACCGCGGGGTGAAGAACCTGCGCACGCTGGTGTTCCTGCACAAGGACGACATGAGGGCCCGGGGGATCGAGCAGGGTGGGCTGGTCGACATCGTCGCGACCTGCAAGGACGGCTCGACCCGCGAGCTGCGGGGGTACACGGCGCTCAGGTACGACCTGCCGCGGGGGAGTGCGGCCGGCTACATGCCCGAGATGAACGTGCTCATCGGCGCCGGCGACTACAGCGAGCAGAGCGACCAGCCCCTGATGAAGAACCTCAAGGTGCGGATCACGCCTGCCCGCTGAGTCGCGGCGGCCGGGCTCAGGCGTCGATCGTGCTCATGTCGCCGTACCGGTCGCCGGCGACGGCGTCGCGCGGCACCGCCGCGTCGAGGGCCGCGAGGTCGTCGGCGCTGAGCGTGATGTCGCGGGCGGCGGCGTTCTCCTCGAGGTAGGCGACCCGCTTGGTGCCGGGGATCGGCACGACGTCCTCGCCCTGGGCGAGCACCCACGCGAGCGCGAGCTGACCGGGGGTGCAGCCGTGCTGGGTCGCCAGCTCCCGGACCTTGTCGACGAGGGCGAGGTTGGTCACGAGGTTGTCGCCCTGGAAGCGCGGGAAGTACGCCGTGGCGCGGCTGTCGCCCTCGGCCGGGGTGTCGGTGATCGCGCCGGTCAGCAGGCCGCGGCCCAGCGGCGAGTAGGGGACCAGGCCGATGCCGAGCTCGCGCAGGGTCGGCAGGATCGCGTCCTCGAGGTCGCGCGTGAACAGCGAGTACTCGGTCTGCAGCGCGGTGACCGGGTGCACCGCGTGCGCGCGCCGGATGGTCTCCGCGGACGCCTCCGACAGCCCGAGGTGGCGCACCTTGCCGGCCTCGACGAGCTCCTTCATCGCGCCGAGGGTGTCCTCGATCGGGACCGTCTTGTCGACCCGGTGCTGGTAGTAGAGGTCGATGTGGTCGACGCCCAGGCGCTGCAGGCTGGCGTCGCAGGCGCGGCGGACGTAGTCGGGGCTGCCGTTGACCCCGAGCCGGGTCCCGTCCGGCAGCCGCTCGTTGCCGAACTTCGTGGCGAGCTGGACCTCGTCGCGGCGTCCGGCGATCGCCTTGCCGACGAGCTGCTCGTTGGTGAAGGGGCCGTACATGTCGGCGGTGTCGAGGAAGGTGATCCCCAGGTCGAGGGCGCGGTGGATGGTCGCGATGCCGGCGGCCTCGTCGGGAGCTCCGTAGAACTCCGACATGCCCATGCAGCCGAGGCCGAGGGAGGAGACGGTCAGCGGGGACGTCGTACCGAGGGTGCGGGTCGAGTTCGTCATGCCGACCATCGAACCCCTTGGAGCGCACTCCAGGTCAAGCGCTCCTGTCGAGCTCCTCGAGCCGGTGCTCGTAGATCCCGATCTTGTGGTCGATCGCCCCGAGGTGCGCGGTCACCTCGGCGAGCCGGCGAAGCACCTCCTCGCGGTGCGCGTGCAGCAGCGCGAGGCGCTCCTCCTCGTTGCCGTCGCCCGCCCGGACCAGGTCGGCGTACCGGCGCACGTCGCGGATCGGCATCCCGGTCGCGCGCAGGCAGGTGACCAGCCGGATCCACCGCAGGTCGGGCTCGTCGTACTGTCGGCGACCGCCGAGGTCGCGGGGGACCGGCCGCAGCAGCAGGCCGTCCTTCTCGTAGTAGCGCAGCGTGTCGGTCGACAGGCCGACGTGGTCGGCCGCCTCAGCGATGCTCACTCCGGGCATGGTCCGAGTGTCTCCCCTGGAGTGCACTCCAGGTCAAGCCGGGGAACCGCCATGATGGAGCCGTGCGCCGCTCCTTCGCCTTCTCCGACTCGTGGGTCGTCGACGCACCGGTCGACCACGTGGCGGCCGTGCTCGTCGACCTCGAGCACTACCCGCGCTGGTGGCCGCAGGTGCGCGCGGTGGCCAAGCTCGGCCCCGACACGGCGTGGGTGCGCTGCCGGTCCACGCTGCCCTACACCCTCGACCTGGTCCTCGACGCCGTCTCCCGCACGCCCCCGGTGGTCGAGGTGGCGATCGGCGGCGACCTGGCCGGCTACGCCCGGTTCACGCTCACCGCCGACGGCGGTGGGACCCGGCTGGACTTCGCGCAGGAGGTCACCGTCGGCGGGCTGCTCGCGCTGGCGTCGTACGGCGGGCGGAGGGTGCTGGAGTGGAACCACCGGCGGATGATGGCGGGCTGCCGGGCGGGGCTCTCGGGCACGACGAGCGAGCCCGGCCCGCCCGCCTAGCGCTGCCGGAGCTTCGCCTGCCGGTGCCGCCACGGCCGGAGCACGACGACGGCGACCAGCCCCAGCACCGCGCCGAACACCGCACCGGTGGTGTTGTCGATGACGTCGGTGACGTCGCAGGCACGGTCGATCCGGGCGAGCTCGAGCTGGGTGATCTCGATCATCGCGGAGTAGGCGGCGAGGCCGAGGAGGCCGGCGGGGGCGAGGAGCCAGCCGGTCCGCCAGCGGGCGACGGCGAGGACGAGGAGGGCGCCGGCGGGCACGAAGAGGACCGTGTTGAGGGTGCGCTGACCGGACTGGAGGATCCAGAAGCCGTCGGGTGCGGGGCCGCCGATGTCCCAGGAGCAGGAGGTCATCCGGGTCTCGGCGGGGACGAAACCGGTGTCGGGGGAGGTGGGGACCAGGGTGACCAGGGCGATCACCACGACCGACCACACGAAGCCCACGATCGCGAACCCGGAGACCCAGCCGAGGGGGCGGGCGAGGGCGAGACCGAGGAGGGCGCAGAGCACTCCCGCGACGCCGATGCCGAGCAGCATGACACCGGTCCCCCCGAACGTGACCATGGGCCCAGACGTTAGCCGCCTGCCCCCACCTCACCCCAGCCGGCGACGCCGGCTCAGGGAGACCTGCGCGCGCTGCTTCGCGATGAACCTCGTCGCCATCCGGTTCACGAGCAACGGCGAGAGCCGGCCGATCCGCCACGCGATCCGGGCCTGGCGCGGCTCGATCACGATCGCCTCGTCGGCGGCGACCGCGGCGAGCACCCGGCGGGCCAGCGCGTCCGGGTCGACGGGCTGCTTCACGCCCTGCCCCTCGAGGTAGTAGTCGCGGCCCTTGAACCGGCCGATCTCACCCTTGTCGAGGATCGGGGTGTCGACGGCGGCGGGACAGACCACGGTGACGCCGACGCCGTGCCCGGCCGCCTCGGTGCGCAGCGCCAGGGACATCCCCACCACCGCGTGCTTCGTCGTGACGTACGACGTCATCAGGCCGGCCGCCATCAGCCCGCCCATCGACGCGGTGTTGACGATGTGCCCGCTGCGCTGGGCGATCATCTGCGGGTACGCCGCGTGCACGCCGTGCACGACGCCGCGGACGTTGACGTCGATGATCGCGTTCCACTGGGCGAGGGTGAGGTCCTCGGTGTTGCCCAGGAAGGTGATGCCGGCGTTGTTGAACATCAGGTCGATCCGGCCGTGCTCGGCGACGACGGCGTCGACGGCGGACTGCACCGCCTCGGCCGAGGTCACGTCGACCTGTCGCGCCACCGCCGTCCCGGGTCCGGCGGTCGAGGAGGCGACGGCGGAGGCGGCGTCGAGGTCGAGGTCGGCGCACACGACGTACGCGCCGTCGGCGACCAGCGCCCGCACGAGCGAGGCGCCGATCCCGGAGCCGCCGCCGGTGACGATCGCGGTCGTCGTCGGGCGGGTCATGCGAACGCCTTCTCGACGAGCCCGACCAGGTCGGGGTAGCGCTTGAGGTGCGCGCCGCCGTTGATGTCGAGGGTCTCGCCGGTGATCCACGACGACTCGTCGGAGAGCAGGAACCGGATGGCGGCGGCGATCTCCGCCGGCTCGCCGGAGCGGCCGAGCGCGGTGTTGTCGAGGTAGTCCTCGCGCACGCCGGGGATGTCCATCGCGGGCGCCGTCAACGGGGTGACGACCAGGCCGGGGGCGACCGCGTTGACGCGTACGCCGCGCGCGCCGAGCTCGAGGGCGGCCACCTCGGTGAGGGCGACCAGGCCCGCCTTCGCCGCGCAGTAGGCCGCCAGGCCGGTCCCGGGCTGACGGGCGTTGAGCGACGAGAGCGACACGATCGAGCCGCCGTCCGCGATCCGGCGCCCGGCGTGCTTGAGCACCAGGAAGGCGCCGTTGAGGCAGACCTCGACGACCCGGCGCCACTCGGCCGCATCGTGGTCCACGACCCGCGACAGCGTGCTGACGCCGGCGCAGTTGACCACGCCGTGCAGGCCGCCGCGCTCGGCGACGACGAGGTCGAGGAGCGCCTCGACGGAGGCCTCGTCCGTGACGTCCACGAAGGCGTCCGCCGCGGTACCGGGGAGGTCCGCGACGACGACCTCGTGGCCCGCGTCGCGCAGCACCCGGGCGGTGGCCGCCCCGATCCCGGACGCGCCGCCGATGACGACCGTTACCTGCATGAGCTCGCTCCTGACATTCGTCTGAATCTGTTGACACGTGTCAAATGACAGGCCTAACGTGACGCCCGTCACCAGGTTTGTCAAGGGTCCCGGTCGGGACCCGACGGGAAGGAAGCAACGATGAGTGGTCCCACCGTCGCCGTGATCGGCGCGGGCATCAGCGGCCTCACGATGAGCAAGATGCTCGCCGACTACGGCGTGGAGTTCACGACCTTCGAGTCGTCGGACCGGGTCGGCGGCAACTGGGCGTTCGGCAACCCCAACGGGCACAGCAGCGCCTACCGCTCGCTGCACATCGACACCTCGAAGCACCAGCTGTCCTTCAAGGACTTCCCGATGCCCGAGGAGTACCCGGACTTCCCGCACCACACCCAGATCAAGGACTACCTCGACGCGTACGTCGACGCCTTCGACCTGCGCCGGCGCATCGAGTTCGAGAACGGCGTGGTCAGCGCCGAGCGCCGCCCCGAAGGCGGCTGGGACATCACCGACCAGGCGGGCCGGACCCGCGACTTCGACGTGCTCCTGGTGGCCAACGGCCACCACTGGGACCCCCGCTTCGCCGAGTTCCCCGGCGAGTTCACCGGCGAGACGATCCACTCGCACGCCTACATCGACCCGTGGACGCCGCTGCACCTGATGGACAAGCGGATCCTCGTGGTCGGGATCGGCAACAGCGCGGCGGACATCACCGTGGAGCTGTCGCAGAAGGCGATGCGCAACCAGGTCACCTTGTCGACGCGGAGCAGCGCGTGGATCGTGCCGAAGCTGCTCTACGGCAAGGCCGCCGACATGAACTACCGCACCAACCCCCACCTGCCGTTGAGCTGGCAGCGCAAGGTGGCGCAATGGGGGCAGCGGTTCACGGCGTCCGACCCCACGCTCTACGGTCTGCCGACACCGAACCACAAGTTCTTCGAGGCCCACCCCACCCAGTCCGGCGAGCTGCCGCTGCGGCTGAAGTCCGGCGACGTCACTCCGAAGGGCAACGTCGCCCGGCTCGACGGCGAGACCGTCCACTTCGAGGACGGCACGAGCGCGGACTTCGACGTGATCATCTACGCGACCGGCTACAACATCACGTTCCCGTTCTTCGATCCCGAGCTCATCAGCGCCCCTGACAACGACATCCGGCTCTACAAGCGGGTCTTCATGCCCGGCTTCGACGACCTCGCCTTCATCGGCTTCGCCCAGTCGACGCCGACCCTGTTCCCGTTCGTCGAGTGCCAGACCCGGATGGTGGCGGCCTGGCTGGTCGGTCGCTACGCGACGCCGTCGACCGACGAGATGGAGCGGGTGATCGACGAGGACACGCAGAAGTACACCGGTCACATGGTCCAGAGCGCCCGGCACACCCAGCAGCTCGACTACTTCGTCTACGAGCACGACCTGCGCACGAGGGAGATCCCCGCCGGCCGGGCCCGCGCGGCCGCGGCGGTGGCCCGATGAACGACGAGCGCCTGTGGGCCCGGATGGTGGACCGGCGCAGCGTCAACCGCGGCGACCAGCGTCGCACGGCGCTGCTCGAGGCGCTCGACGAGCTGCTCCGCGAGCAGACGCTCGAGGAGGTCAACGTCGCGGAGATCTCCCGCCGCGCGGGCGTCACCCGCTCGGCGTTCTACTTCTACTTCGAGAGCAAGGCGACCGCCGTCCTGGCCCTGATGGCCGAGCTGTACGACGACGCGTCGGACGCCACCGACCTGCTGGTCAAGGCCGAGGGCGACCCCCGGACCCGGATCCGCACCGTCGTCGCGACCCTGTTCGACTCCGTGGACAGGACCCCGCACACCTACCGCGCGCTCCTCGAGGCGCGCGCCACGAGCGCCGCCGTCCGCGAGCTGTGGGAGGCCGGGCGCGCCGAGTTCGCGGAGATGACCGCGGAGATGATCGAGCGCGAGCGGGCCGCCGGCCACGCGCAGACCGGTGCCGACGCGCACGTCCTCGCGGCGGTCCTGCTCGACCTCAACGACCACGCCGTCGAGCGGCACGCGATGGGCGTCGGCCCCGAGCGCGAGGCCCACATCGACGCGATCACCCACATCTGGATCCAGAGCATCTACGGGAGCCCCGCATGACCCGCACGACCTTCGACTTCACCTCCGGCGACGTCCGTTGTGCCGCCACCCACTTCGCCGGTGCCGACGGCGCCCCCGTCGTCGTCCTCGCGCACGGCCTCGCGGGCACCCAGGACGCCGGCCTGTTCCCCTTCGCCGAGGCATTCGCCGCGGCCGGACTGCACGCGGTCACCGTCGACTACCGCGGCTTCGGCGCGAGCGACGGCGAGCCGCGACAGGTCGTCTCGCTCGCGGGCCAGGTCGCCGACCTCCACGCGGCGGTCGACGCGGCGAAGCGGCTGCCCGGCGTCGACCCGACCCGGGTCGTGCTCTGGGGCGTCTCGCTCGGTGGCGGACACGTCGTCTCGGTCGCCGCCGAGCGCACCGACATCGCCGCGGTGGTCTCGGTCGTGCCGATGGTCGACGGCCTCGCCGCCGCCCGTCTGGCCACCCAGCACCACCGCCCCGGCCAGCTGCTCGCCTCCACGGGGCGCGGCATCGCGAGCGCCGTACGACGCAGGGCGGGCCTCGGCCCGGCGATGATCCCGGTCGTCGCGCACCCCGGCGAGACCGGTGCGCTGACCCTGTCGGGCGCCTACGAGGACTACCTCGCGATCGCCGGTCCGACCTGGCGCAACGAGGTCGCCGCCGACGTCGTGATGGAGCTCGGCACCCGCGCTCCGGCGAAGGCCGCCGCCGCGATCGCCGGCACCCCGTGGCTGGTGCAGGTCGCCGACTTCGACCGCAGCGCCCCGCTGCACGCCGCGATGAAGGCCGCCTTCGCGGGGCGTGCCGAGGTCCGCCACTACCCGGGCGACCACTTCGACCTGTTCGCCGGCAAGCCGTTCCACGAGCCCGCCGTCGAGCACGCGCTGCACTTCCTGCTGCGGCACGTCACGGTCCCGGCTGTCGCGTCGCCCGATCTGGAGCCGGCCCATGGCTGACACCGTCCAGGGGCTCCTGCTCGCCCACGCGGAGCGCGACTCCGTCGGCCTGCGGCACGAGGACCGCACCTGGTCCTGGCGCGAGGTCGTCGCCGGCGCCGCGGCCCGGGCGCACGTGCTGCGCTCGATGGCCGAGACCGACGATCAGGCCGGCAGCCCGCTGCACGTCGGGCTCCTGCTGCCCAACGGTCCCGAGATGGCGCTCGCGATCTCGGCCGGCGCGATCAGCGGGCACGTCACCGCCGGCATCAACGCGACCCGACGCGGTGAGGCGCTCGCGTCCGACGTACGCCGGGCAGACTGCCAGGTGCTGCTCACCGACAGGACGCACCGCCCGCTGCTCGACGGCCTCGACCTCGGCGGCGCGACGGTGATCGACACCGACGCCGCCGCCTGGCCGGCACTGGTCGCGAACGCACCGACGACCACCGACGGCTTCCCGACGCCGGCGGCGATGGACACCTTCATGCTCATCTTCACCTCGGGCACGAGCGGTGAGCCGAAGGCGGTGCAGGTCGCGCACTTCATGGTGGTGATGGCGGGCTCGGTGCTGGTCGACAAGTACGGCCTCGACGCCGACGACGTCGTCTACTGCTCGATGCCGATGTTCCACAGCAACGCCATCGCGGCCGGCTACGCCGTCAGCGCGGCCTCCGGCGCCGCCCTGGCCGTGGCCGAGTTCTCGGCGCGCGGCTTCATCGACGACGTCCGGCGCCACGGTGCGACCTACCTGAACTACGTCGGCAAGCCGCTCGCCTACGTCCTCGCGACGCCGGAGCGGCCCGACGACGCGGACAACCCGCTGCGCTTCGCCTTCGGCAACGAGGCCTCGGAGCGCGACATCCGCGAGTTCGCGCAGCGCTTCGGCTGCTCGGTGTGGGACGGCTTCGGATCGACCGAGAACGCCATCATCATCACCCGCAACGAGGAGACGCCGCCCGGCTCGATCGGCGTCCCGTTCGACGGGGTGGCGGTCTACGACCGGGTGACCCGCACCGAGTGCCCGCGCGCGACGTACGACGCCGAGGGCCGTGTGACCAACCTCGACGAGGCGGTCGGCGAGCTGGTCAACACCCAGGGGGCGGGCTTCTTCGGCGGTTACTACAACGACGAGAAGGCGACGGCCGAGCGGCTCGAGGGTGGCATGTACTGGTCCGGCGACCTCGCCTACCGCGACGCCGACGGCTTCGTGTTCCTGGCCGGCCGCACCGACGACTGGCTGCGCGTCGACGGCGAGAACCTCGCTGCGGCGCCGGTCGAGCAGCTGCTGCTGCGCCACGACGCGATCTCCCAGGCGGCGGTGTACGCCGTCGCGGACGAGCGGGTCGGTGACCAGCTGATGTGTGCGCTGGTGCTGCGGGACGGGGCCTCCCTCGACCCCGTGGGGTTCGCGTCCTTCCTCGCTGAGCAGCCGGACCTGTCGCCGAAGGCGTGGCCGCGCCACGTCCGGGTGTCCACGGCCCTGCCGAGCACCGCCACCAACAAGGTCCTCAAGCGCGAGCTGCGTGCCCAGGGACTGGCCACCGACGACCTGCTCTGGTCGCGGGGCGAGCGGGACCACGACTACGCGGAAGCGGTCAGGAGCAACTCATGAGCACCCAGGGCTACGACGTCATCGTCCGCAACGGCCGGTGGTTCGACGGGACCGGTGCCCCCTCGGCGGTGCGCCACCTCGGCATCAGCGACGGGAAGGTCGTCGCCGTCAGCGCTGATCCGCTCGACGAGGCGGACTGCCCGCGGGTGATCGACGCGACCGGGCACTGGGTGCTGCCGGGCATGGTCGACATCCACACCCACTACGACGTCGAGGTGCTCGTCCAGCCGGGGCTGACGGAGTCCCTGCGGCACGGCATCACCACGACCTTCCTCGGCTCGTGCTCCCTGTCCACCGTGCACGCCGCGCCCGAGGACGCCGGCGACCTGTTCGGCCGGGTCGAGGCGATCCCGCGCCCGTACGTCGTCGGCGCCCTCGACGAGCTGAAGACGTGGACGAGCGCGGGGGAGTACGTCGCTGCGCTCGAGGAGCTGCCCCTCGGCCCCAACATCGCCGCGTTCATCGGGCACTCCGACATCCGCTCCGCGCGGATGGGACTGTCCCGCTCGACCGACCCGACGGTCCGGCCCAGCGCTGCCGAGCTGGACCGGATGGAGGCCGACCTCCGCGACGCGCTGGACGAGGGCTTCGTCGGCATGTCCTCCCAGGAGCTGATGTTCGACAAGCTGGACGGCGAGACCTGCCGCTCGCGCACCCTGCCGTCGACGTACGCGAGACGGCGCGAGCGCAAGCGCCTCAACAAGCTGCTCCGGGCACGCGGCCGCGCCCTGCAGGGCGGTCCCGACGTCGCGAAGCCGCAGAGCCTGGCCCGGATGGCGTTCAGCAGCTGCGGATGGGGCCGCAAGCCGGCGCTCAAGGTCAGCCTGCTCTCGGCCGCGGACATCAAGGCGATCCCCATGGTCGCCCACCTGTTCCCGCTGATCGCCCGCACCGTCAACCGGTTCGGCGGCGACCTGCGCTTCCAGCACCTGCCGGTGCCCTTCGAGGTCTACTCCGACGGCATCGCGCTGCCGGTGTTCGAGGAGTTCGGCTCCGGTGCCGCCGCGCTGCACCTGTCGAACCAGATCGAGGAGCAGCGCGCGCTGCTCGCCGACGAGGACTATCGCCGCTGGTTCCGCAAGGACTACGACAAGAGGTACGGCCCGCGGGTGTGGCACCGCGACTTCTTCGACGCCGAGATCACCGAGTGCCCCGACGCGACGGTCGTCGGCAAGACCTTCGGCCAGGTCGGGGTCGAGCGTGGCGGCGTGCACCCCGTCGACGCCTTCCTCGACCTCGTCGTCGAGCACGGCGAGAAGGTGCGCTGGCGCACCACGATCTCCAACCACCGGCCGAAGGTCCTCGACAAGCTGACCTCCGACCCGGGCGTCCAGCTCGGCTTCTCCGACGCCGGCGCCCACCTGCGCAACATGGCGTTCTACAACTTCGGGCTCCGGCTGCTGCGGCGGGTCCATGACGCCGAGCGGGCCGGTCGTCCCTTCATGACGCTCGAGCACGCCGTGCACCGGATCACCGGCGAGCTCGGCGACTGGTACGGCATCGACGCGGGCCACCTGCGCGAGGGCGACCGGGCCGACCTCGTGGTCATCGACCCCGAGCGGCTCGACGACTCCCTGGACGCGTACGCCGAGGCCCCGGTCCCGGCCTTCGGCAACCTGTCCCGCATGGTCAACCGCAACGACGCGACCGTGGCCGCGGTGCTCGTCGGTGGCGAGGTCGTCGTCGAGGACGGCGTCCCGACCCCGGCGGTCGGCGTACGACGGACCGGGCGGTTCCTGAGGGCTACCGGCTGACCCGGGCGCCGAGCCGGCCGATCAGCGCGGCCAGCTCGGCCGGCTCCTCGACCTCGAAGTCGCGGTCGAGGTTGGCGAGCACGAGCACCGGCCAGTCGAGCGTGTCGGTGCTCATCGTCATCCGGCAGCGGTCCGCGCCGAGTGCCTCGACCTCGCCCCAGCGGCCCATCACGGCGTGCACCTCGGCGGCGGGCGCCCGGACGACGACCTGCACGTGGTGGCGCTGCGGCCGGTTCCGCAGGCCGCGGCTGACGTACTGCGCCGCGTCGCCACCGGGGACCTCCCGCGGCCGGAACCGCTGGCCCGTGGTGGTCGGTACGTCGGCCAGCCGGTCCACCCGGAACGAGCGCCAGTCCTGGCGCTCGCGGTCGTGCGCGACGAGGTACCAGCGCCGGCCGAGGTTCACCAGCCGGTGCGGCTCGACGCGGCGCGTGGTGCTCGTGCCGTCGGCGGCGGTGTAGGGGAAGGTGACCACCTCGTCGTCGCGGCAGGCCTGGGCCAGCGTCGTCAGCACCGTGGGATCGAGCGTCGGTCCGCCCGACCAGGGCAGCCCCTCGGTCTGGGTCTGCAGTGCGCCCATCCGGCGGCGCAGCCGCGGCGGCATCAGTGCGATCACCTTGGTCAGCGCCTGCAGCGTCGTGTCCTCGAAGCCGGGGACGCCGCCGTTCGCGGCCGCGCGCAGGCCGACCGCGACGGCCACCGCCTCGTCGTCGTCGAGCAGCAGCGGCGCCATCGCCCCGCCCGCGCGCAGCTGGTAGCCGCCGGCCGCCCCGCGGACGGCGTCGACGTCGTACCCCAGGTCGCGCAGGCGCTCGACGTCGCGACGCAGGGTCCGGTCGCTGACCTCGAGGCGCGCGGCGAGGTCGCCGCCGGACCAGAACCGGTGGGTCTGCAGGAGGGACAGGAGCCGCAGCATCCGGGCCGAGGTGGACATGGTTCCACGATAGTCAGGATTCAGGACAGAACCTGACCGGAATGGTCCCTAGCGTGGTGGTCATGGAGATGAACACGACCCACCAGGCCAGCGGGCCGGTGATCCGCACCGCCGGGCTCACCCGCCACTTCACACGCAACAAGCAGACGATCGAGGCCGTGCGCGGTCTCGACCTGGAGGTGGCGGCCGGCGAGCTGGTCGCCTTCCTCGGCCCCAACGGCGCGGGCAAGTCCACGACCCTGCGGATGCTCACCACGCTGATCGCGCCGACCGCGGGCAGCGCGACCGTCGCCGGGCACGACGTGGTCCGCGACCGCGCGGCGGTCCGCCGGTCGATCGGGTACGTCGGCCAGGGCAACGCCGCCGGCCACCAGTACCGCGGCCGCGACGAGATCATGTGCCAGGCCCGCGCCCACGGCCTGTCCCGGCGCGACGCACGGACCCGGACCGAGGAGCTGCTCGAGGCGTTCGACCTCACCGAGCACGCCGACCGCCCGGTCGCCCAGCTCTCCGGCGGTCAGCGGCGGCGGCTCGACGTCGCGATCGGCCTGGTCCAGGAGCCGCCGATCCTCTTCCTCGACGAGCCCTCCACCGGCCTCGACCCGCAGAACCGGGTCAACCTGCAGGAGCAGGTCCGTCGCCTCAACGCCGAGCTCGGCACCACGATCGTGCTGACCACCCACTACCTCGAGGAGGCCGACGCCCTCGCCGGGCGGGTGATCGTGATCGACCACGGCCAGGTGATCGCCGACGACCGCGCCGACGCCCTCAAGTCCGCCCTCGGCGACCTGGTCGCCATGGACTTCGCCTCCGCCGACGCGGCCCGCGCGGCGGCCACCCGCGCCGACCGGATCGAGGGCGCCCAGGTCACCGTCACGGGCAGCCACGTCGCGGTCCGGGCGGCCTTCGGCCGTGACGCCGCCCCCACCCTGGTCGCCGACCTGGCCGCGGCCGGCACGCCGGTCACCCGGATCGAGGTGGTCGGACCGACCCTCGACGACGTCTTCCTCGACCTCACCGGGCGCAGCCTGCGCGAGACCTCCACCACCCCGTCCGCCTCCACCGAAGGAGCAGCAGCATGAGCATCGACCTCGCCCCCGCGGCGGCACCCGCCGTCCGCCGTCCCCGTGTCGACTCGAGGCCGGTCGGCCTCGTCGCCGACATCGTCAACGTGCTCGTGCGCGAGCTGCAGCCGGTGCTGCGCCAGCCGGCGTCGGTGCTGTTCGCGATGGTGCAGCCGCTGGTCTTCCTCGGCCTGTTCGCGCCGCTGCTGCCCGACACGCCGACCGGGTCGGCGCTGCAGTGGTTCGTCCCCGGCATCGTGTCGATGACCGCACTGATGAGCGCGTCCTTCACCGGCGCCAACCTGTCGGAGGAGATCATCAGCGGCTCCTTCGAGCGGCTGCTCGTCTCGCCCGTGCGTCGCTCGTCGCTGCTGATCGGCAAGGCGCTGCGCGAGATGGTGCCGCTGCTGCTGCAGACGCTGATCATCGTCGCGGTCGTGACGCCGTTCAGCTTCGACCTGCACCTGGGCGGCGTGCTCGTCGGCGTGCTCGTCCTGGTCCCGTTCAGCGTCGGCCTCGGCGCCCTCAGCCTGGCCCTCGCCGTCGCTGCGAAGGAGCAGTCCTGGGTGTTCTGGACCGTCCAGCAGACCGTGATCTTCCCGCTCCTGCTGCTCGCCGGCGTCCTGCTCCCGCTCGACGGCGCCCCCGGCTGGCTGCGGACGGCGTCCGACCTCAACCCACTCAGCTACATCGTCGACGCCGAGCGCGCCCTGTTCGCCGGTTCCTTCCCGGCCGACACCGTGCTGGCCGGGTTCGCCGCGTCGCTGGTCGTCGCCGCGTTCGGGCTGTGGGTCGGCGTGCGGCGGATGAACCGCGCCAGCTGACCGGTCCGCCCCGTCACGCCGTCCAGCGCATCGCCCGCCCGTGACCGTGGGTCTGCGCGACCATCTGCCCGTCGATCCCGAGCACGAACGTGGGGTGCTCGGCCGGGATCGGCGGGCCGCTGGCGGTCACGGAGGGCAGCACCCGCTTGCCCTCGTTGCTCACCCAGTGGCACTTCCCGGCGGCGACGAGGTCGCGCACCAGCGTGTCGAACTCCAGCCGGCGCGGTGGCGGGAGGTAGGCGACGACGGCGCTGTGGAACACCACGACGGTCCCGTACGCCGACGCCCGCTCCACCATCGCCGGCAGCTCCGCGACCAGGTCGCCGGCCACGACCACCGGCGGGTCCGTGCGGGCCACGTCGATCGCCCGGACCAGGCGGGTCCGGCGCTCGTCCTGCTCGGGCCAGACCAGGGTCTCCAGCCAGGCCGTGTGGTCGGCGTCGGTGACGTCGAGCGGGTGCAGGTCGATGCCGCCGCGCCAGGCCACGTCGGGCAGCGCGCTCGGCAGGGGAGCGGGCCCCTTCACCCGGCAGGGGAGCAGCGGTTCGTCGCCGAGCACGACGTCGCCGGAGTCGGTGGTCCAGCGGTAGCCCCACCGGTCGGGGTACAGGCACAGCCCGGCGGACGAGCCGACCTCGAGCAGCGCCAGCGGCCCGGGGAAGCGGGTGAACGCCGGCACCAGGGTGGCCAGCCGGCCGACCTCGTTGGTCTGGGTGGCCCGAGCCAGGATGGTGGCCCGCAGCGCACCGGAGTCACCGAGCAGCGCGGCCCGCAGGTCGTCGTACGGACCCGGCGCGGGTACGCCGTGGTGCCGGGCGGCCGCGAACACCAGGTTGGGCTGCTGCTTGAGCTCCGGCAGCGTGCGGATCCACGCGACGACCTCGGGGTCCTCGGCCACGGCGGCCGCCCACGCCGCGAAGGTCGGCGAGTCCGCCGCCTCGTCGGCGAAGCGGCGGTAGGACTCCTCGACCTCGGCGTAGGGCTCCACGGCAGAGGCGGACAGGTCAGATGCGCGGGACGATGCTGCCGAGCAGCGCGCCCATCCGGGTGGCGGCGTTGCGGCCCGCCTCGAGGACCTCGGCGTGGTTGAGCGGCTCGCCGCTCAGGCCGGCGGCGAGGTTGGTGACCAGGCTGATGCCGAGGATCTCCATGCCGGCCTCACGTGCGGCGATCGCCTCGAGGGTGGTGCTCATGCCGACCAGGTGGCCGCCCATGATGCCGGCCATCCGCACCTCGGCCGGGGTCTCGTAGTGGGGGCCGGTGAACTGGACGTAGACGCCCTCGTCGAGGCTGGGCTCCACCTCGCGGCACATCGCGCGCAGTCGCGAGGAGTAGAGGTCGGTGAGGTCCACGAAGTTGGCGCCGACGATGGGCGACTCGCCGGTCAGGTTGATGTGGTCGCTGATCAGCACCGGCGTGCCGGGCGTCCAGGTCTCCTTGAGCCCGCCGCAGCCGTTGGTGAGCACGATCGCGCGGCAGCCGGCGGCGGCCGCCGTACGCACGCCGTGGACGACGGCCGCGACCCCGCGACCCTCGTAGTAGTGGGTGCGGCTGAGGAAGACCAGCAGGTGGCGGTCGGGGTTGCCGTCGGTGCCGGGGATCCGGATCGAGCGGACCTTGCCGGAGTGCCCCTGCACCGCCGACGCCGCGAAGCCCGGCAGCGAGGTCACGTCGATCTCGGTCGTGTTCGCGCCGCCCGCGCCGTCGAGCGCGTCGGCGGCCGGCAGCCAGCCGGAGCCGAGCACGAGCGCGACGTCGTGACGGGCCACGCCGGTGAGCTCGGCGAGACGGGCGGCGGCCTCTTCGGCCAGGGCGTACGGCGTGGGCGACTCGGTCACGGCGCGAGCCTACTCATCACCAGGTCGCGACGAGGCTTTGCGGGACATAGCCGTGCCGCACCCGCTGGGGGTGGTCGCCGACCTCGCGGTAGGCGAGCTCCTCGCCGGTGTTCGTGTCGATGACCGCGACGGCGTCGCTGCCGGACAGCGAGATCCAGCAGGTGTCGTCGAGGCCCTCGGTGGTCCAGTACGGCTTGAGGTAGGTGTGGCCGGTCGTCCCCTCGTCGAAGATCGTGTAGTGGCCCGACGCACGGTCGACCAGTGCGGCGTAGTCGTCCATGGTGCCGGCGACGCAGAGGGTGTCGCCGGCGGCGTTGATCGACAGGCCGTGGTGGGCCGAGTCGTTGACGTACTTCTCGCGCAGCATGTTCGGCACCCGGTTGGGCAGCGGGACCAGCCGCGTGACCGCGCCGACGGACGGCTCGGGCACCCCGCCGAGGGTGTAGTCGACCTTGCCGTCGAGGTCGGGGGCCTGGGTGTCGAACTCGACGAAGCCGTGGAAGAAGGACACCTGGAAGTAGACGTAGCGCTCGTCGGGCGAGACCGCCATCGGGCGCACGGCGCTGCTCATGTTCGGGTACCCGGCCTCGGCCAGCTCGCGGCCGATGCCCCACCTGCGGAGGATCGAGAAGTCGGAGCTGCGCACGACCTGGAACCACCGGTCGCCCTTGAGCGGGTCGAGGAGCGGGACGTCGCCGGGCGTGTAGACCAGGCCGATCGAGGCGTGGAAGATCCGCTGGCCGTCCTGCGTGTAGTTGCTCTCGTGCGGGGTCTCCCCGGACGGGAAGGTGCGCATCCGGTCGCCCATCTTCACCACGGTGCCGTCGGTGAGCGTCTCGTCGACCATGGAGTACTCGATCACCTGGCGCTTGGTCGAGTCCGAGACCAGCAGCCGGCGGCCGTCGCGGGAGAGCGCCATGTGGTCGCTGCGGTTGCCGTCCATCGACTGCTCGCGCACGATCGAGTCCGGGGCACCGGCGGTCGCCTTCGCGATGTCGATCCACACGACGTCGGCGAAGCTGGGGCGCGACACCGCGAGGTAGCGCCCGTCGAGCGTGGTGAACATGTCGTCGACGAACTGGTCGTGGCCCTCGCCGGGGCCGTACCGGATGAGCAGGAAGTACGCCAGGTCGACCGGGCTCCTGCGGATGTCGGCGAGCTCCTGTGCCTTGTCGGGGACCAGGTCGACGCCACGCTTGAGCACCGTGAAGTCGTGAGCGTCGACGACGCTCGCCGTACCGGCCCAGTTGTTGCCGACCCACATCACGTCGCGCAGGCCGGGCGCCCGCTGCGGCAGCGAGGTCGGCGCCGCGGGGAGCGCCGTGCGGGCCGTTCGGTCCGCCGCGTCCTCGCCGGGCTGCGCCGGCGCGGCGTCGGGGAACGCCAGCGACAGGGTGGCGACGCCGACGGCGGTGACGGCGAGGGACAGGCGACGGAGAGCACGGGAGGACGTCCGCATAACCTGACAACGCGTCAGGTTAGTCGGAGGTCACGCTCCGCAGGTAGCGCGCCGCGGCGGGGTCCCACGCGCTCGGCCGGTCGCCGGCGCCGCGGCCGACGGTGAGGGCCACGATCGTCTCGTCCTTCGGCAGTCCGCCGGGGTTCAGGTCAAGCCCGAGCTCGTACGTCGACCCCTCCGGCAGGGTGCCGGCGACGTCCAGCTGGGCGTGGACCAGGGGCCAGAGCCGCTCGCCCCAGGTCGCGGGGGTCACGGCGCCCTCGTCGGTGACGCCGGGCAGCACCAGCCGGGTCCGAATCGACATCGCGGGCCCGGGTGGCGCCTCGCCCTCGGCGAGCCAGTCGTCGTTGCCCTCGCGCAGCCGGACCTTCGCGACGGCGCCGGCGGGCGCACGGTCCAGGGTCGCGCGCAGCGTCCGCCAACGGTCGACGAGGTCGGCGGTGAGCGGCGCCGCCCACGCGACGCCCGACGAGTCGGGGACCTGCCGCTCCCCGGTGCGCACCGACACGTGGGGACTGGCCTGCAGCACCGGGTCGGCCAGCGCGGCATCGAGCGCGGCCGTCACGTCGTCGGGGGACTCGCCGGACAGGACCACCTCGGTGCCGCGCGGGGTCAGGCTGACCGAGCCGTCGAAGGTGCGGGCTGCCGCCAGGAACTGGGGGGCGCGGTCTGTGGCCGTGGCCTCGAGCGGGCCGTAGCCGCCCTCGATCACGTCGCGGTCGCCGAGCTCGGCCGGCACGCTCCTGGGCAGCTCGCCCCAGCCCAGCGAGAGCGCGTACTGGTCGGGGTTCGCCGCCTCGGTCGCGGCCAGGACGTCGGTGAGCTGCTCGGGGGTGATGTCCTTGTCGAGGTCCGCGACGACGACCAGCCCGCGGACGCCGTCCTCGACCTCCTGGAGTCCGGACCACGTGTCCCGGACGCCGGGCATCCCGGCGAGCTTCCCCGTGCCACCGCTGTCGGGGCGCGGGCTCGGGTCCGAGGTGCAGCCGGCGAGGCCCACCGCGACGAGGAGGAGGGCCGCGAGCGTCCGGCGTCGGTGCATGGCCCCTGCATACCCCATCCGTCCCCGACCATGTCCCGCGGCGTTTGGTCCGCGGCCGACCGGGGAACGACGGCACGGCACGGTCGCGCGAGGAACGAGGGCGAGATGACGGATCCCGAGCGTCTCTTCGCGCGGCTCGTGGCCGGGCGACCGGCCCGGCTCCGCGAGCTCGGGGCGGACCTCGTGCTCGAGGACACGAAGATCACCGAGGCGGTCGACCAGCTGACTGCCGGACTCGCCGGCGTCCGCTGGAACGGCGGCATCGCGGTGCTGGCCTGCCTGGGCGCCGGCCAGCGGGTCTTCGTCGCGAGCTGCCTGACCTCGTGGCGGCTCTACCGGACCGGCCGGGTGCTCGACCGGTTGGCCGGGCAGGTGGACGCGATCGAGGAATGGGCCCGTTCGACCATCAAGGTCTGGCGCCGGCGCGACCCCGCCCTCGACGCCGGGCAGGTCGACAGCCTGCGCGCGGCGGTCAACTTCGCCCTGGTCCAGGAGTACGTCGTCTACGCGGCGCTGCTGGCCTCCGCCCGGACCGAGGTCACGACCGCCGACGACGAGCTGCTCGACTGGCTCGAGGACGGCGCCGCGGACGACTACCGATGGGCTCTCGCCTACGGCGGCGGGCGCGGCCCGCGGGTCCCCGACGCCGCGGTCAACGGCGACGACGGTGGCTGGACGCCGCAGGGGCTCGGCTACGACCCCGCGAGCGGCAACTACCTGACGACCTCCTACCGCACCAACGTCGGCGACCCCGAGGAGGCGGACGACGACTACGACGACAGCCAGCTCACCATCACCGACCCGCGCACGGGCGAGGTGGTCAACCAGGTCCGGCTCGGCGGGGCCGGGAACCTCAGCCTCGGCCCGAGCCACGCGGGTGGCGTCGAGGTGGTCGGCAACCACGTCTACGTCGTGGGCGGGGGGAAGCTCTACGACTACGACCTGGCGAAGATCAACGCGGCGGCCCCGGGGGCGACGGTGCACCCGACGGTCGTGAACGAGAGCCTGCCCGCGACGTCGTACGCGACGGCCGCCGACGGCAAGCTCTACCTCGGCAAGTGGGACAAGGAGGGCAAGGAGGACGCCGTCTGGGTCTACGACATCGGCCCCGACGGGCGGCCGGACCTGAGCAGCGGGCAGAGGTACGACGCCCCCGCCGGCGCCAACGGGGTGGCGGTCCTGCCCGGCAACAGGCTGGTCTTCTCGGTGAACCACGGCCGGGGGGAGTCGGGAGCACTCGAGTCGTACGTCGTGCGCGACGGCGAGCTGGACCACGCAGGGTCGATCCCGGTCGCGAACCTCCCCGAGGAGCTGATCGTCACCGACGACGGCCGCCTGGTCGGCATCAACGAGTCGGGGGCCACCGACTACGCCCCCTGGGACACCGATGGCGGCGAGCGCGACGGGACGTACGGCGACGAGGACGACGGCGTCGGCGACACGGGCGGCTCCGAGGGCAGGGACCTCGAGGACTTCTGGGCCCGCACCCACCTCTTCGACCTTCCGGTCGGGGCGTTCGACAGCGAGGGCTACTACGTCGAACCGATCACCCTCGACCAGGGCGCCCTCGACGCGTTCGCCGCCGCGGACGGGCTCGACGCCGTCCGGGCCCGCCTGTCCGGCCTGCACCTGCCCGCCTCGCTCCTCGGTGAGGTCGGTGGTGCCGACGAGCTCAGCGCGGCCGTCGACGCCGCGCTGGAGTCGGCCCGGTCCGACCTGGCGAAGCTGGCCCCGGCCGCCGACCGGATGGGCTCCGAGCTGCGAGCGACCTCGTCGGACTACAGCGCCGCGGACATCGCCAGCGGGCTGCTGCTCAACCTCCTGCTGACCAGGATCCTGCAGTGAGGCCGCGCCTCACAGTCCGGTCGAGCGACAGGCCCGGGCCCGCAGCCCGGTGACGTAGTCGGCCGGCGCGTCGGCGGCCTCGGCCGCGTCGGCCAGCACCCCCAGGTACGAGGCCGAGGGCAGCCCGCCCTCGTAGGCGTCGAGCACGTAGGTCCAGGCGACGACCTCGCCGGCCATGGTGGAGATCCGCACCTTGGTCTTGCGGTAGAGCCCCGAGTCGGCCGACTCCCACTGGTCCAGGTTCGGCTCGTCGAGCGGGCTGACGTCGTAGACGGCGACGAAGACGGCGCTCATCGGGTCCGGTGCGATGGTCGCCAGCGCGCCGTCCCACCCGTGCTCCTCGCCGCCGAAGGTCAGCCGCCACCCGGTCAGCCAGCCGGTGGTCTGCAGCGGCGAGTGGGGGCACCGCTCGCCCATCCGCTGGGGGTCGAGGTTGGTGCCGTAGGCGGCGTACGACGTCACGGGGCTCAGGCTAGACCGTCGTACGCCGCCTGTCGGTGAGGCAGGGCTCAGGCGCCGGTGTACAGCAGGTGGTTGTTGGGGGTGGCGGGGGAGCAGATGATCAGCAGCACGCAGCTCTTCTCGGTGCCGGTGACCTTGTTCTTCGTGGTCGCGCCGAGGACCGCGGTGCCGACCTGGGCGGGCGTGGCGGTCGGGTGGGCGGACAGGTAGAGCGCCGCGGCGCCGGTCACGTGCGGCGTGGCCATCGACGTACCGCTGATCGTGTTGGTGCCGCCGTTGAGCCAGTCCGAGGTGATGTCGACGCCGGGGGCGAACAGGTCGACGCAGGTGCCGCGGTTGGAGAAGCCGGCGCGTGCGTCGGTGCGGTCGCTGGCTGCGACGGTCAGCGCCTCGGGGACGCGGGCCGGGGACTTCGTGCAGGCGTCGGCGTTCTCGTTGCCCGCCGCGACGGCCATCGTGACGCCGTCGGCGATCACCCGCTTGACGGCGGCGTCGAGGGTGGCGGACGCGCTGCCGCCGAGACTCATGTTGGCGACCGCCGGGCGGCCGGCCTGGTGGTTGGCGACCACCCAGTCGAGGCCGGCGATCACGCCGGAGGTCGCGCCGGAGCCGTTGCAGTCCAGCACGCGTACGGCGACCAGCCGGGCCGCCTTCGCCAGCCCCTTGCTGGTGCCGCCGATGGTGCCGGCGACGTGGGTGCCGTGGCCGTTGCAGTCGCTCGCGTCGGCGTCCCCGTCGACCGTGTCGGTGCCGGACACCGCCCGGCCGCCGAGGTCCGGGTGGTTGAGCTGGATGCCGGTGTCGACGACGTACGCGTCGACGCCCGAGCCGGTGCTCGTCCACGAGTAGGCGTTGTCGAGGGGCAGGTTGCGCTGGTCGACCCGGTCCAGGCCCCAGCTGGGCGTCGGCGTCTGCGTGCCGCTGGCGTGGACGGGCGCGTCGAGCTCGATCGACCGCACCCGGCCGTTGCCGCGCAGGGCGCTGAGCGCAGCGTCCGGGAGGCTGGCTGCGAAGCCGTTGATCGCGTGCTCGTAGACGTGGGTGACGCGACCCGGGCCGCCGGCGACGGAGCGGGCGGTGGCCGCGGCGTCGGCGCCCGGAGCGAGGGTGACGATCACGTCGACGAGGCCCGTGGGAGCGGCCTGCGCCTGGGGGAGTGGCACGGCCGCCAGGCCGGCGAGGGCGAGCGCGCAGGACGCGGTGAATCCGAGAATCCGAGACATGGAGGGAGCAGCTTCCTCTTCGCGTACGGCGACCCGATGCCGCCGTACTCGTGGGTAGGTGCACTCTGCCGTGAGCGTGATGTCCGACACAAGCAGGTGCCCTACTACGCTGGCTCCGTGACCCACTTCGATGTCCTCGTCCTCGGTGCCGGCCCCGGTGGTTACGTCGCCGCGATCCGCGCAGCTCAGCTCGGCAAGTCCGTTGCCGTGATCGAGAAGAAGTACTGGGGCGGCGTCTGTCTCAACGTCGGCTGCATCCCCTCCAAGGCGCTGCTCAAGAACGCCGAGCTGGCCCACACGCTGACCCACGAGAAGGCCAAGTTCGGCATCGAGGGTGACGCGACGATGGCCTTCGGCCCGACGCACGCGCGCTCGCGTCAGGTGAGCGCCGGCATCGTCAAGGGCGTCCACTTCCTGATGAAGAAGAACAAGATCACCGAGATCGACGGCTGGGGCACCCTGACCGGTCCGAAGTCGGTCTCCGTCGCCCTCAACGACGGCTCGAGCGCCGACTACACGTGCGACAACCTGATCATCGCCACCGGCGCGACGGTCCGCAGCGTCCCGGGCGTCACGCCCAACGGGCAGAACATCGTCACCTACGAGGAGCAGATCCTCGACGAGAACCTGCCCTCCTCGATCATCATCGGCGGCTCCGGTGCGATCGGCGTGGAGTTCGCCTACGTGTTGAAGAACTTCGGTGTCGACGTCACCATCGTCGAGTTCCTCGACCGGATGGTCCCGACCGAGGACGCCGACGTCTCCAAGGAGCTCGCGCGCCACTACAAGAAGCTCGGCGTGAAGGTGCTGACCTCCACCGCCGTCAAGGGCGTCGAGGACACCGGCTCGGGCGTGCGCGTGCGTGTCGCACCCGCCGCGGGCGGTGACGAGCAGGTGCTCGAGGCCGACAAGTTCCTCGCGGCCTTCGGCTTCGCCCCGCGCGTCGAGGGCTACGGCCTCGACGCCACCGGCGTCGCCCTGACCGAGCGCGGTGCGATCCAGATCGACGAGTTCTGCCGCACCAACGTCGAGGGCGTCTACGCCATCGGTGACGTCACCGGGAAGATGATGCTCGCCCACGTCGCCGAGGCGATGGGCATCGTCGCCGCCGAGCACATGTCCGGTGCCGAGACCATGCCGGTCGAGTACGACTTCGTCCCGCGTGCGACGTACTGCCAGCCCCAGATCGGCTCGTTCGGCTACTCCGAGGCCCAGGCCAGGGAGAAGGGGTACGACGTCAAGACCGCGTCCTTCCCGTTCACCGCCAACGGCAAGGCCATGGGCCTGGGCGAGGCCGTCGGCTTCGTCAAGATCGTCGCCGACGCCGAGTTCAACGAGATCCTCGGCGCCCACATGATCGGCCCCGACGTCACCGAGCTGCTCCCCGCGCTGACCCTCGCGCAGAAGTGGGACCTGACCGCCGACGAGGTGGGTCGCAACGTGTTCGCCCACCCGACGCTGTCCGAGGCGGTCAAGGAGGCGATCCACGGGATCGCCGGCCACATGATCAACCTCTGATCCAGCCCCACGACGGCCCCCGTCCCGCAGCTGCGGGACGGGGGCCGCGTCGTTGCCTGACCCGAACGAGCCACCCCGACTGCGTACGACGACTCAGGCGACCGGCCTCGCCCCGGGCGCACCGTGGAGCCATGAAGGATCTGCGTCGTCTCGTCATCGTTGTCGTCATCGGCTCGTTCAGCCTCGCCGCGCTGCTCGGGATCCTCGCCCTCCTCAGCGGCGAGTTCGGTGACGACCAGGCCCGGGTGCTGCTCACCACCGTGATCGTGGGCGTCGAGTCCACGGTCGTGCTGTGCCTGCTGGCGCTGGCCGGGCACCCGTGGGTGCCGGTGTCGTGGTTCGGGGCGGCCGCGTCGGTGGTCGCGACGGGTGCGGCGCTGGCGCTGACCTGGGGCGACAACGCGTGGGACGACGGGCGCTGGGAGGACCTGCTGCGGCTGTTCGGCACCAGCGCGATCCTGGCCGGAACCTCTGCCCAGCT
The DNA here is from genome assembly GCF_013409625.1 of Nocardioides kongjuensis. Taxonomy (NCBI): domain Bacteria; kingdom Bacillati; phylum Actinomycetota; class Actinomycetes; order Propionibacteriales; family Nocardioidaceae; genus Nocardioides; species Nocardioides kongjuensis. The sequence continues at coordinate 5,567,356 of NZ_JACCBF010000001.1, forward strand.
CGCCCTCCTCATCGCCCTGGTGCTGCGGCCCGGCAGGGAGCCCGGCGGGCTCGCCGCCCTGCTCGGCCTGACGGGCCTGGCCGGCGCCCTCGTCGCGATCCTCGCCATCGGGCCGATCGTCAGCGCCTCGGAGCCCGACGACGGGTACTGGCAGCTGCTCGGCGTGCTGGCGATCCTCGACGTGCTCGGCAGCGTCGTGCTGGTCGCGCTCGGTGCCTTCGGCCGGGTGCGGGAACGGATCGAGACGCCCGCTTCCGCGGTGAGCGAGGTCCGGCTCAGCGCTGCCCAGCAGCAGCGCATCGAGCAGTGGGCCCGCGAGCACCGCACGACGCCGACCGACGTCGTGCAGCGGGCGCTCGACTCCTACCTGCGGCGCAGCTGACGAAACGCGTCATCCCGCCGGCGCCGCGTCCAGTCCGTCGAGGAGCACCAGGTCGTCCGCCGTGATCACGCGTGCCGCGAGGGCGTACTCGACCAGCCGAACGCGCCGATTGCTCGCGGTACGGTCGCTGCTGCCGTGCAGGCCGCGCACGCCGAGGCGCGTGAACTTCTCACACACGTTGTCGAGCTTGCGGTTGAAGCGGGTGGTGGTCCACCCGAGTCGCTCTGCTGCGGTCCTCGAGTGCGGGATCGATCCCGCTCCACGCTGTCCCCTGCGCAGGATGTCCTCGGCGAGGGCGACGATCAGCAGTCGCTGGTCGGGCGTCAGCGCGACCCGGCCCAGTGTCGTCTGCCCGTCGGTGACCTCGAGCTCTGCGGCCTGGACGAACTGCGGCACCGCGTTGAGGACCTCGAACTCGTACGTCGTCGGACCAGCCGTGAACCACACGACCGTGCGTGCGAAGACCAGCGGGATCCGTGCGCCTGGCGCGAGCCAGGTCTGGACCAGGCCGTGCTCGTCGGCGATGGTGGCCGAGGTCGCGTTGCCGACGTTGGCCAGCCACAGCAGGCCGTTGTCGAACCCGATCTCCAGGAACCGCCGGTGCAGGTAGGGATTGTCGTCGATGGCGATGTCACCGTCGCGACCGAGGACGAGCGCCCGATCGAGGGGAACGGTGTGCTGCTCGCCGCAGAAGTCGACCGTCGCGGCCACTGCGTCGCTCACGGCCATGCCTGGCACTTCTCGTACGGTGTCAGCGCTCCGTCGACCGCGACCTTGAGCTGGACGCAGGCCGTGCCCGGCGTGGTCATCGGCACGAGGAGTCCGTCCGGACCAGCCGTCGCGGCGACGTACTGGTTGTCAGGCTGCCTCACGCTCCACCTCAGCTCCGCGTCGGCGGGCGCACCGTGGGCGACGAAGAGGACGCCGTCGGCCTGGGCACGAGCGGTGATCGTCGGCTCCACGGCGGCGGGTATGACGTTGCCCAGGTCGGTCGGGCCCGGAGCGGACGGCGTCGCCGACGGCGGTGTGCGCTCGCCGCTGCCCGAGAGCAGGACGCCGATGACGACGGCAGCCACGGCGAGGACGGCGATCGCGGCCGTCGCGAGCACCTTCGGGCTGACGCCCGCACGGGTGGGGGTCGGCTGGAGCGCCGTATCGGGAGGAGGCGTCGGCGAGGCCACCCGGGGTCGCAGCTCGGTCTCCTCGCCGGTGACCGCAGCCGGGCGTGCCGGGGTGGCGCGGACCGGGCGACGCTCGGTCAGCGCCTCGTGGGCAGCAGGCGACGGTGTGACGGAGGGGCGGACCGTGACGGCGCGCTTGAGCATCGTGACGCCCTCGTCCGGGCTCGGCCCGGAGGGCGTGGCCACGGGGGCCGGCGCCGGCGGCGTGCTCGGCGGGGCGGGGGCCCGGATCGCAGCGGCCGCATCCTCGTCGGCCGGGAGATCCGTCTCGAGGACGACGATCTCGGTCCTGGCCAGCCGCATCTCCTGCTCGACCCGCTGCAGGTGCCGGGCCAGCTCGAGGGCCGTGCGCGGCCGGTGCGCCGGATCCTTCGACATCGCCTGCTGGAGCAGACGGTCCAGGCTCGAAGGAGCATCGGCCCGTCCGGTCGAGGGGACCTTCCCGTGGAGGATCCGGCCGAACAGCGCGCGCTCGCCGTTGTCACCGGTCACCGCGAACGGTGACCGGCCGACCAGGAGGTGCCAGATCGTGGCGGCGAGGGAGTAGATGTCGGATGCCGCGGACCCGTTGGAGTGCCCGGTCAGCACCTCGGGGGGCGACCACGGCATGGAGACGCCGAGGTTGTCGTCGTCCTCGCCCCGGTCGCCGCGCCCGGCGATGCCGAAGTCGCTGAGCGCGGGCACGCCGTACGAGCTGACGAGGACGTTCGCGGGTTTGATGTCGCGGTGGATGATGCCGTTGCGGTGCGCCGTCTCCACGGCGCTGGCGAGCTGGATCCCGGTCTTCAAGGCCTCGGGGACCGACATCTGCTCCTTCGCGACCCGGGCACCGAGGTCGGGCGGCGGGAAGTAGCGCATCACCAGGTAGGGACGGCCGTCGTCGGAGGTGCCCGCGCCGAGGACCGGGACGATGTACGGGTGCTCGGCGAGGTCGGCCATGACGTCGGCCTCGGCGGCGAACTGCCGGCGCTGCCGCTCGTCGAGCAGGTCGGACTTGAGCAGCTTGACGGCGACCTTGATCCGTGGCTGGTCGCGCTCGTAGAGGTAGACGTCCGAGAAGCCGCCCGAGCCGAGCTTCTCGATGCACCGCATGCCCGGCAGGTCGGGACCGGGCCGGACGGCGCTCACGCCGACACCTCGAAGACCAGTCGTACGTCGCCGGCGAGGGTGATCACCGTGCCGGGCACGATCACGTAGTCCTCCTGCGCGCGCAGCTTCTCGGGCTCGCGCCCGGGGAGCTCGATGTCGGTTCCGTTGGACGAGCCGAGGTCGCGCACCAGCACCTGCCAGCCGTCGAGACTGACGTGGACGTGGTTGCGGCTGATCCCCGGGTCGGCGATCTTGACCAGGTTGGGCTGGTTGGCGGCACGGCTCGCGGTCGCCTGCGGCGCCCGTCCGATCACGACGTCGCGGTCGAGGGTGATCGGAGCTCCGTGCTCGCGCCGCAACGCACCCAGCGGGGGTCGGGCCACCTCCTGGGGCTCTCCGCCGTCGACCGGGGCCTGGCAGGTCCGGCACCTGTCGTCGTAGGGCGGCGTGAGGTGCCCCTGCGGGCAGCGCACGGCCGTGACGGTGGGTCCCACGATCTCCGGCGTGCGCATCGCGGCGAGCAGGTCGGCCCGGCTCATCGTCAGCTGGGTGCTCTCGTCCTCGGGGTCGGCGTCCACGAGCTGTGCGAGCGCCGGTGCTGGCGGGGGGACCGCCGGCGGCGGGTCGGCCGGCGTCGGGTCGCCCGGCGTCGGGTCGGCCGGCGTCGGCGTCGCGGGTGTGCCGGTGAGCCAGGGCAGGCCGTCGATGAGGCCGTCGGCCATCGGGGGAGGTCCTGGCGCGGGCAGCGGGTCGGGATGGTCGTCGTCCCAGACCACGGTCACCTCCCGGACCGCTGGTACCAGCTCCTCCGGCTCCGGGGCATCGCCACCCGGCTGCCCGTCGTCCGTGCTGGTCTCGACGTCTTCCTGGGGCGCGGCCTCCTCGGCCTCGAGGCGGGCGAGGAAGGCGTCGCGGTCCTGGGTGCCCGCGAACAGGTCGCTGTAGTCGTGGGCCGGCTCCTCGGCCGGTTCCTCCGGTTCGGTCTCGGGTTCCGGCTCCGCCTCGGGTTCCGGCTCCGCCTCGGGTTCCGGCTCCGCCTCGGGTTCCGGCTCCGCCTCGGGTTCCGGTGTCGGCTCCGTCTCCGGCTCGGGCCGGGGCGCACGGGCGTCGTCCTCGGATGCGGCGGACAGCAGGATCCGGTCGGCCTGGGTGATGCCCAACCCCACGGGCAGCGAGGGCCCGTCGTCATGCGCGCCGTCGTTGCGCAGCTCGATGCGGTCCCAGGCGCCGACGAGCACCCGGTCCAGCCAGGTGCCGGGCAGCTCGCCGACGTGCTCGGCGCCGTGGGGACCGTCGAGCGCCAGGCTCGCCGGTCGGCGCACGATCGCCCGGTGCCCCTCGCTCACCGGTACGACGAGCGCGAAGCCCGGTAGCGCCTCAAAGCCCTGGTGCAGGAGCACGTCGAGGACCTCGTCGACGGAGCCGGCGCGGCGCAGCACCTGCCAGGCGTCGGCGACCCGGGCGTCGGTGACGCGCAGGTCGATGAGGAGCCAGCCGGACGGGGTGGTCACGGCGGTCCAGGTGCCGGGGGAGTAGCTGCCCTCGAGCGTCATCGGACGTGCTCCTTCGGTGTGGTGGCCACCTCGAGGTCGTCGTCGGTGGTCGGTGGTGCGCTCACGACCACGGCCGTGACGTTGTCGTGCCCGCCGGCCTCGACTGCGGCCTCGACCAGCATTGCGGCCGCGTCACGGGGCCCGCGGGCGGCCTCGACGATGGCGGCGATGCGCGTGTCGTCGAGCTCGTTGGTCAGCCCGTCGGAGCAGGCGACGAACAGGTCGCCTGCAGGTGCGAGCGGGAAGATCCACACGTCTGCCACCGGGGCGGGGTCGCTGCCGAGCGCGCGGGTGATGACGTGTCGCAGCGGGTGATGGTGTGCGTCCTCCTCGCTGATCTTCCCGAGGGCCACGAGCTCGGCGACCTCCGAGTGGTCGACGGTGAGCCGGGAGGCGGTGCCCCCGGCGATCCGGTACACCCGAGAGTCGCCGATGTTGAAGACCAGCCAGTGCGGGCTGCCGCCGAAGTCGACGAGGGCGACACCCGACAGGGTCGTGCCCATGCCGCTGCGGCCGGGCTCCCGCGAGGCGTCGAGGATCGTGGCGTTGGCGCGCTCGATCGCCTCCTGGACGTCCTCCGGACGCAGCTGCTCGCGGTCGGCGATCAGAGCGAGCGCCTCGACGGCGAAGGCGCTGGCGACGTCGCCGCAGGCGTGGCCACCCATGCCGTCGGCCACCAGGGCGAGGTGGCGCCGGGCGAGGTACGCGTCTTCGTTGAGCCGGCGTACGCGACCGGTGTGGCTGGCGGCACCCAGCTCGATGGTGACGTCCAGCGCGACCTACCCCCACGTCCCGGTCGGCGGTGCCGACGTTTCCAGCAGCGGCTCATCGTGGCACCGCCAAGGGCCGATCTGCAGGCGATGTCCCGAATCCGTGCGGGTTACGGCCTCCGGTGTCCTCTGATCTGAGGACGTCCGAAGTTGGCCGTTCCTCGCCGGGTGACTCGTCGCCGTCGCTAACGTGCGGCTCGCTATCCGGGCCGCCCGTTCTCGGCCCGGCCGTCGACGGTTTCCAGGGGGATCTGGCGTGGCCATCGTGTCGCTCCGACGACCGCGTGCCTACGTGCGCCGGCACCGCACCTCGCTGGCGTCCTGGACTGCCCTGGCCGCCGTCGGAGGCGGTCTGCTCGTCTACGCCATCGGCTCGGAGGGGCAGACGGTGCACCGTGCCGAGCTCAACGACGGTGGCGTGTGGGTGACCAACCAGGAAGAGCACGCGATCGGCCGCCAGAACATGCCTGTCGAGCAGCTCGACGCGTACGTCGACGCCGGTGCCAACGCGCTGCCCGACGTCCTGCAGGACGGCTCGGCCGTGGTCAGCGTCGACGGCTCCGTGCTGACCCCCGTGAACGTCGCGACCGGCCGGGCGGTTCCGGACTCGGCGGTCAACGCCGCCGGGCCCGCGTCGCTGGCGGGTGGCTCGCTCGCCGCGGTGGACCCGGACAAGGGCAAGGTCTGGGCGACCCGGGTCGATGCGGACGGCGGGGTGCCGTCGTTGTCCGAGCTCAACGCCGAGTCCGACCCGCGGGCCGCGGTCGGCGCCGACGCGAAGGTGCTCGCCTCGACGACGGGCACGGTCTACGCCGCCTCGGGAGCGACGGGCAAGGTGGTCGAGATGGTGCCCAAGGGCACCGGCTTCGCGAAGGCCGCCGCGGTCGCCGTGGAGAAGCCGAAGGGCGGCGTCGCCGGCATCACGGCTGTCGGTGGGACGCCGGTCGTGCTCGACGGCACCGGCCGCCTGCTGATCCCCGGGACGGGGGCGGTGGAGCTCGCCGACGCGACCGCAGTCAAGGAGGGGCAGGTCCTGCTCCAGCAGCCGGGCAGCGCGTCCGACGAGGTCATGGTCGCCACGGACTCCGGCCTGGTCGCGGTGGGACTCGGCGACGGCAAGGTCCGGCGGATCGACATCGGCTCCGGTCAGCCGGTGGCGCCCGTGCGGATGGGGCCGTGCGTGTTCGGCGTGTGGGCGCAGGATGCCGCCGGCCAGGCGGGCATGGCCTGTGACGGCGCCGATCCCGAGGGCCCGAACAGCTTCGAGCTCACCCCGGCGGCGGAGCTGGTCTTCCGGACCAACCGCAACCAGCTCGTCCTGAACGACGTCCGCACGGGGGCGGTGTGGAGCATGAACGCGGCCCAGCCGGTGCAGATCGCGGACTGGCAGGCGATCAAGCCCCAGCAGCCGAAGGACTCGCAGGACGACGAGAAGAAGACCGACTCCGAGCAGGTGCGTCAGGCGCCGCAGGCGAAGACGGACAACCTCGGCGCCCGCGCGGGCGGGACCACGGTTCTGCACGTGCTCGACAACGACCTCGTGTCGGGAGGCGGCGTCCTCACCGTCACGAAGGTGACCCCCCCGGCGGACAAGACCGTGCAGGTCCAGGTCTCCCCGGACCGGCAGTCGGTGCTGCTCACCCTGCCCCCGTCGGGACCTGGCAACCTCACGTTCGGCTACTCCATCAGCGACGGCAGCGGCGGCAAGGACTCCACTGCCGACGGCACGGTCAACATCGACGTCAAGGCGACCTCGGACCCGGGTTCGGCCGCACCCACCCTCCGCAAGGACGCGGTGCCCACGACGTACCCGATGTCCGCGCGCGGACATGTCGAGTTCTCGGTGCTGGCGGACTGGCGCGACGAGCAGTACGGCGACCCGGTGTCGCTCGACGGCATTCGCAACGCCCCCAAGGACATCCAGACGTCGGTCACCGCTGACGGCCTGATCCGGGTCCAGGGGGCAGGAGCCGCTGGTCAGGTACGGCTGCCCTACGAGGTCTCGACCGGGGGCCAGGCAAAGGCGTCCGGCTACGTCGTGCTGGACATCCTGCCCAAGGACAGCCTCAAGGCCGTGTCGCCCCAGGCGCTGCCCGACGTCGTGTCGGGCGAGGCCGGGGGACCGATCTCGGTGCTCCCGCTCGACAACGACATCCCGGGCGCTGACCCGGGCGACGCCCAGGCCCGGCTCACGCTGGCCGGCCGGGTGGCGCCGACCCGGGGACTGGACGTCGCCACGGACCTCGAGTCGGGCCGGGTGACGGTGCGGGCCCAGCGCCCCGGCACCTACCAGCTCACCTACGCCGCCGGTTTCGGCGCGGCGGCGCGGAGCAACGGCAAGATCACCGTCGTCGTCGACCCGGCCAGCGACAAGGGCGACCTCCCCATCGCCGCGCCCGACAGCACCACGGTGCACGGCGCGGCGCCCATCGTCGTCGACGTCCTGGCCAACGACTACGACCCCAAGGGCCGGATGCTTGCCGTGCAGCAGGCCAGTGCGGTCGATCCCGACAGCGGTCTCGAGGTCGCCGTGGTCGACGGTCGCTGGCTGCGGATCAGCGGACCGGTCGGCATGCCGCCCGGCCAGCGGGTCGAGTACACGGTCAGCAACGGCAGCGGCGCGGCCAAGTCGACCGTCGCGGTCACGCAGAAGGATCCGATCCCGCCCGAGCAGAACATCCCGATCCCGACCGACGACGAGGTCGTGGTCCGCGTCGGTGACAGCGCCGTCGTACCGGTGCTCGACAACGACTCCACGCCGGGCGGTGACCCGGTCGGGCTGCGGATCCTCCCGTCGGAGGGACTGCCCCTCGGCGAGCTGCCTGTCGACCGGCCGATCGGCAGGGCCTTCGTGAGCGGCCGCAACGTGCGGTACGTCGCTCCGGCTGCCGGGAAGGTCGACGGACCGACGGACGTCGTCGTGCAGTACGTCGTCCAGAACGAGGCCGATCCCAGCATCCCGTCCGCCACCGGGACGCTCCGGGTCACGGTCAATCCCGAGCCGACCGACGAGAGCCCGAACCAGCCGCCGACACCGCGGTCGATCGAGGGGCGCGTGGTCCAGGGTGACCAGGTCACCCTGCGCCCGCCGCTCACGGGCAACGACCCGGACGGCGACTCGATCACGATCGTGGGGATCGACAAGGCACCCACACTCGGCCGACTGCTCAGCTTCGGTGCCGACTCGATGGTCTACCAGGCGTTCCCCGGCTCCCAGGGCACCGACGAGTTCACCTTCCGGGTGCAGGATCGGTACGGCGCGGTCGCGGTCGGCTCTGCGCGCGTCGCCGTGACGCCGGCCGGAGCGCCCCAGGCGCCGGTCGCCGTCAACGACGTGGTGGTCGCGGCGCCTGGCCGCAAGGTCGAGGTCGACGTCCTCGCCAACGACCTGCGCACCCCCGGGACCGGCCTGGAGCTGCTGCCGCTCGAGGCTGCGCCCGACGGCGTGTCGATCGACGAGAAGACGGCCCTGGTGCGGGCGACGGCTTCGGACAACACGCGCAAGGCGCTCGTCGTCCCCTACCGGGTGACCACGGGCTTCGAGGAGTCCAGCGCCGAGCTGTCGATCCGGTCCGTGGAGGGCTACAACAACCCGCCGGTCGTCGAGGACGCCTACGCGCGGCCGGAGGGGAACTCCGCCGAGGTCGTCGTCGACGTCCTCGCCTCGGCGTACGACATCGACGGCGAGGGCAGGCCGGTCCAGGTGGAGTCCGCCTCGGACATGACCTTCTCCAAGTCCGGCAAGGTCACCATCCCGGTGGGAGAGGCCCCACAGGTGGTCCCGTTCACCGTCGTCGACGGTGAGGGGGCGACCGCCACGGCATCGATCTACGTGCCGGCGCTGCCGAAGGACACGCCGTACCTCAAGCCGGGTGCGGAGATCCGCTTGGACCCCGGGGAGACGAAGGAGGTCCCGATCTCGGACCTGGTGGTCGACCCCGAGGGCCAGGAGGTCCACCTCACCCTCGCCGACAAGATCGTCGGAGCTCCTGCAGGAAAGCTGCAGGCGACCGCTCCCGACAGCGACCAGACGCTCGTCGTCTCCGCCACGAAGGACGCCTACGGCCCCGGCGCCGTCACCTTCGAGGTCGCCGATGGCAAGGACCTCGCCACCGCCCACCTCGCCACGTTGGCCGTGCCGGTCACCATCGGATCGGGCGATCCGGTCCTGAACTGCCCGCAGGAGCCGATCGTCGTCGTCCAGGGCGGCGTCAGCCGGTCGGTCGACATCGGGAGCGTGTGCCACGTCTGGGCGGCCGACCCGACGGACGCGGAGGACGTCGACTACACGGCCGACTGGGCCGACGGCCAGAAGCCGGCCGATGTCACCGTCATCGCCGACGGCGGCCGCGTGAAGCTGACCGCCGGCGTGAAGGCAGCCCAGGACGCCACCGGGGTCCTCGAGATCGGTGCCCGTGGTGTGGAGATCCGCGACAACGCGGGCCGCAAGCCCACGCTGCCCGTCCGGGTGGTGCTGGCCGGGCCGCCGAGCCTTCGGCCGATGACCGCGGAGGGCGAGGCCGGCAAGGCGGTCAGCGTCGACGTGGCGTCGTACGCCCGATCGCCGTTCGGCAGCAACGCCAAGTGGGCCCTGGTGGGCGGGGTCGAGAAGGTCGGTACGCCGGCCGGCGGGTCCGCCACCACCTCGATCAGCGGGACCACGGTCTCGATGACGCCGTCGGCGTTCGGCGTCTACACCTTCCGGGTCACTCTCGCCGACGACGGCGCCGTGAAGGGCAGCACCCGGCCGCGGGCCACCGCGCTCATCACGCTGTCGGTGGTGTCCGAACCGGGTGACATCACCGACCTGCACACCGACGGGACCACGTACAGCGAGCAGGTCAAGCTGCTGTGGAGCCCGCCCTCGGCCAACGGCGGCACCATCAACGGCTACACCGTGTCGTACGGCGGCGGAACGACCTCGTGCCCCAGCAACGCCTGCACGATCTCCGGCCTGAAGAACGGCAAGGACTACACATTCACCGTCGTCGCCCACAACCAGTACGGAGACAGCAAGCCGAGCAACGCGGTGACGGCGAAGCCCGACCGCGTCCCGGACGCGGTGACCGGACTGACCGTGACCAAGCAGCACGACCGCGAGGTCGAGCTGTCCTGGTCGCCGCCTGCCGACCAGAGCTACTCGGCGATCAAGGAGTACCGGATCAGCTGGCCCGGTGCAGGCGCGATCCAGGCCGTCCCCTCGGGCGCGCGGAGCTACACCGCGAAGATCCCGGACAACGGCCAGAACGTGACGTTCGAGGTCTGGGCCTACAACGAGCAGGGTGACGGCCCCAAGTCCTCGGTGACCGGCATGGGCGCCGGCAAGCCGGAGGTTCCCGCGCTGAACCCGCCGCAGACCTCCGACACGGCCGGTCGCGCCAACAAGGCGGTGACCATCTCGTGGGGTGCTGTCGGCGCGAACGGTCCGGACCCGGTGCAGTACGAGGTGACCCGCACCGCGGGCGGCTCGTCGAAGGTGGTCTGCTCGTGGATCACCGCGACCAGCTGCGCGGACACCCTCGGCAACGACGGCACGGTCTACTCCTACGTCGTCCGAGCCCGCAACGCCGAGGCGACCTCGGGTCGCGGTGACGCACCCGACCTCCACACCTCGGCGACCTCGGCGCCCAAGACGGTCGAGGCGGCCGCGGTTCCCGAGACGGTGACGGGGATGAACGTCGTCGCGACCGGCACCAACCAGCAGGTGAGGGCGACCTTCAACGTGGGGGCCTCGCACGGCAAGACCAACAAGATCGAGTGCCAACCGGGTTGCGGCAGCCTTTCGCCGACAACGGTCGGTACCGGTGGGCAGTCCGGAGTGACCTTCACCGTCAATGCAGGTGCCAACGGGTCGACTGCCGTCGTGCGGGTGCGGACCTGCAACGGCGCAGCGGATTCGGCGCTGGCCTGCAGCCCGTGGGTGCAGGACTCGACCACTCCCTTCGGGCCACTGGGCAATCCGTCGATCTCCGTCTCCACGAGTGATCAGTGCTTCAACTTCACCGGGAGCGCCGACGCGAATGGCAAGCAGGCCACCGTGACGGTCTCGACCAGCGGGTACTCGAGATCATGGAGCGGGAACGGGACGATCGGCTACAGCGGGCAGTACTGCCCGGGGTATGACCAGACACGCAACTTCACTGTGAAGTTCGACGACTCGCCCGCGACCACCGAGCAGAACCAGGATCGCGGCTCCCAGCAGACGTCCTCCGGCAACAAGACCACACCGTCTCCGCCGGCAAGGGTGACTGTCTCGAAGGGCGCGAACAGGGTTGTCGCGGTCGGTTCTCCGGTCTGCAAGGTGTCGCCCGGCTGTCCGTCGATCATCGTCACCACGGCCGATTTCACGAGCACGGCTCACTGCGCCGTCACAGCGGGGACCTATGGCACCGACTTCGCTGGCTACGAGCGGTGGGATCAAGGCGCGAACGAGACCAGGAACACCGGTCTGGTCCAGCAGAACGGTTGGGTCACGGTGACCTGCACCGACAACCAAGGGCACCAAGCCTCCGGCACCGGATCACTCAACTAGCTGACATGAAGTCATGAGGAGCGCAGCGATGAGCATCACCCACGAGCAGGCGACCTGGTTCTCGCAGACCTTCGAGAAGCTCGCCGACAACATCGAGAAGGCCGTGCTCGGCAAGCGCCATGTCGTCCGTCTGGCGCTGACCTGCCTGCTGACCGAGGGGCACCTGCTGCTCGAGGACTATCCGGGCACGGGCAAGACCCAGCTCGCCCGTGCGCTGGCCAACACGGTGCAGGGCTCGAACGCCCGGATCCAGTTCACGCCGGACCTGCTGCCGTCCGACGTCACCGGTGTGACGGTCTACGACCAGCACAAGGGCGCCTTCGAGTTCCACCCGGGCCCGATCTTCCACACCATCGTGCTCGCCGACGAGATCAACCGGGCCTCGCCCAAGACGCAGTCGGCCCTGCTCGAGGTCATGGAGGAGGGCCGGGTCACCGTCGACGGCACGACCCACTCGGTGGGCCGGCCGTTCATGGTGATCGCGACCCAGAACCCGATCGAGCAGGCCGGTACCTACCGCCTGCCCGAGGCCCAGCTCGACCGCTTCTTGATGAAGACGTCGGTCGGCTACCCGGACCACGACTCGACCGTGCGCCTGCTGCTCGACTCGCAGGTCCGCGACCGCGCGGCGACGGTGGAGCCGATCATCACGGCGTCGACGGTGGCGCAGATGAGCCAGCTCGCGGACGGTGTCCACGTCGACGCCGCCATCGTCGGCTACATCTCGCGCCTTGCCGAGGAGTCGCGCCGCCACCCGCAGGTCAAGCTCGGCCTGTCAGCCCGTGGCTGCCTGGCCTATGTCCGCGTCGCGAAGACCTGGGCCCTCGCCGACGGCCGTGACCACCTGGTGCCCGACGACGTGAAGGACCTCGCCGTCCCGGTCCTGGGGCACCGCTTGCTCCTCGACGCCGAGGCCCAGTTCAACGGCGTCACCGTCGAGCAGGTCATCTCGCAGCTCCTCGAGGACGTCGCCCCGCCGACCGAGCGCGTCGCCTGACGTGGTGGGCCGACTTCGGGGCGTCGCGGGTCGCCTCCGCGCGTTGCTCGGGACGGCGCGGCGCCGCGTCGACCCCGCACTGCGGACGCTGACCCCGGCGGGTCGGGGAGTGCTCGCCCTGACCGTGGTGGCCTGGATCCTGGGCTGGCGGCTGGGCTGGGACGAGATGACCCTGCTCGCCGCGACCGGGCTCGTCCTGCTGGCGATCTGCGCCCTGTTCATGATCGGCCGCACCAACCTCGAGGTGCGGGTCGCGGTGGAGCCGCCGCGGGTCAGCGTCGGCGAGTCCGTCGCCGGGTCGCTGAGCGTCGTCAACAAGGCCCGGACGCCGGCTCTGCCCTTCGTCCTGGAGCTGCCGGTGGGGGAGGGCGGCGTCGCGTTCTCCTACCCGCTGATGCGACCGGGCGGGACCCAGGAGGAGATCTTCGTCGTCCCGACCGAGAAGCGTGGCGTCATCGACGTCGGCCCGGCGACCAGCGTGCGCGGCGACCCGGTGGGTCTGTTCCGCCGTGACCTCGGCTGGTCCGACGTCTCCGAGATCTTCGTGCACCCGCGGATCGTGCCTCTCGAGCCGCTCGGCACCGGCCTGATGCGTGACCTCGAGGGCGTCACGTCCAACAACGTGTCGATGAGCGACCTCGCCTTCCACGCGCTGCGCGAGTACACACCCGGCGACGACCTTCGCCACGTCCACTGGCGATCGTCGGCGCGTCACGGGAAGCTCCTCGTCCGCCAGTTCCTCGACACCCGGCGCAGCCACCTCACGATCGTCGTCGACAGCCGACCCGGTTCGTACCGCTCCGACGACGACTACGAGACTGCCGTCTCGGTGGCGGGATCCCTGCTGGTACGGGCCCTGCTCGACGAGTACGACGCCTCGTTCGCCTCGGGGCGCCACGCGGCCTCGAAGGTCGTCGGAAAGGCCGTCCTGGACGCCTGCGCCCGTGCGGAGCCGTCCCCCGAGACCCTGGTCTCGGTCGCTCGGGAGGCCAACCGGCTCGCACCGGACACGAGCTTCGCCGTCCTCGTCTCCGGCCCCTTCACCGACTTCGTCGAGCTGCAACGGGCCGCGGGCCAGTTCGGCATCGACGTCGCCAAGGCGGCCGTCCGGGTCGACCACGAGCTGACCCCCGCCGTACGCACCGCCGGCGACCTGCCCCTGCTCACCCTGGGCAGGCTCGAGGAGCTGGCCCCGCTCCTGCACTGGGGAATCGGATGAACCGGCTGCTGCCCCGCGAGGCCCTCGTCGACGGTGGACTCCTGCTGGTCCTCGGCTTCGTGGCGTCCTTCGGGTTCCGCGACACGTTCAACGGATGGAGCTATCTCGTCGCCGCGGGCGCCGGACTGGTGCTCGGCATCCTGCTCGCCCACCTCGCCAAGGCCCTGGACAAGCCGGCGGTGCTGGTCGCCGTGTTCGCGGTGGTCGCGTTCTTCCTGTTCGGCGGCGCGATCGCGCTGCACAGCGACGGCCCGCTCGCGGCCCTGCCGCTGCCGGGCACGCTGACCGAGCTCGCGGACCAGAGCGTGCACGGCTGGAAGGACCTGCTGACCACGCTCGCCCCGGTGGACGGCGGGCCCCTCCTCACCCTGCCGTACCTGATGGGCCTGGTGGCGGGCGCGCTCGGCATGGCGCTGGCCGGACGGGTCCGCTCGCCGTGGGTGCCCGCGCTGGCTCCCGTGGCGTACCTCGCCGCGGTCATCCTGCTCGGCATCCAGACCCCCACCCGGCTGCGCACGATCGGGATCGCGTTCGCCGCGCTGGTCGTCGTGTGGATCGCGGTCCGCGCCCGCCGTACTCAGCGCCGTGCCGTGCAGGGCAGCGCATCCTGGCGCAGCCGTGGCCTTGCCGCACTGCTGGTCGCCGGTGCTGCGGTGGCAGCGGTCAGCGTCGCCCCCGTGCTGCCCGGCGCGGACGCACACCAGCGGGTCGTGCTGCGCTCGGTCGTCGTGCCGCCGTTCGACGTCGGCCAGTACCCCTCGCCGTTGGCGAGCTTCCGCCGCTTCACCAAGGAGTATCGCGCGCCGCAGGGCAAGGAGGACGAGAAGCTCTACGACCGCGAGCTGTTGCGCGTCGAGGGCGATCACCTCGAGGGCGCGCTGCTGCGCTTCGCGGCCCTCGACCAGTACGACGGCACGGTGTGGGGAGCCGCGAACCAGGCGCCCGGAACCTCGGGTGCCGCCGGCAGCTTCCAGCGCGTGGGGGAGGTCATCCGGGACGGGGGTCCGGGCCGCGAGGTCACGGCGAAGGTGACCCTCGCCGACGCCTTCAGCGAGCTGAGGGACGTGTGGCTCCCCACGACCGGCTCGGTCACGGACCTCGAGTTCGGCGGCAGCCGCGCGGAGGACCTCGCCGAGACCTTCCGCTACAACCTCGCCACCGACACGGGCGTCGTCCCGCAGGGCCTGGTGGCCGGCGACAGCTACACCTTCACCGCTCACGTTCCCGGCGAGGAGGAACGGGTCACCGCCGGTCTCTCCGTGGCCTCGGGCAACCTGTCCGAGGACCGGGCAGGCGTGCAGTTCCAGCCGGTCGCCCAGCGATGGGGAGGCGACGCCGGGTCGGGTCTCGAGCAGGTGCTCAAGATCGCCCAGCACATGCAGTCCGTCGGCCGCTACACGGACGGCGGCGCCGAGAACAGCGCGCAGTACCCCGCCGGGCACTCGGTCAACAGGCTGTCGAAGTTCTCGGCCGAGGGCGAGCAGATCGCAGGGGACGACGAGCAGTACGCCGCGATGCTCAACCTGCTCGCCACGCAGGCGGGTGTTCCCGCACGGGTCGTCGTCGGTGCCAAGGTGCCGGCGGACGGCATCGTGAAGGGCAAGGACATGCGGGCCTGGCTCGAGATCCGCGACACCGGCGGCGTCTGGCACGAGCTCCCCACCGAGGCGTTCATGAGCCGCGAGCGTCCGCCCGAGGACCAGCCACCGACACAGCAGGAGCTCACGTCCGGCGAGATCATCCCGCCTCCGGTCCCCGTCCGCCCGCCGGCGGGCGGCGGTGACCCGCTCGCCACCGACGACAACCGGCACGGCAACCAGGAGCACGAGGGCGGGTTCACCCTCCCCGGCTGGCTGGTCGCGGTCCTGGTGTACGGCGGCATCCCGGTCCTGCTCGCCGGTGCGGTCGTCGGCGGGATCGTCGGAGCCAAGGCCTGGCGGCGAAACCGGCGCCGTACGCGGGGGGCTCCGGCAGTCCGGCTCACTGCGGCCTGGCGTGAGGTCCTCGATGCGGCGCGCGACCTGGGCCACGGGGTCTCTGCACGCCGTACCCGTCGTGAGCAGGCCGTCCAGATCGGGCTGCCCGCCGTCGCCGACCTGGCGCGCTCCGCGGACCGCCACGTGTTCGGCAGGACCGACCCGACCGACGAGGCCGCGGCGTCGTACTGGAACCAGGTCGACCAGCTGCGTAGCGAGCTGCTGTCCGGCCTCGGCAGGTGGCAGCGGGTCAGGGCCCGCGTGAGCCTGGCGTCCTTCCGCCGGCTGCCCCGTCCCGACGCGCAGGAGGCGACCGCGTGAAGCTGAAGTTCACCTACCACCGGCCGCAGGGAACGCCGGTCGACCTGGTGGCGACGATCGACTCGGCGACGACCGTGGGCGACCTCGCCGACCACCTGCGCTCCTCGGATCCCCACGGTCCGGGCTGGTCGAGCGAGCACCGGTCGACGCTGACACTCACCAGCCAGAACAACCTGTCGCTGAACCCCGACGTGCTCGTCGCGGACAGTCCGCTCACGTCGGGGGCGCACGTGTCCCTCGGTACGGCGGGAACCCGCTTCGGCGAGGTCGCAGCCGCCACGGCCGCGGCCGTCATCCGCATCCTCAACGGGCCCGACGTCGGCAAGGAGATCCCGCTCGCCCAGGGGTCGGTGATCGTCGGACGCGACCCGCAGTGCGAGGTGGTGCTGAACGACACGCTCGTCTCGCGCCGTCACGCACGCATCAACATCACCGACGTCGCCGAGGTGATCGACCTCGGCTCGGCCAACGGCGTCGACGTCGGAACGGCCAGCGTCCCGCGCGCGACGCTGCGCCCCAGCGACATCGTCACCATCGGTGAGACGGAGCTGTCCGTGCGTGTCGTCAACCGACCGGTCGGCGACGGCACGCCCGCCTCGGGTGGCTTCAACCGCGCTCCCCGGCTCGCGCCGGTGTACGTCGGGCTGGAGCACGAGGCGCCCGAGGCCCCGGAGCGTCCGAAGCCGCAGCGCTTCCCGATGATCGCCCTCCTGGCGCCGTTGCTGATGGGCGGTGTCCTCTACTGGGTCACCCGTGACGCGCGGTCGCTGATCTTCCTCGCGCTCAGCCCCCTCATGCTCATCGGCACGGCGTTGGAGAGCAGGCTCGCGAACCGGAGCGACTTCAAGAAGGCGGTGGCCGCCTTCGAGGCAGACCTCGAGGGCCTGCGCGGCGACATGGAGGCCGAGCTGGTCCGTGAGGGAGAGGTACGGCGCCGCGAGCTGCCCCGCGGGGCGGAGTGCCTCGACGTCGTGCGCAACCTGACCCCGGCGCTGTGGAGCTGGCGGCCCGATGCGCCGGACTTCCTGCAGCTCAGCCTCGGCCTGGGCGCGCTGTCGAGCCGGTCCGTCGTCGACTACCCGAAGGTGTCGCGTGCGCCGCACCACCTCCGCAACCGGGCGCGCGAGGTCCTCGAGCCCCTGACCCGGGTCCCGGACGTTCCGGTGAGCGTCGACCTCGCAGCGGGCCCCGTGGGAGTCGCCGGCCCGCGCAGCCTGACCGTCGGTGTGGCGCGCAGCCTCTGCCTGCAGCTCGTGGCGCTCCGCTCACCGTCGGAGTTCGTGCTCTGCGCCTTCCTGTCGGGGGAGTCGGCGGCGCTGTGGGACTGGCTGAAGTGGCTCCCGCACGCCTCGTCCGCGCACAGCCCGATCAGCGGCAACCACCTCACCGCGACCAACGGCGACGCGTTGGCCCTGCTCGCACAGCTCGAGAACCTGATCGAGGCTCGCGGCTCGGACCGCGACGGCGCGGGCAGCCTCCCACGCGTCGTGGTGCTCGCGGAGGCAGACGCGACCAGTCCCGAGTTCGCGCGTCTGGTCGCCGTCTCCGAGGCGGGTACGCCGGTCGGCGTGCACGTCGTGTGGCTGGCGGCGGAGGCCGCGCTGCTGCCCTCGGGCTGCAAGACCTTCGCCACGGTGGACCCGGCCGGCGGGCCGGGCGCCGTGGGCTTCGTGACGAGCGGCAGCGCCGTCGTACCCGTTGCCCTCGACGAGGTGAGCGCTGACGACGCTGCCGCCGCAGCCCGGCGGCTGGCCCCGTTGCACGACGTCGGGGCCCTGGTCGCGGACGACAGCGACCTGCCCCGGTCGGTGTCGCAGCTGGGCCTGCTCGGCCACGAGCTGGCCGACGACCTGCTCGCCGTCATCGAACGGTGGAACGAGAACCACTCCATCCTCACCGGGCCCTACGCGCCCGAGACGCCCGCCCGCAAGCCCGGGAACCTGCGGGCACTGGTCGGTCAGTCGACGCTGGGCCACCACGTCCTCGACCTGCGGCGCGACGGTCCGCACGCTCTCGTCGGGGGGACCACCGGTTCCGGCAAGTCCGAGCTGCTGCAGGCCTGGATCCTGGCGCTCGCAGCCGCCCACAGTCCGCAACGGGTGAACTTCCTGCTGGTCGACTACAAGGGCGGAGCGGCCTTCGCGGACTGCGACCCGCTCCCGCACAGCATCGGGATGGTCACCGACCTGAGCCCGCACATGGTCCGGCGGGCGCTGACGTCGCTGGGCGCCGAGCTGAAGTACCGCGAGGAGCTGCTCCGCGAGCACGATGCCAAGGACCTGCAGGCGCTGGAGGCCCAGGGCTTCGTCGGAGCACCGCCGAGCCTGGTCGTCGTGGTCGACGAGTTCGCGGCACTGCGCGAGGAGGTGCCGGAGTTCGTGGACGGCATGGTCGACATCGCGCAGCGGGGCCGCTCGCTCGGCATCCACCTGATCATGGCGACCCAACGACCGGCGGGCGTGATCACCGGCAGCCTGCGGGCGAACACGAACCTGAGGCTCGCGCTGCGGCTGGCCGACGAGGCGGACTCGACGGACATCCTCGGCACCGCCGACGCAGCGGCGTTCGACCCCGACACCCCGGGGCGCGCCGTGTCGAAGTCGGGGCCCGGGCGGCTGGTCCCGTTCCAGTCCTGCTACGTCGGCGGCTGGACCACGCCGGAGGGCGACGCCCCCGAGATCCTCGTCCAGGAGCTCACCCTGCTCACCGCGGCCGTCTGGCAGCAGCCGGTCGGTGAGCCGGTGACACGTGACAAGGACGCCACCGACATCAAGCGGGTGGTCCGCCAGATCCGGGACGCGAACCGCGCGGCCGGCCTGCCGGAGCCCCGCAAGGTCTGGCAGCCGGCGCTGCCGGCCACCCAGTCGCTGGCGCGCGTCCACCGCAGCGCGACCGACACCGAGCTCGCGTTCGCGGTCGCGGACGACCCGCAACGCCAGGCGCAGCCGACGATCGCCTTTCACCCCGACCGCGACGGCAACATGGTGGCGTACGGGACAGGGGGCGCGGGCAAGAGCACCTTCCTGCGCAGCATGGCCGTGGCAGCCGGTCTCACGATGAAGAGCGGACCGTGTCACGTCTACGGTCTCGACTTCGGATCGCGAGGGCTCGCGATGCTGGAGCAGCTGCCTCACGTGGGATCGATCATCCCGGGAGGCGACCACGAGCGGGTGACCCGGTTGCTCGCCTGGGTCCGTGCCGAGATCGACGAGCGCGCGGCCCGCTACTCCGCGGTGAACGCGGGCACGCTCACCCAGTACCGCAAGGAGAGCGGGAACGCCGACGAGCCCCGTCTGGTGCTGCTCGTGGACGGGATGGCTGCCTTCCAGGCCGCCTACGACGCCAGCGACCGGTCCCGATGGATCGACGTGCTCACGAGCATCGCCTCGGAGGGGCGGCCGGTCGGCGTCCACCTGATCCTCACCTCCGAGACCCGCTTCGGTCTGCCGCCGAGCATGGCCGCCGCGGTGCAGCGCAGGCTCGTCCTGCGGCAGGCGACGGAGGACGAGTACGGCATGCTCTCCGTCCCCGCCGACGTGCTGACGCCGACGTCCCCGCCGGGGCGGGGCATCGTCGACGACCTGGAGGTCCAGGTCGCCGTCTTCGGGGGGTCCGCCGACCCCGTGCTCCAGGCTGCCGAGCTGGCGTCGCTGGCGAAGGCCATGCGCGAGGCGGGAACCAGTGTCGCGCCGCCGGTGCAGAGCCTCCCCGATCGGATCCACCTCGGCTCCCTGCCCACGACGCCGGGTCTGGTCACCTTCGGCGTCGCCGGCGACACGCTCACGCCGCTCGGGGTGCCGGCCAAGGGCTCCTTCCTGCTCTCGGGTGCGGTCCAGAGCGGTCGGTCCACGGCGCTGCGCACGCTCGTCGAGGCCTTCGACCGGGCCCACCCGGACGGCGAGCGGCACTACCTCGGCCTGCGTCACAGCGTCGTGTCGGCTCTCCCCGGCTGGGCATCGACGACCTCCGGGACGATGGAGATCGAGCGGCGCGCCCAGGAGCTGGCCGACCGGATCGGTGCAGGCGGTGCGCGGAGGATCGCGGTCTTCCTGGAGTCCGCGGGCGACCACGTCAACAGCCCGGCCGAGCTGGCTCTCCAACAGCTCGTCAAGGCCTGCAACGCGGAGGAGCAGTGGTTCGTCGTCGAGGGCGAGCTCAGCACTCTCGCGGGGCCGGCGGGCTTCCTCGGTGCGGTCAAGGCCTCTCGGCACGGTCTGGCGCTGCAGCCCGACCCGGACAGCGGCCACGCGCTGTTCAAGGTCCCGTTCGGCCGGATCCATCGTCACGAGTTCCCGCCGGGCCGTGGCCTGTACGTCGTGGGCGGCAGGGCACGTGTCGTGCAGGTGGCTCAGCCCGGCTGACGCCGTCGCGCGGGGAGTTCTCCCCATCGACGCCGCGCCCGACCTCCGACAGCATTCACACCAGGCCGACACCGGCCGACCCGAACCTCAGAGCAGACACGAGAAACCCCTAGAAACAAGGAGAAACATCATGACCCGCATGGGAATGGACCCCGACCTCGTCGAGAACATCGGCAACCGCCTCAAGACCCAGGCCGGCCAGATCCAGCAGGCGATCCACGACATCGACGGCCTCGTCAACGAGGCGATGGCCGCGTGGGAGGGCAAGGACGCCCAGGACTTCCACGGCTGGTGGACCCAGCAGCACCGGGGCGCCCTGACCAGCGCCCAGCACGCCATCGACGGTCTCGGCACGTCGGCAATCAACAACGCCCACGAGCAGCGCCAGGTCTCCGGTCACTGATCACGGCTCGACGGTGGGAGGCGGACGTCGTGCCGCCTCCACGCCGCCGGGACGTGCCCACAGCTCGAAGGAGAGAGACACGATGAACCAGTTCGTCGGGATGGATCCCGCCATCGTCCAGCAGATCGGCACCCGCCTGAAGCAGCGCGCCGCCCACCTGCGGGAGATCACCGCGGCGGTCGAGTCGGCCGTCCACTCGTTGCAGGGCAACTGGGACGGTCAGGACGCGACCGACTTCCAGGCCTGGTGGACCCACCAGCACCGACCGGCGCTGACCGCCGTGACCGAGCAGATCGAGGGGCTGGGACAGTCCGCGCTCAACAACGCGCAGGAGCAGCTCGCTGTCAGCGGCGGAGCTGGGGCCGGCCCGGGTGCAGGGGCGGCACCGGGCCACGGCGGCGTGACTCCCGTCGCCACGGGTGGGCCCGGCGCCGCACCCCAGGGCCCCGGGGGCGGCGGCGCGCCGTCCGGCGCCCCGCAGACCGACCTCGACCGCAAGACGGCTGCCTTCGCCGCGACGTGGAACGGCAAGTACCTCGACTACGACAAGGCCTACGGCAACCAGTGCTACGACGTCTTCTCGCAGTACAACCACGACGTCGTGGGCGGGCCGGGCATCCATGCCGCCACCACCGGCGGTGCCAAGGACATCTACAACGACTACGGAACCAACGGCGCGGCGGCCCACTACCAGCGGATCGCCGCTGGGGACGGTCCTCCGCGGGTCGGTGACGTGGTGGTGTGGGGCAACGGCACGTACGGGCACGTCGGGGTGGTCACCGCGGTCACCGACGGAGGGTTCACCGCCCTCGAGCAGAACACCGATGGCCGCGCGTCGTCGACCTCGACGGGTGCCGTGACCCATCAGGTGACCCACACCTACGGCGAGCAGCGGGGGATCCTCGGCTACCTGAGGCCGAAGTCGACGGTGTGAGGCCATGACGGGATTCATGGGGATGGACCCCGCCGCCGTGCGCGGCGTGGCCCATCGGCTCCAGGCTCAGGCGACGACGCTCGCCGGCGTCATCGCGTCCGTCCAGGCGGCCGTCGACCAGGCGCTGGCGCTGTGGGACGGCGACGATGCGCACGGCTTCCACGGCTGGTGGAACACCCAGCACCGGCCGGGCCTGCAGGCGGCCCAGGAGATGGTGAGTCAGGTGGCGACCCGGCTGGAGCAGCAGGTCCAGGAGCAGGAGCGGGCCAGTGGCCTCGCGGGCTCGGGTGGGGGAGCCGACCCGCTCGGGACGCTGCGCACGAGCACGAGGTCCCTGTTCGACGCCGCCGGCAGTGTCCTCGGACCCGCGGGGCTCGTCACCACGGGCATGACCGCCTTCGCCGCGGTCGCGAAGGCCGGCGTGAGCGGTCGGTACACGGACGGCTGGCGAGCCATCATCCGGGGCGCGGACAACCTCCACGTACCCGCGGCGTTCACCCGCTTCAAGCAGAGTCCGGTGCTGCAGGCGATCCACCCGGCGCTGCGGGCCCACGGAGGACTGATCGCCAGCGGCGGCCGGATCGCGGGCGGCGTCGGGAAGGTCGGCGGCGTCGTGAGCGGTGCGGGGAGCCTGTTCGGCATGGCCGACGGCGCCGCGCGAGGCAACGGGGGAGACGTCGCCTACAACGGACTCTCGCTCACGGCGACGGGGTTGAAGACCGCGGGAAAGACCCCGATCACCTACATCGCCGGTGCCGGGCTGCAGGCATGGACCGAGACCGGGCGGATCGCCACGACTCAGGTCGACTGGAGCGCCGACGGGATCAAGGCGATCGTCACCGCCTCCCCGGCCGACTGGGGCAGGGCGATCTGGGACTCCCGCAACGACTACGCCGATGCCTTCACCAAGGTCTTCGGATGAGGAGGACGACGTGGACCTTCTGCTGACGGACGACGAGGTGGTGGCCCTGGCCGCCGACCGGGAGTCGTTCTGGCCCGGTGCCCTGCCCACGGTGCCGATGGTCCGGCCCGACGACGCGATCCGCGCGGTCCTGCGTGGGCAGCGGTCCCTGCGGGTCCGTGATCTGCTCTCGGAGGCGGGCGAGTCGACACCGCAGCTGGTCGAGCTCCGCGACTCGGTGCTCGACGCCGAGGGGCGGATCGCGGTGTACCTGTGCGACGAGGCCTTCGACCGCGTGTCGTGGGACATCTCCGCAGACCTGTACTGGTACGCGCCGGGCTGGCTCGTCGAGACGACCACGGCGGCGGGGATCCACGCGTTCCGGCAGTCGTCGCGCGCCGAGGCCACCGAGCTCCTGGTCGGCCTGACGTCCGCCGCCCTGTCGGGTGGTGGCGGCGAGCGCCTCTGCGTCGCGCTGGTGACCGAGAGGGAGAGCAAGGCCGTCGTGGTCAGTGCCGGCACGATCACCGGCTACGTGCTCGACCCCGCGGGAACGGTGACGGCCGAGAAGGCCGTGCCGCCGAGCGCGTTGCCCCAGCTCCTCGGCATGCTGACCGACCACGCCGCCTCGATCGCGACCTCGTCATGACCGAACAGCGCCGGATGCGCACCGTCCTGGCGACCGTCCTGGTCGCCGTCGTCACGTTGACGGGCACGGCGACGACCGTCCTGCTCCCGGGCGCACCCGCGCACGCCGCCGCTGGCGGGTACGCGATGCGTCTGGGTCCTGGCGCCTGCGTGTATGACAAGGGTGCACTGAGCCTGATGGGGGTGGCGGAGGTCCGGGTGAAGATGGCCCGCAGGTGGGCGCGCACCTACACCGCCCAGTGGGTGCGGGTCACCACCACCCTCGAGGGACGAGCCGCCGGCGGTGCGTGGACGCACGTCGACAGTCCGCTCCGCCAGAACCGGGCGAAGGTCAAGCGGAAGTTCGTCACGAGGTTCAAGACCATCGGCCAGACCTTCGCGAACGTGCCGGCGGGTACGGCGTACGGCGAGTTCCGGGCCAGGGTGCTGGTCGAGTGGATCTCGCCGCGGACGGGCAGGCGGGAGAAGGCGCGGGTCGGCTACGCCGGCAGCGGAGCCGCGGGGTCGTGCTCGGCCTGGCAGGCGCCGTCGGGGGTGACCGGTCTCGGCATCGCTGCCACCGGGGCCGACAGGCAGGTCCGGGCCGACTTCGCGGTCTCGCCCGCCGTCGGGGACCAGGTCGTCGAGTGCCGACCGTCCTGCGGCAGCTTCGAGCCCGCTGCCGTGCCCGCGTCCGGGCAGACGGGGCTCTCATTCCTGGTCGCACCTGCCACCTTCACGAACGGCTCGGTCGCGAGCGTGGACGTGCGGACCTGCCTGGTGCAGGCCCGCAGCGTGTGCAGTCCGTGGGCCAGCGACACCACCACGCCCTACGGCCCGCTCGCGAAGCCGTCGATCTCGGCCAGCGCGAACGGCGAGGACGTCGAGTGGTCGATCAGCGGCTCCGGCAACGGCAAGCCGGTGACTGTCTCCGTGACCGCCAACGGCACGCAGATCTGGAGCGGATCCTTCTCCGGCGTGTTCAGCCGCACCGGCACCCTGAGCGTGGGCTACAGCCAGACCCGGAACCTGCAGGTCACGCTCACCGACTCGGGCGCCACGGCGGAGCAGCCCTCCAACCGGGGTACGCAGGCTGCCGCGGCGAGTGCGACGACACCCGCTGCTGCGCCGACGGTGACCGTCACCCGGGGTGGCTCGTGCCAGACGTCAGCCTGCACGGGAGCACAGGTCGCCTGCAGCGCCACGTGCTACTACATCCTCACGACCGGACACGACTTCCCGGCCACCACGACGTGTCGCGTGTTCTACCAGGCCGGCGGGTCCTCCCCGTTCACCTGGTCACAGGGCAACGCCCAGACCAACTCCGCCGGCAACTGGGTCGGCTCGAACGTCGTCTTCGACGTCCGCTGCGACAACGGCGCCAGCACCGGCTGGCGCACCATCTGACGTCGAGGTCGCGTCAGTTCTCGGGCAGCACCCGCCGCAGGAACTCCCGGGTCCGCGTCTGCTCGGGCGCACCCAGCACCTGTGCGGGCGGACCCTCCTCGACGATCCGGCCGCCGTCGAGGAAGCAGACGTGCGAGGCGACCTCGCGGGCGAAACTCATCTCGTGAGTGGCCAGCACCATCGTCGTGCCGGCCTCGGCGAGGCTGCGGACGATGTCGAGGACCTCGCCGACCAGCTCGGGGTCGAGCGCGGCGGTGATCTCGTCGAGCAGCAGCAGGGCGGGGTCGGTGCACAGGGCGCGGACCAGGGCGACGCGCTGCTGCTGGCCGCCGGAGAGGCGGTCGGGGTGCTTGTCGACGTGCTCGCTGAGCCCGAACCGGTGCAGCAGCTCGCGCGCCTTGTCGCGAGCAGCGGACGCGGGGACGCCGTGCACGCGGCGCGGCGCCAGCGTGCAGTTGTCGAGGACGCTCAGGTGCGGGAACAGGTTGTAGGCCTGGAACACCATGCCGACGTCGCGGCGTACGTCGCGCGGGTCGACCAGCGGGTCGGAGATCTCGCGGCCCTGGAACTCGATGACGCCGTCGTCGATCGGCTCGAGCAGGTCGAGGCAGCGCAGCAGGGTGGACTTGCCGGAGCCCGAGGAGCCGATCAGGCAGACCACGTCGCCGGGGGAGACGGTCAGCGAGAGGTCGTCGAGGACCACCCGTCGGCCCGGTTCGTCGTGGCGCGGGTAGGTCTTGCGGACGTTGCGGACGTCCAGCAGCGCGGTCATCAGAGTGCTCCTGCCCGCTCGCGCCGGGCCAGGCGTCGCGCGAGCACGTCGCACAGCCGGGCCAGGGGGACGGTCATCGCGATGAAGAAGACCGCGGCGACGAGGTAGGGCGTGTAGTTGAAGTTGTAGTTCGCGTAGTCGGCGGCCGCGTACAGCGCGTCGAACAGCCCGACCGACGCGACCAGCGCGGTGTCCTTCTGCAGCGAGACGAAGTCGTTGAGCAGCGGGGGTACGACGCGGCGTACCGCCTGGGGCACGACCACGTGCCGCATCGTCTGGGCCCGGGACAGGGCCAGTGCCTCGGCACTCGCGAGCTGCGAGGGGTGGACCGACTCGATGCCGGAGCGGAACACCTCGGCGACGTAGGCCGAGTACGACACGACGAGAGCCGTGGTCGCCCAGAAGAACAGGCTCGTCGGCAGGCCGGTCAGCCCCAGCGCCGGCATGCCGAACGCGAACAGGAACACCAGCAGCAGCGTGGGGATGCCGCGCACGACGTCGGTGTAGACCACGGCCAGACCGCGAAGCGGCACCAGCCACGCCGAGTGCGCCTGCCGGATGAGCGCCAGCGCCAGGCCGGAGACCAGGATGAGCGGCTCCGCGACCAGGAACATCTTGACGTTGATCCAGAAGCCCTCGGTGATGCTGGGCAGCGACTCCTTCGCGTGGTCCCAGTCGAGGAAGGTCGCGCGCACCCGCGGCCAGCCCGGCGACAGCACCAGCGCCGCACCGAGCACGCCGAGCACCACGACGGTCGCGGTGCTGGCGACCACGACGCGGTGCCGCCGCTGACGGGAACGGGTACGACGTCGGGCGAGCTCCCGCTCGCTGGGCTGCCAGTCCGTGGTCGGTCCGCTCACTGGAGCTCGGGCACGCTGACCACGTCGGACAGCCACTTCTGCTGGATGTCGGCCAGGGTGCCGTCCTGCTTCAGGGAGGCGAGGGCGCCGTTGACGCAGGGGAGCAGCTCGTTGCCCTGCTCGAAGAGCAGGCCGAACTCCTCGGGCGTGCCGCCCTCGTACTGGAACTGGCCGAGCAGCGTGCTGTTCTCGATCTCGACGGCGCTGATGTAGAACGCGGTCGGGAGGTCGGCGATGATCGCGTCGACCTGGCCGTTGAGCATCGCCTGCTTGGCGTTGTTGGTGTTCTGGAAGACCAGCGGCTCCTGCTCGGGCTTGATCACCTCGCGCACGGCGGTCAGCGAGGTGGTGCCGGTCTGGGCGCCGATCTTGAACTTCGCGAGGTCGGCCAGCGAGGTCGCCTTCGCGGCGGGGCTGTCCTTGAGCACGATCACGGCCTGGGCGGCGGAGTAGTAGCCGTCGGAGAAGTCGACCGCCTTCTCGCGCTCGGGGTTGACCGAGATCTGGTTGATGTCGAAGTCGAAGTCCTTCGTGCCGGGCTTGTAGGAGTTGTTGAACGGCACGGTCACCCAGCTGACCTGGTCCTTGGAGAAGCCGAGCTCCTCGGCGACGGCGTACGCCACCGCGGACTCGAAGCCCTTGCCGTTGGTCGGGTCGTCGTCGACGAACCAGGGCTCGTACGCCGGAGAGTCGGTGCCGATGGTCAGCACGCCCTTCTTCACCAGCGGCAGGTCGGCGACGGCACACTCGTCGGCCGAGGCGCTCTTGCCGCTCTGCTCCTCGGGCTCGTCCTCCGCCGGGGCGCAGGCGGCGACCGCCGTGGCGAGCAGGACGGCGGCGACAGGGGTGGCGGCGCGGGACAGGCGCAGGGCAGGACGCATGGCAGGAATCGTAGGGCCGGGCCCGCGCTGCAAGAATGGCGGCCATGACGCGCGTCGTGATCGTCGGTGGGGGACCCGGTGGCTACGAGTCGGCCCTGGTGGCCGCCCAGCTCGGGGCGGAGGTCGTCGTCGTCGACTCCGACGGGGTCGGCGGGTCGGCGGTGCTGACCGACTGCGTGCCCAGCAAGACGCTGATCGCGACCGCCGAGGTGATGACCGACTTCCTCGAGGCCGGCGAGCTCGGCATCGACGTCGCGGCGCCCCGCGTGGACCTCGCGCGGGTCAACGAGCGCGTCAAGGCGCTCGCGCTCGCCCAGTCCGCCGACATCGGGAGCCGCCTGGCCCGCGAGGGCGTCACGGTCGTCCACGGCCGGGGCCGCCTCGACGGTCCGTCGCAGGTGGTCGCGACGCTGGCCGACGGCACCGAGACGACGTACGACGCCGACGCGGTGCTCGTCGCGACCGGAGCCACGCCGCGCGTGCTCGACACCGCTCAGCCCGACGGTGAGCGGATCCTGACCTGGGAGCAGGTCTACGACCTCGCCGAGATGCCCGAGCACGTCATCGTGGTCGGCTCCGGTGTGACCGGTGCGGAGTTCGCCAGCGCCTACCAGTCGCTCGGCATCCCGGTGACCCTCGTGTCGTCGCGCGACCGGGTGCTGCCCGGCGAGGACCAGGACGCCGCGCAGGTGCTCGAGGACGTGCTCACCCGCCGCGGCATGACCGTCCTCGGGCGCTCCCGGATGCAGTCGGTCACCCGGTCCGGCGACACGGTGACGGTCACCCTCCAGGACGGTCGCGAGGTGACCGGCTCCCACTGCATCCTCGCCCTGGGCTCGGTGCCCAACACCGCCGGCCTGGGCCTCGAGGCCGCGGGCGTCGACCTCGACGACGGCGGCTTCGTCAAGGTCGACCGGGTCTCGCGGACCTCCGCACCCGGCGTGTACGCCGCCGGTGACTGCACCGGCGTGTTCATGCTCGCCTCGGTCGCTGCCATGCAGGGCCGGATCGCGATGGCCCACGTCCTCGGCGACGCGGTGCAGCCGCTCGACCTCGGCGTGGTCGCGTCCAACGTCTTCACCTCACCGGAGATCGCCACCGTCGGCGTCACCCAGAAGCAGGTCGACGCCGGGGAGGTGCTCGCCGAGGTGGTGATGCAGCCGCTCGCCACGAACCCGCGCGCCAAGATGCAGGGCATCGTCGACGGCTTCGTGAAGCTCTTCGTCGCCCCCGGCTCGCGCAGCCTGCTCGGCGGTGTCGTCGTCGGTCCCCGCGCCTCCGAGCTGATCCACCCGGTCGCGCTCGCCGTGACCGAGCGGCTCACCGCCGACCAGCTCGCGCAGACCTTCACCGTCTACCCGTCGATCAGCGGCTCCATCGCCGAGGCCGCCCGCCGCCTGCACCGTGCCTGACGCCTGAGACAATGGCCCCATGCGCGTTCACCTCGGCTGCGACCACGCCGGCCTCGAGCTCAAGTCCCACCTCATCGGCTGGCTGACCGAGCACGGCTACGAGCCGGTCGACCACGGACCGTTCGTCTACGACGCGCTCGACGACTACCCGGTCTTCTGCCTGCGCGCGGCCGAGGGCGTGCGGGCCGACCGCGAGCAGGGCCTCGACAGCCTCGGCGTCGTCATCGGCGGCTCCGGCAACGGCGAGCAGATCGCCGCCAACAAGGTCAAGGGCATCCGCGCCGCCCTCGCCTGGTCGGAGGAGACCGCCACCCTCGCGCGTGAGCACAACGACGCCTGGGTCGTGGCCGTCGGCGGCCGGATGCACACCCTCGACGAGATGACCCGTCTCGTCGAGGTCTTCCTGGCCACCCCGTTCCCCGGCGACGAGCGTCACGTACGCCGCATCGGCCAGCTGGCGTCGTACGAGACCACGGGCGAGCTCCCGCCGCTGCCCGAGTCGGCTCTCGGGCACCAGGACTGATGCCCGAGGGTCATACCCTCCATCGCCTCGCCGGCGAGCTGACCGCGGTCCTCGGGGGGAGCCGCGTCCGGGTCGGGAGCCCCCAGGGCCGCTTCGCCGACTCCGCCGCGCAGCTCGACGGCGCCCTCCTCGTCGACGCCGACGCCTGGGGCAAGCAGCTGTTCATCCGGTTCGAGGGCGAGCGCTTCGTGCACGTTCACCTCGGCCTCTACGGCACCTTCGACGTCCGTGACGGCGTCGACGAGATCCCGCCGCCGGTCGGCCAGGTCCGGCTGCGCCTGGCCCGCCCCGGTGCGTACGCCGACCTGCGGGGCGCGACCACCTGCGCGCTCGTCACGGCGGCCGAGCGCGCGGCCGTGGTCGCGAAGGCCGGCCCGGACCCGTTGCGCGACGACGCGGACCCGGAGCGGGCGTGGGCGCGGATCTCGCGCAGCACCGCACCCATCGGCACCCTGCTGATGGACCAGACCGTCCTCGCCGGCGTCGGCAACGTCTACCGCGCCGAAGTGCTGTTCCGGCACCGCATCCACCCGCTGCGGCCCGGTCGCACGCTTCGCCGTACGCAATGGGGTGCGATCTGGGACGATCTGGTGGTGCTGATGGGGGAGGGCGTGCTGACCGGGCGGATCGACACCGTCCGGCCCGAGCACACCCCGGAGGCGATGGGACGCCCGCCCCGGGTCGACGACCACGGCGGCGAGGTCTACGTCTACCGGCGCGCCGCTCAGCCCTGCCACGTCTGCGGGGGCACGGTGCGCACCGAGGTGCTCGGCGGCCGCAACCTGTTCTGGTGCCCGCGCTGCCAGCCGGTCTTCCGCTCCCGGGCGGCGGCTCGATGAACCGCGGACGGCGCTGGGTGCGCTCCGACGTCGGGCTGGCGGTCGTGCTCGGGTGCTTCGCCTCTGCGGTGGTGGTCGGCATCGCCGCGATGCCGGCCGACGTACCGGTCAACCTGGTCTTCCTGCCGCTCGTGCTCGGCATCCTGTTCCTCAGCAACCGGGTGCTGCGCTGGTTCGCGGCGTTCATCATGGTCGCGCTCACCGCGGCCGCGATCCTCCAGGACACCTACCAGGTCCGCGTCGTCGTCGCGCTGTGCGTGATGTATGGCCTGTCCGCCCTCGTGATCGCGCTGTCCCTGCGCCGCGACCACGTCGGCGTCGGCCCGATCCGCGGGCAGTCGATGCTCGTCGACCTGCGCGACCGGATCCTGGCCCAGGGCGAGATCCCCGAGCTGCCGGAGGGGTGGCTGGTCCAGTCGGCCCTGTCCTCGGCCGGGGGCTCGCCGTTCGCGGGCGACTTCGTGGTCGCCACCGCCAGCGACCGCGGCCGGAGGATGGAGCTGGTCGTCGTCGACGTGTCCGGCAAGGGCGAGGCAGCCGGCACCCGCGCGCTCCAGCTGTCCGGTGCGATGGGCGGGCTGGTCGCCGCGCTGCCGCCGGACCGCTTCTTCCCGGCCGCCAACGACTACCTCCTCCAGCGGGCCTGGGAAGAGGGCTTCGCGACCGCCGTCCACGTGTCGGTCGACCTGCGGACCGGCGACTTCGAGCTCCGGTCCGCGGGCCACCCGCCGGCCGTCCAGCGCGAGGCCGGCTCCGGCCGCTGGAAGCCGCTGCGCCCCGACGGCCCGGTCCTCGGCATCGTCGACGACGCCGAGTTCAGCTGTCACCGCGGCCGGCTCGCCCCCGGCGACAGCCTGCTGCTCTACACCGACGGCATGGTCGAGCTGCCGCGTCGCGACATCGACCTCGGCATCGACCACATGATGGGGGAGGCCGAGTCGCTGCTGCGCGGCTCGTGGGACGGGCTGGCCCGTCGCCTGGTCGCCGCCGTCGGCTCGCGCGACGACGACCGGGCGCTGCTGGTGGTCCACCGGCGTCCCTGAGCGTGGCCCGAGTTGGGGTCGGCGCGTGTGCGTGTGGCACGATTGCGCGTGGTCTCCAGCCGTGCGCGAGCGCGGCTCGGACCTCCGGGGATGTAGCTCAATGGTAGAGCCTCAGTCTTCCAAACTGATTACGCGGGTTCGATTCCCGTCATCCCCTCGAAGTGCGGTCCAGCCACCCGAGCGCCGGGCCGTTCCGCGGGGCGTAGCGTAGTGGCTAGCGCGCCTGCTTTGGGAGCAGGAGACCGCAGGTTCGAGTCCTGTCGCCCCGACAGATCGCCCCGATCGGCGGGCCCTCGTGGCCCGTGCACCATCCCCAGACCAGTAGGAGAACACCTGTGAAGAGCGCCGTCGAGACCTTGAGCCCGACCCGGGCCAAGCTGACCGTCGAGGTGCCCTTCGAGGAGCTCAAGCCGAGCCTCGACGCGGCGTACCAGAAGATCGCGAAGCAGATCAACGTCCCCGGCTTCCGCCGTGGCAAGGTCCCGCCGCAGGTCATCGACCGCCAGGTCGGCCGCGGCGTCGTCCTCGACGAGGCCGTCAACGACGTGCTGCCGAAGGCGTACGTCGAGGCGCTCCAGGAGAACAACCTCACCCCGCTCGCGCAGCCCGAGATCGAGGTGACCAAGTTCGAGGACAACGACGGCCTCGAGTTCACCGCCGAGGTCGACGTGAAGCCCGAGTTCGAGCTTCCGGCCTACGACGGCATCGAGGCCTCGGTCGAGGACCTCGCGGTCACCGACGAGGACGTCGCCGAGCAGGTCGACGCGCTGCGTGAGCGCTTCGGCACCCTGATCGACGTCGAGCGCCCGGCGCAGGACGGCGACTTCGTCGTCATCGACCTGGTCGCCACCAACGACGGCGAGGTCGTCGACGGCGCCGAGATCTCCGGCTTCTCCTACAAGGTCGGCAACGGCGGCATGATCGACGGCCTCGACGAGGCGCTGGTCGGCATGGGCGTCGACGAGGAGAAGACCTTCACCACCCAGCTCGTCTCCGGCGACCTGGTGGGCCAGGACGTCGAGGTGGCCGTCAAGGTCACCCAGGTCCAGGAGCAGGAGCTCCCGGAGCTCGACGACGAGTTCGCCCAGGAGGCCTCGGAGTTCGACACCCTCGACGAGCTGCGCGAGGACGTCCGCGAGCGCCTCACCCGCGGCAAGCGCCTCGAGCAGGCCGCTGCCGCCCGCGACGCCGTCCTCGAGGCGCTGCTGGAGAAGGTCGAGATCCCGCTGCCCGACAGCATGGTCACCGAGGAGCTCAACGCTCGTCGCGCCAACCTGGAGCAGCAGCTGCAGTTCGCCGGCATGACCCTCGAGAAGTACCTCGAGGACGAGAAGCAGACCCAGGAGGAGTTCGAGGCCGACCTCGAGCGCCGGGTCCGTGACGCCGTCGCCGCGCAGTTCCTCCTCGACGACATCGCCGACAAGGAGGAGATGGGCGTCGACCAGGGCGAGCTGACCCAGCACATGATCCGCCGCGCCCAGCAGTCCGGTCAGGACCCGCAGGAGTTCGTGAACCACATGTTCGAGCACAACCACGTGCCCGAGCTGGTCCAGGAGATCCGTCGCGGCAAGGCGCTGCAGCTCCTCGTCGAGGGCGCGACCGTCAAGGACGCCGCGGGCAACGTCGTCGAGCTGAAGAACCTGCAGGCCGACGGCACCATCGGCGAGCCCGCCGACGAGGCGGCCGAGCCTGCCGAGGCCGTCGAGGAGACCGAGGCCCCGGCCGAGGCCTGATCCTCTCGCTCCGCCGCACTACCCGTTGAGTGTACGACCGTGCACTCAACGGGTAGTCTGCATTTCGTGACCACTGCTCCGACCGTCGTCGACGCCCTGGCCCTGGCCACCGCCGTCGTCGACGACCTCGTCGTCGCGACGGCCCGCGACACCCACCAGGCCATCGCCCGCCGCACGCACGGCCTGGTCCGGCGCGGGGTCGGTCCCGCCGCCCGGCCCGCCGAGGTGCTGCACCGCGGCATCGCCGCGACGGCGTACGGCGCCGTGGGCCTCTCGTTCCGCGGCGCCAGCCTCGGGCTGGCGCGGCTGGGCGAGGCCGGCGTCGGCCCGGCGCTGGAGGACGGGCCGCGCGGCCGGTTCGTCAACGCCGCGGTCAACGGCCTGATCGGCGAGGAGATCCGCCGCGAGCGTCCGCGGCTGGCCATCGAGATGGGTGTGCGGCACGACGGCCGCGACGTGCCGCTCACGCCGGCCGGGATCGCGCGCGCGTTCCCGGAGGCCACCGGCCGGATCGTGGTCTTCCTGCACGGGCTGTGCGAGAACGAGGCGTACTGGAACCGGCACCGCGACCGGCTCGGCTCGACGTACGGCGAGACGCTGGCCGCGCGCGGCTGGACCCCCGTCTACCTGCGGGCCAACACCGGCCTGCCGCTGCGCGAGAACGGCGTCGTGCTCGCCTCCCTGATGCAGCAGCTGGTCGACGCGTGGCCGGGCGAGGTCACCCGGATCGCGCTGGTCGGGCACTCGCTCGGCGGTCTCGTGGTGCGCGCCTCCTCGGCCGTGGTCGCCGAGGGGGACGGCCCCGCGCCGTGGACCCGGCTGGTGAGCGACGTCGTCACCCTCGGCACGCCGCACCTCGGCTCGTGGTTCGCGGTCGGCGCCGACCACGCCAGCCGCACCCTCGCCCGCGCGCCCGAGGTCGCGGCGTTCGGCCGGATCATCGACCGCCAGGCGCCGGGCATCCACGACCTGATCGAGGGCCTCGCCCACGACGTGCCGCCCCTGCCGCACGCGCGCTACCGCCTGGTGTCGGCCACGCTCACCCGCTCCGCTCGCCACCCGCTCGCGCAGGCGATCGGCGACCTCCTCGTCACCCCGCGCTCCGCCGTCGGCCGCGACCGGCACGGCACCGACCTGTTCCCCGGCGCCGAGGTGCTCCACCTCGCCCGCACCGACCACTTCGGGCTGCTCAACCACCCCGACGTGCACACCGCGCTGGCCCGTTGGCTCGCGTGACATCTCCTCCCGTGGGAGGTGGTGACACGTCGTCCGGCGCCGCCATGATGAGCGTCATGACGACGAACGCCGCGCGCGAGCTGCGCGCCGAGGCCGTGATCGAGGCGCCGGCGGCGCACGTGTGGGCGCTGCTGACCGACTTCGGCCAGCTCGCCGAGTGGAGCCCCGAGACGGTCCGCATGGTGCCGCTCAAGCGCGGGGGCCTGCGCGTGGGCCAGTGGTACCTCGGCATCAACCGCCGCAAGGCCGTCGTGTGGCCGACCCGGTCGGTCGTGGCCGACGTGGCGCCCGGGAGCCGACTGGTCTGGGACACGCCCTCGAGCGGTGCCCAGTGGATCTGGGAGCTCGAGCCGGACCCGGCCGACGCCGGCCGGACGAGGGTCGTGCACCGGCGCCCCGTGCCGCGCTCGCTGAGCGTCGGCAGCCGGATCGTGGCGCCGCTGCTGCTCGGCGGCAACGACTCCCACGCCGACGAGCTCGAGGCCGGCATGGCCACGACGCTGGCCGGGCTCAAGGCCGCGGCGGAGAGGTAGCGACCCGGGAGCCCCGGTCTCGGACCAGCAGGGCGTAGGTGGCGGTGACGGCGAGGCTGCAGGCGAGGCCGCTCGCCGTACCGTCCGTCGCGTCCAGGTCGACCAGGCCGAACGCACCGAAGGCCACCAGCGCGCAGTTGTTGGCCACGTGCAGCCCGATCGCCGCCTCCAGGCCACCGGTACGCCAGGTCAGCCAGCCGGCGGCCAGGGCGAAGGCGGTCACGTCGACCAGCCCGAGCAGGTCGTACTCGTGGCCCAGCGTGAACAACGGCACGGGCAGCGCGATCGCGAACGCAGGGTGGCGCAGCCACGCCCCCACGGTCTGCATCAGCAGGCCGCGGAAGGCGTACTCCTCGGCCGCGGCCTGCAGGGGTACGGCGAGGACCGCGACCCCGAGCAGCGGGAGCGTGCGCTCGTCGAACGCCAGGTCCTGCCAGGCGCCCTCGATCGTGACGGACAGCAGCAGCATCGCCACGACGAGCAGCGCGGCGAGCCCGAGGCAGCGGAGCAGCAGCGGGCGACGCAGCCGGCCCGTCACGGAGGAGAGCGTGCCCGCCGGGCGTCCACCGGCAAGCCGGACCGCCAGCAGCGCCGCGGGAAGCATCATCGCGATCGACAACAACATCACGATCGCCGCCAGCGGGTCCGACATCTCCGCGGCGTCGAAGACCCGCTCGATGACGGCCTCCTGACCCGGCACCACGACCGCGACGATCGCCAACGGCACCACTGCCAGCAGCGTGCCGGCGAGGAAGAGGAGCACCGCGAGGGCCAGGACGACGAGCGGCCGCCACCACCGGTACCCGGGCGCGCCCAGGGCCAGCCGGTGGAAGGCGAGGTCGGAGGTGGGGACGCCGGTGGGCGTCGGAGCGGTGAGGGTCATGGCTCCACCGTGGCAACGGCGACGGGGCCGCTGCATCGGGCGGAGGACCGGAGCACCTCCACCGAAGAGCGGGTGCCGCTCATCCCTTCGGTTGATCCCGTCGCGACGTGGCCCCCCTAGGCTCACCACATGATCGGGCAGGCTCGGGCCGGGAACGAGGCACCTTTCGTCGCGAGGCGGCGCTCCCGTGCGCTGTTGGTCGGGACGTGCGGCGTGCTCGGCCTGCTCGACGTCGCGATCACCATCGGCGGCGTCCTCGAGCGGCCGGACCCGCCGCCGGACGACCTGATCGCGCTGTGGCTGCTCGCCGAGCTCGGGGCGGCGTGCGTCGCCGCCTGCCTGCTCGCGCACTTCCTCGTCGAGCGCTCCCGCACCGCCGGCATGGTGCTGGCCCTGCTGGCCCCGCTCGGCGCGGCGACACCGGCCGCGGTGGTGGCCGTGGTCCTCCTCGTGTCGCTCCGCTCGTGGCGGGTCGGTGCGGAGGCGGTCGCCGTGCTCTTCGTCTCGTGCTCGGCGACCATCCTCGTCGTCGGCCGGGAGCGGGCCGAGCTGCTCGCCGTGCTGGCCGGGGCGGTGGTGGTCATGGTCCTCGTCGGCCTGGTGGTGGGAGCGCGGCGTGCGCTCGCCGAGCAGACCCATCGCGAGCGCGAGCTGGTCGTCGAGCAGGCCCGGAGCCAGGAGCGGGCCCGGATCGCCGGCGAGATGCACGACACCCTCAGCCACCACCTCAGCCTGATCGCACTGCATGCGGGGGCCCTCGGGCGTCGCGACGACCTTCCGGCGGACACCGTGCGCTCCAGCAGTCGGCTGGTCGCAGATCTCTCGCGCACCGCCCACGCGGAGCTGCGCGAGGTGCTCGGGGTGCTGCACCGGGACGAGGTGCCGGCCGCACCGCCCGCCGGCGCCGGGCTCCTCCCGGAGCTGGTCGAGCAGCACCGGGCGGCCGGGACACGGGTGCGAGCCGTGCTGGACCCGGCGGTGGTGGCCGACGTGGACGGACGGCTCTCCGAGGCGACGTCGCGGCTGCTCCACCGGGTCGTCCGCGAGCTGCTCGCCAACGCGGCGCGGCACGCCCCCGGCGCCCCGGTGGAGCTCGTCGTCGAGGGAGGAGACCGGGTGCGGGTCGAGTGCCGCAACCCGATGCCGGGCCGGGTCGAGCGCTCCGGCGACGGGCTCGGCCTGGAGGGCATCGCCGAACGGGTCAGGCTGGCGGGCGGCCGGCACCGGGCCGCGCCCGTCGACGGCGCGTTCGTGGTGGAGGTGTCCGTCCCGTGGTGAGGGTGGTGGTCGTCGACGACGAGCCGCTCGTGCGCGCGGGCCTGCGGCTGGTCCTCGACCCCGCGCGCGGGATCGAGGTCGTCGGCGAGGCGGGTGACGGCGTCACCGCCCTCCGCGTCGTGCGCGAGGTCGATCCGGACGTCGTCCTCATGGACGTCCGGATGCCCGGCGGCGACGGGATCGAGGCGGTCGCCCGGATCCGCGCCGCAGGCCTGCGCTGCCGGGTCATCATGCTGACCGCATTCGACACCGACGGGTTCGTGCTGGGTGCCCTGCGTGCGGGCGCCGACGGCTTCCTGCTGAAGACCGAGGAGCCCGGCCTCATCGAGCAGGCCGTGCTCGGCGGCGACGACGGGGCCGCCGTGATGTCGGCGCCCGTCCTGCGACGGCTCGTGGCGCTGGCGGCCGAGCCGGTCGCGCCGGCGGGGGCGCCGCCCCAGGTCAGCGGGCGCGAGTGGGAGGTCGCCCGGCTCGTGGCACAGGGCCTCTCGAACGCGGAGATCTCGGCGACCCTCCACCTCAGCCTGGCCACCGTCAAGACGCACGTCGGCAGCCTGTTCGCCAAGCTCGGCCTCGACAACAGGGTCCAGCTCGCGATCCTGGTGCTCGAGCTGGAGTCGGGGACGGGCCGGGTCAGTCGGCGAAGCCGGTGAAGCCGACGAGCGTGCTCGTCCCCAGCACCCACACGGCGCTCGGGGAGACGTACGGGCCGCCGGGCGAGATGCCGTCGTCGTACCCCTCCTTGCCGAGCGCGCTGACGTCCTTCTCCCACGCCACCTCCCCGGAGGTGCGGTCGAGCGCCTGGACGACCCACGAGGTCGCGTAGTCGCTCGCGACCTGGACGAAGGCGTCGGGGGTCTCGGTCGGCGCGACGTCGGTCCCGGGGCCGGACCAGAGGGTCTTCCCGGTGTCGGCGTCGAGGTACGTCGTGAGCATCTTCTGGGCCTTCGCGTCGTAGGCGGTCACCGCGACCTGGGCGCGGTCGGCCGTCCAGCGCCACCCGGCCAGGTCGTCGCCGAGGTCGGGGCGCTCCCACACCGGCCGGCCGGTCGTGACGTCGTAGAGCGTCGCGCCGACGCCGACCCGGCCCTCGGTGGTGGTCAGCCGCTGGTCCTGGGTGTCCCACGGCTGCCCCTCGAGCTGCAGCAGCACCTCGTCGCCGAGGAGCACCTCGAGCTTGTCGTTGCCGAAGCCGCGGTGCACGGTCCACGGCCGCTCGAGGAAGGAGCTCTTGCCGAGCGGTGTGCTGCCGAGCACCTTGCCGGTCGCGCGATCGAGGTCGAACTCGGTCGCGTCGGGCTGACCCGACGGAGTCTCCTTCCAGGCCGCGACCGACACGTCGTCGCCACTGAGGTCGAGCGCGGGGGAGCCGGCCCCGAACCCGGCGAGCTCGCTGGTGCCGGCCGGGCCGCCCGGCCACACGCTCTTCAGCGTGGTCGCGTCGAGCGCGGCCACCGCGAACGGGGGCGGGTAGGCGTTCTCGTCGGCGCCCGGCGGCGTCACGACGACGTAGAGGACGCCGTCGTCGAGGACGGGTGCGGTGCCGGGGGCGACGCGCACCTCGGCGCCGGCC
Source organism: Nocardioides kongjuensis (assembly GCF_013409625.1). Taxonomy (NCBI): domain Bacteria; kingdom Bacillati; phylum Actinomycetota; class Actinomycetes; order Propionibacteriales; family Nocardioidaceae; genus Nocardioides; species Nocardioides kongjuensis. Next base: position 5,605,575 of record NZ_JACCBF010000001.1, read on the forward strand.
CCGCTGCCACCGGTCTCGGCGTCCACCCGCACCAGGGCGTTGCCGCGTGAGCAGTAGAGCGCGGTGTGGTCCGGCGTCCAGCAGCCGGCGTAGTCGGCGCCCTTCCACAGCACCTTCCCGGCGCCCGACACGCCGACCAGGAGCGCGGGAGCGGCTCCCGCGGCGTCGTCCTTGCCCTGGTCGGTGATGGCCGCGACGAGCACGTCGCCGACCACCACGCCGCCCGGCTGCGGGACCTCGTCGTCGCCGACCGGCGCCAGCGGCGCGAACCTGCCGCCGGGCAGCACCGTGTCGGCGCGCAGCTCCCAGGTCGCGGCCGGCGCGTTGAGCACGGCGGCAGCGGGCGTCGTACGGGCGCCGTCGCCGGGCTTCGCCGGGGTGTCCTCGCCCGCGTCGCAGGCGGCCAGGCCCAGGCCCGCCACGAGCGTGACGGCGGCGACGAACCGGCCGGTGGATGGGGCCGCGGGCATGGGACCTCCTGGAGCGCGTCGGGCAGTCGGGTTCCCGGCAGGCTACCCGTGGGGCACGGCGACCGGTCGGCCCCGCGCACCGCGAATCTGCTGTCGGCGAACAGCGGGGCCGAACGCGTGGATCTGCCTCCCGCTCCGGCTAGGGTCACTCGCGTGACTCAGAATCTTCCCGGTGGCGCTCACGACTCAGCGCGCGGTCATGAGATGAACCCGCAGATGAACGGGGGAGCGGGGATCAGCTTCCTCGACGACAACATCTACAGCCGGTTGCTGCGCGAGCGGATCGTGTTCCTCGGCTCCGAGGTCCGCGACCAGAACGCCAACGCGATCTGCGCCCAGCTGCTGCTGCTGTCGGCCGAGGACCCCGAGGCGGACATCTTCTTGCACATCAACAGCCCCGGTGGCTCCGTGGACGCCGGCATGGCGATCTACGACACCATGAACTACATCCCCAACGACGTCGCGACCGTCGGCATGGGCCTGGCCGCCTCGATGGGCCAGTTCCTGCTGTGCGCCGGCGCCAAGGGCAAGCGCTACGCGCTGCCGCACGCCCGGATCATGATGCACCAGCCCTCCTCGGGCATGGGTGGCTCCGCCTCCGACATCAAGATCCAGGCGCAGCAGTCGCTGCACATCAAGAAGGTGCTCCTCGACCTCATCGCCGACCACACCGGCCAGAGCGTCGAGCAGGTCACCGAGGACGCCGACCGCGACCGCTGGTTCACCGCGCAGGAGGCCCTCGAGTACGGCCTCGTCGACAAGGTCGTCAAGAGCGCCAAGGAAGCCGTCGACGAGGGCCGCCCGGCCCACAAGAAGGACTGAGGCAGATGAACTACTACATCCCGCAGTGGGAAGAGCGGACGTCCTACGGATTCCGCCGGATCGACCCCTACGCCAAGCTGTTCGAGGACCGCATCATCTACCTCGGCACCCCGATCTCCGACGACGTCGCCAACGCCGTCATCGCCCAGCTGCTGTGCCTGCAGTCGATGAACCCCGACCAGGACATCAGCATCTACATCAACAGCCCCGGTGGCTCCTTCACCGCGCTGACCGCGATCTACGACACGATCCAGTTCATCAAGCCGGACGTGCAGACCGTGTGCATCGGCCAGGCGGCCTCGGCCGCGGCGATCCTCCTCGCCGCAGGGGCCAAGGGCAAGCGGCTCGCGCTGCCCAACAGCCGGATCCTGATCCACCAGCCCTACACCGAGGGCACCTTCGGCCAGACCTCGGACATCGAGATCCAGGCCAACGAGATCCTGCGGATGCGCGAGCTGCTCGAGAAGATGATCAGCGACCACTCCGGCAAGTCTGTCGAGGAGGTCAGCCGCGACATCGAGCGCGACAAGATCCTCACTGCCCAGGGTGCGATCGAGTACGGCCTGATCGACTCGGTCCTCGAGTCCCTGAAGACCCCGGCCCTCGTCTGAGCCGCGGCTCAGACGACGACGAACAAGACCGATGAGCATCCCGACGTACCCCTCGTGTCACGCTCCCGCTGGAGCGTGGCAGGGGGTACCGTCGGGTAGTTCGATTGTGAGGAGGACCCGTGGCACGCATCGGTGACGGTGGCGACCTGTTGAAGTGCTCGTTCTGCGGCAAGAGCCAGAAGCAGGTCAAGAAGCTCATCGCTGGTCCGGGTGTCTACATCTGTGACGAGTGCATCGACCTGTGCAACGAGATCATCGAGGAGGAGCTCGCCGAGGGCTCCGAGGTCGAGCTCGCTGACCTGCCGAAGCCCAAGGAGATCTTCGAGTTCCTGAACTCCTACGTCATCGGCCAGGAGCAGGCCAAGAAGTCACTCGCGGTCGCGGTCTACAACCACTACAAGCGCGTCCAGGCAGGTGTGCAGCCCATCTCGGGCAAGCACAGCAAGGACGAGGTCGTCGAGGTGGCGAAGTCCAACATCCTCGTCATCGGCCCGACCGGCTGCGGCAAGACCTACCTCGCCCAGACGCTGGCGCGGATGCTCAACGTCCCCTTCGCGATCGCCGACGCCACGGCGCTGACCGAGGCCGGCTACGTCGGCGAGGACGTCGAGAACATCCTCCTCAAGCTGATCCAGGCCGCCGACTACGACGTCAAGAAGGCCGAGACCGGCATCATCTACATCGACGAGATCGACAAGGTGGCCCGCAAGGCCGAGAACCCCTCGATCACCCGCGACGTCTCCGGTGAGGGCGTCCAGCAGGCGCTGCTGAAGATCATCGAGGGCACCACCGCCTCGGTGCCGCCCCAGGGCGGGCGCAAGCACCCGCACCAGGAGTTCATCCAGATCGACACCACCAACATCCTGTTCGTGGTGGGCGGCGCCTTCGCCGGCCTGGAGCACATCATCGAGCAGCGCGTCGGCAAGAAGTCCCTGGGCTTCACCGCCGAGCCGCGCGGCGAGGCCGAGCGCGCCGCCGAGGACCTGCTCGCCCAGGTCCGTCCCGAGGACCTCACCAAGTTCGGCCTGATCCCCGAGTTCATCGGCCGCCTGCCGCTGATCGCGAGCGTCAGCCCGCTCGACCAGGACGCCCTGGTCCAGATCCTCACCGAGCCGCGCAACGCCCTGGTGAAGCAGTACAAGAAGCTCTTCGAGCTCGACGGCGTCGAGCTGGAGTTCACCGACGACGCCATCGGCGCGATCGCCGACAAGGCGCTCGAGCGCGGCACCGGCGCGCGCGGCCTGCGTGCGATCATCGAGGAGGTCCTGCTCCACGTCATGTACGACGTCCCGAGCCGTGGCGACGTCGAGAAGGTCGTGGTGACCAAGGACGTCGTCGAGGACGACGTCGCGCCGACCCTGGTGCTGCGCGAGTCGAAGAAGAAGAAGTCGGCCTGACCGGCTCCGCCTGACACGGAAGGCCCTCGGGGAGCTCCCCGGGGGCCTTCGTCGTACCCGCCGGTATCGGTTCGCCGACTTCGGGAACTGCCCAGGGATCTGCACGGACGATCCCTGGGAGACCGCAATGTCAGCTCAGCCAGCCACGCACCGTCCCACGCACGTCGCACCGCCACCGTCCTGCGACGAGGCGGCGTCGCTCTCGACCGGCCAGCTCGTGGCCCGTGTCTCGGAGGACCTGCGCGAGCTCGTCCGCGACGAGGTCCGCCTGGCGCGCGCGGAGATGGCCGGGAAGGCGAAGCGGGCGGGCGTCGGTGCGGGCATGCTCGGCGGGGCCGGCCTGCTGGCGCTGTACGGAGTCGGTGTGCTGCTCGCCGCCGCGGTGCTCGGGCTCGCCGTCGCGCTGCCGGCCTGGTTGGCCGGCCTCGTCGTCGGCGTCGTCGTGCTCGCGGTCGCCGGGGTCCTGGCCATCGTCGGCAGGAACCGGATCACCGAGGCCACGCCGCCGGTGCCCGAGCGGACGCTGACCAGCGTCCGCAAGGACGTCGCGGCCGTGCGGCACACCCGATGAGCGCCCGGGAGCTCGACGCGCAGCCCGACGTCGAGACGCTCGAGCGCACCGTCGACGAGGACCGGGAGGTGCTGGCCCGCGACGTCGACCTGCTGGTGCACCGGGTCGGCGACCGCGCCCGGCGCCTCGCGGCCATCGCGGGCGCGGCCGGAGTGGTCGCGGCCGGCCTGATGACGGTGCTGCTGGTGCGGCGCCGGGGTGGAGGTGCCCGATGACGCACGAGAAGCGGACCAGCCGCTCGGCGAAGCTGCTCTACCGCCCGTGGGGCCTGGTCGGCAGTCTCCTCGGCGGGCTGATCGCCGGCCAGGTCTTCCAGCAGGTGTGGAAACGGGTCGACCCGCAGGCGACCGACGACCCGCCCAAGCCGCTGCAGTCGGAGTACCGGCTGCGCAAGATCCTGGTCGCGGCGATGGTGCAGGGAGCGATCTTCTCCGTCGTCCGGGCGCTCATCGACCGCGGCGGAGCGCTAGCCTTCGAGCGGTGGACAGGGGAGTGGCCGGGCGACTGAGCCCGGACCGCAGCCCTACTCCTGCGGAGCCTCGGGCTCCTCGGCGATCTCGGCGGTGACCGTCAGCTCGGTGGCGTCCTCGGCGACCGTGAAGACCAGGTCGCCGACCACGTTGCCGCTGCGGCGCAGGTCGTCGGCAGCCTTCTCGGCGGCCTCGACCAGGCGGGCCGGGCCGGTGACCTCGACCCGGGCGAGCGGGGCGCGCATCTTGACCTTGGCGGCCGACTTGGCGCCGCGGATGCCGGACAGCGCCGAGGCGACGGCGTCGATCAGCGAGCCGTCGGAGGCGGCGGGGGAGCCGAGCTCGGTCACGCTCGGCCAGGAGGCGCGGTGGACCGAGCCCTCCTGCCACCACGACCAGACCTCCTCGGTGACGTAGGGGAGGAAGGGCGCGAGCAGCCGGAGCTGGACCTGCAGGGCCAGGGCGAGCGTGGCCCGGGCCGAGGACGAGGCGTCGCCGTCGCCGGCGTACGCGCGCTCCTTGACCAGCTCGAGGTAGTCGTCGCAGAACTCCCAGAAGAACTTCTCGCTGACCTCGAGCGCGGTCGTGTAGTCGTAGGCCTCGAACGCCTCGGTCGCACGGCGCACCACACCGCCGAGGCGGCCGAGCAGCGCCGTGTCGACCGGCTGGCTGACGGCGGCGGCGCTGAACGTGGTCGCGCCGACGCTGCCGAGGACGAACTTCGACGCGTTGAGGACCTTCATCGCCAGGCGGCGGCCGACCTTCATCTGGGTCTCGTCGAACGGCGAGTCCAGGCCGGGTCGGGCGATGGCCGCGCGCCAGCGGACCGCGTCGGCACCGTACTTGTCGAGGATCTCGTTGGGCACGACGACGTTGCCCTTGGACTTCGACATCTTCTTGCGGTCGGGGTCGACGATGAAGCCGGAGATCATCGCGTGCGACCACGGCGCGACGTGGTTCTCGAAGTGGGCGCGCACCACGCGGGAGAACAGCCAGGTGCGGATGATGTCGTGGGCCTGCGTGGCCAGGTCCATCGGGAACACCCGCGACCACAGGTCGGGGTCGGACTCCCAGCCGCCCGCGATGTGCGGGGTCAGCGAGGACGTGGCCCAGGTGTCCATCACGTCGGGGTCGCCGATGAAGCCGCCGGGCTTGCCGCGCTGCTCCTCGCTGTATCCCGTGGGCGCCTGGGTCGACGGGTCGATCGGCAGCTCGGCCTCGGTGGGCAGCAGCAGCCGGGTGTAGTCGGGCTCGCCCTCGGCGTCGAGCGGGTACCAGACCGGGAACGGGATGCCGAAGAAGCGCTGGCGCGAGATCAGCCAGTCGCCGTTGAGGCCGCCGACCCAGTTGTCGAAGCGGTGCTTCATGTGCGGCGGCAGCCAGTCGATCTCGGAGCCGCGCTCGAGCATCTGCTTGCGGATCGCGGTGTCACGGCCGCCGTTGCGGACGTACCACTGGCGGGTGGAGACGATCTCGAGCGGCTTGTCGCCCTTCTCGTAGAAGTTCGCCATCCGCTGGGTCGGCTTCGGGTCGCCGTCGAGGTCGCCGGTCTCCTTGAGCTTGGCGACCATCGCCTCGCGGGCGGAGTGGACGGTCTTGCCCTGGAGGTCCTCGTACGCCGCCGAGGCCTGCTCCGAGGACAGCCACTCGGGCGTCTCGCGGGTCAGCCGGCCGTCGCGGCCGATGACGGTGCGCACCGGCAGCTGCAGCTCGCGCCACCACTGGACGTCGGTGAGGTCACCGAAGGTGCAGCACATCGCGATGCCGGCGCCCTTGTCCTTCTCGGCGGCGGGGTGGGCGAGCACCGGGATCTCCACGCCGAAGACCGGCGAGGTGACCGTCGTGCCGAACAGGTCGGCGTACCGCTCGTCGTCGGGGTGCGCGATCAGCGCGACGACCGACGGGATCAGCTCGGGACGGGTGGTCTCGATGAACACGGCGGAGCCGTCGTGCTTGTGGAAGGCGACGCGGTGGTAGGCGCCGGCGTAGTCACGCGCCTCGAGCTCGGCCTGCGCGACCGCGGTCTGGAAGGTGACGTCCCACAGGGTCGGCGCCTCCTGGAGGTAGGCCTCGCCGCGGGCCAGGTTGCGCAGGAACGCGCGCTGGCTGACGGTCTGTGCCTTGGTGCCGATGGTGGTGTAGGTCGTGTTCCAGTCGACGCTGAGGCCGAGGGTGCGCCAGAGGTCCTCGAAGACCTTCTCGTCCTGCTCGACCAGCTGCTCGCACAGCGCGATGAAGTTGGGCCGGCTGATCGGGACCTGCCGCTTCGGGTCCGGCTTCTCGGGCGGGGTGAAGTCGGCGTCGTACGGCAGCGACGGGTCGCAGCGCACGCCGAAGTAGTTCTGCACCCTGCGCTCGGTCGGCAGGCCGTTGTCGTCCCAGCCCATGGGGTAGAAGACGGACTTGCCCTGCATCCGCTGGAAGCGCGCGATCAGGTCGGTGTGGGTGTAGGAGAAGACGTGCCCGACGTGCAGGCTGCCGCTGACGGTCGGCGGCGGGGTGTCGATCGCGTAGACGTTCTCGCGGGGCTGCGTGCGGTCGAAGCCGTAGGTGTCGGCGTCCTTCCAACGCTGCGCCCACTTCTCCTCGAGCCCCTCCAGCGCGGGCTTGTCCGGTACCGAGATGTCAACACCGTCGGCGCCGGCTCCGGAGGTCACCGCCGCGTCGGTCGGGTCCGGGGTCTGCGTGCTGTCGAGCTCGGTCATGCCCAAAGCCTATTGCGAGCGGCGCTCAGGCTTTCAACCGGCAGTTACTCTCGGACGATGCGCCTGTTCCCGGGAACCATCACCACTCTTGCCGCTGGTCTCGCCGCTGGTCTCGCCGCTGGTCTCGCCCTCGGTCCCATCGGCCCTGCCTCGGCTGCGCCGGCCGTCCCCATCGAGAGCGTCACGCTGACCGGAAGCGGCTGGGGTCACGGCAAGGGCCTGTCGCAGTGGGGAGCCAAGGGCGCCGCGGACCAGGGCCTCAGCGCCGCCCAGATCCTCGACTTCTACTACCCGGGCACCGCGCCGGGTCTCGGCGGCGGATCGGTGAAGGTGCTGATCACCGCCGACACCTCGAGCAACGTGGTCGTCCAGCACCGGTCGAGGCTCAAGGTCCGCAGCCTCGCGACGGGCAAGGCCTGGAAGCTCGGCAAGCGCGGGGCGAAGCGCTGGAAGCTCACCGCCCACGGCACCGACACGAAGCTGTCGGTGAAGACGAAGCGCTGGCACAAGGTGCGGATCATCCCGGGCCAGGCCGAGTTCCAGGGCAAGGGCGGCACGATCCGGCTCTACGTGCCCGGCGGTGCGGTCGACTACCGCGGCCGGATCCGCTCCGTCGTACCCGCTGACGGTCAGGGGCGCGACACGGTCAACGTGCTCAGCGTGGAGAAGTACCTGCGCGGCGTCGTCCCCTCGGAGATGCCCGCCAAGTGGAACCCGCAGGCGGTCCAGGCGCAGGCCGTGGCCGCGCGGACCTACGCGATCTTCGAGCGGGACACCTATCACCGCGGTGCCTTCGACGTGTGGGACACCACGCAGTCGCAGGTCTACCGCGGCGTCGTGGCGGAGCAGCCGGAGTCGAACGCCGCCATCGCCGCCACGGCCGGGCAGATCCGGACGTACGGCGGCGCGCCCGCGTTCACCCAGTTCTCCTCGAGCAACGGCGGTTTCACCGCGCCGGGCAGCCTGCCCTACCAGGTCGCGAAGCCGGACCCGTACGAGGCGACCTCCGGCAACCCGAACAACTCGTGGCAGGTGGTGCTGACCGACGAGGCGATCGAGGCGCAGTTCCCCGGACTCGGGGACTTCGAGGGTCTCGATGTCGTCAAGGACCCCGCGCAGGGCGGTCGGGTGACCAAGGTGACGATCCTCGGCACCGGCGTCGACCCGGAGCTGACCGGCGACCAGTTCCGGGTCAGGTTCGGGCTGAAGTCGACGATGTTCGCTCGGACGGCCTGACGGTCGGGGTCCGCCCCGCCCGCAGGAACCCGCGCAGCAGCAGCCCCGCCACCAGCGCCCAGAAAGCCGCGCCGATGCCAAGCACGGTGACGCCCGAGGCCGCCACGACCAGCGTCGCGGCCGCCGGCTCGCGCTCGGCGGGGTCGGCGAGCCCCTCGGCGAGCGCCGCGCCGAGCGTGCCGAGCAGGGCCAGGCCGGCCGCCGCCTGCATCACGCCGTCGGCGGCGGCCGCGACCAGCGTGGCCAGCGCGGTGCTGGCGACCGCCAGCACGAGGTAGGCGACCGACGCGGTCACGGCGGCGATCCAGCGCCGCCGCGGGTCCGGGCCGGCGGTCGGGCCGGCCGAGAGCGCCGCGCTGATGGCGGCCAGGTTGATCGCGTGCCCGCCGGTGGGGGCGCCGACGACGGTGCCGATCCCGGTGACGGCGAGCGACTCGCGCCACGGGACGCGGTACCCGAAGCCGCTCATCACCGCGACGCCCGGGACGTTCTGCGAGGCCATCGTGACGACGTACAGCGGCAGCGCGATGCCGACGAGGGCCGACAGCGACCAGGTCGGCGTGGTCCAGGCCAGGTGCGGGGCGAGGTCGGCAGCGTCGATCCGCGCGGTGGCGAGCACCGTGCCGAGGGCGACGAGCAGGGCACCTGGGACCGCCCAGCGCGGCGCGAGGCGGAGCAGGACCAGCCAGGTGACGACGAGCGGGGCGACGGCGGCGGGGGAGTCGACCAGGGCGGTGACCGGCGCCAGGCACAGCGGCAGCAGGACGCCCGCGAGCATGGCGCGGGCCAGGCTGTGCGGGATCGCCGCGACCAGGTCCCCGAGCTTGGGCACCAGTGCGGTCAGCAGGATCAGCACGCCGGTGGCGACGAAGGCCCCGACGGCCGCCGACCAGCCGCCGGTCACCCCGGTGGAGGTCGCGAGCAGGGCGGCGCCGGGGGTGGACCAGGCGAGGGTGACCGGGATCCGGTGGCGCAGGGAGAGCCAGAGCATGCCGAGCGACTGGGTCACCAGCAGCGTCGCGAGGCCCGACGCGGCCTGGTCGGGAGTGGCGCCGACGGCGACCAGGCCGGCGAGCACCACGACGAACGAGCTGCTGAACCCGACCAGGGCCGTGACGACACCGGCCATCACGGGACCATGGGTACTGTCCTGGGACACGCCGCCTCCTCCGGGAACACCGCGCGGCGTTCCGTATACAGAACACTCTAGGTGGCGAGGGTCCGATGACGCGAACGGGTTCTGCCGGCGTCGGTGCCCGGATCCGGGTGCTGCGTGAGGCGCGCGGCCTGTCCCTGTCGGCGCTGGCTGCCCAGGCGGGCATCGGGAAGGGCTCGCTCTCCGAGCTCGAGACGGGACGACGCAACCCCACGCTCGACACCCTGTACGCGGTCGCGACCCCGCTCGGCGTACCACTGGCCGCGCTGCTCGACGACCACGACGGCGCCGCCGTCGCCGACGAGGGCGTGGTGGCGACCCGGGTGCGGGTGCTGCGCGAGCCGGGCCGCACCACCGAGGTCTACCTGCTGCGGCTGGCGGCCGGCGTCGAGCGCGCCTCGCCCGCGCACCCCGCCGGCGTCGAGGAGCAGCTCGTCGTCCTCGCCGGCTCCGGCGAGGTCGAGCACGGCGCCGACGTGGTCGCCATCGGTCCCGGCGACCACGTGCGCTTCGCCGCCGACGTACCGCACGCCTACCGGGCCGGGCCGGACGAGGCGCTCGAGGCGGTCAACGTGATCGTCACACCAGTCCCACCGGTGTAGGCCTGGACGACGAAACTAGCGCTGGGACGACGATGCTTCCTCGTCCCAGCGCCAGTTTCACCGGCCGGCCGGTGAAACCAACGCGGCGCTCAGAACGGCGGCCGCCCCGTGCCGCTGACCCGGAACCGACCCCACGGGTCGACGTCGGCGACCTTGCCGTCCGCCTCGCCGTGGGCGGTCCGCAGGGTCACCGCGGAGCCGCTGCGCACGGTGTCGAGCGCGGCGTCGACGGCGATGCGGCCGTACCAGTGGAAGTGTCCGTCGAGGGGCTGGAAGGCGCCGCGCAGGGTCACGCTGACGGGGTGCTCGACCGGCCGGCCGGCGGTGCCGGCGGTGCCGGCGACGACGAGGACCGCCGGGCCGTCGTAGGCCTCCTGCGGCTCGTGCAGCTCCGGCCGGGCGGCGCTCACCGGCGCTTCTCCGACCGGAGGGGGGTGACCTCGCCGGTGCCGGCGTCGAGGCGGGTCAGGTCGACGCCGCTCTCGGCCGCGGCGCCGGACAGCGCGTGCCAGATGAAGTCGCTGAGGTAGCCCGCCGCCGCGCTGCGCGAGACCGTGTGCCGTTCCAGCCACCACTGGCCCACGGACGTGCCGAGACCGACGACGGCGTGCGCCCACGGCTCGGCCGCGCCGGTGTCGCCGCCCAGGTGGCGCAGGGCGTCGCCGAGCAGGCGGGTCAGCTTCGCGGCGATCTGGTCCTTGCCCGCGGCCAGCGGGTCGGTGCCGCCGGCGGGCCGGCTGAGCAGGAGGAAGGCCTGGGGGTGCTCGCCGAGGGTGTCGAGGTACGCCGTCACGCCGGCGGTCACCCGGTCGCGCGCCGACGCCGGTGCGAGCACCGCGGTGAGGACCCGCGCCAGGACCAGGTCGGCCGCCCAGGCGCCGACCGCCGCGTGCAGCTCGCCCTTGTCGGCGAAGTAGCGGTAGAGCACCGGCTTGCTGACGCCGGCCTCGGCCGCGATGTCGGCCACCGAGGCGTCCGGTCCGAGGTTGTCGATGGCGCGGACGGCGGCGAGGACGAACTCCTCGCGGCGCTCGGCGCGGTGTCGATCCCAGCGGGTGGTGCGTCCGTCGCTCTTGACGTGGGGGGCCATGGGGACAAGAGTACCTTTATCCGTTACCGACGGTAATACCTATGTCTCAGGAGGACCCGTGACCATCGTCGACGACGCCCTGTCCGAGCGGTTGCTGCGGTCGACGGCGCGCCAGTCGTACGACCCGGAGGTCGACCTCGACTGGAGCGCGCCACCCGTCCCCGGGCTGTGGTGGATGCAGCCGGAGCGGATGTCCCTCTACGGCACCCCGATGTGGCGCTCGCTGAGCGAGGAGCAGCGGATCACGCTGTCGATGCACGAGGTCGCCAGCATCGCCAGCGTGGGGATCTGGTTCGAGATCGTGCTGATGCAGATCCTGCTGCGCGACGCCTACCGGGAGGACCCGACGTCGGCGCGCACCCAGTTCGCGCTGACCGAGGTCGGCGACGAGACCCGGCACACCGTGATGTTCGGCCGGGCGATCGGCTCGATGGGAGTGCCGGCGTACGGCCCGCGTCCCACGCCGCACCGGCTCGCCCGGCTCGGCCCCCTCGCGCTCCGCGGCGCCAGCGCGTACGCCGGCATCCTGATCGGCGAGGAGCCGGTCGACCGCTGGCAGCGGGAGATGATGCGCGACGAGCGGATCCAGCCGCTCACCCGGATGGTCGCCCGGATCCACGTCACCGAGGAGGCCCGCCACGTCACCTTCGCCCGCGACGAGCTCGCGAAGTCGGTGCGCGGCCTGGGTCGCACGAAGCTGCGGTGGCACCAGGCGATGACCGCCCAGGTCGCGTACGTGACCATGCGCTCGCTGGTCCACCCGGACGTTTACGAGGTCGTCGGGCTCGACCCGCGGGAGGCGCGACGCCAGGCGCTGGGCAACGAGAGCTACCGCGAGACGATCGCCTGGATGGGTGAGAAGGTGATGCCGGTGCTGCAGGAGAACGGCATGGTCTCCGAGCGCGACCGCAAGGTCTGGCGGGCGTCCTTCCTCATGCGCTGACCGCGGCGTCCTCCCGGGCGCGCCACCACGCGACGGTCTCGCGGATCGCGGTGTCGAACGGCGTCGGCTCGAGCCCGAGGCGCTGCTCGCTGTGCCGCGAGTCGAGCACGAACGGCGCGGTGAACTGGAAGCTCATCTCGGCCAGCTCCCGGGTGTCGCGGTGCACGAGGCCCACGGCGCGCAGCGCACCGGCAGGGATCGAGCCGAGCCGGGGGAGGGGTACGCCGGCCGCCTCGGCGAACGCGGTCGCCATCTCCCGCTGCGTGAGGGCCGGCCCGGTCGGCGCGTGCAGGAACGAGCCGTGCAGCGCGGGATCGCTCGCCGCCCGGATCATCGCTGCTGCCAGGTCGGGCACGTAGGTGAACGAGTGCGGCTGGTCCAGGCTGCCGACCACGCGCAGGGTGCGTCCGGACAGGATCGCCGACGCCAGTCGCTCGCCGGCGTGGGACGTGAGCACCCGCGGTCCGAAGAAGTCGGAGGCCGCCACGCTCACGGTCGGCGTCGCCGACGCGGCCCGGGCCCGGAGCAGCTCGGTACGGATCCCCGGCTTGCCGCTGGACGCGGAGCGCGGCAGGTCCTCGGTCATCGGCCCGGCCACCCTGCCATAGGCGTAGAGGCTCTCGGGGAACACGACGACGGCTCCCGCGCGGCCGGCCGCCGCGAGCAGGGCCTGCTCGGTCGGGATCAGCTCCGCGCGCCACGTCGCGGCGTCGTAGCGCGACGCGTGGACGCAGTGGTGCACGGCGACCGCGCCCTCGAGGACGGCGTCGAGCGCGCCCGGCGTGCCGACGTCGGCGCGGCGCCGCTCGACGAGGGGGTGCTCCGGGCCGCTGCCCGATCGGGTCACGAGGGCGACGTGCTCGCCCTGCTCGGCGAGCTGAAGGGCGACGGTGCTGCCGACGGGTCCGGCTCCGGTGACGACGTGGTGGTTCATGAGGGTTCCTCTCCAGGGACGAAACGAGAGCGGTGCTCTCTGATCTCGAGCATGCATGCCCTGGAGACGAAAAGCAAGAGCACTGCTCACTTTTGAGTCTGGTGTTCACGAATGTGGCATGATGCCGTCATGGCCACCACCCCGCGGGCGCGCGCCCGGGCGCAGACGATGGAGGACATCACCCGGATCGGGCGCCAGCACCTGGCGGAGTACGGCGCCGCAGCGCTCTCGCTGCGTGCCGTGGCCCGCGACCTCGGCGTGGTCTCGTCGGCGGTCTACCGGTACGTGAAGAGCCGCGACGACCTGCTGACCCTGCTCGTCGTCGACGGCTACGACGAGATGGCCGACGCGGTCGAGACGGCACTGCGCCGGCCCGCCGTGGCGCGGGCCGGTCATCGCGACCGGTTCCTGGCCTTCGGGAGGGCGGTGCGGGCCTGGGCGCTGGTCGAGCCCGCCACCTACGCCCTGCTGTACGGCGCCCCCGTGCCGGGCTACGAGGCGCCGGCCGAGCAGACCACCGGGCCCGGCACCCGCGTGGTGCGGGTGCTGCTCGAGCTGGCCGCCGCCGCGCTGGCCGACGGCGCCCTGACCGTGCGGGAGCCGGTCGCCCCGGTGCCGCCGGCGCTCGTCGCGGGCTTCGACGAGGTGCGCGAGCAGTTCGGGATCGACCTGCCGGACGAGGTGCTCGTCGTCGGCGTGCTGGCCTGGGCCGGGATGTTCGGCTGCATCAGCTTCGAGGTGTTCGGTCAGTACGGCCCGGGCGGGTTCGGCGACCCGGAGGCACTCTTCGAGCACCACCTGGCCACGCTCGCCGAGGACCTCGGGCTCAGCGCATGAACCGCTGCCGTGCCGCGATCACCTGGGCGTAGAGAGCCGGGGCCAGCGCGGCCCCCTCGCGACGTACGCCCGTGACGGCCAGGACCAGCAGCCGGTTGAGCCGCACCTCGCTCGGTCGCCCGCGCGGGTCCCAGGCGCCGGTGCCGATGTCCATCCAGTACCTGCCGGCGGCGGCCTCCTGGGCCTCGTCGCGGTCGTGGTCCTTGCTCGTCATCGCGAGGGCGTGCACGACCTCGCGGCCGTCGTTGCCGGTCGCGGTACCGATCACCAGCACGGGCCGGTCCTTGCCCTGACTCGGGTCGTCCTCGTAGGGCACCCACGCCCAGACGACCTCGCCCGGGTCGGGTCGGTCGTCGTCGACGGGAGCGTAGGTGCCGTCGGGCTGTCCGCTCACCGCGACTCCAGGAACTGCCCGACCAGGCCGGGGGTCGCGGCCTCCGCGAGGGCGATCGCCGCGTCCACGGGTACGTCGGGCACGTGCACCTGTCCCTTTCCGCCGGCCGTCGTGGCGGCCAGCGCCACCAGCCCGGCCCGGCGCTGGAACCAGGTCGCTCGCTGGTTCCAGCCGATCACGTGCCCGGCTGCGACGGCGTCGCGGCTGCGCAGCACCGAGCCGGATCGCATCACCACGTGGCCGTCGACGAACGCGTGACCGAGGGCCCGGGCGCGGTCGGTCGCGAGGGCGAGCGCGACGGCGAGCGGGAGCAGGGCGACGACCAGCAGCCAGGCCGGGCCGCCGGCCAGGACGGCGAGCGCCGCGGCTGCCACGAAGGGCAGCGAGCCGAGCAGGGCCCGGGTGTAGCGCCGGGTCGTCGCCGTCCGGCCGTGGGGGAGCAGGGCGGTGCTCACCGGGGCCGGGGTGCCGAGCACGGCCGACGCGACGTCGTAGCCGGTCGCTCGTGGGGCGGGCGGCAACAGCATCGCCGAGCTGGCCTGGTCGCCGCTCAGGCCGGTGACGATCGCGCCGACCCGGCGGCCGCGTGCGACGCGCAGGGCCGCCGGCTCGCCGATGCTGACGCCAGCGAGTCGCGCGACGTCGATGCTGGTCTCGCGGCGGGTGAGCAGGCCACGGCGGACGTGCCAGGCGGCGCCGTACCGGCTCAGGACGAACCCGCCGTTGGTCACGAGGTAGCCACCGACGGCGAGGAGGACGACGAGCACGATCGCGGCGAGGACGACACCGACGACGAGGGTCAGGTCGACGGCGGCGAGGTCCTCCTCGCTCACCCGGATCTGGATCGACTCGTTGAGCTGGGCGCCGGTCGCGAGGATCGCGCCGAGCCCGACGAGGGCGGTGCCGCTGAACGGCGCGTACCACAGCCAGCGCGGCACGAACCGCGCCACGACCTGCTCCTGCTCGACGGCCTCGTCGGCCGGCGCGTCCCCGGCCGCGGCAGGGCTCGCGGTGTGCAGCAGCTCGGCCCGCAGCCGGGCCGCCTCCTCCTGCGGCAGCGCGTCGAGCGCCAGCCGCTCGTCGCTGTCGCTGGTGACGCTGCCGGTGCCGATCACGACCGTCGTCAGCCCGAGCAGCCGGTGGACCGGCGAGGCGGTCAGGTCGACGGTGCGCACCCGGTCGACCGGCGTCGACAGGGTGTGTCGCTGGAGCAGGCCGCGCTGCAGCTCGACCCGGCCGTCGGCGATCCGGTAGGTCGTGGTCAGGTACCGCACCACGCCGAGTCCCACCGGGATGCCGACGCCGAGCAGCGCCCACGGCCCGGTGCCGGACGCGCCGCCGGCGACCAGCAGGCCGACGAGGACCGGCAGGAACCTGCCGACCTCCTTGATCGGGTGCACGAGCAGCATGCGGGGATCCAGGCGTTGCCACACCACGGACGGGGGCGGCGGCGGGGGAGGCGGCGGGGGAGGCAGGCTCACGTCGCGTCGCCCTCGACCAGGTCGGCCTTGCGGGTCAGCTCGTCGACGAGCGCGAGCGCGACCGGGCGGTCCAGACCCTCGATCTGCAAGGGCCCCGCCGCCGAGGCGGTCGTCACCGTGACGGTCGCGAGCCCGAACAGCCGCGCCAGCGGGCCCTGCGCGAGGTCGACCGTCTGCACCCGCGACATCGGCGCGATCCGCCGCTCCTGCGCCCACCAGCCGCGCTGCGTGTACACCGCGTCGGCCGACACCTCCCAGCGGTGCACGGCATAGCGCCACTGCGGTACGACGACCGCCACCGTCGCGCACACCACGACCGCCAGGGCGAGCAGCCACCAGCGCAGGCCGTCGGGTCCGAGCAGCACCGCCGCGACCCCGAGCCCGATCGCCACCACGAGCGCGGTGATCCCGGTCTCGACGTGCCACATCAGGCGGGCGCGGGGACTGACCCGGTGGGCGGGATCGCGCAGCTGGTTCACGCTGGCGAGCCTAGATCAGCCCCAGTCGGGTCTCTGGTCCGCACGTCGGCGGGACGATCGTCCCGGCGGTCGTGCCGCCGATTCGCTCCAATTGACCATGGCCAGAAGGCCTTCGGTCATGATCGGCGCACTCGTTCCCGCGACGCGACGGGGCCGACCTAGCCTTGACAGCATGCTGGACACCCTGACCCTGCGCGTGGCCTTCGGCCTCGTGGCGGCATGTGTCCTCGCCCTCTTCTACGGCGTCACCTACCGCTCGACCCGGTCGTCGTACAGCGGATGGTGGTGCGTCTCCCTGGCCTGCTTCATCGTCAGTGCGTCGCTCTTCCTCGGCAACGGGACGCCCGTCCAGGTGATCGCCAACCCGTTGGGCAACACGACCGGCGTCCTCGGCGCAGCCTGCGTCTGGGCGGGCGGTCGCACGCTCCGCGAGCACCGGGTCCGGGCCTGGCAGCTGCTCCTCGTGCCGGCCGTGGTCCTCGTCGTCTCGCTCGCCGACGACCCGCGCACCGACATCTGGTCGGGCGGCGCGGTCTACCTGGCCGGCATGGCGCTGCTGATCGGAGCCTCGGCGCGCGAGCTGACCCTGCTCCTGCGCGCCCTCGCGCCGGGCGGGGCGACCCGGGCGCAGTACCGCTTCGTGCTCACCGCGATGGCGCTGGCATCGGCGGTCATCTCGGTGTTCTACCTGGCGCGCACCATCGCGTTCGTGGCCGTGGGTCCAGCGCATCCCTTCTTCCAGGCCGTGTTCGGCGGCCAGGTCACCACGCTGCTGATGATGGTCCTGCTCGTCGTGGTCACCTTCAGCATGTCGGCCCTGAGCCACGAGCAGCAGACCTCGGAGCTGCGCCTGCAGGCGACCCGCGACGGTCTGACCGGGCTGCTCAACCGGGCCGAGTTCCTCCGGGCGGCCCAGCGCGAGATCGACCGGGGCCCGGTGCGGGCCGATGCGGCGGTGGTCGTCGCCGACCTCGACCGCTTCAAGAGCATCAACGACGGCCTCGGTCACGCCGCCGGCGACCGGGCGCTGACAGCGTTCGCCGACGCCTGCCAGGCCGTCGTGGGGCTGCGGGGCGTGATCGGGCGCCTCGGCGGTGACGAGTTCGTGCTGCTGGTCCGTGGGGCCCCGGCCGAGGCGGTGGTCGACGCCATCGCCCGGCACTACCGGGGCGACGGCGAGGTCAGTGCGATGCCGACGGTCAGCTTCGGCATCGCCTCGGTCAGGGCCGGCGACGACATCGCCCTGGCCCTGGCGTACGCCGACGAGGCGCTGTACGAAGCGAAGGCCGCCGGCCGGGCCAGGGCCGTGCGGGCCGCGCGACACGACGACCGCCCACCGTCGCTGGTGGACGGTCGTCGTTCCGCGTGAGGGGGGCGCGATCCCCGGGTCAGCCCCGTGCGATCCGCTTGGACAGGTGCAGGTCGTTGTCGATCGCGCCACGGCTGAACCCGTCGTCCATGACGATCTTCTGCTTGCGCATCTGGGCGGCGCCGGCGCCGACACGCACCCACGCGGGCGTGCCGAAGCAGGCAGTCGGGACGACGAAGGTGACGGCCTTGCGCTCCAGGGTCGCGGTGAGTCCCTCGCACGGAACCTCGTCGAACTTGCGCGTCAGGGACACCCCGGACTCGCCGAGGAACTTCATGTAGGTCACCTCGAACCTGCCGGACGGGGCCTTGAGCTGTGCCGCCAGGAAGAGCCGCTTCGTCGGCAGCGGACCGCGGGTCCGCAACCGGATGGTCAGGGCGTCGAGACCGTGGCTGACCTCCACCCGTCGGACGTCGACGCGGCGCTCGTCGGCCGCGGGGTGCGTCCGCTCGCTGTCGATGTCGCCGACCCGGACGTCGTGCGCCGGGTCGGTGTGGACCAGGTCGGCGGCGGAGGCCAGGGCGGGGGTGGTGAGGAGGAGGCCGGCCGCGCAGGCGAGCGCGGCAACGGCACGAGGCACGGGGTTCATGCGGGCCATCCTCCGATGGATTGGTCGCCGGCGCCGGCAAAAACGGCGAGCTCGCCGGTTAACAAACGCTATGCGCGACACCAGGACGAACGTCCCGAATTGGTCGTCGCGGTGGCGGCGTGAGCGCGCTGGTGCTACTCCAACAACCCCATGCCAACAAGCACGAAGGGGTGTTGACCATGACCACCGACCGCAGGATCTCGCTCGACGAGTACGCCGACTGGATGCGCGCCCACGACGCGTCCAGCTCGACCATCGCTCAGCGCGTGAAGTTCGCTCGAGGTCGGTGCACGGCATGGGGATCCCTCGGCCAGCCGGCCCACGTCGTCGCGGAGTGGCTGGACCAGTTCGACGGCCGGACCCGCAACACCTACCGGGCTCACCTGATCAACCTGTACGCCTGGCTGGTCGAGGCCGGACACGTCGACGACGACCCAACGAAGCTGCTGCAGCGGGTGCCGAACCCACGGCCACGGCCACGACCGCTGACGTCGGAGGAGATCGACACCGTCCTCGATCGCGCCACCGGGCACCTGCGGGCCTGGATCCTGCTCGCCTACCTTGCCGGCCTGCGGGCCCACGAGATCGCCAAGTTCCGGGGCGAGGACATCGACCGCGACCGGGTCACGGTGCTGGGGAAGGGCCGGCAGCTCGCGGTGCTGCCGACTCACGATGACCTGTGGGAGCTGGCGGGCGACTTCCCGCGTCGTGGGTTCTGGTTCCCGAGCGAGCGGCGGTCGTCCGGGCACATCGCCGCGGCGACGGTGTCTGGCGGCACGAAGCGGCTGTTTCAGGACCTGGGGATGCCGGGGGCGATCCACCGGGTGCGGGCAACGTACGGCACGTCGCTGCTGCGTAGCGGCGCGAACGTGAGGGTGGTGCAGGACTTGATGCGGCATCGGTCGCTGGCGTCGACGGAGCACTACCTGTTGGCGACGGAGGATGAGCTGTCGGCGGCGATCAAGACGTTGGGAAGGAGGGCGGCATGATGGAGGACCGGGAGCGGTTCCCTGAGGCGGCTCGGAAGGATCTGCGGGCGGCGTACGACGGCTTGCCGCTGACAGCGGACCAGCGCCGCTACCTCGCCTGGGTCGAGACGTGGGATC
This sequence comes from Nocardioides kongjuensis, assembly GCF_013409625.1. Lineage (NCBI taxonomy): Bacteria > Bacillati > Actinomycetota > Actinomycetes > Propionibacteriales > Nocardioidaceae > Nocardioides > Nocardioides kongjuensis. The sequence continues at coordinate 5,624,837 of NZ_JACCBF010000001.1, forward strand.
AGCCGACGCTGAATGCGCTCGCCGATGTGATCAGGACAGCGCGTGCGGAGGTCCTCACCGCCTGACGCCGTAGCCTGCAGTGATGACTGCCCCGGCCGCGCACGTGTGGGTGCGGAAGCCTCACGTCCCGATGTCGTGGCCGGGGCTGGTCGTCGACCGGCGGCGCGCCGCTGACGGCTCCTGGGAGGCGCTGGTCATCTACATCGACCGGATGACGGTGCGGGACAAGGTCATCCAGGAGTGGGTGCCGTACTCGTGGCTGACCCCGGCCACCGAGGGGCGGCCGGGGATCGGTTCGGCGTACGGGTGACGTAGGCACGTCGTACCCTCCCGGCATGAAGAACCTCGTTCTCGGAGCCGGTGCCGTCATCCTCGCGTCCAGCCTCACGGCCTGCGGGTCGGGGGCCGGCGCTGACGCGTGCGAGACCTACAAGGACGCGGTCGCCGAGGACCCGGCCGCGGTCGCCGACCTGGTCGCGCTCGCCGACATCAAGGACATGCTGTCCGACCTGGACAAGCCGACCCGCCGCGCGTTCGCGTCGCTGATCACCGCTGCTGACGCCAACCCGTTCTCCGCCGGCGGTAGCGCCGGTGCCGTCCAGGAGGCTGCTGCCGAGGTCCGGTCAGTCTGCCTGGCCGAGCACGACGTCGAGATCCCGAACTGACCTACTCGAGCGCGAGCGGCTCGTCGACCGTGGGGGTCGACACGATCGCGTAGTGGACGGTGCACCGGTCGCACACGACCTCGATCGGAAGGCCGGCGGGCTGGTCGACGGTCCGGGCGTCGACGACCCGCCAGGTGTGGCCGTAGGCGGCGCAGTCCTGGCGGGCGAGCTCGAGCTTGGCGTCGGCGAGGGTGAACAGCTGCTCGCTCACAGGACACCGCCCTCCCCGCCGTTGCGGCGGTACGCGTCGAGGTCGCGCTGGATCTGCTGGCCGCGCTCGAGCGCAGTCAGCTGGTCGGCGTCGACGCGGATGCTCACGCCCTGGGGGCCGGCGCCGACGTTGAGCCCGGCGAGCGCCATGGCCGCCGTGACCTCGGCGCCCCACAGGGCCAGCTCGAGGTCGCCGATCCAGCCCTTGGCACGGGCGTAGACCACGACGGGCGTGCCGAGCACGTTGAGCAGGTAGAGCGCGATGCGGACGCGCCGGGGGACGTTGACCTTCATCGGGGTGCCTTCCGGTTGAAGCGGATCCGCGCGGACAGCGCGATGTGGAAGTCGACGCCGAGCGGGGTCCGGTGGACCTTGTCGACGACGACGTGGTGGCCGGACGCCGGGACGGCGATCAGGTGGTCGGTGTGCGACCGGGCGGCCAGCACCGCGCGGGGGTGGAGCTCCTTGATCGGGAGGGCCGGCCGCTGGCGGTTGAAGTCGCCGGACACGACGACGTCGGCGCCGGTCGCGGCCTCCTCCTGGACGATCTCGCAGAGCCGGGTCCAGTGCTGCTGCCAGCCCTGCCGGCGGCTGGACTCGAGTCGGTCCGTGGAGCCGTTGAACGCGCCGGCGACAGTGTGGGTGTTGATCCGGGTCAGGAGCTGGCCGGTGACGCGGTGGCGGAGCCGGACGATGACGACGTACCGCGCGGGTGACACGTGGTCGATGCCGCGCATGACCTTCTCGCGCTCGACGCTGAGGCACTCCCACGCGAGCTGGTTCCACGTGACGGGGGTCCGGATGGCCATGGCGGCGGTGCGCCAGGTCGGGCGGGGGAACGCGGCGCGGAGCGCGGCGGCCTCGTCGACGGGGCCGTCGCTCTCGCCGATCTCCTGCCAGCCGACGATGCCGCGGCGGCCGTTGGTTGCGCGGACCTTGCCGAACGCGTGGCGCTGGGCGGCGGGGCGGCCGCGGCCGACGTTGACGGTGGTGTGCCGGGTCACGACTCGATGACCTTCCGTGCGCCGGGGTTGGCCGCGAGGATCTTCCGCCCGCGCGGGCTGTCGAGCAGCGCACGCGCCTTGCGCTCGCACGCGCCGATCCCGCGGTCGATCTCGAAGTGCATCTCGTCCGGCCGGCCGCGGTACTCGCCGCCCCAGCGGATGCACCCGGCGTAGAACCCGTTGACCCGCGAGAGGATCAGCTTCTCCTCGGCGGGCGAGAACGTGTCGGCGCGGCCGAGCGGGTGCTGTGTGGCGTTGAGGTCCATCGCGGTCCCGCTGGCGTGGTTGGACAGCGCCACGTAGCCGCGGACCGGGCGGAAGGCGTACCCCCACTCGTCCCAGACCCCGGCGTCGATGTCCTCGACCTTGCGGTCGAACCACATCGCCAGGTGCACGAGGAGGAATCCGGTCGACCCGTCGCGCAGGGCGAGGTGTCGGCCGGTGCCGGGGATCCGCCAGACGCGGAGTCGGGGAAGGGGGCCGGTGACGCGGCCGTCGAGGGCCGGGTAGCCGTTCTGGGACGTGCTCACTGCTTGCCTCCTTGGGCGGCGGGGATCGTGGGTTGGCAGGCGAGGGACACGGACCCGTCGCCGGCGACGGTGAACCCGGTCATGACCTCGCCAGCTGGGCAGGAGTAGGTGCCGGGGACCGCGGTGCCGGCGGGTCCCTGCGGGCCGGCGGGACCGGGGTCGCCCTGCGGGCCCTGGGCGCCGTCCTTGCCGTCCTTGCCCGCCGGGCCGGCCGCGCCGTCGACGCCGGCCTGCCCTGTCGCTCCGGTCGCCCCGGCCGAGCCCGCGGCGCCACGGCAGCGCGGGTAGCCGAGCTCCTCGACGCACGACGCACCGCGCGGGCCGGGCGGGCCCATCGGACCGCGCAGCCCGGGCGCACCAGGTGCACCGGCGGGCGGGTCGTCGGGCTCGACGACGGGCTGCTGGCCGAGGAGCCGCACCTGCTCGGCGAGCGCCTGCGCCGTGGCGAGCGCGTCGTCGGCCCGCTTCCCGTTGGCCTGCGCCTTCTCCTCGGCGGCCGCGAGCCGATCCGTGACGCGGTCGAGGACGAGGTACACCGACAGCACCGACATGGCCACGATCAGCGTGACGAGGACGGCGGCCAGAATCCGGAGTCGCTTCATCGCGACCCTCCCTGCTGGATGACGTAGATCACGAGCGCCGACGTCAGGACCGGGAGCAGGAGCGACGCCACGAGAGTCCGGGACAGCCAGGTGAGGGTGCCCTTGATCTCCTTGACCGACTCGCGCAGGCTCGCGACCTCGGCGCGGTCGGTCTCGCGCTCGGCCTCGTAGACGTCCTTGCGGACGAGCTCGGTTCGGAGTTGATCGACCGAGAGCTGCAGGCCTCGGACGGCGGTGACGAGCGGGTCGTTGGAGTCGGTCACGGTCACACCGCCCTGATCACGGGAGTCAGCGCCAGCCACGGGTTCATCACGTCGAACGGGGTGCTGGTGCCACCGGTCGCCGTGACACCGAACGCAGGCGTAGGGCCGGAACCCATCAGGGACGACCCGGTGTACCCGGTCGGGTGGCCACCGGGCAGGTTCGCCACGGCGAGTGTCTTCGTCGGGCCGCCGCCCGTGGTGCCGAGCGCCTTCGTCCCGGCGCCGATCGGGAACCGGTCGACGAGGTTCGGCACGTTGAAGTTCGCCCCGGACCCGCCGTACGTGTAGCCGATCACGGCGAAGAGGTACGGGTACGACGCGACCGCCTTCGACGACCCGTCGCACACGAGCTTGGTCGAGGGGACCTTGCTGGTCGGGCCGGCGAACCACTCGATGACCCCGACGTCCGGGGACGCGTCGGACTGCACCGGCGGCTGGAAGATCGGCGACGCCACCCCGCCGTTGGCCGCGAACGTCAGCGTGAGCAGCCAGCTTCTCGTCGTGACCACGTGCTCGATCCCGGTCACCCGCAGGTTGGCCGAGAGCGCCACCTCGGTGTTGTTGACCTTGACCAGGTCGTAGAGGTCGCGCAGCGCGTGTGCGTCGACCCGTGCGAGCTTGGTCAGCGGCAGCGTCACCGACTGCACGCGCCGGGACGGGGTCTTGTTCGCGGCGATGATCGCGGCCGCGAGCGTGTCGACCTGCGCCTTCGACAAGCCGGTGACGGTGAACTCCTTCAGGAACCGGCCGTAGGTCTCGATCGACGTCGCGTCCTCGTACGGCCCGTACGTCGTCTCCGTGGTGGTGCCGTCGACGCCCAGGGACTGCACGGTGAACGCCACGGCGTTGATGCAGTCGTCGGTCGCGAACGTGACCTTCAGGTCGCTGTACGTCGTCTCGTCGAGCACGACCGGTGCCGGCGCGGGCAGCGAGCCGGGGTCCCACGCGTTCACCACGCCGCGGCGCGATACCCACGCGTACCCGGCCCGGGTGTCGCGGGTCAGCGCTACCTGGGTCAGCGCCGAGGCGTTGTCGTTGAAGGTGGTCGGGGTCGCGGTCGCGACCTGGTTCCCGGACCCGTTGACGTTCCACGGAACGCCGGCGCCCTCGAGCACGAACGGCAGCTCGGCGATCGTGGCGACACCCTGCGGTCGCTTCGCCTGGGACAGCGGCTGGCCGGCGTCGACGAGGTTGACCGTGATGGTGGCCCGCTTCTCGTCGGGGAGCTTGGGGTCCTTGAGCTCGTACTCGACGCTCGCGGTCAGGAGCTTGCCGGTGATGAGCTCTTCCCAGACGCCGGCGACGAGGGCGCGGAGCCGGGCGCGGCGGCCGGGCCGGATCAGGGCGGAGTCTGCGGGGTCGAGGGTGCGGCTGATGATGGTCGCGTCGAGGGTGCCGACCTGCAGCTCCTGCCGTACGACGCGGAGCTCGTGGGACTCGCCGATGACGTTGAGGTACTGGACGGGGTCGAGGTAGCCGAGGTTGCTGTTGACGGCGGTCGCGTACGGCAGGGTGACGGTGGCGGCCTCGGTGCTGGTCGAGTTGTTGGCCGTGCCGGTCCACGCACGGTCGTAGAGCGTGAAGTCGCTGGTGCTGTCCGGGGTCGAGCCGTCGAAGTAGGGCCCGGTCTCGGAGGTGGCCTCCTCGAGGATGACCTGCTGCCAGTCGGTGTAGGACAGCGCGCTGCCGCCGCCGTGGTAGAGCCGGATGAAGGCCTCCGTCGCACCGGACGGCAGCGTGAACGTGAGGGAGCCGCGGCCGCCAGTCACCGGGCCGGTGCTCAACTCGGTGTAGGCGCCTGCCCCGACGCGGTGGAAGACCACGATCGCGTCGGTGCGGTCGCCGAAGTCACCGCCGGGGTGGTTGGTGCCGACCATCCCGGCCGACACGGTGTAGGTCTTCCCGGCCTGCATCCCTAGCCGCATGGCGCCGGTGTCGCCGCCGACCGAGACGAAGGTGTCGGGGTTGGCCGAGGTCGGGCGGACCCGCACCACGGGCCCGATGCCGCCGAGGTTCAGGTACTGGATGCTCGCGTTGGGCCCCGCCGCGTAGCCGTTCAGCGCTGCAGAGGGCAGCGGGTCGAGGACCAGGTTGGTTCGGGTCGGCAGCGCCAGGGGGGAGCGTGTCGTGCCGCCGTAGTCCCATCCGCCGGCGTCCGGGGTCGCGGCGTCGAAGTAGGTCCCGACGCTGTTGGCCTGCTCGACCATGAACGCGTCGAAGTAGTGCTGCTCGCCGGCGGCGGCGGTCACGTTGACCTCCAGCGCGAGGGTGGCCGCGGACGCGGGCGCCGTGACCGTCCCGGAACCGAGCGTCCATCCGCCTGTGGTGTTCGTGAGCGAGACCGGGCTGCCGCTGCCGAGGTAGGTGCCTGTGGCGTCGTACCACTGCGGGTAGACCTTCCATGTCCGCGCCGTCGTGGCGGCCTTGCTCTGCGTGGAGATCGCGTAGATGGCGCCTCCCGTCACGGGGATGCCGCGGCGCCCGTCGAGCGTCCAGAACGAGCCACCAGCAGTCGACCCGTGGGTGTACCGCAGCGACGCCGCGCCGACGTAGGCCTGGGCGGTGGACCGTGCGATCGCGGCGTCCCCGGCGGCGACCCAGCCGGCCGTGTCGGTCTCGAACGACGGGTTCGGGACCAGGTTCGCCCGGGACTGCCCCAGCACGCCCGACGTCGCGGCCTTCGCGACCGTGACCTCCTTGAACGTGAAGGTGTGCGCCCCGCCCGGGTTGGTGCCTGTGTTCGTCGCGTAGACGTCGAACCGCAGCCGCGCCCACACCGTGCCCGCCGGCGCGAGCTGGGCGCCGAGGTTCCCCACGCCGCTGTTCCGCGCCAGGTACCCGGTCTGCGTGCTCGATGAGATCACCGCGCCCGCGGAGTTGATCCACTCGAACCGCGCCCGGAAGTAGTACCCCGCCGTACCGCCGGTCGCGTTCCACCGCGCCGCGGCGTACTGCCCCGCAGCGACCGGCATCTCCTCCGTGGTGAACCACGACGCACCCGCGACACCGGTGTACGTCAGCGCCGCGCCGCCGTCGATCTTCGACCCGACGATCGTGGTGATCCAACCCCACCCACCGAGCTCACCGGACGGGTTCTGCACGAGGTTGACCAGCCCGGTCGCGTCGGTCTCCACCTCGAGCCGCAGCACGTCGACCGTGTCGAACTCCTGCACCGCCACCGACGACACCATCAGAACGTCGTCCCCAGCACGCCGTTCGACCGGGCGTAGTCCAGGTCCATCTGGATCTCACGGCCACGCTGCAGCTGCGACACCTGCGCAGCCGTCAGCCGGACCGCGATCGTCGTGCTCGACAAGCTGCTGGTCAGCACGTCGGCCGAGAGCTGCGGGTTATCGAACCCCTTGACCAGCGAAGCCGCCAGCGACGCACCGGACCGGGACGCCACGGTGTCGTCGATCCCGATCGAGAGACCCGCGACGACGTCCTGCCCGATGCCCTCGAACACCTTGCTGGGCGACTTGCTCTTGAGCTTCTTCTTCGTCGCCTTGATCAGCGCGTCACCGAGCTGCTCGGCGATCGCCTGCAGCGCCGCCAGCTGGGAGTTCAGCCCGTTGATCAGCCCCTGGGCCGCATCGACGCCGGCCTGGTAGTAGCGGCCGGCCATGTCCTGCCCGAGCCGCGTCCCCGCGGCCGCGAGCCGGCCCTGCAGCTCGTTGATCCGGGTCACGGCCTCCTGGCCGCCGGTCTCGATCGCCTCGACCGTCGCGAGCGCGGCGGACGGGCCGGCGGCGAGGATCTGGTCGATCGACTCCTTCGACAGCCCCATCCCGGCGAGTTTCTCGGACAGGTCGACGAAGCGGTCCGCGTCGTTGGCGGCGTTCTCCAGTTCGTTCAGCAGCGACGTCAGCGACACCGTGCCGTCGTCCTGCCGGCCCAGCTGCGTGATGTTCCCGGTCGCGGTGACGGCGTCGCGGGCGGCGTTCGCGTAGTCGTTGTACGCGCTCGTCGCCTGCTCGAGCAGCCCGCGCGCGTCCTCCAGCTTGGCGTTGATCGCGTCCTGGGCCGCGCCGTTCGCTCGCAGCGCGGCGTACTGGTCCTTCAGGGACTTCAGTACCGCCTTCTCGCGCTTCTCGTCGTTCTTGCCCTTGATCGACTTCTGGATCAGCTTGGTGATCCGGTCCAGGGTGGCCTCGACGCCGTCGAGCCCGCCGGTGACGCCGGCGAGGATCTCGGCGACGGCCTTCTTCCCGAGGTTGACGGCGGCGCGGCCGACGACAGGCGTGGTGGCGTCCATCCCGACCGCCATGCCCTCACCGAGCATCCGGCCGACCCAGATCGTCTCCCGCGACGGAGACCGAGTCGCGGCGCCCGCCTTCGCGCCGTCGACGCCGGCCTTGCCCATCTGGTAGCCCTTGCCGAAGATCGGCACGATCCACCGGTCCATGCCGTGGTACTGACCGGCGCCAATGTTGGTGCCGACCTCAGTGCCGCCGACGAGCGCCGGGCCCTTCGCGTTGTCAGTGGCGCCCTGGACTCCGCCCTTCAGCTGCTGCTTCAGGGCCTTCAGGCCGGGGACGAGCCCCTCGGTGGCGCCCTCCGGGATCGCCCTACCGGCCTTCTTCCCGCCCTCCTTGGCCTTCTTCGGCGCCTCGACCCCGACCGCCGCCGAGAACCGGTCGACGTCCTTCACCGCCGACGCGACCCCGGTCACCTCGAGCACGGTCTTGACCTGCGCCGGCGTCAGCGCGTACGACCGCGCCAGCGCTCGGACCTCCCGCTTCGAATCGACCAGCCCCGGCGTCTCGATCTTCGTGATCACCGCGTCCGGGATCTGGGCCATGACGAGGATGTCCTCGCGCTTCGCCGCCGTCGCGTTGTTGATCTCGCCGACCTCGGCCTTCAGCAGGTCCAGCCGCTCCCGACGGCTCGTGAACTCCTCGGCCATGGCCTTCGCCTCGTCGCTTCGCCGCGACGTCGACGTCTTGAACTGCTCCTCGTACGACGCGACGAGGCCACGGATCGCCTGGTCCTCAACTTCGATCGCAGACAGCAGCGTCTTACGCGCGTTCGTCTCGCCGAGGATGCCCTGCACGAGCGTCGCCTTGTCGATGCCGAGCTGCCCGGCCGTCGACAGCAGCTTGCCGGCGCGGAGCTCCTCCAACACCATCGCCTCGGTGGCCCGGGTCGTCGCACCGGTGACGTTGTCCAGCGTGGAGGCGTACGTCGCCCACGTGGTCGCCGACTCGCGTGCGGCCCTGTCGGCCTCGCCCGTCGCCTGGGCCAGCCCCAGCAGTCCACCGGCACCAGCACCGATCGCAGCACCCCACGGGCCGCCGACCGAGAACCCGAGCAGCGCGCCGCCGGCCGTCGACGACAGCAGGCTGATCGCCTCGTTCGACGACGTCGCGCCCTGCGTGAGCGCGACCATCCCGCCGACACCCGCAGCGGTCCGCATCGCCGACCCCATTGCCGCCGACCGAGCCGCCGCCGCGTCCGCCGCCGTGGTGTACTTCCCCACCGCGTTCGTCACCACCGTGGTGGCCGCCGCCACCTTCGGCAGCACCAGCGCCGCCACACCGGCCTGAGCCGCGAACTCCTTCACCGGAGCGGGCAGGTCCGAGAACAGCTCGACCGCCTCCCCGACGACGTCGACCGCGCCCTGCAGCGCGGGCACGACGGTGTCGCCCACCGTCGACGCCAGGGACGCGAACTCGTCGCTGTTGTCCGACAGCCACCCGTGGAGGTCGTCGAGCGCCGGGACGACGTCCTCCGACGCCCAATCGGCGGCCGCCGACAGCGCCGGGATCAGCAGGTCGGAGAACTTCGCCTCCAGATCCTCGACCTTCGCGCCGAGCCGCTGCCCCTTCCCAGCGATCGTGTCCGACTCCCGACCGAACTGGCCGGCCGTCTTCGACGTCTGCTGCATCAGCAGGTCGAGCCGCGCCTGCTGCTCGGCCTGCTTCCGGGCCGACCCGGTCAGCTTGTCCAGACCCTGCGCCGCGAGCCGCGCGTTCACGTCGGACTGCTTGATCGAGACGCCGTACCGCTCGATCGGGTCGGCCTCGCCGCGCAGCAGCGACGACACGGACTCGATCGCTTCCTTGGTCGTGCCGCCGTACGTCGCGGCCATGTCGGCCGCCCGCCGGGTCAGCTCGGCCGTCAGCTTCGTGACCTGCTTCAGCGGAGCGCCGGAGTTCGCCAGGGTCGCACCGGTGACGTTCGCCAGCTCGCGGTACTCGTTGGCCGACAGGCCGACCGCCTCGGCGGCCTTCTTCGATCGGGCGATGACGGTGTCGGCGTACTTCCCGAACACGGTCTCCGTCGCGCCGAGCGACTGCTGCGCCGCCGACCCCGCGCGCACGGAGTCGACGCCGAGCTTGACCAGCGCCGCGGTGCCGGCCAGCGCCGATGTCGCGAGCCCCCGCTTGATGGTGGACCCCATCTTGGAGAACCGGGCCTCGGCCGCCGCCACGTCCCGGTTCAGGGCACGGAAGTCACCCCGTCCCCGTACGACGACCTCAGGATCCGCCACGGTCCCCGCTCCTTCTCGTCAGCGCCTACGCCGGTTGACCTCGTGGATGAATGCCGCGCGCTCCTCGAGCGGCATCAGGTCGTACTCAGACGGCGGGATCCCCGTCGCCAGACAGAACCGGGCCTTCTGCGTCAGCCGGTGCGCCCTCATCCGCTGCAGCTGCGCCAGCCGGAAACGGGTCGTCGGCGGCCGCCTCCTCGGCGGCGTTGTCGGTGCCGAGCACGAACGTGAGGATCTCCGAGTACGTGGCCCGCTTCATGTAGTCGAGGTACGACAGCGTCGGCTCGTCCCGCTTCGTGATGACCCATGCGATCGCGCCCCAGAGACGGACCTTCAGGGAGCCCTCTTCCTCGATCTTGTGCAGCGGGACACCGGCGGCCTCCTCGGCCTCGGCCTGCTCCAGCGCGTTTAGGGTGTTGATCCGTGCGGTCATGGTGGTTCGTCTCCTGGTGTGGGTGGTGGTCAGCCGAGACCGACCGCGTCGATCTGTCGCTGGATCTCCGGCGCCAGTAGGTCCACTGCGTCGCCGCGCAGCGCCTCCTCGGCCCGGCTCATGAAGTGGTGGCCCTCGATGCCGTGCGCCGGCCAGCCCCGGTCCTGCACGCCCGCGTAGACCAGGTCCGACGCGAACTCGACGCCCATCGGGCCCGCCGTGGCCTTCAGCGAGTCGACGAGCCGGCCGGACTCGACCGGCACGACCGGCTGCGCCGCCGACTCCATCCGGGCCCCGATGAGCGCCCACGCCCGCGACAGGTTCCGCAGACGCAGACGCAGAGACGCGAACGCCGCCCGCACCGGGGCGGCGTCCACGTCCACGTCGAGGATCTGCGTCACGCGGTGACCTTGGTCGGCTCGCCGACGATGTCGATCCGGAAGTCGTAGGTCCAGGTCTCGCCGGCCTGGCCACCGACCGGAGGCTTCCGCGGGATCTTGCAGTTGCCCGTGTACTTGGGCTTGTTCACGGTCGGGGTGACGCCTGCGCCCATCGGGTCGAAGACGAACGCGACCTCGGTGCCAGCGTTGTCCCACAGCATCGTGTGGAACGACGTGCCGGCCAGGTCGAGCAGCGCGGTGATCTGGAAGAACCAGTTCACCGGGGTGCCGTTGGCGAGCTCGGCGAACGTCTGCGTGCCCGCGTCGCCGTCCTCGTTGTCCATCACCACGGAGGTGCCGTCCGCGTTGAACTGGACGCCGTCGACCGTGAAGGTCAGGTCCTTGCCGTCGTACTTGGTTGCCATCAGGGTTCCTCCGCTAGTGCCTCGATGGAGAGGACCGACCCGACGTACTTCGAGCCGGAGACTGTGACCACGCCCGGCCGCGACGCGGCCTTGATGTCGTGGTTCTGGTTGAGGGCGCGGTACGCGTCCTCGATGAGGTCATCGATCAGCGCGGCCGCCGCCTTCTCCCCGCCCTCACGGGGGACCAGCAGCAGCACGTCGACGTTCGCCTTGACCTTCCGGAACGGGATCCGCTCCGTCGCGTCGGGCCGCTTCAGGTACGGCTCCGAGGGGACGACCAGAGCGCACGGCGGGGTGATGACCTCGCCGATGTAGCCGAGCGCCTTGATCCCGGCCGTGGTCAGGTCGCTGGTGATGCTGTCCCGCAGCTCGTTCAGCACCTCAGACCACCGCCTCGGTGGTCGGGTTGTGGCCGCCGAACACGAACCGGCCCGCGGCACCGATGCCGAGGAACCGCGCGATGTCCGGGTCGTCGCGGACGATGCCGGCGTACCCGTCCTCGGACGCACCGACGATCCCGACCGGGGACCGGCGCCGGTCGTAGGTCCGCCACACCAGGAACGCCGCGCCGAGGACGACCTGCGGGGTCGGGGTGAAGGTGAAGACCTCGGGGTCTCCGCCGTCGCCGACGAGCAGGTCCTTCCGCTTGTCCTCGACCCATCCCCGGACGCCCGGGACGATGCCGTCCAGGTCGCCGGCGGGGAGATCGGACGCGACCGAGCCGAGCACCGCGGTGACGGTGCTCGGCTCCAGCCAGGTGTCGGCCACGGCTACTCCGCGTCGTCGGCCTCGAGCGCGGCGAGGAGGTCCGGCTTGTTCTTCCCCGTGGGGACGATCAGGTCGGCCTCGTCGCGGCCCTCGTTGCGGCGCTCGAGCTCGTCCTTCAGCTCGGCCGCGGTCATGTCGCCCAGCGCCTTCACGCCCGGCTCGTAGCCGGCCGCCCGGGCCCGGCGCACGATCGCCCGCGCGAACGCCACCTGACCGCGGACGTCCTCCTCGGCCTTGCGGGCCTCGTAGGTCGCGGCCAGGGACTGCACGTCGACGTGCAGCTCGTCGACGTTCACCGACGCGATGTACGCGTCGGCCTGCTCGATCAGCTTCTCCGCGCTCATCGAGATCACGCCTCGTTGACGATCTTGGTGAACGCCGAGGGCTTCACCGTGCCGGAGGCCATGTAGCCGCCGTACGCGAGCTCGACACCGAAGACCTTCGGCTCGACGACCGAGAGGAAGCCGAACCGGTCCTCGTACACCTCGGTGCGGGACTTCACGCCGACGATCAGGGTCCCGGCCGGGAAGCTCGGCACGATGATCCGCGGGGTGCGGAGCAGGTTGCCGGCGAACGACTGGACGTCGGAGTCGCCGCCGCCGTTGCCCGCCGTGCTCGCCTTCAGGGCGTCGATGATGACGCCGAGGGTCTCCCACCAGTCGAGGGACGCCCAGATCATGTTGGGCATCCGGCCCGAGCCCTGGTAGGACTTCCGCGCGGCGCCGTACAGCGCCTTCAGGATCTCCTGCAGGGTCGGCTCGCCGGCGAGCGCCGTGGTGAGCTCCTGCTTCTGGGTGACCGCGGTCGCGAACGCGTCGGCCGCGGCGTTCTCGGTCTCGAGGCCGTACTGCTCGATGAAGTCGGTCATCAGCGCGTCCCAGACGCCCGGCGACGTCCAGTCGATGGACTGGCGGGAGACGTTCGCCCAGCCGCCGTAGGTGTCCTTCGTGAAGGGCACGCCGTCGACCTTGAACTGCCGGTTGGCGACCTCGGTCTTCTCCGCGGCCTGCTTGCCGACCTGCACGTGCTGCGTGATGGTCGGGCGCTCGAACGACAGGCCGGGGATGCCGCCGAGGTCGCGGGCGCCGATGGAGCTGATGAACGGCCGAGCGGCGTCGACGTCGCTCATGATCTCGCCGACGATCGTGACCGGCAGCAGGCCGGGGACCTCGGTGGTCGTGTTGTGCGGGGCTGCCGCGCGGACCAGGGCGCCACCCTCGACGGTCAGGCCGTGGGAGCGGAGGCGAGCGGCCGCGGCATCGATCGACCCGCGGTCGAGCTGCTGGCCGGCGCGCTGCGCCTTCGGGCTGGCCTTGTACGCGTCGGCCAGGAACTCGCCCGCGCTGCGGTACTTGTACTCGCGGTCGGTGGCCCGCGCGCCGCCGCCGAGGTTGCCCGCGCCGCCGCGCTCCTCGCCCGGTGCCGGGGGAGCGGTCGGGGTGTACCGGGACGCGGTCTCCTGGTGAGCGCCGCGGAGCTGCTCAAACTCCTCGAGCGGCGCGATCTGCTCGTCGAGCTGCGCGATCCGCTCACGCTGCGCGGTCAGGTTCGACTGCTCGGCGTCGACCAGGTCGCGGCTCTCGGACTCGACCTGCGCCAGCAGGTTGTCGATGAACTCGATGCAGCGGGTGCGCTCCGCGTGGAGCCGAGTGAGGACTGCGTTGGACATCGGGACCCTCCGGGGTACTCGAACGAACGGATGAGGTTCGGTCGGGTGCCTCACGGGTGGTCCCGGGTGGTGCCTCCCACGAGGTGGGGGTCCGGCGCGGGTCCGGCGCGATCAGCGGCGCGGCCTGTTCATGACGAGTCTCCGCAGCGGACGAGAATCGTCAAACCGCCCCACCGTTTCCGCAGGTCAGCGGCGTGTCGGGGTTGACCGCTCAGAAATCGCGAGGACCCCGCCACGCGTCGTGACGGGGTCCTCCCCGGAGCCGATCCCGGGTTCCTGGCGGGGTAGATCAGGTGCCGGAGCGCAGCTGCTCCAGCGTGCGGCGCCACTCCTCGGCGCGGGGGCGCGCGACCGGCCGCTGCTCGCCTCCGCCAGCCCCGTCCGCAGAGCGCACGAGCTTCACCGTGGCGTCCTTGTAGGCCGGCGTCGACACGAGCGAGACCTCGAGCAGGCGCGCCTCGATGCGCCTCATCAGGAACGGCTGGTCAGAGCGGTCGATCCGCTCAGTGCGGATCGGCTGGAAGCCGACCGACAGCCCGGGCAGGAAGCCGTCGCGGGCCTTGCGCGCGGCCTGCTGCGCAAGCTCGTCCTTCGTGTCGACCCGCCACCGGCCGAGCAGCCCGTTGCTGCGCTCGGTCCAGGACTCCGCCGCGCCGATCGGGAACGTGCGGCCGTCGTGGAACAGCAGCAGCGGTAGGGACGACGCGGCCTCGCGGATGCTCTTGGCGAACACCCCGGCGACCATCTCCTCCTCGTACCAACCGACGTTGGTCGCGATGCCGTACGGCACGGCGAGCCCCTCGATCCACGACAGATCCTCGGTGGTGTCGGTCTCGCGGAACTCCAGCTGCGTGAACAGGCGCGACTCCGGCGCCACCAGCTCGGTCATCAGTGCGGACATCAGTCGTTCTCCTCCGGGTCAGTCTGGTCCTGGGCGTCGTCGTTGGGGTCCTTCGCTGGCGGCGGGGGAGCGGCGGGAGCCGGCGCCGTGAGCTCAGCCGCCGCGCCGCCTACCGGCGCGAGCCGCAGCCGGGTGCGGGCCTCGTCCTGCGTCATCAGCGGCTTGTTCCCGGTCGCGGTCGTCAGCGTGTTCACCAGCGACCCGAGGTCGTCGGCCTGTATCGCCTCACGGTCGAACCGCACCACCGACCCACGCGGCAGCCAGTGCTCCGACCAGCGCTGCTCGAACGGCGTGATGATCCGCCCCAGCGTCGTACGCACCAGCGTCAGGAACAGCGGCCCCGGGCTCTTGTACGTGTGCGAGCTCGACGGCGCGCCGAGCCAGTAGCCGTCCAGGTTGAACATGTTCGCGGTGTCCTGCAGGCCGAGCTTCCGTGCCTCGGTGGCCTGCGCGTCGTTTGGCGACCAGCCGAGCGGGATCACCTGCGTGCCGTTGGGGAGGATCGCCGGGCGCCGGCCCGGGCCGCGGAACTTCTTCTCCCACTTGTCGGCGGCCTCGTCGAGGTCGTCCTCGTCGGGGTCCTTCTGCGGGGTGATGACCGCGACCGAGGGGACCTGCCCGCCGGCGGTGTCCTGCCGTTCCCGCTCCTCCTGCAGCGCGATCCGGTCCAAGGTGCCGAGGTAGCGCTCGACGATGCCCATCCCGATCCACGGGGTCATCGGGTTGGCGCCGTTCTGGACGTGCACGACGTCGTCGGGGTTGACCTTGGTCCCGTTCAGCCACCACTGCTGGCGGCCGCGCTCGACGGTGGTGTGCCACTGCTGCGCGGGGAACCACTTCGCGGCGGCCGGCCAGCCGGCGAACGGGCCACCGGAGTACCGGGCGGTCACCAGGTGCGCGGCGTTGCCGTGGAGGAGCCAGTCCTCCCACTGCACGGCGGTGAAGGTCGCGAGGTCGAGGTCCGGGTCGGGCTGCTCGAGGAACCGGGGCCGGGACAGCGGCATGATCCCGGCGTACCGGTCGAGCTGCATCTGCGACCCGAGCCCGCAGATCAGGTCGAGTGCCCGGCCGACGCCGGGGATCCGGCGGGCGGTGGACGCGTCCCAGACCTGCCGGGTCAGGGTCTTCGGGTCCATGAGCGCCGGGTACAGCGCGGTCCCGCCCACGGCGCGCTGCTCGGCGCGGGCCTCGGCGTACGACGCCAGCGCCCGCTGGATCTGGTCGTCTCGGCGGCGGCTCCATCGGCTCATCGGGCCCACTCCTCGCGGTAGTCCTGGTGGTCGGCGTACACCGCGGCGAGCGAGGCCAGGACCGTCGACTCTGCCCACTCGACGATGACCTCGTCGTGCTCGTCGCCGTCGCCGACGACGTGCTTGGGGATCATCGAGCGGCGGGCCTCGATCTCCTCGAGGATCGACCGCTTGGCCTCGCACTCGGCACGGGCACGGCGGCTCCAGTGAGTGCCGATGCTGCCTGCTTCGTCCTCGGCGATCCGCGCCAGCAGGAACTCGGTGATGGTCATCCGATCACGAACCTTCCGTAGGTCTCCTCCGGCTCCGGGGCATGGTCGAAGCCCCAGCCGGCCAACGTCTGCGCACCCAGCGCGCTGATCGACTCACCCGGCCGCGCCCACTGGTGCCGCTGCCAGTCCGCGGCCTTCGCCGCCTCCGTCGCCTCCACCGACACCCGGTGGAACCACGACCCGTCCTCGAGCGCCGTACGGTGCCGCGAGCACGCCGCCGGCAGATCCGCCTGAGACACCCGCGTCACGTGCAGCCCGTCGACGGCGTCCAGCTCGTCCGCGACGTCGCGGGCGGCCTTCGTGTTCGCGACCGCGACCGTCCGGACCGTGCTGGTCGCCGCGATGTGCCGTACCACGCCCGCGATCCACCGCAGCCCCTCACGGACGGTCGGCTCCAGCCTCGACGCCCCATCGCCCTGCGTCACGGGCGTCTGCGGGATCTCCACGCGCATCGGCCCGTCCGGGCCCCGGAACGCCGCCGACAACGCAGCATCCTGGCCGTCCTCGTCGACCCACACCCCGAGCGCGACCGGCGCACCCTCCGGGATCCCCACGGTGTCGTGCTGCCGCGTCCACACCGCTTCGTCGATCGCCAGCCACGCCCCGGACAGGTCCGCCGCCGACCGGTTCCCGTACGCCCGCAGGAACTCCAGCCGGCCGAGCGCCGGGTCGCCCTGCGTCATGGTCGACCACGCCGACCGGATCGCCGCCGGCCGCACCGTGAACCCGTGCGCGCACGGCCGACCCTGCCGCGGCCCCGGGCAGCCCGGCCGGTGGCACACCGCCGGGTGGTTCTCGATGCACGCCTGGACCAGCGCGTCGTCGTCCAGGTCCTTCAGCAGGACCCCGCCGACCCGGTCCGGCAGCGAGTGCTCGTAGTAGAACTTCCCGAGCCGCACACCCCGCTCGACCGCGCGGCGGCCGGCCTTCGTCTCCGCGTTCAGCCAGTACGACCGCTCGGTGCCCTGCGTGGACATCTTCAGCGCCTGCCCCGACGACGTCGCGAACGCCGGCACGTACCCGGCCTCAACGACCCGCTTCTGCTCCTCGCTGAACGCCCACAGCTCGTCGATCAGCACCAGGTGCGGCGTCTCCGAGTGCATCGCGTCCTCGTTGGCCGCGAACGGGATCAGCGTGGAGTTGTTCCGCTTCCAACGGAGCTCCTCGTGCGAGATCGACACCTTCCGCGTCACCTGATCCCGCAGCGGGGACGACAGGATGTCCTCGGTGATGTCCAGCCACCGCCGGCGCGTGATGTCGCCCTTGTGCGCGGCCATGAACATCCGAGCCCGGTCGATCAGCTCGGCGCGGTGCGTGACCAGCGGCGACTGGATCGCGGTCTTCCCCGCGCGCCGCTCCAGCGTCCCCGTGCCGTCGTCGTACGCCCACTCGCCCGGCTCCGGATCCCCAGCCTCCTCCGACTGGACCTCGAGGAACACGTCCACGATCTCCCGCTGATGCGGCATGAACGGCCGACCCACCAGCGCCGACGCCTTCGCCACGATGGGCCCGTACGACGGCCGCTCAGGCGTCCGCGGTGTCGCCCAACGTGGGGGAACCACGAAGGACGAGGAGCGCTGCTCCAGCAGCTCCGCCGTCATCGGCGCCACCTCCCCCCGGCGCGTCCGTCGTCCGCACCGGCAGCGTGTCCAGCAGCTCGAGCAGCTTGTCCGACGCCGTCAGCAGCACCCGCTCGTCGCCACGCCGCGCCGCCTCGTCCACGATCGCCGCCTGCCGATCGGCCACCAGCGCCCGCACCTCGTGCTCCGTCGTCATCCGCTGCGCGTCCCGCGCCTCCTGCAGCGCCTTCCGCAACGCCGACCGGACCGGCCCCGGCCGCCCCGCGCCGATCGCACGAGGAGCCGAGCCCGGCCCGGTCGACGACTCCGCGGCTCCACCCACACCCACCACGGTAGGGACCGAAAAAGTGGAGCGCACGCCAGCGGCGCGTCGCCAGCCGCCGAGGAGAGAGAGATCGGGCGCGAGTGCCGCCGCGTCGTCGCTGGCGCGTGAGCCAAAACGGCCCTCGGGTGAGTGTGCTCGGGGCGCTGGTGTCAAGCGCTGCGGGGTTCGAGCTTGACGTGGTCGCTGTAGATGGTGGCTGCGACGGGGTGGCCGCAGGGCTGGGCGTAGGCGCGGCCTTGGCTGTCGATGGTGATGCCGAGGTCTGTGGGTTGGTGGCACACGGGGCAGGGGTCGATGGTCCGGCCGGGGGTGTCCATGGTCGTGATCCTCTCATCGGTTACCAGCTCCTGCTGGGTGGTGCGGTCCAGGGCTGGGCCTTGCGGCCTTTGTTGCCGGGGCAGGTGCAGCCGGGGTGGTCGCAGCCCTGTTCGGTGCCGGCTCGGGTGAGGTGCGCCAGCTTCCAGTTGGTGGGGGTGTGTTCGAGGTCGGGGTGTGTGCTGACGGGGTGGATGTGGTCGATGGAGCCTGAGTCTTGGGCGACGGGGTGGTGGCAGAGCCAGCAGGTGTTGCCGTCTCGGCGTCGGAGGTAGGCGGTGATGCGGGTGATGGTGCGGCCGGACCAGGAGCGGCGGGTCATCAGGCGCGGTGCTCGCCCTCGTGTCCGGCGGGCAGTCGGCAGGGTTCGAGCGGCGGATAGCCGAAGTCGCTTCCGGGGCCGGTGTCGCCGCAGGGCGTGGTGCTGGCGATGGTGACGTGGAGCTGGCGGCCGCAGGTGGTGCAGGTGGCGGCGGGCATGGTGGGTTCGGTGTCGGGGTGGTCGGGGCAGGCCTGCACTTGGATGGTGCCGGTGATGCTGGTCGGGGTGAGGTCGGGGATGGGCGGCTGGTGGTGGGTCATCGGTGCTCCTGGTCGGTGTGCTCGTGCGCGGTCTGTACTTGGTGCTCTCAACCCGGGGTTGGTCACGGGTCTGTTAGGGGTCTGTCTCTAGTTCCTGTCCGATTCCCGGACGTCTGGATGCCTAGGAATCGGACATCTGGATCCGAAGAATCGGACATCTGGGGCTCTATCCACAGGGGCCAGTGGTCCGAATTTCGGACATCTGGGAGGGCCGTCAGGTGTCCGGTTCTCGCACGTCTGGGTTACCCGGTATCGGCGTCGCAGGTGTACGTGAATCGGACGTCTGGACGGTCCGGGATGGTGAGCCGGTAGCGGGGCGAGCGGTACTGGCGGGCGGCCTCGATCTGGACCATCCATCCGGCCTCGACGAGGGCCTTCAGGGCGCGGTGGAGGGTGTCGCGGGATCGGATGCCGGTGTGCTCGGCGAGGGTGACGGAGTCAACCCACGACACGTCGTCGTCGGCGATCTCGCCGGTTCTGGGGTCTTTGGCGCCGGCGTAGCGGATGTAGGTGAGGGCGACGAGTTTCTCGTTGGGGCGGAGGGCGTTGGGGGCCCAGATCGCGTCGCTGTAGCGGCTGCGGAAGGTCTTCGGTGCGCGGCTCACCGGATCTCCTCCCACTGGGTGCGGATGACGGTGCGGCGGGCGATGCCGACCGGGCCGTGGGTGCCGTGGCCGTGGGTGAGGGCCATGACGTCGGCGGGGCAGGTGGCGCCTTCGAGGTGGATGGTCTGGCCGCGGTCGACGACAGCCCACTCGATGTCGACGAGCCCGGCGTCGCGCAGGAGCTGGATCGCCCATCGGACGGCGCAGACGCACCACTCGCCGCCGTCGCAGGGGGCGTCGGAGAGTGCAGCGGCGATGGGGTCGTCATGCATCGGCGTGCTCCAGTTGGTCGTCGAACAAGCCACCGGCGACGTACCCCGGCGTCCACTGGAGCGGCGGTGTCCAGGTCAGCAGCACCACGCCGAACGGTGGCCGGCTGTTCGGCTCGATCGCCGTGTCCCCGGGCTTCAGGAACCGCCACCGGCCTCGTTGGAACTCGGTGCGGAGCGGGGATCCGGGGCGGTCGCGGAACGGCTCGACCATCTGCTGCCACCAGGACTGCTCGGTGCGGTTGGCCGGTAGGAGCATCGTGATGCCGGACGTCGACGCCCAGCATTCCCACGCCTTCCGGACCCACGGGCCGATGTCGGAGTACGGGGGGTTGCACCAGACGCGTTCGCCGGTCCAGAACCGCCCGCACTTCGTGTTGTGCGCGGCGGCAGCGACGTCGACCGTGAACGGGCCGTGTGTCTCGTCGATGCGGGCGAAGTCGATCGGGTGGGTGGCTCGGTCGTCCACGTCGGCGTCGACGCCGCGGCGGGTGGTCTGCTGGGGGTGGTTCTGGGCCTTGAACCCGCTGAGCGTCACGGTTCAGGCCTCCTCGCGGAGCTGGTCGAGGACGTCCTGGTCGGGGGTCCAGAGGCCTAGCCGCCCCTTGCAGGGGATCGGGTCGATAGGTCGGGGGTCCTCGAGCACGAGGTGGACGACGTCGCGTCGACCGCGGCCGCCGTGCTCGATGTACGACTGCTCGGCCCACGGGGAGTCGCAGCACACCACGGACCGGATGACGGAGCTGCCCCATTCGGCGTCGATCGCGGACTCTGCAAGGTGGACGTCGACGAGCCGGGCAACGCCGATGATCGCGCCGTACGTCAGCTCCTCGCCGAGGTAGTCGCCGACCTGACACCCTCGGGTCTCGGCCAGGATCTCGGGCACGACGTCGCAGCCACGCTGACTGAGCCGGGCGCCGGCGTGGATTGCGAGAGGGCCGCGGTACTTCCACGCCTGGGTGCGGTTCTCGATGGTCTTGCCGCCGTGGACGATCGCCCACGCCCACGGCTGCTGCACGGTGAGGGCCTTCATGGTGTTCCTGCCTTCTGGTTGTAGTGCGCGAGGGTGCGCTGGTGGGCGGCGTACGCGTCGACGACAGCGAGGGGGACACGGCCACGGCGCCCGGGTTCGACCAGCCCCTGCTCGACGGCCCACGCCCGCACGGTGGCGGTGGTGACGCCTAGCTGGGCGAGCCGGAGGTCGACGGGCAGCGGGGGTCGGCGCCGCGGGTCCTGCTCGGTCGCCGTGCGCGTCGCGACGGGTGGGGGAGTCTCGGCCTGGATCTCGGCTTCGGTGGCGGCGAGCAGCGCGCGGAGCCGGGCGGTGGGGGTGCCTTGGCGTGCGGCGTACTCGAGCTCGACGGTGACGCGGTGGCGGAGCGCGTGGAGCTGCTGGAGCCGCGTCCCGGTCCGGACCCCGCTCACGCTGCAACCGCCAGCGTGCGGCCGGTGAGCGCGGCGAGGATGTGCGCGGCGAGGAGCGGGGGGACTGCGTTCCCGACCTGCTCGAACTGCTTGGTGCGCGGGCCCTGCCAGGGGTAGTCCCACGGGAAGGACTGCAAGACGCCGCCTTCGGCGACGGTGATCTTGACGCCGCCTTCGGCGTTCTGGCGGGACACGTCGAGCCGGTAGCCGGGCGGGCTGACGGTGTCTGCGCCGAACGATCCGACGATCGTGGTGGCCGGCCGGGTGCGGATCCACTCCATGGACGAGGAGTTGTTCCCGAACGCCATGGTGGGCGCTGGCTCCGCCAGCGCCCGGACGGCGGCGTTCTGCTGGTTCCCCATCCGCAGCACCCACTGCTCGCCGGCCTTGGAGGTCAGCGTCGGCGCCGGGCGCTCGATCGAGCCCAGCGCGGTGGGGACCACCGTGCCTCCCGGGCCCTTGCTGTTGGTGCGCCGGTCGATCGCCGCCGCCAGCCGCTTCCGGTAGCCCGCGTTGGCGAAGGGCTCAGCGCCTCCGGTCTTCCCGCCGCCGCTGCTGATGGTCGCGGCGGGCTCGTCCTCGAATCCGATCCCGAGCGCGGCGGCCATGCTGACCCACTTCGCGCGGCCGCCGCCGAACAGGTCCCCGTCCTCGGGGTGCTCGGCGTGCGTCGGTGTCGGCGGCGCGACGATCGAGACGCGGGACGCCATGTAGATGGCGCGCTTCCGGGTCTGGGGCACGCCGTAGTCGGCCGCGTTCACCACGCCGGTCCACACCGACCAGCCGCGCTGACGCATCTCGTAGCCGTAGACCTCCCACAGCGGCAGCACGGCGGGGACCTGCTCCATCGCGACCCGCTCGGGGTCGAGGTCGAGGATCCGGCGGGCGGGCTCCAACACCAGCGCAGCGATGAACGCGTCGTCCCGGGCGGCCTTCTCGACCTTCTCCGGGCTCCACCGCTTCTCGGGCTTCCGGGCTTCGTTCTCCTCCGTCCGGGCGGGCAGCGTGTGCTCGCGGTAGATCTCCTCGCGGACCTCGGCGCGGCAGTCGTCGCCCGCGAACATGCGGCGGATGCCGTCCGCGAGGACGCCGAGCGCGGCGCGGCCGGTTCCCTTGCCGGCGGTGGAGAACAGCGTGCAGGGCGGCGAGCTGATGTAGAGCGGGATCTTGCCGCGCCAGGGGCGGGCGTCGTGGGTGGAGACGTCGGCGCGTTCGCGGGCGAATCCGGCGGCGGTGGCGGTGTCGCAGGCGGCCTGGTCCCATTCGATGCCGAGGGTGTCGAGGCCGAGTAGGGCGGCGCCGAGGTCCCAGCCGCCGGGGCCTGCGAAGTCGTCGAGGGCGTCGTACGACGTGGTCATGGTGTGTCCTTCGGGGGTGTGCGGCGGCGGGTCAGGTGCCAGCCAGCGCAGTCGGGGCAGGGGTACGCGCGGATCGGGCGGCCGAGCGTGTGTGAGAGCCGGAGCGCGGCGGAGAACGCGGCGCCGACGTCGGGGAACCGGGTCTTCCCGGTCGGCCCGCAGGTGGCCTTGCCGCGGCGGGACTCTCGGCGACGTCGGGCCGCTGCGGCCTTCTCGTGGCGGCGGGTCGCGCGCCTCGGCTCGGGGTTCACGGCGCCGGGACCTCGATCGGGTAGAGGCGGATCACCACACCCGGATGGCCGAGGACATCCGGCTCCGCCGACGTCGCGTCGACGTACCGCTTCCGCGCGAGCGTGTCCACGACCGCGCAGTCGTCCGGAATCACGTCGCCGTCCTGCAGCGCGTCCAGCACCAACCGGAGCAGCTTGTCGACGTCGCCGGTGTCGTGCCCGACTGGAAAGGCGGCGGTGTACGCCGCCTTGACCTTTCCAGCGTTCCGGCCGGTGCCGTAGTGCGACTTCGGCCGGTCGAGCGTGAAGGTGATGTCTGCGCCGAGGGGCTGGCCCTTCACGGCCTGCTGCCCGGCGGGCCAGCCGCGGCGGGTGCTGTCGGCGATGAACGCGCGCCACCGGGCCTTGGCGCCGGAGTCGTCGGATTCGAGGAGGACGTGGGCCACCCGCCCACGACGGCCGACGCACTTCATCGACCCTTTCGTGAGCGGGTGGCCGGGGATGACGGCTCGGATCTCGTGGGTCAGCACGGCGGCGTGTCCCACGGGCCCGGGGGTGTGCCCCACGGGTCCTTGCCCGGGATCCAGTCCGGGGTGTCACCGGGGGTGTGGTCGTCGAGCGCGTCGGTGAGGGCATCGACCAGACGACCCATGGGGACGTGGCGTCGTCCGACCCATTCCAGGACAGCCCCGGTACCGGCCTCCAGCGTGATGCGGATGCTGGCGGTCTCGTTGGGGTTGATGCCGAGGACTTCGCAGAGTCGGATGCCTTCGTCGGTGTCGGGGCCGATGCCCTCGCCGAGCGCCCCCATCAGACGGTCTCGATCCCGAGTGCCGACCGGGCGTCGTTCGTCAGCCCGTTCGTGACGACGTCCTCCCGGGTCGGCCCGACGTACGCGTCCACGCCGTCCTGGCAACCCCAGCCGGTGTAGTCGTTCCACGCCTCCATCGCGAGCCACCGGCCGTCCGTGAGCCGGGCGAGCACGATCAGCGTCAGCTCGGTCCCGCCGTCCTCACCCGGCGTCCACGGGGCGCCGTGGTAGCTGATCGAGTAGTCGGTGACCTCGGCGATGTCGGCCAGGGTGTGGCCGTCCTCGCCTGCGGACTCCAACGCGTACGCGAGGTCGTCCAGCGGGGCGGGGTAGTCCCAGGTGTGCGCGGGCTGGTCGTCGGGGACCTCGGGCAGGTCCGGGTGGATCTGGCGGCCCATCAGTTCTCGTCCTCCGGGTCGTCGATCGCCCGCTGATCCGGGTCACCGAACGCACCGTCCGACGACACCTCGACGATCCCGAACGGGATCGCCTTCCGGCCCGTACGCCGCTCGACGGCAGCCTCGACCGCCGCGACGATGGACGGGTCCACGTCACCGACGACGCCCACGGGCTCGATCCGGCGGACACGGATGGTGGGGACGTGGTCACCGGTGTCGGAGTTCGTGGTCACCTTCGAGGTGTCGAACCAGATGATCCCGACGCGGAGCTGCTCGTCGATCTCGCCGAGCCCTTCGCGGACGAGGATCGGGGCGAGGGCGTCGACGCCGTTGGTCTGGGGGTCTCCTGGCATGGAGGTGGCGAGCTTCACGGATGCGCTCATGTGGGTGGTGCTCCTTCTAGAACAGCGGCTCGTCGGCCGCGGCGGGTGGGGTGGTGCTCGAGCTGGTGCTGCGTGCCTTCGCCTCGCACGTGGCGTGGTGGGGCATGAACCGGAGGGAGTCGAGCGGTCCCGGCCGGTGGTCTCGGGAGATCACGAACCCGACGAGCCGGCCGCCGCTGATGCGGGCGGCGACGTTGCCCTTGGGGTTGGTGAGGGGGTTGACGGGGAGGGCGCTGCCGGTGTCGAGCCGTACGAAGCGGATGGGGAGGTGGCAGTCGCGGCATTCGTGGAGGGGTGCGGCGTCGCGGAGGACGTCGCGCTGTCGGCGGTTCACCAGGGCTTCCGGTCGAGCCAGAGGACGAGGGCGAGGAGGCCGACGAGCGCGAACGCCGCGCCGATGACGATCACCGCGCCAGCCCCAGCGCTTGCGCGGCCCGCTCGACCTGATCCCACGCCGTGCGGTCCCCGCCATGGCGGTCCGGGTGGGCCGCGCCCCGCGCCCTGCGGTAGGCGCGCTCGTCGATGGGGCCCGGCCCGCCGGACCAGTGGATGAGCACGTTCTCCGCTTCGTGCCGGGGCATCGCCGGCGGTGCGGCGGGCATCGGGGTGCCGCCGCCGATCGCCCTGAAGCCCTGGTACTGCTGGCCGGTCTCCGTCGCGCCGTACCGGTCAACCGCGCGCAGCGCCTCCAGCGTCTTCGCGATCGCCCGGACGTTGTGCTGCCACGCCGGCCCCTGGTCGTAGTACGACGTCGTGAAGGTGTCGCAGCGGTACAGCATCGGGCCGTGCGCGACGGTCTCGAACGCGACGACGACGGCGGGGGTGGCGGCCTGCGCCTTCGCCTTCGGCCGCCCGTCGACCCTCAGGTCACCTTCGCGGAGGTCGACCTCGACGACGATGTCCCGGCCACGGAGGCGACCGACCTCGGCGAGCAGCAACTCCTCGGTCTCAGGCCAGGAGGACGAGAACCGGGTCGGCGTGCGGCGTCCCTCGGGGCGGAGCCAGGTCCGGTCAGACAGCGGGCGGACGGTGTACGTCATCGGTTGGCCGCCTCGGCATACCAACGCTCGATCTCCCCATGCGTCGCGACCGTCCGACCAGCAGCCTTCGCCCGCTCATGACAGGTCTCGCGGCCCGGGTCGAGATCCACGATCGTCGCCTGGGCCCGCCGGTACTCCTGCCGCTGCCACTGCTTCGGCGCCGTGTCGACCAGCCACACCGTGTACGCCGGCGCACCGTCCCGCTTGATCTCCGCGACCAGCGTCCGGACGAGGTAGGCGCGGAGTTCGCGGGCGAGGATCCGGTGCGGGGTGCTGGTCGACCAGTCGACGTGGTCTGTCTCCGCGCCGAGCGCGACGGCGATCGCGTCGACGTCGATGACGACGTCCCCGGTCTCGCGGTGGTCGTTGACGTACGTGCTCTTGCCGGCGCAGGGCGGGCCGGTGACGACGGTCAGCCCCATCACGCACCGCCCTCGTGGTCCTCGATCGCGCACGGGCAGGCAGCGGGCTCGTCAGCGACGTAGTCCCACGACCCGCCGTCGCAGTTGCCGTGCTTCCCGGCCCGGCACTCCGGACACGGCTGCACGACGACCGGGACCTCGGGCACGAGCAGGTCAGCGGGGTCGACGCCCTGCGCGATGAGGTCCTCACGCTCCGAGGCAAACCGGCGGCCCTCCTCGACGAGGTCGGCCTGCTCGGCCCGGTCGGCGCACTCGATGAGCGCGGCCGCGATCCGGCGGGCGTCCTCAGACTTCGTGACGACGTACCCGTCAGGGAGCTGGAGGAGCACGACCTTCCCCATGCGCGGGTCGTCGACGACGTCAACCGTCACGGTCAGGGCGCCGGGCTGGTGCGCGCGCTTCCGCGCCTCGCTGTTCACGCCTCCGCCTCAGCGAGCAGCGCGAGCAGCTTCGCCCGGTCCCCGTTGAACATCCCCAACGTCTCGACCAACGTCGACGCCTCCGCCTTCGTCAGCCCGTTGAACGAGCCGATCTCCCGACCGACCAGCACCGACGTCGTCAGCAGCCGCTCCTCGTCCGACGAAACGCCGAGACCACCGAGGAGGCTGAACAGCATCCGGTGCTGGGCGCGGGTCGACGGCCCGGGCTCCGGGTGCTCGTCGACCACTGGCTCCTCGGCCGGCGGCTCGTCGTACGGCGGGTCCTCGACCAGCACCGCGTCGTGCACGTCCTGGTCGTCGTCGACGGGGGACGCGACGTCTTCCCCGGACACGCCCCCAGCCGCGCCGCCGTCGTCACCCCCCGCCGACGACTCGGCCACCGGAGCCGGTGCGTGGTCATCAGCACCCGGCAACGGCGGACCGTCCTCCACCGACGACGCAGCAGGCGCCGCCGGAGCCTCCACAGCAGCCGGGGGAGCGGCCGCCGTCTTCCGCGCCGCGCGCTTCCGGGTCACCTTCGTGCCCGACGTCGGCGCCGTGTTCCCGTCCTCGTCCTCGACGACCGCACCCTCGAGCTCGTTGAACTCCTCGAGCGACCGGAACCCGTGGATCACGTCCGGGAACACCAGCCGGCACAGCTCGGTCGTCGTACGCGCCTGCAGCATCTGCCGCGGGTAGTTCTTCCACACGCCCTTGCCCGCGACCCCGGCCTGCCGGGCGAGGTCGATGGTCCACTCCAGCGTCGTCCAGTTGTCGGAGTTCGCGCGCCGGGCACGCATCACGCAGCGCGTGCCGGTGGTCTCGACGATCTCCAGCGCGTGGCCCTGCGACAGCACCATGGCGCGCATCGCCTCGGCCGACATGGCCGGCTTCCCCTCGATCACGTGGGTCTGGGTCAGCGCGGTCATCGGCGGCAGGCCGACCTCGCGGCCGTAGAGGATCGCGGCGGCGGTCGCGGTGGCCGAGCCGCGGAGACCGCGCGGGACGAAGTCGGTCGTCGACAGCGCCTTGGCCAGCTCGATGACCGGGGCCAGGACGGGGATCCAGGAGTCGGTGTCCTGGTTGGCGACCTCGCGGGTCGCGGCGGCCGCGGGGACGGCGGGCAGGTTCTCGGTCATCGGGTGGTCCTTCGAGCGGGGTGGATGAGGGTCAGGTGGTCGCCACGCAGGCGACGGTTCTCGGCGGCGAGGTCGGCGTTGCCGGCCACGGCGATCGCGAGGAGGACGGTCAGCACGAGCACGCAGAGCGCGAGGGCGAGGACGATCACGGCTGCTCCGCCTCACCGATTAGCGGCTCCGGACCGCGCTTCCGGTACCACCAGTCGTGGTCCTGCTGCCACCGCATCGACATCCGCAGGTACGCGAGGTACTTCAGCTCCCGCAGCCCGCCGAGCGTGACCGGCAGCATCCGCGCCGAGTCCGGCCCGATGTGCGCGACGTACATCAGCTCGGCGCGCGGCTTGTCGGTGGTCTCCGACTCCGGCCCGTCCGGCTGCCACAGGTCGGCGAAGTCGTACCCGGTCAGCTGGAGACCGGTCTTGTTCTGCACGCTGTTCCCGGTCTTCACGTCGATGTACGCGAACGCGTTGTCCCGCACACCGATCCGTGCCGCGAGGTCAGCGGTACCGGCCCACGCCGCCGACCCGATCCCGAGCGCGGCCGCGCGCTCCGGGGTCATCGCGACCGGGAACTCCGTCGCCACCGGCTCGACCTGCCAGTCGTCGAGCAGCCGGGCGTAGGCCTCGACAGGGCCGCGGATCTCGTCCGGCACGTCGGGCGCCTCGCCCCACGCGAGGGCCTCGCCCATCTTGTGGATCTTCGTGCCGCGCTCGGCGGCCTCGTTCATGTACCGGTCGGGCGCACCCTTCAGGTACTCGTACCGGTCGAGCGCCGGCATCTCGGCGACCTGGTCCCACTCGTTGAGGACGATCTTCGCTGCGACGTCGGCACCCCACGACGGCGGCGGGCCGGGCAGGGCGGACAGGATGGTGGTGACGCCGGGGACCTTGTGGGGGTCGGTGCTGGTGTAGCGGCGGCAGTCGCAGTCCAGCAGGTACGAGTGACTGGTCTTCCCGTTGATGAGCCAGTCCTTGCGGGTGAGCCGCGGCCTGGTCTTCGTCGCGGTCACCGGGTCACCCCGCGGGCCACCGTCGTCGAGTACCGGAACGACGGCGCCGCATCCGGATCGATGAACAGCCGACGCTTCGGCCGATACGTCGCCGACCGCGCCGTGTGCTTGGTCTGGGCGGCGATCGGCGCCGCGTGCTTCGGCCGGTGATGCACCGCCAGCACGCCACACGCGGCAGCCGGCGCGACCGGGCAGACGGTGCCGTCCTCGAGGTGACGGAACGGCGGAGGGGTGGAGCCCTTGCTCATGCCGTCGCCCCCTCGGTGGTGGCGATGCCGGCGGTCAGCTGGTCGATCGAGACGTGCAGCTCGGCGGCGACGGCGGCCAGCTCGTTGACGTCGAACGGGATCGCACCCCGCAGTCGCTTCGAGAGGCCGGTCTGGCTGAGGCCGACCTTGGCGGCCAGCTCTGTCTGGGAGACGTCCTGGCGGGCCATCTCGGCCCGGACGTTCGCCCCCGTGAGGGCGGTGGGTGTCTTGGTCATGGGGCCATGTTTTAGTGCGCTACGCACTAGTGCGTCAAGCACTACAACGGTGTGATTCGAGAAAGTTTTGCCCAGATCTGCTGGCGTCGTATGCGCTCAGTGACTACATTGCAGGTCATGAGCACTGCACCCTTCCCCGCTCCAGGGTCCGAGCGGATCCGCTTCGCGGACGAGATCCGCGTGCTGATGACGCGCCGGCGCCTCACCCAGGGGGACCTCGCGACGGTCCTCGGCGTCGGTCAGAGCGAGATCAGCAAGCGCCTGCGCGGCACGGTCCCGTTCCGCTTCGACGAGATCGTCGAGCTCGCGCGCTACTTCGACGTGTCGATCGGCTCGCTGTTCGGCGAGGACTCGACCCGCCGTCCGGATGGTCCTGACGGCGGCGGGCAGGCGGCCTCTCGCGGGGTTAACAAACGTTAACCTCGTGGCCTACGATGGGGGCATGACCCAGTTCGAGCTGTCGCGTGAGCACGAGGAGTTCCGTCGTACCGTCCGGGACTTCGCCGAGGCCACCATCCGCCCCCATGTGGCGGAGTGGGACAAGGCGCACCACTTCCCGACCGACGTCGTCCAGAAGATGGGTGAGCTGGGGCTGTTCGGCCTCACCGCGCCCGAGGAGTACGGCGGCGCCGGCCTCGACGCGTCCGACGGCCCGTTCACCTCGCTGTGCCTGGCGATCGAGGAGCTCGGCCGGATCGACCAGTCCCTGGGCGTGACCCTGGAGGCGGGCGTCGGCCTCGGCATCAACCCGATCCTGACCTACGGCACCGACGAGCAGAAGAAGACCTGGCTGCCCGACCTGGTCGCCGGCCGGCGGCTCGCCGGCTTCGGGCTCACCGAGCCCGGCGCGGGCTCCGACGCAGGCGCCACCAAGACCCGGGCCGAGCTCGACAACGGCGAGTGGGTGATCAACGGCGGCAAGCAGTTCATCACCAACTCCGGCTCCGACATCACCAGCCTGGTCACCGTCACCGCCCGCACCGGCGTCTCCGAGTCCGGCAAGCCCGAGATCTCCGCGATCATCGTGCCGTCCGGTACGCCGGGCTTCGTCGCCGAGCCGCCGTACGACAAGCTCGGCTGGCACATCTCCGACACCCACCCGCTCTCGTTCACCGACTGCCGGGTGCCCGAGCAGAACCTGGTCGGCGAGCGGGGCCGCGGCTACGCGCAGTTCCTCGCCATCCTCGACGACGGCCGCGTCGCCATCGCTGCGCTCGCCGTCGGCCTGATCCAGGCCTGCGTCGACCTGTGCGTCGAGTACTCCCTCGACCGCCACACCATGGGCGGCCCGATCGGGCGCAAGCAGGGGGTCGCCTTCCAGATCGCCGACCTCGAGGTCATGCTGCACGCCTCGCGGATGCTGACCTACCGCGCGGCCGCGATGAAGGACGCGATGGAGGGCGGCCGGGGCCCGTCGATGAAGGAGTTCAAGCAGGCCGCGTCGGTCGCGAAGCTCTACGCGAGCGAGTCCGCCGTCACCGCGACCCGGATCGCCACCCAGGTCTTCGGCGGCTACGGCTTCATGGAGGAGTACCCGGTCGCGCGGTTCTACCGCGACGCCAAGATCCTCGAGATCGGCGAGGGCACGTCCGAGGTGCAGCGGATGCTCATCGCCCGCGGTCTCGGCCTGCCCGTCGAGTGAGCAGCACCGCGACGAGCACCACCAGCGCGCCGGCTCCGATCCAGATCGGGGCCGGCGCGCTGTCGTCGTCGGGGGCGTCGGCAGGCTCGGCGGATGGCTCGGGGGCGGCGTCCGCGCGGCCGGTGTAGTCGGGTACGCCGTCGGCGGGGACGCCGTCGACCGCGAGGGTCACGCTGACCGTCGCCGGCGCGGCCTCGGGCGGCAGCCCGACGAGCACGTAGTGCTCGCCGGCGAGCGAGGCCCCCGCCCGGGTCGGGTCGAACGAGTTGCGGTGGAGGTAGGACGTCACGTGGCTCTGCGCCCAGCCCGGGCCGCTCGCCGCGACGTCCTCGCCGAGCAGCGGACCGAGGACGGTCACGCTGGCCGCGGCACTGCCGTCCACCTGGGCGCGCAGGTCCTGGTCCCAGTCGACCGGGACGGCCAGCACCGCCTGACGACCGGGCCGGAGCGCGACCTCGTGGCTGCCCGGCCCGACGACGGGGGCGTCGTCGGGCGTCGTACCGGCGAGGACCGGCTGCGGTGACGGAGCCGGCTCCACCGGCTGCCAGGTCGGCTCCGCGGGCTCGGGCAGCAGGTCGTACGCGTACGTCGACAGCGGCGGCTCCTCCTCGACCACCAGCGTCGCGGCGCGTCCCCGGTCGACCGGGTCGCTCGGCAGGCCGACGGTCACGTACAGCTCCGCGGCGGTGCCGCACGGGTGGTCCGGCTGGTCGGTCCAGGTCGACGCGGTCGTGGTGAGCAGGGGAGCCGGTTCGCCGCGGGTGGGACGGAACACGGCGCCGCTGCCGCAGCCGGTGTCCGCCGGCGTCGTGCCGATGGTGAGGCGGACACCCTCGCCGACCGAGTCGCCGGCACCGACGTACCAGAGCCCCACGTGGAAGGTGCTGCCGGTCGCTGTGCGGTGCAGCCGGAACGTGGTCGGAGCGTCGGTCGGCAGGGTGATCGGCTGGCTGCCCGACGCCAGGGTCGGGACGTCGGCGTGCGCGTCCGGCGGGAGGAGGACCGGCAGCGCCAGCAGGACGGCGAGCAGGCCGCTCAGCGCGCCCAGAGGTCGGTCCACGAGTGCCCGAGCTCCCGGACCAGCCCGCGCAGCAGCGGCAGGCTGACCCCGACGACGTTGTGGTGGTCGCCCTCGATGCTGGTGACGAATCCGCCGCCGAGGCCGTCGACGGTGAACG
The DNA here is from genome assembly GCF_013409625.1 of Nocardioides kongjuensis. Classification (NCBI taxonomy): domain Bacteria; kingdom Bacillati; phylum Actinomycetota; class Actinomycetes; order Propionibacteriales; family Nocardioidaceae; genus Nocardioides; species Nocardioides kongjuensis. The sequence goes on from NZ_JACCBF010000001.1 coordinate 5,656,316, forward strand.
CGCCGGCGACGTGCAACGGCTCGCCGGTCGCGACGTACGCCGCGATCTCGTCGTCGGTCAGGTCGGCGAAGTGGACCTTCGTCGAGGCGGTCGCGGCGACCTGGTGGCCGGTCGCGCGGTCGTGGAGGCAGTGGCCGGTGTGCAGCACCCCGGACCGACCGCGCATCGACTGCCAGCGCCGCGTGGCGTCGGCGGCGTCGTCGGGCTTGCCGAGGGCGAGCCCGTCGAGCTCGAGCACGGAGTCGCAGCCGAGGACCAGCCCGTCGGCGGGCACGTCGTCACGCCCGGCCACCGCAGCGCACTTGAGCTCGGCCAGGCGCAGCGCCAGCTCCGCGGGCGGAACGTCGGTGACCTGCGACTCGTCGACGCCGGAGACGATCACCTGCGGGTCGAGACCGGCGCTGCGCAGGGTCGCCAGGCGTGCGGGGGAGGCAGAGGCGAGCACGAAGGTCGGCACGTCGTCACCCTAACGAGGTCCGGTGACGCAACCTTTTCGGGACGTCGTGAGTCGTGATCGGTGACAGGCTGACGACGTGGACTCGGGAGGTGCCGTGGACGGTGGGGCCGACGACCCGGTCCGGCGGTGCTTCGACGCGTCGTACCGGCGGCTGGTGGGGCAGATGTACGGCGTGTGCGGGAGCCTCGCCGAGGCCGAGGAGGTCGTGGCCGAGGCGTTCGCTCGGGCGGTGGCGTCCAGGCGCACCTTCGAACGGGTCGAGCAACCGGAGGCCTGGCTGCGCACGGTGGCCGTCAACGTCGCCCGCACGCGCCGCCGTCGCAGCGTCCTCGGCCAGCGCCTGACCCATGGCCGTGCCGAGCAGCCGGTCGCCCGTGACGCCGAGCTGTCCGAGGAGCGGCTGGTGCTGGTGGCCGCGCTCCGGACGCTGCCGGCGTCGCAGCGCGAGGCGCTCGCTCTGCACTACCTGGCCGACCTCCCCGTCGCGGAGGTCGCGGCCACCCTCGGTGTCGCCGTCGGCACGGTCAAGGCGCGGCTCAGCCGTGGCCGGACCGCACTCGCAGCAGCACTCGACGACGCCGCCCTCGTGAACGGAGGACCCCGTGGCTGACCCCGACCGGTTCCTGGCCGATGACCCGGGGGTCGTCGCCCGCAGTGCGCAGGAGGCCGCCGTGGTGCCCGACTTCGCTGACGTCGTACGACGGGGGCGGGCGCGCCGCGCCCGCCGACAGGCCGGTGCACTCGGCGCCGCGGTCCTCGCCGTCGTCGGCATCGTCGCGTCCGTGCAGCTGCTCGGGCCGGGCGGCGAGGCGCCGTCCCCGGCGCCGCCCGTCGTCTCCCCGAGCGTGCCCGATGACATCCCGACCAGTGCCCCGAGCGACGTGGCGGTCGACCTGGCCGGGACGGTGGACGCCGCGGACGCGGTGCTCATCGACATCGCCACCACGCCCGGGACGCCGGACCAGCGGATCACGTTGTGGAACGGCGGCGACGAGCAGCACTGGGTGCTCGCGACCACGGCCGACGGCTTCGCGCACCGCCGGCTGAGCGAGGTGTCGGCCGGCACGACCGCCACACCGATCGGCGGCGGTCGATTCGTGTTGCGCGACGGGTGGGAGGGGCGCGATCTCTCGATCATCGACGTCGCCGGCGGCAGGCCCACGCCGGTCACGATCGCCCGGACGAAAGCGCCGGTCGCCGACGACGAGGTCCCGGTCGTTCTCCTCGACGGCGTATCGACGACGCTCGCGGCCGTGGCTCCCGACGGGAGTGGCCACGAGGTCGCGACGCCGGCGGGGGCGGAGGCACTGGCGGCCCACGCCGGCCGGCTGACCGCGGTCACCAGCCACGACGGGGCGGTCACCTACCACTGGTCCGACGACGGCGGGGCGAGCTGGCAGCAGACCGAGCTGACCGGCAGCTTCCTGGCCTGGATCGCGACGGCCGGGGCGGGTTCTCCCCACGCCGTCCTCGAGGGCGGTGACGGTGCGACCCTCTTCCCGCTCCTCGCCGTCGACGCCGCGCCCGCAGCCGATCCGACCGCCTGGACCCGCGACGAGGTCGAGCGCGGCGTCGAGTGGCCGACCATCTCCGGAGCCTGGATCGACAGGGACGGAAACCTCCGGGTGCTCGCGTCGATCAACAGGCAGGGCGTCCGCATGCCCGTCGACGGGGGCGTGTGGCGGGTGACCGACGGCCGGCTCACGAAGGTCGCGAGCGGCGACACCGGGATCGCCGAAAAGGCCGAAGACGGCCTCCTCGCGATCGAGGACGACGGTGGCCCGGTGCTGTGGATCGCCTCACGCGACAGATCGGTCTCGCGCTCGACCGACGACGGCGTCACCTGGGAGCGCTTCGCGGCGCGCTGAGCATGGCAGGGTGCAGCCATGTCGAGGACGAAGGTGGCGGTCGTGTCGTCGGCGGTGACGACCATGGTCGTGCTCGTGGTGGTGACCTTGGCCTGGGGCGGGCTCAAGCTGCTCGACGGCATCGGCCGGCAGGACCTGTGGAAGGGCTGCCGGACCGACCCGACGCTCTCGGGCCTGCAGGGGTACTGCGTCGTCGTCAGCCGCTACCCGGCCACGCCCGTCCAGTCCGAGCGGACGTACCTCGAGATCACGGCCGTCCACGACGGCGCCGTGAACGACTACCGATTCGTCGCCGGCTACCCGTTCCTCGCCGCCAATGCCGGGACCGCGCTCGTCGTCGACTGGGCGGCTGTCGACAAGCGGATCGTGGTCACAGATCCGCGGACCGGGAGCACCGTCACCTACACCGCGGAGCAGTACGCCGGCGGACGCTGATCTGGCATGCCACCGGCCCCGCGGACGTGGAGTCCTGCGGGGTGTGGGGCGGGGTCGCTACTCGTCGGGCGGGTGCACCGGGTGGGTGCCGCGGTGGTCGACCCGGAATCGGAACCCGCTCGGACTGGTCCACACGTAGGTCGCCGGCATCGGGGTCTCGTAGCGCCAGGCTGAGTGTGTCTTGGCGCGGTGGTGCCGTCGACACAGGGGGACGAGGTTGCAGGGGCAGGTCGGCCCGCCCCGGTCGTGGGGCTGGTGGTGGTCGATGTCGCACCGGGTCGCGGGGCGGGTGCAGTGGGGGAAGCGGCAGGTGTGGTCCCGCAGCGCTACGCGGGTCTTGTGTCGGTCGGGGATCTCGTAGGCGGTGACGGGGAGGTGGTCGGCGAGGTCGATGACCGGGCGCACGATGATCGTGGTGTTCTTCGAACGCAGCCACTCGCGGATCTGGGCGGTGGTGATGGGGCAGCGGCCTTCGTCCCACCGCCCGACCGGGTTCACGAACGGGTGGTCACCGGTGAGGCTGGTGTCGGTGACGTGCACGTTGAGGACCACCTTGCGGCCGGGGACGGTCGCCACGACCTCCCCGGTGTCGGGGTCCGGGACCAGCAGGTCCAGGGCCAGGTCCTGGCGGGCGAGCTCGGCAGCGGCCTTGGACCGCCGCACGTCCAACGAGCTCTCGTCACCCAACCGACCGAGCACCTCGGCCCGACGGGCGACGGCTTGGTCGAGGTCGTGGCCGTCGGCGGCATCCAGGAGTCCGTCGAGGTGCACGAGTCCGTGCTCGTCGACGTCACTGATGTCGAAGTGCCGGTGGTCGGCAGCCTTCTGGCGGTCGGCTTCCGCCTTGTCGGGGTCGAACCGCAGCACGGCTTCCGCAACGAGGCGTTCGAGCTGGGCCCACCCGATGCCGGAGGCGTTCCACAGCTGCCGGTCCACGAACCCCGCCGCCTCACCCGACAGGCCACGGGTGAGGTCCGCGATCCGTTCGGCCCGCCACGGCGCCAACCGCCCCGCCACCACCGCCTCGTAGACGTTGGGCAGCCGCCACGCGCACTCGATCACCCGTCCGACGTAGGCCTTGCCACCGTCGGGGGTGCGGCCGAGGACCGCGACGAGCTCCATCAACGCGAACTCGCTGACCAGCGGGGCGCCGTCACCGGCGATGGGGACGCCGGTGTCGAGGTAGCCCTCGGTGATCGTCGCGGCACCTTCGGGCCCGGTCACGATGTGGTCGCCGGCCCACTCGACGATCGCTTGCCATTCCTCGACGAGGAGCTGGTTGCGGGCCTGGATCCCGGCGCTCAACCGTGACAGCACGGGGGCTGTCGAACGGGGGCGGGTTCCGAGATCCATGACAGGATTCTCCCATCCACGTCCGACACAACCCAGCGCCGGAAACCCGCCTGTGGACAGGGGAAACTCCATTCGGAGGGTGTGCAGAACAGACGTCACCAGGCATCACGAAAGTGACCTCGGGACCGCAGCGCGACCGCGGAACCCGACCACCTCCCACTGTCCTCGTCACTGCCCTTTCGGAACCCGACCGGCCACCCAACCGAAGGCCCGAGCACAGTTCCGGGAGCACGGACCTCACCCTCTGACGAGCCCCATCCCCAGCCAGTCGGCAAGCGTGACCAGCTCGGCCTCGACCGCGTCGCCGACCTCCGGCTCCCACGGGACGTCCTCGTGCAGGGCGTGCACGCGCAGCACCCCCGCCTTGCGGTCGGCCTTGGCGTCCAGTTTGCCGATCAGCCGGTCGCCGTGGAGGACGGGGAGGGCGAAGTAGCCCCACCGGCGCGACGCGGCGGGCTTGTACATCTCGAGCACGTACTCGAAGTCGAACAGGTCCAGTGCCCGCTCCCGGTCGTGGACCAGCCGGTCGAACGGGGAGAGGAAGGCGCAGCGTCCGGCAAAGGCCGCGTCGGCCGCGGCCAGGGCGTCGGGATCGACGTGCCACGCGCCGTCGCAGCCCTCGACGCTCGCCTCCTCGCCCGGCCCGGACCGGGCGATCCCCAGGGCGGCGAGCTCGCGGCGGTCGAGCGCGGCCCGCGCGTCGTCGTACGACGGGACGTCGAGGTCGCCCGGGTAGACCCGCTCGGGGAGGTCGTAGACCCGCAGCTTGCCGCGGCGCCCGGTGATCGCGACGTCGCCCATCAGGGTCAGCACCTCGAGCAGGCGGTTGACGTTCTTGTCGTTGTTCCAGCCGCTCGACGCCCACGGCACCTCGCAGGTGTCGGGGATCTCGGCGGCGGTGCGCGGTCCCTCGGCGTCGAGCAGGCCGAGCACGTCGGAGCGGAACAGCTGGTTGGCCGCCAGCCACTCGTGGATCGTCGGGTGCAGGTCGTGGGGCGCGACGGCGAGCAGGAGCCCGATGTCGTCCATCGCGCGGACGTACGACGACAGCTCGACGAGCGAGCGCTCGCTCTCCAGCGCGAAGGTCAGGTCCGAGTGCTCGTAGCCGTCGCCGAGCCGCGACCACAGCACCAGGTCGACGCTCGGCGCCACCGCCGCGGTCGGGTCGACCTGGAGGAGGGTCAGCTCGTCGACCACCTCGGCCACCGAGCCGCTGCGGCGCGCGTCGAGGAGCTGGGCCCGGACCGCGATCCGGCGGGCCTGCTCCCGGTCGAGCCGGATCACGGCGCGTCCCTCAGAGCCGGCCCAGCGCGGTTCGCAGCGGGTCGAGGCCGAGGCTGCCGAGGTCGAGCGCCGCGGTGTGGAAGGCCTTGAGGTCGAACGCGGACCCGTGCCGTGCCTGCGCCGCGGCGCGGGACTCGAGCCAGATCCGCTCACCGACCTTGTACGACGGCGCCTGCCCCGGCCAGCCGAGGTAGCGGTTGACCTCGAAGCGCAGCGAGCCGTCGTCCATCCGCGAGTGCGCACGCATGAACTCGTAGGCCAGGTCGGCATCCCAGGTCTCGCCCGGCCGCCAGCCGAACGGGTTGTCGGCGGGCACGCTCAGCCCGAGGTGGACGCCGATGTCGACGACGACCCGCGCGGCACGGAAGCCCTGCATGTCGAGGAAGCCGAGCCGGTCGCCCGGGTCGGCGAAGTAGCCGAGCTCGTCCATCAGCCGCTCGGCGTACAGCGCCCAGCCCTCGCCGTGCCCGCTGACCCAGCACAGCAGCCGCTGCCAGCGGTTGAGCAGGTCGGCGCGGTGCACGGCCTGCGCCACCTGGAGGTGGTGGCCGGGCACCCCCTCGTGGAAGACGGTCGTGGTCTCCCGCCAGGTCGAGTAGCGCTCGTGGTCGTCGGTGAACGAGAACCACATGGTGCCGGGACGCGAGAAGTCCTCGGTGGGCGGCGTGTACCAGGCGCCGCCGTCGTTGATCGGCGCGACCTTGCACTGCAGGGTGCGGATCGGCTCGGCGATGTCGAAGTGCACGCCGTCGAAGTCGGCGAGGATCGTGTCGGACTTCTCCTGCATCCACGCCTGGAACGCCTCGCGGCTCCCGCAGTCGCGTGCCGGGTCGGCGTCGAGGGCCGCGACGGCGTCGGCGACCGAGCCGCCCGGGACGATCCGCCCGGCCGTGGCGGCCATGTCGTCCTCGATCCGCTTGAGCTCCTCCCAGCCCCAGCGGTAGGTCTCCTCGAGGTCGACCGAGGCGCCGAGGAAGTAGCGCGACGCCAGCGTGTAGTGGTCACGGCCCACCCCGTCGACGTCGCGGCCGCGGGGGAGCAGGTCGGTCGTGACGAAGCGCCCGAACTCCGCGTACGCCGCCGACGCACTCGCCGCGGCCGCCGCGAGCGCGTCGCGCCGATCGTCCGGCGCCGCTGCCACCACGTTGGCGAAGTAGTCGCCCGCGGCGCCGGTCTGCCCGGTCCAGCCGCGCACCTGGTCGGCCACCTCGGCGTACTGGCGCTTCGCGGAGACACGCCCGGCGGCTGCCTCCTCGAGCAGCGTGGTGCGGTAGCCGGCCAGCGCAGCAGGGACGGCGGCCAGTCGCGAGCCGATCGCGTCCCACTGCTCCGCGGTGTCGGTCGGCATCAGGTCGAACACCTCGCGCACGGCGTGGATCGCGCTCGAGATCACCGAGAACTCGCTGCGCTCGACGCCGGCGTCGGCCCGCTCGACGGTGAGGCCCACCCGCTCGAGGAAGGCCGCCCGGGCGACCTCCTCGCGCTCGTCGGCCGCGTCGAGCGCGGCCACGTCGGCCAGGGCTCGCCGGTGCAGCTCCTCGCTCGCCGCGAAGCCGTCGGGGGACAGGTCGGGCAGCTCCCCGTCGTGGCCGGGGATGCCGGCGTACGTCGCCGTCAACGGGTCGAGGGCGGCGAGGTCCTCGACGAACCGGTCGGTGCGGGCGTCCACGAGTCGCGTCATGACCGGAACCCTAGATACCCCGTCCGACAGCCGGCACCCGGATGTCGGGGAACCCCTCACCGCAGCAGCAGGACGACGGCGGCGAGCACCGCTCCCATCAGGCAGCTCGTCAGCAGGACGGCGAGCAGCCGCACGCCGCGGCGCCGGCCGAGGGCGACCGGGGGCGGGTGGTAGACCGGCATCGTGAGGAACGGGCCCTCGTCACGGAGGGGCGGCGCCTGCGGACTGTCCGTCGGGACCGCGACGCGGACCGTCACGGGCGAGGGACGAGGCCCGCCACCGGTGGGGTCGGCCTCCGCCGGCGGCGCGTCGCCGAACCCTCGGCCCACGACCGGGGTCCACCCGCCGACGGGCAGCTCGCGCAGCTGAGCGACCAGCAGGTCCGGACGGATGCGCTCGGCCGGGTCGAGCGCCAGCGCCCGGTCGAACAGGTCCTCGCCCGCTCCTGCGCGGGTCCCGGGGAGCGGCAGGGTGCCTCGCAACAGGCGGAAGGCGACGACCGCGAAGGAGTACCAGTCGATCTGCGCCGACTCGTGGTCCGGGTCGACCATCTGCTCCGGGGCGCCGTAGCCGGGCGTGAACGCCGCGACACCGGACTCGGTGCGGAAGGCCGCGGCCTCGCGGCTGAGCCGGGCCAGCCCGAAGTCCGCGATCTTCGCGAGCGGGCCGCGCGGGGTGTCGGCGACGAGGATGTTCGCGGGCTTCAGGTCGCGGTGCACGATGCCCGCCGCGTGCGCCTCGGCGAGCCCCGAGGCCACCTGGTCGAGCACGGCGAGGCGGTCTGCCACGGCGAAGCCGGGCTGGTTCAGCCGACGGGTGAGGTCGCCCCCGTCGACGTACTCCATGAGGAGCGCGACGTCGGCGCCGAGCCGCACCGCCTCGTAGACGTGGATCACCGACGGGTGGCGCAGCCGGGCCAGGGCCTGGCCCTCCCGCAGCATCCGTGCCACCGAGTCGGTCACGTGGCCACCGCCGTAGACCAGCTTCACGGCGACGTCTCGTCCCAGGTTGGGGTCACGGGCATGCACGACGACGCCGAAGCCACCGACCCCGAGGGTGCGGATCGGCTCGAGCCCCCGCGGGAGCTGCACCGCGCCCGGCCCGGTGCTCGCTCGGTCGTCACCCGTTCCCGGCCCCACCTCGCCATTGAACCGCTGACGGCGCCCGGCGGCGGGACAAGGGACGTCCGGTCCCTTGAACGGGGTATAGATCGACACCGGATCTTCCCTGCTCCCGACCGGCGGCGGATGCTCGAGACCTGGGGCCGTGGGGGTGGCGGAGATGGACGAGACGACGGGCGGACCGACCTGGGTCGGCGGCTACGAGGTCATCGGCCGGGTGGGCGCGGGCGCCACCGGCACCGTGTTCAAGGCCCGTGACCCGGGGCTCGGGCGCTTCGTCGCCCTCAAGCGGGTCCCTCCCGGCTCGGTCGGTGCGCTCCGGGCGGAGGCGAGCCGGCTGGCGCTGCTCGACGACCCGCACGTGGTGTCGGTCTACGGCTTCGTCGAGGAGCCCGACGCGGCGTACCTGGTCCTGGAGTGGGTCGAGGGTGCCACGCTGGCCGAGGTGCTGGCCACCGGTGGCCGGCTGCTGGTGCCGCAGGCGCTCGGAGTGTGCCGCGGGGCGCTCCTCGGGTTGTCCCACACCCATGCCCGCGGAGTCGTGCACGGTGACGTCTCGACCTCGAACGTGCTGGTCGACACCGAGGGCACCTCGCGACTGATCGACTTCGGTGTCGGCGGCTCGACGCCGGCGTACCGACCACCGGAGGCACGGATCGGCGGGCCGATGTCCCCGGCCAGCGACGTCTACGCGGCCGCGGCGGTCCTGGTGCACCTGCTCACCGGGCACGCAACGCCGGACACGGTGCCGGACCTGGGGCACGTCGACCACGGGATCCGGCCGGTCCTGGCGACGGCCCTGGCTCCCGAGCCGGCGCAGCGCTACCCGGACGCCGCAGCCTTCCTCGCGGCGCTCGAGGACGCCGCCGGGCGGACCTACGGTGCCGCCTGGTGGACGACGGCGGGCATCCCTGCCCTGGTGGCGCCGGCGATCGCCACGCTGGTGCCGATCGGCGGTGGCGCGGCGGCCCTCGGCGGTGCCGTCGTGGGCGCCACGATCACCAGCGCTGTCCGGCGGGCCGTGCCGTGGCAGGTCGTGGTGGGTGCCGGCGTCGCCGCTGTGGCAGTCGTCGCCGGCGCCATCACGGCAGTGGCCGTGACGCGGGGCGACGGCGATGCCACGGGGCGAGGCGCGCGTGGCGCGGACGCCTCGACCGGGGGGCCGGGCTCCGGGAAGGAGGTCGACCCCGTGGTCGACACCGTGCCCAACGGGGAGTTCACCTACCGGGAGGTGGTCACGGCCTCCGACGACCCCGCCTGGGCAGCGGTCGGCCAGACCGCCGAGCGGATCTGGACGTTCACGGCCGACTGCGATGCCGCTCAGGACTGCGGCGGGAGCATCGTGAGCACCTCGGGCGCGACGTTCGCGTTCACGTGGGACGGCAGCACCCTCAGCCAGACGCTCGAGTCGGCGACCAGCACCACGCCGGGCGACTGCGTCGACCAGGACGGCAAGAAGGTGGGGGTCGTCACGATCCGCTCCCGGCACCGCCCGCACCCCACGGTGTACGTCCCGTCCGGTCCGGTCGCTGCGGACACCGGCCTGGCGCAGACCTACACCGGCACGTACCGCGTCTCCGAGCGGATCATCAGGTACGACGCCTTCAGCGGGCCGAGCCAGCCCCGGGACTGTCCGTTCTCGGGCATCCGCAAGGTCACCCACACCGCGCACTACGAGGTGACCCTGACCCGCGGCGCCGACCCGGCCGTCGTGGCCGCCGAGAAGGAGCGGCTCGCGACGCCCTCACCGACCCCGTGACCGCCGGCCGGCGACCGCGTCGGCGTACCGCTCCGCCAGCACCCGCAGGTGCTCGACCAGCGCGTCCGGCGTCTCGACGGTGAAGTCCAGCCCGAGCATGCCGATCCACACCGCGACGACCTCCAGGCTGTCGCCACCCGTGACCAGCACCGAGCGGCCGTCCGGCAGTGGCTCGACGACGCCGACCGCGGGGTTGATCCGGGCGAGCACCTCCTCGGCGGGTGCGTCGATGACCAGCCTGGCGTGCACGGACCAGCCGGTGCGGGCGACCTCGCGCACGACCAGCTCGGTGAGGTCGCCGGGCAGGGGAGCCGGCCGGAACCCGCGGCCGCCGGGGATGCGCAGGGTCAGCCAGTCGACGCGGTACGGCGCCCACTGCTCGCCCGACGCGTCGACGGAGCGGCCGACCACGAACCAGCGCCGCTGCCAGGCCACCAGCCGGTACGGCTCGAACTCGACCCGCTCCTGCTCCTCGCCGTAGAACGCGCGCAGCCCGCGGTGGTCGCGGATCGCGTCGGCGATCTCGGCCAGCACGCCGGCGTCGACCTCGGGGTCCTCGACGTTGGAGTCGGTGTTGACGGGGCCGGCCTCGGTGGCGTCGCGCAGCGAGGTCACCCGGCGCCGCAGCCGGTCGGGGAGGACGTGCTCGAGCTTGGTGAGCGCGCGGCCGCCGCTCTCCTCGAAGCCGGCCACCCCGGTCAGCGTGCGCAGGCCGACGGCCACCGCGACGGCCTCCTCGTCGTCGAGCAGCAGGGGAGGGAGCTTCGCGCCGACACCGAGCCGGTAGTGCCCCGTGCGCCCGCGCACGCCGTCGACGGGATAGCCGAGCTCGCGCAGCCGGGTGACGTCGTTGCGCACGGTCCGCTCGGTCACGCCGAGTCGTGCGGCCAGCTCGGGAGCGGTCCACTCGACCCGCGCCTGCAGCAGTCCGAGCAGCTCGAGAACCCGTGCCGAGGTACTTCTCACCGACCTGATTAAACAGGAAAGAACTGTTCCGCAATGGCTCCTAACGTCCGTGTCATGAACCAGATCACACCCTTCGTCATCGACATCGCGCAGACCGACCTCGACGACCTCCGCGGCCGTCTCGACCGCACCCGCTTCGCCCCCGCCGTGCCCGGCGACTCGTGGGACTACGGCACCCCGGAGTCCTACCTGCGCTCGATGGTCGAGCAGTGGAAGGCCTTCGACTGGCGCGCGGTCGAGGCCCGCCTCAACGCGAACGACGGCTTCGTCACCGAGGTCGACGGCCAGCGCATCCACTTCCTCCACGTCCGCTCGAAGCACGCCGACGCGACGCCGCTGCTGCTCGCGCACACCTACCCCGGCTCGCAGCTCGACTTCCTCGACATGATCGACCCGCTCGTCGACCCCGAGGCCCACGGTGGCTCCGCCGACCAGGCCTTCCACCTGGTGATCCCCTCGATGCCCGGCTTCGGGTTCTCGACCCCGGTGGTCGAGACGGGCTGGACGATGAAGCGGGTCGCGGCGGCCTACGACGTCCTCATGCGGCGTCTCGGCTACGACTCCTACGGCGTGCACGGCAGCGACGGCGGGGCGATGGTCGCCCGTGAGCTCGCGGTCGCGGACCCCGAGGGCTTCCTCGGTGCCCACGTGCTGCACCTGTTCTCCTTCCCGAGCGGCGACCCGGCCGAGTTCGAGGGCTTCGGGCCGAAGGAGTACGCGGCACTCGAGCACCTGCAGTGGTTCCAGTCGGTCGGCGGCTACAACCAGATGAACGCCACCCGCCCGCAGACCGTCGCCGCCGGCCTCGCCGACTCGCCGGTCGCCGTCCTCGCCTACAGCGAGCTGTTCGAGAGCTTCGGCAACGGCACCAGCCTGGTCGCGCCCGAGCAGGTGCTCGCCCAGGCGACGCTGTACTGGCTGACCAACACCTACGGCGCGGCCGCCCGCTATCACTACGAGGAGCAGCACGCCGGCGCCGAGCCGGTCGTCAGCACCGGCCGGATCGGGGTCGCGGTCTTCAAGGACGACTTCCAGACGATCCGCTCGCTCGCCGAGCGGGACAACGCGAACATCGCGCACTGGTCGGAGTTCCCGCGCGGCGGTCACTTCGCGGCCATGGAGGTGCCGCAGGACGTGGTCGGCGACCTGCGCGTCTTCTTCGCCTGACCGGCGGAGAGCTCACCCTTGCGAGCCATTACGTACAGGTCATAACGTAATGGCTCGCAAGGGTGACGTGCGTCACCTCGAGAGGATCCCGATGACCGACCTGTCCCAGGCCTTCCACGAGCTCGTCGACGAGGTGAAGGGGGTCGAGCGGCGCTTCCTCGACGCCGACCCCGCCCTGCCCGAGGCCGACGTCCTCGACGGCTACCGGTTCGCGTTCAGCCTGCTCAAGGTCGCGCTCGAGGCCTACGTCTGGGCCGACACCGACCGCCCGCGGTTCGTCGACGTGATCACCCCGTCGATGAAGTGGGGCGGCGACAACTCCGACGCGTTCTACCAGCTCACCGCGCTCGACCCCGGGCGGACCTACCGGGTCCGCGGGCACCGCGCCGACGCCGTCTACCTCTCGCTCACCGTGTACGGCGGCCCCGACGACGGCCGCTACAGCGACCGGATCATCGCCACCGTCAACGACCGCGACCTCGACATCGCCCCGGACGGCAGCTTCGAGCTGGTCCTGAGCGCCACACCGCACGAGGGCAACTGGATCGAGCTCGCGCCGGACGCGGTCTTCGCGCTGACCCGCGACTACCTCGTCGACCCGGTGCAGGGCGTCCGGTCGACCTGGGAGATCGAGGCCGACGACCCGCCGGCCCGTCGTACCGACAGCGCCGAGGACCTCGCCCGGCGGCTCCGCGCTGCCCGCACCTGGGTCGCCGAGCAGGCCGCCATGGTGCCGGTCCGGGTGGGTCCGCCCAACGAGGTGGGGGAGCCGTACCCGGTGCCGACGACCACCTTCGGCTGGGCGGCCGGCGACGCGTCGTACGCGTTCGGGGCCTACGACCTCGCCGCGGGCGAGGCGCTGGTGATCGAGGGCAGCTCGCCGGAGTGCGCCTTCTGGAACATGTGTCTGTGGACGCCCTACCTGCACACCTACGACCACCGCTACGAGCAGGTCACCATCAACGGCGGCCAGACGACCCACGAGCCGGACGGGTCCTGGCGGATCGTCGTCTCGGCCACCGACCCGGGGCACCCCAACTGGGTCTCGACGGCCGGCCGCGGCTCCGGCCTGATCTGGTTCCGCTGGTTCCTGCCCGAGCGCACGCCCGACCGCCCGGTGTGCCGCGTCGTCCCGGTCGCCGAGGTCGCCGAGGCGGTCCGGTGAGGGCGGACACCGTGCGCTTCGACGACCTCGCCGCGCCGGACTACCCCGAGGCCTGCGCCCCGATCCGCGACATGCTCGCCGAGTACGGCGCCGGGCTCGTCCTCGACCCGGCGGTGCTCCGGGCGACGGCGGTCGAGCGCACCGGCCTGTCCGCGTGGGGCGAGGAGCGCTTCGCCGAGCGGCTCGAGGTGCTCTGCCGCTCGCTGCGCGAGGAGGCCGCGCTGTCGGCGTCGGGCACCGCCATCGTGTTCGAGCAGCTCGTGCAGACACTCAGCGGCCGGCTGCTCATCGAGGACCTGGTCGCCGGTCACCCCGAGATCGAGGACGTCGCCATCGACCGCCCGATCATCATCTGCGGCCTGCCGCGCACCGGGACCACGCACCTGCACAACATGCTCGCCGCCGACCCCGCACTGCGGCACCTGCCGTACTGGGAGAGCCTCGAGCCGGTCCTCGCCGCCGCCGAGCGGGATGCCGACCCCGACCCGCGCCCGGCCCGCTGCGCCGCCGGCCTCGACCTGCTCGACGGCGTGATGCCCGAGTTCAAGCGGATGCACGAGATGACGGTCGAGCACGCGCAGGAGGAGCTCCAGCTCCTCGCCTACGACGTCAGCGGCATGCTCTTCGAGTGCAGCGCGCACCTGCCCACGTGGAGCGCCTACCAGCGCACGAGCGGCCAGGACGCGTCGTACGCCTACCTCAAGCGGGTGCTGCAGGTCCTGCAGTGGCTGCGCGGCGGCGAGCGCTGGGTGCTCAAGTCGCCGCAGCACCTCGAGCACTACGGCCCGCTGCTGCGGACCTTCCCGGACGCGACGTTCGTGCTGACCCACCGGGACCCGGTCGCGGTCACGGCGTCGGTCTGCACGATGGTCGCGTACGCCGCCCGGATGGCCAGCGAGCACCCGGACCCGGTCGCGATCGGCCGGCAGTTCGCCGGGCGCCTCGAGGACCTGCTGCACGCCTGCGTCCGCGACCGCGACCTGCTGCCCGCGGCGCAGTCGATCGACATCCGGTTCGAGGACTTCATGGCCGACGAGGAGGGCACCATCGCCGCGATCTACGCCCTCGCCGACCAGCCCCTCGACGCCCCTGCCCGCGGGGCGATGGCCGCCTTCCGCGAGGCGCACCCGCGCGGTCGGCACGGCTTCGTGGAGTACGACCTGGCCGCCCTCGGTCTCGACGCCGACGCCATCGACCGGGCTGTCGCCGACTACCGGGAACGCTTCTTGGCCTGAGCCCGGTGCGAGGACCCCCGGGGTTTCCTCGGGGCCCGGGCTGCGCCAAGGTAGAGCCCGTGACTTCCGGTTCCACCCCGCCCCCCACCCGTGGACCGCTCGACGGCGACCGTCTCGCCGGCGCGTCCGACCTGACCCCCGACCTGTCCTTCGAGCTGCTCGCGGAGGCGCCCTCCACCAACGAGGTCGCTGCCGAGCGGGCCCGTGCCGGCGCGCACGAGGGACTCGTGGTCGTCGCCGACCACCAGTCGTCGGGACGCGGCCGCCTCGACCGCACCTGGGAGACGCCGCCGGGGACCGCGGTGACCTTCTCGCTGGTGCTGCGCCCGACCGTGCCGCCCGCGTCGTGGCCGTGGCTGCCGCTGCTCGTCGGCCACAACGTCGCGAAGGCGATCACCGCGCTCGGCCACGACGCGAACGTGAAGTGGCCCAACGACGTCCTCCTCGACGGCGAGCGCAAGGTCGCGGGCATCCTCGTCGAGCGGGTCGAGACCCCGACCGGTCCCGCGGCGATCGTCGGCGTCGGCATCAACGTCGCGATGAGCGCCGACGAGCTGCCCGTGCCGACCGCGACCAGCCTCGCCGTCGCCGGTCCCGGCGCCCCCGACCGCACGTCGGTGCTGCTCGCCGTCGTCGCCGCCGTGCGTGAGGGCTACGACGTCTGGCAGGCCGGCGGCGAGCAGGGCACGGCGCGCCTGGCGGCGTCGTACCGGTCCAACTGCGCGACCCTGGGCCGCGACGTCCGTGTCGAGCTGCCCGGCGGCGGCGAGCTGCTCGGCCGCGCCACCGACATCGACGATGACGGCCGGCTCGTGGTCGCCACGGCCGACGGGACCGAGCGGGTCGGGGCCGGCGATGTCATCCACGTCCGCGCAACCTCGGCCTGAACCGCCGTCGTTGGTGGAATGATCTGACCGTGGCCATCTCGAAGAAGCTGCTCAACCCCGGTGAGCGCCTGGTGCTCAGCACCCGTCAGCACCCCAAGGCGCTGTTCGGGCCGATCCTCGCGCTCGTCGTGCTCCTCGCGGTCGGCGTCGCCGCGCAGGTCCTGCTCGACGACACCGGCTTCCAGCGGGTGCTCACGCTCATCGTGTGGGTGCTCGTCGTGATCGGGATCGCGTGGTTCTCGCTGCGTCCCTTCCTGGACTGGCTGACCACGGTGCACGCCTTCACCGACCGCCGGCTGATCACCCGCAACGGGATCATCACGCGCCGGGGCCACGACATCCCGCTGGCGCGGGTCAGTGACATCGCGATGGAGATCAACCTGCTGGACCGGCCCTTCGGCTGCGGCAGCCTGCTGATCTCCGACGCCTCGACGTTCGGCACCGTGCGGCTCAACGACATCCCCCACGTCGAGGCCACCCAGCGCCAGCTCAACGAGCTGCTCCACGAGCTGCACAGCGGGCCGGCGCCGCGCCGGGACGAAGGTGTCTGAGAGCGGCGAGCCCCGGCTCACCGCCGCCGAGGTCGCCGCACGGGCCGGGCTGCCGCTCGACCTGACCCGGCGCCTGTTCCGCACCCTCGGCTTCGCCGAGCACGGTGACGAGCGTGCCTACACGCGGGCCGACGTCGACGCGATGCGCATCCTCGCGGAGGGCCCCGACGGCGAGGTCGTCGAACCGGACGTGGCGCTCAACGTCACCCGCGGCATCGGCATCACCATGGCCCGGCTCGCCGACTGGGAGGTCGGCGAGCTCGTGCAGCACGTCGCCGACGGCGCGCCCGAGGACGTGGAGGACCCGGGCGCCTGGGTGACCGCACGGCTGGGGGAGCAGTTCGAGGACCTGCTCGTCTACGCCTGGCGCCGCCACCTCGCCGCCGCCATCGCGCGGATGGAGGCGGTCCGGGCGCTCGACGACGACCCCCACACGACCGACCTGAGCGTCGGGTTCGCCGACATCGTCGGCTTCACCGCCTTGTCCAACGAGGTGTCGCGCGAGCGGATCGGCGAGCTGGTCGAGGTCTTCGAGGCCCGCTGCGGCGACGTGATCGCCCGCGAGAACGGCCGGCTGATCAAGAGCATGGGCGACGCGGTGCTCTACGTGAACGACGACCCGATGGCTGCCTTCACCACCGCCGAGGGGATCATCAACGTGATCGGTCGCGACCCGCGGATGCCCGACGTCCGGGTCGGCCTGGCCACCGGCGGTGTCGTCCTGCGGATGGGCGACGTGTTCGGGCCGCCGGTCAACCTCGCCGCCCGGCTGACCCAGGTGGCGCGCCGCAACCGGATCATCGTCGACCACGCCACGGCCGACCTGCTGCCCGCCGACCAGGTCGACTCGCGCCCGCTGCCGGCTCGTCCGGTGCGCGGCTTCGGCGTGGTGGAGCCCGTGGCGGTCAGGCGGGCCTGAGCTCCGTCAACCCACGTATCCGCTGGTCAGCGGCCCTTTTGGCGCGCCCTCTCAATGCAAAATTCTTTGCATTCCACGTCGCGGGAGGTCCCTGCGTCCTTACCTTGGCCCATGTGATCGAGGTGCAGGACGTCCGGGTCGACCCGTCGACCCGGCAGACGTGGCGTGGGGACCGCGAGATCCTGCTGTCGCGCAAGGAGTTCGACCTGGTGCACGCGCTCATCGCGCGCGCCGGGTCGGTGGTCAGCCGCGAGGAGCTGATGCGTGACGTGTGGGGAGTTACCTTCTGGACGTCGTCGAAGACGATCGACGTCCACCTGGGCTGGGTACGCCGCAAGCTGGGCGACGACACCCGCCAGCCCCGACTGATCACCACCATCCGCGGCCAGGGGCTGCGCTTCGAGCTCGGCATGGCCGCCGACGCCACCAGTTCGGCGTAGCCC